>JAURVZ010000014.1 GCA_030655215.1 Pseudolabrys sp. | reverse complement strand
ATCGAGATCGCTGTCCGGACGCGCATCGCCGCGCGACCGCGAGCCAAAGATGGCAAGGCTGGTAATGCCGCGCTTGCGCAGCTCCACTTCGAGCGGGCGCAGCTTGGCGATAATGTCGTCGCGGCTGAGTTCGGTGGTGACGGCCATGGTGCGACTATATCACGTCCGGCCGCCGGAAAAAGTTGTTCGGGGGGCTGCTCAGTCGTTCTGTTCGGCTTGATGGAATCGAGATCGGGCGGCCGCGCCGTCACGCCTCAGGCCACGCCTCAGGCCTTGGCGCTTGCGGGCTTCTGTTGAAACGTGCGCCAGAGCCAGAACAGCACCGGCCAGGCCAGCGCGCCGATGGTCAGGGCCGCCAGCACCGACGACACCGGCCGTTCGAAGAACGGCAGGATGCTGCCGTCGGACTTGATCAGCGAGGTGACGAAGCTCTGCTCCACCATCGTGCCCATGACGATGCCCAGCACCATGGCGGCGACCGGATAGCCGTTGGCCTCCATGACGTAGCCGAGGATGCCGAAGGCGGCGACGGTCAGCACCGCGAACAGGCTGTTGCCGGTGGCGAACGAGCCGACGGCGCAGCACAGCACGATCACGGGCAGGATGGCCGAGCGTGGCGCGCGCAGTACCGTGCTAGCGACGCGGATCATGATAATGCCGAGCGGGATCATGATGATGTTGGCGACAATGAAGACGATATAGAGCGCATACATGCTCGAGGCTTTTTCGGTGAACAATGTCGGGCCGGGGTTGAGGCCCTTCATGTACAGCACGCCGATGGCGATGGCGGTGATGGTGTCGCCCGGTACGCCGAACAACAGCGCCGGCACCCAGCCGCTGGCGAGGCTGGCATTGTTGCTGGCGCCGGCTTCGACCAGGCCTTCCGGATGACCTGTGCCGAATTTCTCCGGCTCCTTGGAAAATCGCTTCGACATCGCATAGCTGACCCAGGCCGCCATGTCGGCGCCGGCGCCCGGCAACACACCAATGATGATGCCGATGAAATTGCCGCGCGTCATTTGCCGCCAGTATTTCTTGGTCAGCATCCATTGCCCGGCCATGATGCTGTTGTATTTGCGCTTCGGCATTTTCGGCGGCTCGGGACTGAGCATGGCGCGCATCACTTCCGACACGGCGAAGACGCCGACCAGCGCGGGTATGACCTCGATGCCGCCAAGCAGATCGGTGTTGCCGAAGGTGAAGCGCGGAATGCCGCCGGGGTTCTCCATGCCGACACAGGTGACCATCAGGCCGAGCAACATGCTGGCGATGGCCTTCACCGGTGACGAGCGCGCCACCAGCGTCGCGCACATCAGGCCGAGCAGTGCTAGCCAGAAGTATTCGAAGGTCGAGAATGACAGCGCGATCTCAGCCAGCGGCGGCGCCAGCACGATCAGCGACAAGGTGCCGGCAATGCCGCCCAACGCTGAGAACCACAGGCCAGCGCCCAGCGCCAGTTCGGCCTGGCCCTTGCGCGTCATCGCATAGGCTTCATCAGTATAGGCAGCGGAAGCGGGCGTGCCGGGAATGCGCAGCAGCGCGCCAGGAATGTCACCAGAGAAGATCGCCATGGCGGACGCGGAGATGATGGTGGCAATGGCCGCGATCGGCGACAGGTAGAACGTCACCGGCACCAGCAGTGCGGTCGCCATCGTGGCGGAGAGGCCGGGCAGGGAGCCGACGACGAGGCCGTAGATCGACGACAGCAGAATGGCGATGATGACATCCGGCGCCAAAACCATCCGGAATGCTTCGAGATAGACCGCCATATCGTCCTCAACGGTTGAGTATCAGCGCCAAGCGCTACAAAGGCCTTGTCGCTACCAGGGCATCGGCAGCAGGCCGTCGGGCAACGGCACGCGCAGTAGCTTGAAGAAGATGAGATGGACGCCGATCGGCGCGAGCAGCGCGACCGGAATGGCGAGCTTGAGCCGCGCACCGAGCGTGACCGCAACGGCGAAGGCGATGATCGCCGCGGTCGGTATGAAGCCCAACCGTTCGACAACCAGCACATAGAACAGCAGCAGCGCCGGCGGGATCAGAACGCGCAATTTGTACAGCCGGCTTTGCGGCAGTTCGCTTTCGATGACGCCGCCATGGGCGGAGAAATCGGCTTCCGCTTCTTCCTCGAAATGCGCGCCGACCCTCAGAGCAATCAGCAGGCCGCAAATCGCGACCAGGCTGCCGCACACCAGCGGGAACACATTCGGCCCGACCTGCTGGCCGGGCACAGGCGGGAGCAGCGACCCGGCGTAAGCCGTGCCGCTGCCCAGAATGACGAGAAACCCGCCGGTGATACGATCGGAAAGACGCATGCTGGCTTTAGGCCTTGGTCAGACCGGCCGCCTTCATTGCGTCGCCCATTTGCTTGTCGCTGTTGTCCATGAACGCGGCGTAGCCGGCCGCATCGTTCCAGACAGTGCCGAAGCCGCGCGACGCCATGAAGTCCTTGTACTCCTTCGAGTCATAGATCTTCTTGAAGGACTCGGTGAGCTTGGTGGAGATTGCCGCCGGCACGCCGCTCGGTCCGGCAAAGCCGCGCCACGCGCCGGTGGTGAAGCCGATGTCCATCGCTTCCTTCAGCGTGGGCACATTTGGATAGAGCGCTGTGCGCGTCGGCGACATGATGGCGAGGCTGCGCGCCTTGCCGGCGTCGATCATGGCGCGGGCTTCCGGGATCGAGCAGGTGGTCATGTCGAGACCGCCGGCGGCGAGATCCTGCATCGCCGGCGCAGCGCCGTTCGACGGCACCCAGGCGACCTGGTTGGCCGGCAGGCCCATGGCCTGCATCCAACCGACCAAGGCGAGATGCCAGATGCCGCCCTGTCCGGTGCCCGAAGCCTTGAACTTGCCGGGCGGCGCCTTCTTGATGGCCTCAGCGAGATCCTTGACCGTCTTGTACGGGCTGTCGTTCGAGACCTGGATGCCCGGCGGGTCTTCGTTCATCAGCGCGAAGGGCGTGAAATTCTTCGGCGTCAGCTCGGTGAGGCCGGCCCAGTGCATCATGGCGATTTCGACGGTGATGATGCCGATCGTGTAGCCATCCGGCGTGGCGGTCGAGATCGCGGTGTGGCCGACGACGCCGTTGCCGCCGGTGCGGTTGACGACGTTGACCGGCTGGCCGAGTTCTTTTTCCAGCAGCGAGCCGACGATGCGCGCGGTCGCGTCAGTGCCGCCGCCGGCGCCCCACGGGCAGATCACCTGGATCGGCCGGTTCGGATAGGCCGCCTGCGCCGATGCCGGCTTGAGGCCCAATCCAAGGCCCGCGCCCGCAGCCGCGGTCGATGCAACAAATTCACGCCGAGTGAGCTTGGTCATTCCGTATCCTCCCTGTGCCGGATTTTTCCGGCTTTCTGCCGCCGGTAGACCCGGCGTCATATTATGACCTGATGTTAGGGCGGCTTATCCGGGTTGGCAATCGGGTAACATGCCAGTGGGAGAGAGTGCCGGTGGGCAGAGATAACGCGCGCACTATGGCAGGCCAATTCGAGAATTGGCGGATCAGGTCCTGTAACCAGGACGACGCTCGTTCAACTGAAATAATATTTGACGTTTATGTGCGCGGCGACGCGTCATGGCGTCTGCTCCTCGCGGAGGACCTGTTCAACGAAGCTGCGCAGGGGTGGCAAGTCAGCCGTCACAATCTTGAGTACGCGGTCTAGATCAACGCGATGATAGGCATGGCGCAAGACGTTGCCGAAGTCTCGCATTTCTCGCCAGTCTATCTCTACATTTTGCGCTTTGACGGCATCGGGCACATGGCGCGAGGCCTCGCAGATTATCTCAAGCCCGCGTTCGATCGCCATTCGGCGTATTGTGTCCTTAGAAAGCTCTGAGGCGGTCTGCCCGGCGAGCAACGACAGCACCGTGTCGATGGCCTCCAAGATGTGTCCAAGCCGATCGCCGAGAGTCGGAGGCACGTCAAAAGACCTTCAGAATGTCGTCCGAAATTCGTTGTGCAAAGCGTGCGTCCATATCGCTGCTGATCGTTGCCTGCGCTTCCAGGCCAGTGGTGTCTTGCACAAGGTGTTGAACGCGGACCAGATCGAACAGAGAAAATTCGACATCGGGATTGATATCCACCAGCACATCGAGGTCGCTGTCTGGCCGGGCATCGCCGCGCGAACGTGAGCCGAAAATGGAGAGGCTGGTGATGCCGCGTTTGCGCAGTTCCGCTTCAAGCGGTCGCAGCTTGGCAATGATATCGTCGCGGCTGAGCTCGGCGGTGACGGTCATGGGGCGAATATATCACATCCGTCCGCCGGAAACACCTCCCGGTCTTAGTCGCTCTTGTCGTCTCCGGGCGGGCGGTCGCCGCCGAACACCGCCGCGCCTTCCGGCGAGAGATGATCCTTGAATGCCGTCCATGGCACGAAGATGGTGTAGTCGCCTTCGGCATAGGAGCCGACCATATAAGGCGAGAAGTAGACGATCAGGCCGCTGCTCTTCTTCGCCTCGGTCGATGGCGCCAGCAGCAGTGGCGCGAGTTCAAGCAGCTTTGGTTTGATCGTGTCGAGATCCGGGTCATTCGGCTTGTCCGTCTCCCGCGTCTTCTTCTCAGCGACCAGCCCATCGCGAATGGCCTTGGCAATCGTCGTCAGAGCCGGACCGTTATCGGCGGTCTCCTTGAACAGCGGGCGAATGCCGATGCGCTTCTTCGCCTCTAGGTCCCACAGGATAGTATTGTATTCGCGGTTCGGATGGGCGCCGAGCGTGTTGTAATAGTCGGCGCGCAATACGCTGACAAAGCGGCCGGCGACGGAGCGCCCGGTATATTTGCGGTCGAAGCTGTAGCGCCGGCCATCGAAGTTCGCCGCATCGTCCTTGTAGGCCGCGTCGGCCTCGGCGCGCCGCTTGGTCATTTCGCGGCGACCCTCGGCCAGCAAATTATCGTAAAACCCGGGATTCGCTTTCAGCGTGTCGTCGACAATGATCGTTGCTTCAATGGCGCGGTTCTTGAACGACACCGTCGGCTTCGGCTCGCTTGCCTTGTCCTGTGCCAGCGCCGGTGCGGCAATGAAAACGGAAATCAGCAGGGCGGCAAACTTGACGCTGAGATTCATTCCGCCGCCTGCTGGTCGTGGCCAAGTCGATGATGCAACGTTTTCAGCAGTTTCTCGGCTGCTTCGGCGATCACCGTGCCGGGCGGGAAGATCGCCTCGCAGCCGGACTTCATCAGCGCCTCGTAATCCTGCGGCGGTACAACGCCGCCGACCACGATCATAATGTCGTCGCGGCCTTGCGCGGCCAGTTGTTTCTTCAGTTCAGGCACCAGCGACAGATGCGCTGCGGCGAGCGACGAGACGCCGAGAACATGCACGTCATTCTCGACCGCCTGACGCGCCGCTTCCTCAGGCGTCGCGAACAACGGCCCGATATCGACGTCAAAGCCGAGATCGGCAAAGGCCGAGGCAATCACCTTCTGGCCGCGGTCATGGCCGTCCTGGCCGATCTTGGCGACCAGCAGGCGCGGGCGGCGGCCTTCGGCGGCCTCGAAGCCTTCGACAGCAACGCGCACCCGCTCGACGATTTTGTTCACGCCGACCTCCCGCTTATAGACGCCGGTAATCGATTTGATCGTGGCGGTGTGGCGGCCATAAACCTTCTCCAGCGCCATCGAGATTTCGCCGACGGTCGCCTTGGCGCGCGCCGCATCGACCGCCAGCGCCAGAAGATTGCCATTGCCGCTGGCGGCGCGGGTCAGCGCGTCGAGTGCTTCCTTGAGCGCCACCGGATCGCGTTCGGCGCGCAGGCGCGCGAGCTTGTCGAGCTGCATTTGCCGCACAGCGGTGTTGTCGATCTTGAGAACATCGATCGGCGCTTCATCGGTCGGCTGGTATTTATTGACGCCGATCACCGACTGCACGCCGGCATCGATGCGCGCCTGCGTCTTGGCTGAGGCTTCCTCGATGCGCAGCTTGGGAATGCCGGCTTCGATCGCCTTGGTCATGCCGCCGAGCGCTTCGACTTCCTCGATATGCGCCCAGGCCTTGGCGGCGAGATCATAGGTCAGCTTCTCGACGTAGTAGGAGCCGCCCCACGGATCGACAATGCGGGTGGCGCCGGCTTCCTGCTGCAAGACGATCTGCGTGTTGCGGGCGATGCGTGCGGAAAAATCAGTCGGCAGCGCCAAGGCTTCATCAAGCGCATTGGTGTGCAGGGACTGGGTCTGGCCCTGCGTCGCCGCCATTGCCTCGATCATGGTGCGCGGCACATTGTTGAAGACATCCTGCGCAGCCAGCGACCAGCCCGATGTCTGGCAATGCGTGCGCAGCGACAGCGAGCGCGCATCGGTCGGGTTGAACGGCTTGATCAGCTTGGCCCAGATCATGCGCGCGGCGCGTAGCTTGGCGATCTCCATGAAGTAATTCATGCCGATTGCCCAGAAGAAGGACAGGCGCGGCGCGAACTGATCAATGGTCAGCCCCGCCTTTAAGCCGGTGCGGACATATTCGACGCCGTCGGCGAGCGTGTAAGCAAGCTCAAGGTCCTGCGTCGCGCCGGCTTCCTGCATGTGATAGCCGGAAATCGAAATCGAGTTGAACTTCGGCATCTCGGCAGACGTATAGGCGAAGATGTCGGAGATGATGCGCAGCGAAGGGCCGGGCGGATAGATATAGGTGTTGCGCACCATGAATTCTTTGAGAATGTCGTTCTGGATCGTGCCCGACAGCTTCTTGTGCGGTACGCCCTGTTCTTCACCAGCGACGATATAGAGCGCCAACACCGGCAGTACCGCGCCGTTCATCGTCATCGACACGCTCATCTTGTCGAGCGGGATGCCGGAGAAAAGCGTGCGCATGTCGTAGATGGAGTCGATGGCGACACCGGCCATGCCGACATCGCCCGACACGCGCGGATGATCCGAGTCATAGCCGCGATGCGTGGCGAGATCGAAGGCGATCGACAAGCCCTTCTGCCCGGCGGCGAGGTTGCGACGGTAGAAGGCGTTTGAATCTTCGGCGGTCGAGAAGCCGGCATATTGCCGGATGGTCCAAGGCTGCGCCACGTACATGGCCGGATACGGCCCGCGCAGGTAAGGCGTCTTGCCGGGATAGGTCTCGAGGAAGTCGATGCCTTTGAGATCGGCTTCGCCATAGACCGGCTTCACCGGGATGGCTTCCGGCGTGATCCACGGCGGCGTCGAGTCAGCGCCAGCCGGAATAGGCGTATCGGCGAAATCGACAGTGGTGAAGTCAGGAAGCTGGCTCATGACAACCCCAGACTATCATGAGCGGCCTGCAAGGTCGAAAGCACATTGCTGCCGGTAAATACGTAGGTTCCAACGCCGGCGTCCGCCAGCGCGGCTTCCAGTTCGCCGGGTCGGCCTGCGAGGTGAACCAAGGCACCCGCCTCGCGCAGCGCTTTGGCGGCGGCAACAGCCTGTTCGGCATAAACAGCGTCAGAGCCGCATAGGCAGGCGAGTCTTGCGCCTGACTTCCTGAACGCGGCGACCATTTCCGCTTGTTCCTTGAAGCCGTCACTGGCGGTCGCTTCGATGCCGCCGGCCTCATAGAAGCTCTTGGCGAACATGGCGCGCGGGGTGAAGTCGGCGAGCTTGCCGAGCGTGGCGAGAAACACTTTCGGCCGCGCGCCGGTCCTGGCGGCCGCCTTGTCGGAGGCATCGCGCAGCGCCTCGAACGGTTCGGAGAGGCGCATCAGCGGCAAGGTGTCGAAGGTCAAAGCCGGCGGCAGCGGTGGCACCGTGACCCGCGGCACGTTGAGCACCTTTACGCTGGCCTCGGTCAGATTGGGATAATCGCTGGTGCCGGTCAGTGCTTCCTTGCGGCGGGCAATGCTTTTCTCGCGTTCTTCGCGCACGCGCGCGACCTGCGCCTGCAACAAGCCTTGCTCGATCGCTTGTGCCGCGCCACCGGCGCCTTCGATTTCCTGCACCAGCGCCCAGGCGCTCTGCGCCATTTGCGTCGTCAGTGCCTCAATGGCGCCAGAGCCGGCGGCCGGATCGGCGACGCGGAACAGATTGGATTCTTCCAGCAGCACGAGTTGCTGGTTACGCGCGGCGCGGCGGGCGAAGCGGTCGGGCAGGCCGCGCGCAATGGAGAAGGGCAGCGCGGTGACGGCGTCGGCGCCACCGAGGCCTGCCGCGGTGATGGCGACTGTGGTGCGCAACATGTTCACGTAAGGATCGCGCGTCGTCATCATGCGCCATGCGGTCTCGGCGGTGACGATGGCCGGTTGCGGCGTGAGATCGCTGGCCTGTTCGACATGCGCCCAGAGTTTCCGCAAGGCACGGAATTTGGCGAGGTTGAGAAATTCGTCGGCGTCGGCGGTGAGCCGGAAGTAGATCATCTTGCGCGCTTCATCGAGCGCGATGCCGGACTCCTCGAACATGCGCAAATAAGCGATGGCGTTCGAGATGACGAAGGCCAGTTCCTGCGCTTCCGAGCCACCGGCGGCGTGCACCGGGCGGCCATCGGCGACGGCGAAGGGGCCCTTGAAGCCTTGCGACGCCAGATCGCTGACCATGCCGGCGAGCAGCGGCGCGGTGTCGCTCCATGGCCGCGGCGCGACGCCGTTGCGGGCCATCAGGCCGAGCGGATCATGGCCGAACCGAATGTTTGTCTTCGCGGGATCGATGCCGCGCGCCTTGATCACCTTTGCGAGGTTGAGCCCGGCGTCTCGGGCCTGCGCGCTCAGTTCGGTGTCGATGACAATGGCGTCGAGCCAGACATCCTGAAGCGCTTTGGCGATCGCCGCTTCCGAACCGTCTAAGCCGTAGCCGCCGTAGCTACCGACGCTGCCGGCAATGACGAGCGACAGCCCGGTCGCGCCGTTTTCAAGGTCGTGCAGCGCCTCGGCATTGGCGGCAATCGGATCGGGATGGTCGACGCGCTGCTGGATCGTCCACGCCGCACCGGCCGGACGGCCGGCAACCGGCTCGACGCCGGCGGCGCGCTCGTACAGTGGCTCGACGCGCAGGCCGTCATAGGTCTGGCTGACCAGTTTCTTCTCGAAAGAGGCACCTTTCAGCGCGGCATCGACCAGCTTGCGCCATTCGGCAGCGTCGTTGGCGGGAAATTCGGCGGCGAGGGAAAGGTGGTCACTCATGGGGCCAAATTGCCCGGTCAGCCGAGCGGTGGCAACCGCTCGATTCCGGCCCTGTCGACCGTTGCCAGCGCCTCGTTCAGCTTCTGACCGGCGATGACGCGGTCGCCGGCGATCTCGGCCAGTGGCAGCAGGACGAAAGCGCGCTCGAAAAGCCGCGGATGCGGCAGGATCAAGCCCGGCTCGTCGAGCGTCAGGTCGCCATAGGCAATGATGTCGATGTCGCAGGTGCGCGGTCCCCAGCGCTTCTCATGCGCGCGGTCGCGGCCGAGCTTCAATTCGACCTCCTGTCCGCGCGCCAGCAGGTCGCGCGGCGCCAAAATCGTCTCGACGGCGATGCACAGGTTGATGAAAGGCGGTTGATATTTGAAGCCCCAGGGCGGCGTCGCATAGTCGGACGAGCGCGCGGTCAGCCGCACGTCCTTGCCGTCGCACAGAAGCTGCACGGCGCGGTCGAGAATGGCGCGGCTGTTGCCGACATTACCACCCAGCGCCAGAAACGCCTCGGTCATGGCTTCGGTTTTTGCCGGGCGCGCACAATGGTGACGCCGACATCACTGAAGGTCGCGGCAATCGGCGCATGCGGCTTGTGGATCGTCACCGCGACACTGCGCACGCGCGCAAAGCCTGCCAGGATGGCGTCGGCAATGGAGCCGGCAGCGGCTTCGATCAGCTTGAAGCGCCTGGCGTTGAAGGCTTCGGTCGCGCAATCGGCGACATCGGCATAGGACACAGTGTCCTTGACCTTGTCGGAGCGCGCCGCGTCGGACAGGTCGATATCGAGGTCAAGATCGATGGTGAAGGTCTGGCCGACCTTGGCCTCATGCGCCATGACGCCGTGATAGGCGTGCATCGACAGACCCCGGATGAAAATGCGGTCGTTCATTGTGGTTCTTTACCCGCAGCCTGAATGGCGGCGCTGACGCGCAGCGCCTGCACGGTCTCGGCCACATCATGCACACGCACAATCGAAGCGCCAGCGGCAACGGCAATCAGGTGGCTGGCGATCGAGCCGCCGATGCGCTGGGTCGGCTCCGACGGGGTGACCGATGCGATGAAACGCTTGCGCGAGGCGCCGACCAGCAGCGGCAGACCGAATTTGTGAAACGCGGCGAGGCGGCCGAGGCAGATCATGCTCTGCTCCGGCGTCTTGCCAAAGCCGATGCCGGGGTCGAGCACAATGTTCTCCCGCGCAATGCCGGCCTGCGCGGCGATCTCCAAGGTGCGGGCGAAGAAGGCGAGCACATCGGCGACGATATCGATGCCGGCGTCGACGCTTGTGCGATTATGCATGGCGATGAGCGGCACGCCGCGCTTGGCCACTACCGTCGCCATGTCGGGATCCTGTTGCAAGCCCCAGACATCGTTGGCGATAGTCGCGCCATTGTCGAGCGCCCAGGCGGCGACATCGGCCTTGAGCGTGTCGATGGACAGCGGCAGGCCGAGCCTGGCCACTTCCGGCAGCACAGGCTTCAGCCGGTCGAGTTCATCATTGGCCGAAACCGGTTTGTTGCCGCCATAGGGGCGGGTGGATTCAGCGCCGATGTCGAGAATGTCGGCGCCTTGCGCTGCCATTTCCTTGGCATGCGCAACAGCGTGCGTCGGATCGGAGAACTTGCCGCCGTCGGAAAAGGAATCCGGCGTCACATTGAGAATGCCCATGACCAGCGGCCGACCGCGCGTCAGCAACGCCGCGAGCGTGTCCGGATTGGCCGTCGTGGCTGAGGGGGCAGGTGTCATGGCCGGTCGCTTTGCGCGGTCGGCGGAGGGGAGTCAAGCAGCCGGACCGTCGCCCTTCGAGGCGCGCCAAGTGGCGCGCACCTCAGGTGACGGATTACTTAGTACGAAATCTTCAGCGGCAGTTTCTTGGCGTGCTCGATCCAGCGCTCGACAACCTTCTCGGAGGGCAGAAAGCGCACCAGCTTGCGCTTTCGGTTGGCTTCCGCCATCGCCTTGGCGAGGTTGGCCGGATTGCGATACTGCAGTTCCTTGATCGTGATGACGCCGGCATGGTGCAGCAGCTCGGAATATTCCTTGCTGATGCCGCGCACGCGCATGCGGTCGGCGTAGTTGGCCCAGCACAGCCACTGCTTCTCGTCGATCTCGGTCTTTTCGGCGAGCTCCTTGCGGCCCTTCACGGTCCGCGCGGCTTCGAGGAGCCTGTCCGTGGTCCGGATCCCTACCGATTTCAGGGTCTTGGCGGCTTCGCCATCGATCCCTCCGATATCGGTGATGGGATAGGACATACGGGGTCTCCTGCCTTCTTCTAAAGCTCTGGAATTTATGAAATGGACCGGCGGACGCCGGTTAGACGAACTGGCTGAGGCCCGGAATGGCGCCGACGATCTCGCCGATCGTGTCTTCGCCGGCCTTTTCGCGGGCATAGGCGATGACTTCCTTGGTCACGCCCTGCACCTGGCCCATGCTAAGGCCCGCACCCATCATCTTGGTGCCGGCGCCCATCAGGCCGCCCATGGCGAACATGCCGCCGCTCTCGCCAGCCTGCGCCGCGATCAGCGCCTCGGCGCCGGGCAGCTTGCTGATCAACTCCTGGACCTTGTCGGGAGGACCTTCCTTCTTGAGGAAGTCGAGAATGATGCCGACGGATTTCTCGGCGGCAGCTTTATCGATGCCAACATTGGCAACGAGACGGTCGATCAATTCGTTCATGAGCCCCTCACGGTCCCGCACTGGCGGCGGGTTGCAAAACATACTGACCGCGGCTGACGCGGATGACAAGCATGAAGCGTGACTACGTTTCGTGTTTGTCGTCGTTCAGTAGTTTTGCTCATAAAATCTTCTAGGCGGAAAGCAATACACAAACTGTGACGCACATCACATCGGTGCTGCTCATTTCAGAGCCGCGGTTTCTATACATAGAAAGCGCGATTGGGTAGTACTACGTTTGGTATTATTCGAGCGCTACGGCACACGGGAGTGATGTTGCTTAAAAGTGCCTGAACGGGAGCATTTAAAGACCGTTTTCATCGCAAAGCGCCGCTTTTAATGCCACGCGCACATTGCTAGCGTATATCCAGAATTGAAAAGGAACCAGACAATGAGCACACTTGACGCGGTTCTCGCCCGCATCGATCAGGACATTGACCAAAGCGTCGAGCGGCTGTTTGCGCTGCTCCGCATTGCCTCGATCTCGACCGATCCCGCATTTGCCGACCAGTGCGTCGCCGCCGCGGAGCATGTTGCCGCCGATCTGACCGAGATTGGCTTTGACGCGACGGTGCGGCCGACAAAGGGACATCCTGTTGTCGTCGCCAAGTCGAATGGCGCGACCGCGAAGGGCGCCACCGGGCCGCGCGTGCTGTTCTATGGGCACTACGACGTGCAGCCGGTCGATCCGCTCAATCTCTGGAAGACGCCGCCCTTCGAGCCGCGTATCGAAACCTTGCCGGATGGCCGCAAGATCATCGTTGCGCGCGGCGCCTGCGACGATAAGGGGCAGGCAATGACCTTTATCGAGGCGTGCCGGGCCTACAAAGCGGTCACCGGCTCACTGCCGCTCTCGATCACGACCATGATCGAGGGTGAGGAAGAATGCGGTTCGAAAAGTCTGTTCGCCTTCGTCAAGGACAATGCCGAGGAGTTCAAGCTTGACCTCGCTTTGGTCTGCGATACGGCGATGTGGGACGCCAAGACCCCGGCCGTAACCACCTCGCTGCGCGGATTGGTCTACGAGGACATCAAGATCACTTGCGCCGACCGCGATCTGCACTCCGGCGTGTTCGGTGGCGCGGCGCAGAACCCAATCCGGCTGCTCGCCAAGATCTTAGGGGCGATGTGGGACGACAATGGCCGCGTTACCATTCCCGGCTTCTATGACGGCGTGCATGACCTGCCGGACGACATCAAGGCCGACCTCAAGAGTCTCGGCCTGACGTCTGAGAAATTCTTAGGCCCGATCGGCCTGAAGATTCCGTCCGGCGAAAATGATCGCATGCTGATCGAACTGGTCACGACGCGGCCGACTGCCGAGATCAACGGCATTATCGGCGGCTATACCGGCGAAGGGGCCAAGACCGTTATTCCCGGCGAGGCGTCGGCCAAAGTGTCGTTCCGCCTGGTTGGCGATCAGGATCCGGAAAAGATCCGCGACGGCTTCCGCAAATTCGTCAAGGATCGCTTGCCGTCGGATTGCTCGGTTGAGTTCGGCAATTTCGGCCTCGCGGCGGCGCTGCAATTGTCGTTTGACAATCCGGCGCTGAACAAGGCACGCACCGTGCTGGGCGAAGAGTGGGGTAAGAAAGCGGTGGCGGTTGGCGCCGGCGGCTCGATCCCGATCGTTGCCGATTTCAAGAGCGTGCTCGGCATGGACTCGCTACTGGTGGGCTTCGCGCTCGACGACGACCGGGTGCATTCGCCGAACGAGAAGTTCGACCTCACGTGCTATCACAAGGGCATCCGCTCCTGGGCGCGCATCCTGCACGCCTTGGCGGAGAAGTAAGCGACTACGCCGACGGCAAGACCAGTAATTGCTCGAACGCCGCGCGATCACCCAACAGCGCCCGCTTCTCGCGCGGCGAGAGGAGCGCAAGCGTTTCGTCCAGCGTGCCGGCCTCCGCCATCTTGGCCTTGGCAACGACGAGATCGACGTCGACGTGGCCGCGCTTGCGCTCCTTCGGCGGGTCAATCGCGTTCAGATGCGCCTGCGCGAGGGTGGCATTGCCCCGCAACAAAGCGCCGAGTGCGGCGGTGTCATCGGGCAAAGTGAGCGTCAGTTCATTGGCGCGGGTCAGGATGGTCGGCGGCTCGCGTTCTTCCGGCACGACCAGAAGCCGCATCTTGCGCAAACAGACGCCGATGTCAGAGCGCGCGGTGATCGCCGCCAGGGGCATGGCCAGCAGCAGGCCGACAATCACCGGCGTCATCCAGAGGAAGAGCGACAGCGACACGGCGTAAGCCGCGGCGCCGAGCACTAGGCCGATCAAGGTCAGCCGGCCGTAGCGGTGCAACAATTCCGAAAAAGGCAGGCTGCCGTCATCGCGGCGTTGCACCTGCCAGCCGGCATCATTGCCGAGCAGGGCGCCGGCCACCGCCGATGACTGAAACAGCATCATTACCGGCGCGATCAGCGCCGACAGGAAGACTTCGATGATGATGCTGAACAAGGTCATGATGGCGCCGCCAAAGCCGCGCCGCTCCTTGCTATGAAACAGCAGGGCGATCCAGGCCAGCAGCTTCGGCGCGATGAGAATGCTCATCGTCACGGTGAACACCCAGGCGGCGCGGATCGGATCTTCCGCCGGCCACTGCGGAAACAGCGAGAAGCCTTTCGGGAAATACTCCGGCCGGATGAAGTGCGCCTGCAATGAAATCAAGATGCCGGTGACGAGGAAGATCAGCCACAGCGGCGCAGTAATGTACGAGCCGATGCCGGTCATGAAATGCAGGCGTGACATCCAGTGCAGGCCGCGCGCCGGCAGCACCTTGAGATGCTGCAAATTGCCCTGGCACCAGCGCCGGTCGCGCGCGGCGAATTCGGTCATCGATGGCGGCGTTTCTTCGTAGCCGCCAAGCAGGCCCGGCGCCATGACAATGGCCCAGCCGGCGCGGCGCATCAACGCGGCCTCGACGAAATCGTGGCTCATGATGTGGCCGCCGAACGGCTTGCGGCCGCTCAAGGTCGGCAGGCTGGCATGCGCGGCGAAGGCTTTGACGCGGATCGCGGCATTGTGGCCCCAGTAATTGCTCTCAGGGCCGAACCACCAGGCAATGCCGCGCGCCAGCATCGGGCCGTACAGCCGGCCGGCGAATTGTTGCAAACGGCCGAACAGGCTGCGCGCATTGACAATGATCGGCAGCGTCTGGATCAGGCCGACATGCGCGTTGCGCTCGATGGCCGATGTGATGCGGACGATGATATCGCCGGTCATCAGACTGTCGGCGTCGAGAATGACCATGCTTTCGTAATGGCCGCCGAAGCGTTCGACCCAGTCGCCGATATTACCGGCCTTGCGTGCGGTGTTCTCGCGACGATGGCGATAGAAGATGCGTGTGCTTTGCGTGCGTTCGAGCAGCGCCAGGAATTGCGCCTCCTCATGAACCCAGATGTCCGGGTCGGTGGTGTCGCTTAGCACATAGAAATCGAAATGATCGAGGCGGCCGCTTTCGGCAACGGACTCGTACGTTGCCTGCAAACGGGCGAACAGGCGGCTCGGCGTTTCGTTATAGGTCGGCACTAGCAAAGCGTGGCGGTTGCTCAGGGGCGGCAGCGGGCCGTGCGCTTCGATGTCGAGCGCGCCGTCCTGGCCGAACAAGGTCAGCACGAAACCAATCAGCGCGCTAATGAAGGAAAACGCGACCCAGGCAAACAGCACGACGAAAAGCATCAGCACGATGCTTTCGAGTATTGTCAGGCCGGACACCGACAGCACCAGATACATCTGGTCGGCACCGAAAAGCGTGCCGGCTGCCGTGCCGAGGAACACCAGAAGGCGGCGCAGCACCAGCGCTGTCGGCTTGACGGCAATCGGCGGCGCGCCTGCGGATTTCCGCAAGTCTTGCACCGGCATATCGAGCGCCGCTTCTGACGGCAGGAAGGACACCGCAGGCGGGGTTACGGCGTCCATCGATAGACCCAGACCTCGCTGAGCGGCTCTTCGGCCTGCATCAACTGGGCGCGCAGCTCAACAACCGGCTTGCTCTCCGGATTGAGATTGAAGCTGAGCCGCCAGCCGCCGGATTCAGAATTAGGCTGCGAGACGACATTCTCGATCTTGCCAAAGTTCGTGGTGACGAGGCCACGCACGGTTTCCGGCTTTATGTCCTTGAGATTTTCACCGGTGATATCGAGAACGAACAGGCGGTTGTCGCCGGCAGAGCCCGAACGCGTCGTCTTGAATTCAGCTAGCGGCAGTTTCTCGCCCACGCCCCAATGCAAACGGTAGGTGAAGGCGTATTCGCCTTTGGCTTTCAGCGGGTCCTTCGGGCGCCAGTATGAGACGATATTATCGTGCACTTCGTTATTGGTCGGGATCTCGACAAGGCGCACTTCGCCGGCGCCCCAATCGCCGATCGGCTCAACGCGCAGGCTCGGCCGCTTCTCGAAATGCGACTCGAGATCTTCGTAATATTTGAATTCGCGCTTGCGCTGGAGCAGGCCGAAGCTGCGCGGATTGCTATCGTAGAAACTTGAGATCTGCAGATCGCGCGGATTGGTCAGCACGCGCCACAAATTTTCGCCGTGGCCGTTGCGGATGGCGAGGCCGTCGGAATCATGAACCGCCGGCCTGAAGTCGTCGACATCCTTTCGGTCATTGGCGTCGAAGAAGAACATGCTGGTCATCGGCGCAATGCCGGGCTCGGCGACATCGGTGCGCGGGTACAACGTCATTTCGACGTCATGAACCGTGGTGGCACCGGGGCGGATGGTGAAGCGGTAGGCCGCCGCCGCCGACTTGCTGTCGAGAATGGCGTGCACAACGATCGAATTGGCGCGCGCGTCCGGCGTCTCGATCCAGAACGTCTTGAACAGCGGGAATTCCTCGCCCTTCGGATCGGCGGTGTTAAGCGCCAGTCCGCGCGCCGACAGGCCGTAGCTCTGTCCCTTGGCGACAGCGCGGAAATAGCTGGCGCCCAGGAAGACGGTGACCTCGTCGAAATAGTCCGGCCGGTTCATCGGCGCGTGAATGCGAAAGCCGGCAAAGCCTAGATCGGCATCGGCCGGCGGCGGCGTCAGGCCTTCGAAAGTGAACAGGCTGGTCGAATACTTGATCGGCGTCGCGCGGCCCTTGGCGACCGTGTGGATGTCAACGCGGTTGGAATAGAAGAAGCCGCGGTGAAAAAGCTGGATCTGGAACGGCAGTTTCTCGTCGCGCCACAAAGCCTTGTCCGGCGCGAAGCGGATTTTGCGGTATTTGTCGTAATCGAGATCCTTGAGATTGTCCGGCAGGGCCGTCAACGGCGCGACATAGGGCTTGGTCGCCAGTTCGCGGGCAATCTGGCGCACAACGGAGGGATCGAACGGCGCGTCGGTGGGCGCAGGCGCCGGCGGATTGGCCGCCCAGGCGCTGCCAATGCCATAAGATGCGGACGCAACGATCGGCACCGCGGCCGATGTTGAGAGAAATTGTCGCCGATTCACGAGGAAACTCCACCGGGGCGCTAAATTCAGGGGGCGCGCGCCAAGCGCCCCTGTTGCATTGCAATAGCTCAGGCTTTCAATGCCCGGCCATGCCTAGAGTTCCATGAGACTTAAGGCGCTATTTCTTCAGCCGGTAGCCGGATTTGAAGATCCACCAGATGGTGACCACGCACATCACCATGAACAGCAGCGTCATGGCCAGGCTGACCCACGGGCTGACATCCGACACCTCGAAGAAAGCCCAGCGGAAACCGCTAATCAGGTACACGACAGGGTTGAACAAGGTCACGGTCTGCCAGAAGGGCGGCAGGACGTGCGTCGAGTAAAAGGTGCCGCCGAGGAAGGTCAGCGGCGTGATGATCAGCAGCGGGATGATCTGCAACTGCTCGAAACCGTCGGCCCAGATGCCGATGATGAAGCCGAACAGGCTGAAGGTGATCGCGGTCAGCACCAGGAAGCCGAGCATCCAGAACGGATGGGCGATCTGCATCGGCACGAACAGCCAGGACGTCGCCAGAATGATCAATCCCAGAATGATCGACTTGGTCGCCGCCGCGCCGACGAAGCCGCAGGCAATCTCAAAGGACGACACTGGCGCCGACAGCAGTTCATAGATCGTGCCGGTGAAGCGCGGGAAATAGATGCCGAATGACGCGTTCATGGTGCTCTGCGTCAGCAACATCAACATGATCAGGCCGGGCACGATGAAGGCGCCGTAGGGGATGCCCTCGATCTCGGTGATGCGCGAGCCGATCGCTGCGCCGAACACGACGAAATACAGCGAGGTCGAAATGACCGGCGAGACGATGCTCTGCCAGACGGTGCGCAAAGTGCGCGCCATTTCGAACTTGTAGATGGCGATGATGGCGTGGGTGTTGATGGCCTGGTTCATGCTGCGGCCCCCGCGCTGTTGTGCACAAGGCCGATGAAAATATCCTCCAGCGAACTCTGCGTGGTCTGCAGATCGCGGAAACGGATTTCAAGGCGGGCGAGATCGCTCAGCAGTGCAGTGACGCCGGTGCGCTCGGCCGACGTGTCATAGGTGAATACCAGCTCATTGCCATTGTCGGCGAGCTCAAGCTTGTGCGCCGCGAGTTCGGCCGGCACGGCGTCAAGCGGCTTCTGCAAATGCAGCGTCAACTGCTTCTTGCCGAGCTTGCGCATCAGCTCGACCTTGTTCTCGACCAAAATGATCTCGCCCTTGCTGATGACGCCGATGCGGTCGGCCATGTCCTCGGCTTCTTCGATGTAATGCGTGGTCAGAATGATGGTGACACCGGCATCGCGCAGATTGCGCACCACCTGCCACATGTCCTTGCGCAATTCGACATCGACGCCGGCGGTCGGCTCATCGAGGAACAGCACCTGCGGCTCATGCGACAACGCCTTGGCGATCAGCACGCGGCGCTTCATGCCACCGGATAAAGTGAGGATCTTGTTGTCCTTCTTGTCCCACAGCGACAGCTCTTTCAGAATCTTCTCGATATAGGCCGGGTTCTTCGGCTTGCCGAACAGGCCGCGGCTGAACGAGACAGTGTCCCACACGGTCTCGAACGCGTCGGTGGTCAGTTCCTGCGGCACCAGCCCGATCAGCGACCGCGCGGCGCGGTAGTCATCGATAATGTCATGGCCATCAACCTGCACCGTGCCGGTCGACGCATTGACGATGCCGCAAATGATACCGATCAACGTCGTCTTGCCGGCGCCATTGGGGCCGAGCAGGGCGAAGATCTCGCCACGCTTGATGTCGAGATTGATGGTCTTCAGCGCCTGGAAACCGGACGCATAGGTCTTCGACAGACCATTGATGGAAATGATTGATGGCATGAATGAATCGCAAATGCGGGAAGGGGTATACCGCCTCGCATATAGGGGCGGGGCCGGTGATACACCAGCCCCTTCTTTGCAAAGATTGTCTAGGCTTTGCGCGCTGCGATGGCCGCATCGGCCGCGGCAATGCCGGTCAGATAAGCCCCATGCGCCGTGCTGAAGTCGTGCGCCGAACAGGCTTCACCGGCAAAGAACAGCCGCTGATCGACCGGCCCCGCGAGCACTGCGCGTTCGTCTGCCGCACCCGGCACGGCATATGAATACGAGCCTTGCGCATAGGGGTCCTTGGCCCAGCGATGCACGAGCGACGGCGTCACGCGTTTGCCGAAATCGCTGCCGAGGTGGCTGGAGAGTTCTTCGACCGCGAAGTTGAAGAAGGCGCGTTCGCCGCCGGCCTCGAGATCGTGCGCGCATTGCCCGGCATAGAAGCATTCGATCAGCGGCCGTCCGAAGGGCCGCATGTGATAGGTGCCGGTGCCGCTGCGGTCGATGTTGCCGAACAAGCGGCCGCCGGGCTCGAACTCCTCAGCGCGGTCAAGATGCAGAAACAATTTGTCGGCAAGACCAAGCGGCAGGCGCGACGCGGCGCGCGTCTTCTCCGGCAGAGCCGGCGCAAAGAAATCAGCGCGCTCGGCCAGCACATTGGTCGGCAGCGTGATGATGACCTTGTCAGCGACGATGTCGCCCTTCGCGGTGACGATTCTGATGCGCTTGCCGCTGTGATCGATGCGCGTCACCGGACAATCGAACAGCACCGGCACATCGTTGACATGCGCGGCAATCGCCGTGCCGTAGCCTTCCTTGACGCGCCAGTTGATCTCCGTGTCGTCGTATTGCTCGAAGTCGAGCGCCGACATGTTCTGCAGCTCGGTGCCGCTGATATAAGTGCCGACCGCGGTGATCAGATTATTCCAGCGGTTGCCGGGCTCGAGCACATCAGACGCGGGCATGTCCTTGCCGTTCGCGACAGCGGCGCTGAGCCGCTCGAAGAAGGCGCCCATCGCTTCGTTGAATTCATTCTGCTCGCCCGGCTTGAACACGCCGGGCAGCGACGGCCGCGACCACGGCGGCGCCGTCTTGTCGACAGTGAAGCCGTCCGCTTCGACAAGCGCCACCCACGGATTGCGGTCGGCCGAATGCAGCCAGCCGCAGCCAAGATCGACGGGAAAACCTGACGGATCATCAGCGGTGAAAGCCCGGCCACCGAGCCGCGGGCGTGCCTCGATAATCAGGCAGTCAATGCCGGCATCGCGCAGCCGCCGTCCGGCGGCAATGCCGGCCGCGCCACCGCCGATGATGGCAACTTCTGTTTCGCGATATGTCATGCTGGTCCTTCGACGGTCGAGACCGAATATCTAAGCTTTTTTATGGACTTAGCAATCAACCGGCGGCGAATATGTTGCGCCGTGCCGGACCAGCTTTCCACCGCGGCAAACCGCCCTCTGGTCAACGTCGTGTCATATGATGATAGGATAAGTGGGCCGGCGACGCCCGGCGTTGAACGCTAAAAAAAATTCGGGGAAGCAAATGCTCAAGAATCCACTATTGAAAAGCCATCGATGTGGCGCCGCTGTTGCGGGCGCTGTGCTGGGAGTGATGTTTGCAATGACGGCGGCTGATGCGGCGACTTTCGTTTATGTAGGAAATTCCGACAGCCAGGACGTCAGCGTCCTTGAGCTGAAGGCCAATGGTGATTTGACGCCGGTTGAAACCGTTGCCGTGCCCGGACCGGCCAAGCCCGGCGGCTCGCTGCCGATGGCGGTCAGCCCGGACAAGAAGCGGCTCTATGTCGGCTTGCGCAATGAGCCGTTCACGGCGGTGACGTTCACCATCGACGCGAAGACGGGCAAGCTCACCCATGTCGGCGCCGGCCCCTTGGCCGACTCGATGGCTTACATTTCGACCGACCGCACGGGGCGCTATTTGTTCGGCGCGTCCTATGGCGGGCACAAGGTCACCGTCAATCCGATCGGCCCGAACGGCGTTGTCGGCGCGGCGACGCAGAACATTACCACGCTGCAGAATGCGCATGCGATCATCACCGATCCGTCGAACAAGTTCGTGCTGCACACCAGCCTCGGCGGCGATGTCGTCTATCAGCAGAAGTTCGACGCCAAGACCGGCACTCTGTCGCCGAACACGCCGCCGACCGTCAGCGTCGCGGCCAAGGGCGGGCCGCGCCACCTGGTTTTCTCGCCGGACAAGAAGTTCGTTTATCTGCTCGATGAACTCAGCGGCGCCATCCACGTATTTCCGTGGGATGCCAAGGCCGGCACGATGAAGCCGGAAGTGCAGGGCGCCTCGTCGCTGCCGAAGGATTTCAACGGCAAGCCCTGGGCCGCCGATATCCACCTGACGCCGGACGGCAAATTCCTCTATGCGACCGAACGCACCAGCAGCACGATCGCCGCGTTCAGCGTCGACAAGAAGACCGGCGTGTTGAAAGCGGTCCGCACCTATCCGACCGAAAAGCAGCCGCGCGGTTTCAACATCGATCCGTCGGGCAGCACGTTGATCGCGGTCGGCCAGCTGTCGAACAGCCTGACGACGTACAAGATCGACAAGAAGACCGGTGCCTTGACCAAGCTCAAGGAATATCCGGTCGGCAAGAATCCGAACTGGGTTGAGATCGTGAAGATGTAACTTCGACTGTCGCACGGTGCTTCTTTACCCTCCCCACCGCGCGCAAGTGCGCGCGGGGGGAGGGGAAAGAAGAGTCACGGCGGCGGTTCGGTCAGCAACTTCGGCGTCGGGCCGCCGCGCAGATCATACACCCGCGCGAAGACCACGCCTTCGCGTTCGATATCAGCGATGATCGGCGCTTTCAGGTACTCGCAATAGTAAGCGCCGACCGCCATGGCGAAGTCGGCCTGCTTCTCGTTGAAGGTCGTCTCGAACTCCGGTCCGAGCACCTGCTGCGCCGCCAGCTGTGGCCCGCAAATCGCAACGATCCATTTGCGTCCGGCCGGCGGATGTTCGGCGCTATTCTTCAGCCGCACCTTCAATTCCTCCGCCGCCTGTTTGAAGGCAACGCCCCAATAGTCGAGCATGAAATTGTATTGCGCCTTCGGCACGCCGCCGGCGAATGAATTGAAACTGACATATTGATACGGATGCAGCCGCACCATTTCGATCAAGGGCAGGCTGACGCCGGCGAGGAAGATAAAACAAACCGAGGCCATTTGCGGCCAGCCATAGCGGCGTGCGCGCTCGAACAGCCAGCCGAAAGCAAGCCCGCCGGCAGCCGCGAAAGGCGGCACGACAAAAACGAAATGCCGCAGGCCGTTGTAAAACGCCGGGTGCGAAATGATCGCCAGCACGATCGGCAATAGCGAAGCCAGCGCCAAAGCCAGCAGCGCGCCGCGCCGGTTCAGGGCAATGCCGCCGCGCACCAGCGTGACGATGATGCCAACAAGCCCGATCAAGCCGAACACCAGCATGACGATCGGCAATTTCAGCGCGAACAGATGCGGCAAATACGTGATGGGCATTTGCGGCACCCAGATCAGCTTGCCTTCGAACAATTCCTTCCACGGCTTCTCGAAGAACTTGTCGAAGTATTCGGCCGCATCAAGCGGATTAAGCGGCGAAATCACCGACCACGGCCACAGGAATCCCATGATCAGGTAACCGAGCGCCAGCGCCGGCAAACAGAGCCAGAGAAATTGAACGCTGCGTTGCGCGACGGTCTTCCACGGGGTCGATTGCAGTTCGGTGGTGACGATCAGCAGCATCGCGGCGAGCGCATAGGGCGCGGCAACGGCGCCAAGGATGCGCGAGCCGAACGCCACACCAATGCCGACGCCGAGTAACGCGACCGTGCGCACTGACGGCCGCGGATATTCATCCATCGAACGAACGATGCCGAGCAGCAGCACGGCCATCGCGGTGGCGAAGGGCGCGTCCTTGGCATTGATGAACATATGGCCGAAAAACAGCGGGCAGGCAGCCAGCAGGATCAAACCGGCGCAGCCGGCAACCGGACCGCCAAGACGACGGCCAAGCCGCCAGGTCACGAATAATCCGATGATGCCGATAATCGCGCCGACCAGGCGGCGCGTTTCAAACAGATCGAAGGGCAGGAATTTGGCGATAAAAGCCGCGGCGAGGTCAAAGCCGCCGCCGTATTTGTAGAGATTGACGAAGGACAGCGCGCGCGTGTCTGTGAAGCCCGAGCTGTAAAGCTTGAGCAGCAGTTCGCCATATTGCGAGTGCGTGAAGTCGTCCCAGCCGAGACCGAAGTCGCGAAAGGTGACGGCTGCGACCAGCGCAACCGTCAGCAACACCACGATGGCCAGAGCGTCGGCCACGCGGTCGGCAAAAGATTTAGCCGACCGCGCGCCGGGCATCAGTGTTTGTCCGTGATCTTACTTGGTCGCCGCGGTGTACATCTCGTCGACATATTCCCAGTTCACCAGATGATCGAGGAAGGCCTTGAGATAGTCCGGGCGGCGATTGCGGTAATCGATGTAGTAGGAGTGCTCCCACACATCGCAGCCGAGGATCGGTGTCGCGCCATTGACCAGCGGGCTTTCGCCGTTCGGAGTCTTGGAGATGGCGAGCTTGCCGCCTTTGACTTCGATCCAGGCCCAGCCGGAGCCGAACTGGCCAACGCCGGCCGCCGAGAAATCGGCTTTCAGCTTGTCCAGGCCGCCGAGGTCGCTATCGATCGCGGCTTTGAGTTTGCCGGGGATCTTGTCGCCGCCGCCATCCGGCTTCATCCACTTCCAGAAGTGCAGATGATTGTAGTGCTGGCCGGCATTGTTGAACAGCGGCGCATTCTTGCCGTGCGAGCCCTTCACGATCTCTTCCAGCGATTTGTCCTTGAGATCGGATTCGGCGAGCAACTTGTTGCCGTTGTCGACGTAAGCCTTGTGGTGCTTGTCATGGTGATATTCGAGCGTCTCGCGCGACATGTAAGGCGCCAGCGCGTCGTAGGAATAAGGCAGCTCGGGCAGCGTGAAAGACATCAGTTCCTCCTAAGGTCGACGACGACGATTTCTGCGGAATAGCCGGTCCAAATGAACGGTATAGGTGAACCCGGCGTGACCCTTGCGAGTTCCACTATTAGTTAATTAGGCGCTGCGGAGCGCCGGGGCAACTTTTTGCGGTATTCGATCTTGGGAAAGTCTGGCTTATCGCCCGCGCCGGCCGTCACCACGGTGTCCGCGCAAGTATCCACCCTTCGCTTTCGAGGTTTGAGCAACAGCGTTAATGAAGTTTGAAGGCATATCTTGGTATTTTTAACTTTAATAGTTGCCGCAGATGCGGAAAAAAGCGAGAATTCCACGTTAGTTTAATGGGTTACCTCTTTTGGTACCGCCGTTTTCCAGGCCGATCGGGTAGCAGAGGATCAAACCGGACATGCCGATTTTGTTATATGGAATAGGGGCTCTCATCGTGGCGATTGGCGCCGCGATGATCGGCTATGGCATTCCGAACAATGAGTTCGGCATCGGCAATACGCTGATTGTCGCCGGGACGACGGCTGTCGTCGGCGGCTTGATCATCAGCGCGCTCGGCATGGCCGTCTCGTCGGTGCAAAAGCTGACCGACGCCCTGGCGACCCGCCCGGCGGTCCGCGCCAGCCGGCCGTTCGACACATTCGATCCCGCCGTTGTCGCTGCTGCTGCCGGCCGTCCGCAACAGGCCGCCCCCGCTGCGCCCGTGCCGTTTCCGCCGAAGTCCCGCCCCGCGCCGCGGCCGCCCGAAGCCCGCCCTGAGCCGGAACCGCGGTTTGCGCCACCCGCACCGGCGTTCTCGCCGCTGCCGGACCGCGACTCCAATTATTCTCCGCCCTATTTGCCCAATCCCGATGAGCCACCGGTGGCCCAGGCGGAAGAGGCTTATCTGTCGCCGCTGCCGCAAGAACCGGAAGCGCCGCAGGATTTCGAGCTGCGCGACCGCCGTGCCGATCTCGATCCGCCGATCGATCTCGATGCTGTTGCCGAGAAGCGTGAGGAGGAAGAGCAGGCGCCGGATCTCGACCAGCTGCCGCCCCCCGCCGCGCCGCGCAAGTCGAACACCTATTTCGACGCCATGTGGCCGGCCGAGCCGAAATCAGAGCCCAAGTCGGAGCCGCAGCCGGACCCGCAGGCTGCCGAACCCGAACTGGCAGAACCGGAAGCTCCCGAGCCGGCGCCCAAGCCGGAGCCGAAGCCCTCTGCGTTTCACTGGTCCAACATCCGGCGCGGCGCCACCCGTCCCGTCGAGCCTGAGATTGAAGTGCGGGAGCCATTGGCCGCCGAGGTGCCGGAGGCGATCCCGGAGCCCGCCGACGAGCCGCCCGAGCCGGAAGCCGAAGAGCCGCGCACCACTGTCGCCATCCTCAAGTCGGGTGTCGTCGATGGCATGGGTTACACGCTCTATGTCGACGGTTCGATCGAAGCCGAACTGCCGCAGGGCACGTTGCGCTTTGCCTCGATCAACGAGTTGCGCGCCCACCTCGAAAAGACGTCCTGACCGTTTTTGCGGCAGCATCACAGCATAGCGACAGTGTAGTTTGCACTTCGCCGCCGTTCGACTTGCGTAATCTAAAGCTCGCCAGTACTGTTCAAATATAGCGGCTTTGATCATGCGGGGGCAGGCGATGAGCGACGGCACGGCAAGCGGCAATTTCATTGAACTGACCGCCGAGATCGTCTCGGCCTATGTCAGCAACAACACTGTTTCGGCAACCGAAATCCCGGGTCTCATCAATCAGGTCTACGCCGCGCTCAGCCGCGTCTCCGGCAAGCCGGGCGAATCCGCCGCCGAGCCGTTAAAGCCGGCAGTACCGGTGAAAAAGTCCATCACCCCGGAACATATTGTCTGTCTCGAGGACGGCAAAAAATTCAAGTCGCTCAAGCGCCATTTGCGCACGCAGTACAATATGACGCCCGAGCAGTACCGCGAGAAATGGAATCTCGGCGCCGACTATCCGATGGTCGCGCCGAACTACGCCGCCGCGCGCTCGCAACTGGCGAAGCAGATGGGCCTCGGCCAGCAGCGCCGCCGCCGGGTTAAATAAGATCAGTCGGAGCCGTTTTCTGATCTGTCCTATCTTTTGGATAAAAGTCCTTGATTTCGGAATTCGCCCTACATGGAGGCGATGAATGAAAGCAAGGATCAAGGCGGCTTCTACCCTATCCCAGAACGCTAGTGAGAACGCGCCGGATATAGGCCCGTTGCGCGCGCAGCACCTGAAACTGGGCGAACGCGTCCTTGCCACTGAGCACGGCTCGCACCCCGTCACGGTCAACGATGCTGAGAGCCCGCTGGGTTGGCTGGCAAAGCGCCGCGGCCGCGATGGTCATCCACTCGTTTCGGCGCATCAGTTGCAGGCCGGTGAAAAGCTCCGGGCCGATTTCACCCGCGCCCACATGATGCCGCGCACAACATCGAATTGGTCCGAAGCCGCTTCATCCGGTCGTGGCAATAGCGGCGTCGCGACCATCACCGATGCCATGATCGCCGCGCGCCAGCGGGTCAACAAGGCGCTCGAGGCAGTCGGGCCGGAATTCTCCGGGCTGCTGTTGGATTTGTGCTGCTTCCTCAAAGGTCTCGAGGACATTGAGCGCGAACGGAGCTGGCCGGCGCGGTCGGGCAAGGTGGTGCTGCTGCTCGGCCTCGACCGTTTGGCGCGGCATTACGGCTATAATTCGCAGGCGAAGGGCGGCGCTTACTAAGCCGCCGCCAGCGCCGCGGAGGCTTCAGAGCGGATGCGCTCGACCATCGAGCGCACGCCGTTCGAGCGCTGCGGCGTCAAATTCTCGCGCAGGCCGATTTTGTCGAACAATTCGATCGCGTCGGTCTTGATGATGTCGCTCGCCGGCTTGCCGGAATAAAGCGCAATCAGGATTGCCACTAGGCCGCGCACGATATGCGCGTCGCTGTCGCCCTTGAATGTCAGCACCGGCCCGTCAGCGCCGCCCGTCACAGCCGAGGTCAGCCACACCTGGCTGGCGCAGCCTTGCACCTTGTTGGTGTCGGTGTGGTCGCTGTCCGGCATCGGCGGCAAAGCCTTGCCGAGTTCGATGACATAGCGATAGCGGTCGTCCCACTCATCGAGCAGGGTGAAATTCTCAACAATGTCGTCAATTTCGCTCATCCGGCGATATATAGGCCGGATCGCGCCGAAGGCAAAAAGCGCCCGGCTCAGGCGGCCGGGCGGTTGCTCTTGGCTTCACGGCGCGGCGGCAGCGGAACCGGGGCCTGCCAGGCCGGCTGCATATCGGTCGCGGTCAACGTGCCCTTGGCTCCGCCGAAAGCCCCGGTCGAGGCCGGCACGACCTTGGCGGCAGCGGCCGACGTATCGACATTGGCGACCGTGTCGGTGGCCGGAGACTTCTCATTGAGCTTGGTGGAGATGAAGTCATAAATGGTGCGGGCGCCAGCCTCGGCCTTGTGACCGATTGCGGTCGCGACCTTGCCGCCGACAATGCAGGCGTCCGGCTGGCGATCGCAGAAGCCGCGGGCATCCGACATCGCCGCGCTGGCCAATGAGACCGCCTGAACCGCGTCGATCTGTGCATCCGGCGACGTCTTGCTGCCGCTGCTCGGCAGCAGCACACACACGACGGTTAGCCAGAACCCCATTCGCAACAGGAAGAACATGACACTACCCATTATCCCCGACGGCTTTTCTGCCGCCTTACCCAAAACCTAGCAGACAGGCCTGAAGCTGTCGTTGGCAATGAAAAGCAATTTTTGGCCAGATTTGACGCAAGTTCTCCGAAAATTTGCATCAAATGCGAGACATTCAAGTTTGAGTAAAATTGTATCTATTTACGCCGAGCGCCCGCAATGCGTTCATTTCGGCGCAATGCCATGGTTACCGCTGCGGTAACGAATAACGCGCAGGGCCGCGAACCGCGCAAAATCGCAAGAGATGGTTCACCATGACCGCCATTTGGCGGCGCTAGGCTCCAGAAATGCACAGCAATCCGGACGCGCGGCGCAGCGCGGGCGTCCACCTTTAGCGTTCGCTTAAGCGGCTTCGACTTAGTGTTCCTGAAGAAAAAGGGGCGCGTCTGGTAAGGCGTGAGACAGGATCCGTGAGTTTCCTCACACCAGTGTGGAACTATGTCGACGCGTTGGTGCATCCGGTGGCGCAGCAGGATGCGCTGACGGCTGCCCGCCATCGCGCCTTCATTGCACCGCGTCTGGTCGGCAGCCTCGCCGCGCTCGCGAGCTTCCCGGTTTACATCGCCTTCCGCGGCATTCCGAGCGTGCTTGAAGTCGGCGTGTTCGGCTGGCTGGTTGCGCCGATCCTCATTGCCTACTTCCTCTCGCGCACCGGCCGCTATGAAAGCGCGCATATTCTGTCATCGCTGGCGTTGACCGGTCTTGTAACGGTCGTTGCGCTTTGCAATGGCGGCATCAGTTCCTTCGCCGCCATCTGGCTGGTCATTGTGCCGCTGGAAGCGTCGCTGTCCGCGTCGCGCCGTGTTGTCGCGCTGGCATCGACCTTCGCGCTCCTTGCTGCCGGTGGTCTGTTGCTGCTTGGCGCCGCTGACTTGCTGCCGCCGCCGGTGACGAACGGCCAGGGCGCACTCGCCGCGCTCGGCATTGTTTCTGCTGCGCTTTACGCCACCGGCCTGGCGCTCGGCGCCGAGTCGCTTGCGCGCACCAGCTTCTGGCTGCTCTACGCCGAGGAAGACCGCTATCGCCTGCTGGCGCGCAACATGACGGATGTCATCAGCACACACGGCCGCAATGGCGCCGTGCTTTTCGTCTCTCCCGCTGCCGAATCCTTGTTCGGCGTGCGCCCGAACGATCTGTCCGGTCACGGCATGTTCGACCGCGTTCATGTCGCCGACCGTCCCGCCTTCCTCACTGCGCTGGCCGATGCCGCGGCGCTCGGCGAAGCGCGCTCGGTCGAATTCCGCATTCGCCGCGAAGCCGATGGCGACCATCAGGCGGCACGCTTCGTCTGGGTCGAAATGCGCTGCCGTCCGCTCGACCAGGCGAAAGACAAGGTGAAATCAGGCGAGCGCGAAGTCGTCGCCGTGCTGCGCGATGTCAGCGACCGCAAGGTCAATGAACAGGCGATCGAAATCGCGCGCGCCGAACAGGAACGTGCCAATGCTTCGAAGAGCCGCTTCCTGGCGACGATGAGTCACGAACTGCGCACACCGCTGAATGCGATCATCGGCTTTTCCGACATGCTGACGAATGACCAGATCGTGGTGACGCCGGCGCGCCGTCTCGAATATGCCAAGTTGATCAACGACTCCGGCCATCACCTACTCTCGGTCGTCAACGGCATTCTCGATATGTCGAAGATGGAAACCGGTAATTTCGAAATTACGCCGGAGCCCTTCGCGCCGGCGCCGGCCATGATCAGTTGCTGCGATCTCTTGGCCCTGAAGGCGCGCGATGCCGGCGTCGAGATCCGGACGCGTATTGCGCCGGAATTGCCGGAAATCATCGGCGACCGCCGCGCCTATAACCAGATCCTGATCAACCTCATCTCGAACGCCATCAAGTTCACGCCGCGCAATGGCCGCATCACGGTGAGCGCGCAGATCGAAGGCTCGAAGATCATCATCGCCGTCGAAGACACCGGCGTCGGAATCGGTGAAGCCGATTTGCCGCGTCTTGGCGAAGCCTTCTTCCAGGCGCGCGCCTCCTATGATCGCAAGCACGACGGCTCCGGCCTCGGCCTGTCGATCGTCAAAGGCCTGGTCAAGCTGCACAATGGCGACATTGATATCCGTAGCCGCCTCGGCGAAGGAACACGCGTAACAATTCGTCTGCCGATCGATTGTGAAGGGCCGCGGCCTGCCGTCGATCCGATCAAACTCGTGACTGAGCGCGCCAGCGAACTTGCCGCTGTCGCCAATATTCTGGTGAAGAAAAGTGCCTAAGCGTCGTTCAAGCCGAGCTGCTGTTGTTGAGATCGAAGAACCGGGCACGGGCATCGGCGCTGCGATCAGCCGTCACCCGCGCGAATTCGTCGCGCTTGTGATGGCGACCGCTGCTGTCGGCGCGATCTTCGCCAATGCGCTGTTCATGCAGAGCGGCCCGCATCCGGCGCCAATCTTCGCAACGCGTGCTGCACCTGTGCCGGCGCCCGCTGTTGCCGCCCGTCCGCGCATGCCTGAGCCGGTTCAAGTTGCCGCTCCCGCGCCTGTTGAAATGCCGGTGCAGGCACCGGCGCGCAACCGCGTGCAGATCATTGTCGAAATCCAGCGCGAGCTGACGCGACGCGGCGCCTATGATGGCATTGCCGACGGTGTCTGGGGCGCCAAGACCGATGCAGCGACGCGCGACGTGCTGCAAGCGGCCGGCTTGCGGGTCAATCCGGAAGTGAGCGAAGACTTCCTGCGCACGCTGCAAGGCGCGAAGTCGAAGATGACGAATGCCGCCGCCGTTTCGGCGCCGCGCAACGATCCGATTGCCGATCTGATCGCACCGTCCAAGCGCGTGCTGGCGATCCAGCGCGCGCTCACCGATTACGGCTATGGGCAGATCAAGCCGACCGGCGCTTATGATCCGGAGACGCGGGTGGCGATCGAGAAGTTCGAGCGCGATCACCGGCTGCCGGTCACCGGGCAGATCTCGGACCGCTTCGTGCGTGAGCTGGCCGGTATGACCGGGCGCCCGCTGGAGTAATAGCGGCTTGGCGTCGCTTCGTGGTATCGACAAGCGATGCGTTTGAAATCAGGAATATGGGTGGCGGCTTACATGCGCCGCGCGCAAGTAGAAGGCGCCTTCGCCGCTGTTGTGAAACGCGGCGCGGAAGAGGCGGGCGCTGTGTTCATTGTCAACAACCAGCTCGACGGCACCGGCACGTTGTATGGCCCGGCGCCGCAGGCGGCGTTCGATCAGGCTTCGCCGACGGACCGGCGCTTTACAATCGTGACAGGGCGGGAAGGCCCGGTGCCGACGGCAGAGATCGATGCGCGGCTGCAGAAGGAAAAGCGTTTCGACCCGGACATCTGGGTGGTCGAGGTCGAGGACAAAGCCGGCCGGCATTTCCTCGACAGGATTGTTGAGTAGAGCGCGGGCGTTGTGCGGGTTGGCCGAAGGCGTAACCCGCCATTCAGCTGGGCGGCGGATTACGCTTCGCTAATCCGCTCTACGCTTTCGCCTTACGCAGATCAATTTGCGCGGCGGGAAGTGCATCACGCTGTGCCGTTTGCATCCGGCTATCGCGGCGGCCATCAGCCCCATAAACCGGTTGGTGTACGGGCGCGGTCGCGGCGTCCTGGCTGCGCCAGATCGCAAGCATGCGTTCAGCCGCTTCGCGCGTCAGCTCGTCGAACAGCTCGGCGAGGTCATAAACCCGCTGCACCGACTGGCCGACGGACGGGTTGAGGAACAAGAGCACACGCTGCAAGACGGCAGCCTTCATGCCGAGCGCCTTGGCGGCGACAACGAAGGGCTCACCAGACGCATCGCCGGCAACGCGCTCGGCCAGTTTGCGCGGAATGCGCAGCGCGCTTTCGAGCGTGCGGCTGAGCTCGGTGGTGTTGCGCTGGAGCGCGGCGTTCTCGAGCCGCTTGATGATATCGGCGGAAGCCACTGCCGGCAGCGGCAGCGAGGTGGCCGCGGCGGCATCGAAATAAAGCAGGATGATCCGGCGGTCTTCGCTATTGGCGTCAAAGAACAGGTCGACCAGCGTGTCGGTCTGGGTGTCAGTGTCTTCGACGCCGCGCGCGGCGAAGTCGACATCGGGCAGCACCGGTGAAGCGACGGGCGCTGTCACGCCGGGCGGTGTCATGCCGAGCCGGGCCAGAACAGTGGCGGGCGCAGCGGGATAATGGGCAAGGCTGGCGGCCACGGCGGCGCGGGTCGCGTCATCGACCGTGTCGATCAGCCCCAGGGTCAATTCGACATATTGGGTGACCTCGTCGGCGCTATGTGTCGGCTTTTGCACGTACAGATCGGTCAGGACGCGCAACAATGTGGGGCGGACATCGACGCCATCCCGGCAAGCCAGATCGACCAAGCCATCGAGACGCGGATAGGCAGAAAGCTTCATCGGGAACACCAACGCTGCACAAGTTCAACAACAGGGCCACATTAGTAAGGTCGCTTTAACATAGCGTTAACCTTGCAGCCCCTTAATCGGGAAAGCCGATCCGGCGAGTCCGCGTGCATGGTCCCAATGAGGCAACGTCGTTTGTAAAAGGGACATGCTGGAGCGAGTGCGGTTTTTGTGCCGGAACGGAATAGGGGACTGCAATGGGCGAAGTCATCCAATTTCCAGAAGAAGGCAGCTACAAAAGTGGCGGCCGCTACATCGACTCCGGATCAGAGTCGGCGACTGTCATCATTCTTCCGGTGGTCAGGATCGATCGCGGGCCTGACGGCACCAATGGTTCGGAGCCGGATGCCGGCAAGACACCGGGCCGCAAGCGCCGCCGCCGTTTGGCCCGCTAGACCGGTTTCGATGCAAGGGACACGATGCGGAATTCGCGACAGCGGACGTTGATCTCGCGCATCTTGTGCGCGCCCCTGTTTGCGGTTGCGGCTATGACGCTGCTCGCCGGCTGCGGCATGCAAGGCGACTTCGGCGAACTCAACCGCACTTTGGTGCGTGATGACATTCACGACTGGGTCGGCCGCGACGACCGCGCCGGCGAACCGATTTCACCCTCCAGTTTCGATCTGACCGACGACGAGCGCCAGTTACGCGATCTCGCCTTTCCGTTGATCGAGCCGCCATATCACCGGCAGAATTTTGATCAGGTCGGCCGCGAATACGGAACGATCCGCACCACGACGCGCGAAGCGACCGACCGCAGCGTCTATTATAATCACTTGATGAAAGTGAACGATCGCTCGCCGATGGCGCGCTATGCGCGGCTAACCGACGACATTCGCAATGACTCGACGCGTCTGCCGCAGTTCTTCGAGACCGCCGGCCGCGTGCAGGACATGGATCACAAGCGCCGCCGCAGCCTGGACCACGTCAGCTCGCTCAGCGAAGCCGAGCGCAAGGACACCCTCAACCGCATCCGCGAAAATGCCCGCGTCATCGGCGAGGTACGCAGCAGCATCGGGCATCGCGCGTCGTCGTACCGGTTTGCATTAGAGCGGCTGGTGATTTCAGCGCCGTCGCCGCAAGCGGTCGACGTCGAGCGGACGCTCAATCAATTACAGGCGGACATTGCGCGCTATCGCAATCATCCGGCGCCGACCTGGAAAGAACAGCCGAGCCTCGCCTTCCAGCGCTGATCAGCGCCCGCCGCCGGCGGTGGGCTGCGTTCCTTGCACCGCGCAACGGGCATTGGCGATCGCGCCTTGTGCCATCGGCATCAGGCCCGGCTCCGGCGCCAGCGCGCGAATGGCAATGACGCCGGTCGTCGTCGGCGACTCGACAATCAGCCGGTCGGCCGCGGTGACTTCTTCATCATCGGGCATCTGGCTGTGTTGTTCTGGCGTCATTAGATCGAGTTCGATGACGCGGCGGCCGGCGGCGCGGTCATTGATCGCGTAATAAGCGACATCGTAGCGCGTGTAGAACGAGATTGACGTATAGGCGATGCTGACCGGCACCGTCAGCTTCAGCGGGCCTTGCGCCAGATCATAGCGGCAGACCCCGCTGGCGAAAGCGGGGTCCATGTAAGGCATCACGGCATTTTCCGGCTTTGGCAATGGCAGCGCGGTGACAGTGTTGACCGGCGCGACCGGGGCGAGGCGCGCATAAGCATCCTGCGTCGCCGTACGCGGCAAGATGATGATCGTCGCCAGATGCACGACGCCGCCAAGCAGCGCGCCACCACACAACAGAAGCAGCCACCGTATCATGGGCAACCCCTGTTGGTTATGCTTGGCATCGGCAGTTCGCGGCCGGCCTTGGTCGAGACGCCGACCGCGGTGTCATAGAAGCGCAGCACGAGCGAGTAGCGTTCGCTTCCGCCGGTCGGCAGCCAGTTGCCGGCGCTGGCACGCGGTGCGACGACGATCTCGAAACTGCCATCGGCCTGGCGCACGATCTCCTGGCTGGAGAAGCCGTAGCGTTCGACGGAATTTGTGACCAGGCTGCCCTCTGAATTGTACAAAGTCAGTGTCCAGAAGCGCGCCGCCGGCGTGACGCCGGACAGGACAATGTCGCACCGGCCGTCGAGCAACTTGCCGCTGTCATCGGTTTGCGCGGTGAAGGAGACGCCATCGCCGAGCGCCACCGGCAACTGGCCGGTGCGGGCGATGGTTGCGCGGGCATAAGGATCGGCGTCGGCGGTGCCGGTCTTCGGCCAGGCGGTCCAGCTGCCGATCGTCAGCGCGCCGAAAGCAGCGCCGCGCGTCAGCGCAAGATAGGTAGCGCCGAGGCCGACGGCCGCAGCGACTGCGAGGGCAAACAGCGTTCCGATCAGCAGCCGCACGTTCGATACGCTCGCATGAGGGGAGGTTGATTCGTGATGCCAGGAGACTACGCCGCCCGGCGGCGAGCGGCTAATCAGTTCGGGCCGCGGACGGCTTGGCTGTCGATGGCTGACGCGACGGCGGCCTTGGCCGGCGTTTCAAGGGCAGCCTGGTTCTTGCGGTCGGTCGAGACGGTCGGACGTAGCGGTACCATCGCGCGGTTGGCGTCATCCATCAGCCGTTCGACGCGCACCAAGATCTCGGCGCCACGCTTCGACAACGTCGTCGGGCGAACCGGTGGTGCCTCTAACTGCTTGCCGCTGGCGACCTTCACGTCCGGCCGCGTCGGCACCGGAACGCCGGGCAGTTGCTTCACCTCAATGCCCTGATGGGCATAGGCCATGATCGTGTGCCAGGTCATCGCCGGCAGCGAACCGCCGGTCATGCGGTTGGTCGGGCTGTAGTCATCATTGCCGAACCAGACACCGCAGACGAAATTGCCGGTGTAGCCCATGAACCAGGCGTCACGGGACTCATTGGTGGTGCCGGTCTTTCCGGCGGCCGAGACGCCATCAAGCCGGGCGCGGCGCGCGGTTCCGTTCTCAACCACGTTGCTCATCATCTTGACCATGTCGCCGGCAACCGTCGCCGACAGCGCCCGCTTCGGCTTCGGACCATCGCGGTCAAAACGCCAGATCAGATTGCCGTCGCCGGTGCGCACTTCGAGAATGGCGTGCGGCTTCACGGCAATGCCGAGATTGGGGAAGGCGGCGTAAGCGCCGACATGCTCGAGCATGGTGACGGCATCTGCGCCGATCGGCAACGACGGCGTGTCCGGCAACGCCGACGTGATGCCCATGGCATGCGCCAGCTCGACGATGCGGTTACGGCCAAGCCTCGGATTGCCGTCGCCAACGGCAATCGATAGCCGCACCGCAATGGTGTTGATCGAGTGGGTCAACGCTTGCATCAGCGTCATCGAACCGCGGAAGCTGCCGCCATAGTTGCGCGGGCACCAGTTGCCGAGACAGATCGGCGCATCGACCACGACCGATGTCGGCTTGAAGCCGTGGGCCAGTGCCGCGGCGTAGACATAAGGCTTGAACGACGAGCCGGGCTGGCGCATCGCGTCGGTGGCGCGGTTGAACTGGCTGGCACCATAATCGCGGCCGCCGACCATGGCGCGCACAGCGCCGTCATTTTCCATCACAACCGTATTGGCCTGACTAGCGTGATATTCCTGGCCGTACTGGCGCAGCGCGCTTTCCACGGCTGCGTCAGCGACTTTCTGCAGACCGGTATCGAGCGCCGTGCGCACGATGAAGACGCGCTCGGTCATCGACTTCGGCATCGTGTCGACCAGTTGCTTCATCTGATCGAACGCCCAGTCCAAATAATAATTCGCCGCGCGTTCATCGCGTCGATCGACGGGGGCGGCAGGGTGGCGGCGGGCACCGAAGACCTGGCCCTCCGTCATGAACCCGGCCTCGACCAGATTATCCAGCACCACATTCGCACGCGCGCGGGCGGCGGGCAGATTGACATGCGGCGCGAACTTGGTCGGCGCCTTGAACAGGCCGGCCAGCATCGCGCCCTCGGACAGGTTCACGTCGCGCGCCGACTTGTTGAAATAATACTGCGACGCCGCGTCCACGCCGAAGGCGCCGCCGCCCATATAGGCACGCTCGAGATACAGCTTCAGAATCTCGTTCTTGGTCAGGCGCGCTTCCAGCCACAAGGCCAGGAACGCTTCCTTGATCTTGCGGTCGAGCGTGCGCTCATTCGACAGAAACAGGTTCTTGGCCAGCTGCTGCGACAGCGACGAACCGCCCTGGACGACGCCGCCGGCGCGCGCATTGGTGACGACCGCGCGCAAGGTGCCGCCGACATCGATGCCGAAATGCTCGTAGAAGCGCCGGTCTTCGGTTGCCAGCACCGCCTTGATCAGGTGATCGGGGAACTGGTCGAGCGGGATCGAATCATTGTGCCGGATGCCGCGAGAGCCGACCTCATTGCCGTAGCGGTCGAGAAAGGTCACCGCGAGTTCCGACTTCTTCAGCCAGTCGCCGTCGGCGGTCATCTGGAAGGCCGGCGTCGCCAGCGCCAGCAGCAGGACGCCGCCGGCGGCGCCGAGCGTGGCGCCTTCCGAGGTCAGCTCGACCGCCCAGCGCCGCCAGCCGGCGGTGTGGAAGCGGTCCATGAAGGTGGAAAAGCGCTCATAGCCCTCGCGCGAGCCGGAGGCCGAGCGGAACACGCTGAAATCGACCCAGGCGTCGATGGCCAGCATCGCGCGCTTGAATTTCGGCTTCCAATCCTCGGGAAACAGGTCGCGCAAGGCTCTTTACGCCCTTATCTGGAGCAACCACAGGGCTTTACGGGCCGTTTGCGGCGCAAAACGGGCAATAGCGCCCACGATCGGCAATATAGCGCGTCCGGGGCGGATTTACGAGAATTCGGTGGGAGTTCCCGGAGGTTATTCGGGGGAAGGTGAATGGCGAGAGTGTGCAGGTCCGCACACCCTAGGCTACCCCAAACGGCGCTGGAACAAATAAAGAACGATGCTATGCTCCGATGAGTAGTGCGCTCGACTAAAACTTGCATCATCATCCCCATTCTGGGATATTGTCATGCGTCCGCATTTGCAAAAAGGCGAAAGGCCGCTGGACTGGGTCGGATCGTCCAAGCGCGATTTCCTCGGATTTCCCGGTCCGGTTAAAGACGAACTCGGCAACGCCCTTGGCCTTGCGCAATTCGGCGGCACGCATCCGAAGACCAAGCTTTGGAAAGGCGAGGGTGCCGGTGTTTTCGAGATCGTTGATGACCACGACGGTGATACCTATCGGGCGGTTTATACGGTGCGCTTTCGCGATGTTGTTTATGTCCTGCACGCGTTTCAGAAGAAGTCGCCGAAGGGGATCAAGACGGCGCGCACCGATATCGATTTGATCGCGCGCCGGCTGCGGCTCGCACAACAGGATTACGAGGCCCGCTATGGCAAAGCGAAACGCTGAGACAACGGACGCGATCGTGCGCGGCAGCGACAACGTGTTTGCCGATCTAAATTTTCCTGATGCCGAGGAGCGGCAAACCAAGTTGCGCCTGGTGCACGCACTCAATGCCGTGATCGACGCGCAGAAGCTTACCCAAGAAGCGGCGGCGCTGCGGCTTGGGCTAAACCAGCCCAAGGTATCGGCACTGCGCAACTACAAGCTCGAAGGCTTCTCGGTCGAACGGCTGATGGCGCTGCTCAATGCGCTCGACCGCGATGTCGAGATCGTCATTCGCAAGAAGCCGAAGGCGAGGGCGGCGAGGGTGAGTGTGGTGGCGGCCTAGAGAGAGCTTGCGCCATTGCTGGGTAGATCAGGGTTGCCGACCGATCCTCTTCTCAATGAGCCCTGCCAAATTGATAAGATGCCTGGCAATGGACGCGGACTCCGTCCGTTCCTCGATCGTCCAATCGCTCTGACCTTTTAGAAGATATTCTGCCGCAAATCGGAAATCTTCCGGCGAGGCTGGTTTCAGGATTCTTTGCGTCGCCTCGTCGTATTTTCCAACGGCTATGGCTTGGGCAACTCGTCTCTTGAGATCGCGAGCGCGAGGCATTTTGCGATTATTCAGCTCGGCGAGCAACGAGGTTAGCACGTCAATTTTATCCCGCTTTTCATCAAACAACTTTTCAAGCTGTGTGATTGATAAGTTTGCAAATTGTCTTTTTGACATTAGCCTTCTCCCCCAGCATTACCCGTGAGTATTCTACCTTGTGCTGTGGCGGGGCAAAGTGAATAAGGGATGCGCTTGATCGCTGTGGGGCGGTGGCGTGTTCGCTTACGTTGAATTGGTGGGGATATTCCAGTGGCGAAGGCGATCTTTACGATCAAGAGCGGGTCTGGATACAAAGATCAGCGAGAATTGCACTATCACTTTCCACGTACTTATCTGAATCAAGTCGAAGCCGCGAAAGGTGACTCCATAATTTACTACGAGCCGCGCCGATCGGAAGTTGGCGTTGGGCTAAAAGCGTATTTCGCCACTGCACGCGTCGTTGCGATTGATCGTGATCCTGATCAAGACGACCACTTCTACGCTCGGGTTGCCGACTATCTCGATTTCGACAAGCCGGTCCGCTTCAATGACGATGGCAAGTATTATGAAAGTAGGCTTCAAAAAGATGATGGGTCGACAAACAAAGGCGCCTTCGGTCGAGCTGTAAGGCCCGTTTCAGAAGTTGAATTTGACTTGATTCTTCGTGCTGGGTTTTCAGCTGAACTCGACTTCGGTGCCGTTTCCGCAGATTCATCGGGTTTCGACGAGCCAGTCGTGGAATTTGAGCGTCCTATGGTCGAGATGACAATCTCGCGGCCATTTCGCGATCGAGCATTCATGACTGCGGTTAGATATGCCTACGAAAATCGATGCGCTGTAACGGGATTGATGCTGATCAATGGAGGAGGGCGTCCGGAGGTTCAGGCGGCGCATATTCAGCCAGTTGCCTCAAGCGGGCCGGACGCAATCCGGAACGGGATAGCTCTCTCCGGCACGTTCCATTGGCTTTTTGACAGAGGGTTGATTTCAGTCGGCGATGATCACCGTATCTTGGTCGCTGACAAAGTGCCCGAGCAGGCGCGAAGAATGCTGAATGCAGATGGAAAGATTCTAACACCGCAAAGCGAAGCTCATTGTCCGAGCCCTTATTTTCTAAAGTTTCACCGCGAGAACGTGTTCAAGGGAGAATGATCTTCCGCCACTCCTTCAGACGAGTGAGGTCATATTTTTCCCCGTACCAAGTAATGTATTCTTGGGCCGTCTGTCCGGATTGCCAGCTCTTTCGCAAGTCATCCTCGGGCATTCCTGCGTCTTCGATTGTGATGGCGAACCTCGCACTGAGCGCTTTGTCCGCGAGGTGACGCCATCGCGAGAATGACAATTCGCAAGTTTCAGCAGCCATTGAAAATCCGATCTAACGAGGAGCGAGTACTTGACAATCTCGCCGGGTAGTTCATGATATGTTCTATCACAAGGAGATGGCTATGGCAACCAATCCACCCAAAGGTGACGGCCACCGCAAAGGCGCCGTCCGTGATCGTTCGCAGACCTACAATCCCAAGACAGAGCAATTCGTAAAGCGAGATAGCGACTCCGGTCGCTTCCTTGACGTGAAGCAGGACGGCAGCAAGTTCAAAGGCGTGCGGCGCGAGAAGTAGTCTGTATGCGGGTGACGGCATGTTTCTGGTCCACAACGAACAGATCAAGCTGACCGCAACGTGGCTGAATACACTTGCGACGACGTCGGTAGCAGCAGGCGTGTTCGCGCCGTTCGCGGCCCTATTGTACCGATTAGCGCCTGTTTCGATGGATTTGCGCGACATTATTGCAATCGGGCTAGGTTGTTTCGCAATCGGCGGCGCCTTACATTTGTTGGGACGAGCATCTCTCGAGAGGTTGCGCGAATGAGCCAGAATGTAATTCTCGCCCTGGCTTGGCTGTTTTTTTCGGCCGGACTTATTGCTGCCTTCGTCATGCTGATCGGCCGGTTCGATGACCGCGCCGGCCGCCGTAAGGCAGCCCCCGCGCCCAAGTAGGGAGATTTTTTCGAGATTTAAGTCCTTGACAGCGTGACGCTGCTAGGCTAGTGTTCAGGCATTCTCCACAATTGCATCAGGATTTCCCATGACACCACGCATGTCGGTGCGCGCACGTGCGCGCGAGATCTATGGCGAGATGGCCCCGGCTTCGCTGCGCTACGCCGGGCAAGCCCCGTCTTCACTGGGCTTTGGCGGGCAAGGGGAGGCGGGGGCGTCTTCCAGCTTGGCCGCGGGTTCAGTGGTTGAAGGAAGTGCGCCGCGCGAGAGCGCGGCCGCGCCCCCCCCCCCCCCCC
>JAURVZ010000010.1 GCA_030655215.1 Pseudolabrys sp. | reverse complement strand
GATGCTGGGGCGGGGAGCGGTGGCTGGCGGGGGTGTCGGAGATTCGGCGCAACAAACCCGTCAGCGGTCCAAGCCGCATCGTCCCGGCGCACCCGCAGTGCGTCACGGGGGCCGAAGGTCGCGTGGCCTGCGGCGTCAAGGCTTCGACTCAGAAGGTCGAAGCCGGAAACGTCCCGCCACTTAACCGGAGGCCCAACAGCGGTGGGTAGGCACCCTAGCCGACAAGGAAGGGAGCCTGAAAATCAAAGGTCCACCGAGGGCGATGCGGAGCAAACCTCAAACACCGCGCGCGGAGCGCCAGGCAATCGGCAACTTCGTGGTGACTAACTCGTGTGAATCTCACTACCAATCACACGAGGCTGCGGGGTTGTTGTGACCCCGGCGTTCCGCGCGCCCTCGTTTATCGAGGGCGAGGATGGGAATGCGAGATCAAGCGGTGGCCTGCCCGGGGCCGATCAAAAATACGGGCGATGAATCATGTCTGAATGAATGGGCTGTTTGAGAATTGTATCGGTGATCGCGCTTATCTTCACCCTCCCCTGGAGGGGGAGGGTCGCGAACGAAGTGAGCGGGGTGGGGTGAACACTTACACAGCTCACCCCACCCCGATCATTTTCGCTAACGCTCAAATGATCGACCCTCCCCCTCCAGGGGAGGGTGAAGAGAAAAACAAAAACAGCCCCGGATCTCATCGATCCGGAGCTGCTTCATCACCCAACGAAAATCTTACTGCCAGCCACCGCCGGGCAGATTGCCGTGATACGGCGTGTGGCGGCAGTGACCCCAAGGACCGCGCCACCAGCCGGGCGCGCAGCCGCTCCATTCACGCGGCAGCGGCTTCCAGCCGCCATCCGGCATCTGACCGTAATACGGCGTGTTGCGGCAATGGCCCCACGGACCGCGCCAGGCATTCGGGCCGCAGCCGCCGGAGACCTGAATGGTCGCGCTGTCGGTGACAGCGGCAATCGGCGCCATCGGTGCGGCATTGGTTGGCGAAGCAATAAACAGAACCGCAGTCAGGGCCGCGGCCGCAATAACGATCGACTTCATTTTTTTCTCCTCAATGTGTCGTTTCGTGGCGCGTCTCTAGGCCCGCCGGTTCACGCGCGATGTGACCGGCATCACAAAGATTGCACGCATTGCCGCCGTACAAATGGCGCGGTTAGAAAAGCCTCGATAAAATTTGGACATTTGCATCCCTGGCAAATCCGCATGTGAGGCATGTGCAAGCACCACCAGGCCGACTAGCCTCACGTCAGCGTCAACAGAAAGGCTCTCTCATGTCGCAACGCATTGCCGTCATTGGCGCCGGCACGATCGGCGCAAGCTGGGCCGCCCTCTTCCTTGCACAAGGTCATGATGTCGCCGCCAGCGATCCATCGCCGCAAGGCGAAGCCTTCGCGAGGGGCTTCATCGCCAATGCGTGGCCGGCGTTGCAAGCACTTGGCCTTGTCGTTGACGGCGCCAGCCCCGACCGTCTGACGTTTCACGCCGATGTCGCCGCCGCCTGTAAAGGCGCAAGCTTCGTGCAGGAAAGCGGCCCGGAGCGCGAGGACATCAAGACCGCGACCTTCGCTGCGATCGACGCCGCCTGCCCGGCCGATGTCATCATCGCCTCGAGCTCATCCGGGCTCTTGATCTCGCGCGTCACGACGACGTGCAAGCATCCGGAGCGCTGCTCATCGGCCATCCATTCAACCCGCCGCATCTCATTCCTCTGGTCGAGGTCGTCGGCGGCGACAAGACATCGCCGGACGCGATCAGCAAGGCGATGGCGTTTTACCGCGCGCTCGGCAAGCACCCGATCCACATCAAGAAGGAGGTGCGCGGCCATGTCGCCAATCGCCTGCAGGCCGCAGTGTGGCGCGAGGCCATTCATCTGGTGATGGAAGGCGTGGTGTCGGTCGCCGATGCCGATGCCGCTTTGACCTATGGTCCTGGCCAGCGCTGGGCGCTGATGGGCCCGAGCCTGGCGTTTCACATGGGTGGCGGTGAAGGCGGCATGGCGCACTTCATGGCGCATATCGGCCCGGCCGTTCAGGACTGGATGGATGACCTTGGCAATCCGCGGCTGACGCCGGAGGTGCAGAAGACCATCATCGATGGCGTCACCGCCCAAGCAAACGGCCGCACCATTGCCGAACTTCGGGAATGGCGCGACCGCAAGCTGATCGAAATCTTGAAAGTCTCGGCGGCGCCGTGAAGACGCCGCCTGACTTACTAGCGCATCGAGAGCGCCAGACCGCTGAGGTCGGCGCTGACGATCAGGCCGGCCTGGCGGCCGGACAGCGACAGGATGGCGCCGTTCTGGTTGGTCAGCACGACAGCCTGCGCGCCGCGACCGACGGCAGCGCCGACGCCGCCCTGGCCATAAACGCCGGCAACGTCCGATGCGCGGCGAATGTTGGTCACGGTGCCGCGGAAGTTGGTTTCCGAGGCGCCGAAGGTGAAGCCATAGCTAAGGCCACCGATCGACAGCGGATAGGTGCGGCCCTTGAACGTCAGCGTGCCGCTGCCGCCCGAACCGCCGACAACGAAGCCGGCTTTGACGATGCGCAGGTGGATGGTGCCGCTATCGGCCATCGCGGAGGTGGCAGTGCCGATCGCGAACAGAGCGGTGAGCGCAACGAGGCCGGCACGGAAACCGCTGAAAAGACGCATGGGAGTTCTCCTGGATACCCGGCGCATATGCGGCGGGCGGCGGCTCGGCAGCCAGTTGAAGGTTCAAGCGGTGCTTTGGAGCCACGGGGGTTGAATCGCATGGCAACAATACGCCCGGGAACCGAAAGTTCCACGAGAACGGCAAAATTGTGCCCGGTCATTAATGGTGCAGTGCGAAGGCCTACGCCCGGTTACGTGTCCTTCAGCATGATCGGTGACGCCAAACTAACCAAAGCCCGCCAATCCACAGCGGTTTGCGTCGGCTACATGACCCCGGCCGGCCCGCAATTAACGGATTCTGAGGAGCAACCCAATACCACCGGCGGTATGAGCGATGGTGTCAAAGACTCAGGGCTCGATATTGCGCGCGTCATTGTCGCGCGCCGCGCGCAGATTCGTGTCCGCGTCGGTCTCTGCGTCGTCATCGCTATCGTGTTTCAAACGCTGACCGGGCCGGTGCCATCGCTGATCTGGGCGGCCGTCTATGTTGCCGCGCAAGCAGCGGAGTATGTCACCTACCGGCGTGTCACCCCCGAGACGGTGCTCGACCGCCGCGCCCGGCTGACATTCTTCGCGGTCATGGTGGCGAGCAATATGGTGTTCGCCTCCTTCGGCATCGTTGAAGCGATCTACGCCGGCTCCTGGGGCATCGTGTGTGCCGGTCTGCTCTGGTCCGGCGCCATTCTCAACGGCGCCATTGTCAGTGGCGAGTCGCGGCTGGCGCTTGCCGCATCGATCGTGCCGCCCTTGCTGCACTTCATGATCGTGCCCTACTTCGTCATGACGCATGGCGGCAGCGCGGCCATCGCTTTCGCCATCATGCTGGCCGGCTTGCTCAATGGCGTCGGCGCCATCGCGATCTGGTCGGCCGGACTTAATCTGTTGCGCACAGCCACGCGTGCCAGCGAAACCGCCCGCCTCGCTATGCTCGATCCGGAAACCGGCTTGCCGAACCGGAGCGCTGTTGAAACGCGTTTCGCGTCGATGCCGCAGGCGGCGGAAGGCACAGTGTTCGTCGCCGCCATCCAGATCGATCGCTTCGCCCATTTGCGCGGCGCCATTGGCCATGCCTTGACGGTCGATCTTCTGCGCGAAGTGGCCGCCCGTTTCAGCCGCGTGCTGGATGACGCAACCGTGTCGCGCCTGTCGACAGCCACGTTGTGCGTTGACTTTGTTGCGCCCGATGCGAACAGCGCGCTGCGCACGGCAGCTTTGTTGCAGGCCGAAATGACAACGCCGATCGCGCTCGGCGACAACCGCGTCGATGTCAGCGTCAAGATCGGTCTAAGCGAACCGGGCGATGCGGTGGCCCATATCAACGATCTGTCGATTGTCGATCGCGCCACCATCGCCGTCGACCAGGCCCGCACGGCACGCCTGTCGGTGGCGCGCTTCGATCCGGCGCTGTACGGCAGCCCGGGCACCAACCTGTCGCTGATGAGCGAAATGACGCGCGCGCTCGATAACGGTCAGATCAGTCTGCACTACCAGCCGAAGACCGATCTGCGCAGCGGCAAAATCGTCGGTGTCGAGGCCTTGATCCGCTGGCAGCATCCGCAACGCGGCGCCGTGCGGCCCGATCTGTTCGTGCAAATGGCGGAAGAAACCGGCCATATTGCCGGCATGACAGCCTGGGTGCTGCGCCGCGCGGTCGAAGACCAGCAGGCCTTGGCGCGCGCCGGCATTGATGTCGCGATGTCAGTCAACTGGTCCGGCGTCGTGCTGAACGATGCCATGCTGACCGAATGGGCGTTGAACTGCGCGCGCGAGGCCGCCGGACCTTTGTGCCTTGAGATCACCGAGACGGCGATCATCGGCAATCCGGAAATCGCCCGCCAGACCCTGGATCGTTTCCGTGCCGCCGGACTGTGCATCTCGATCGACGATTACGGCTCCGGCCTGTCGTCGCTGGCTTATCTGAAGAACATTCCGGCCGACGAGCTCAAGATCGACAAGGCCTTCGTCATGAACATGGCGAAAGACCCGGTCGATGTCTTGCTGGTGCGCTCGGCGGTCAGCCTGGCGCACAGCCTCGGCCTGAAATCGGTCGCGGAAGGTGTCGAGGACCAGGGCTCGCTCGAATTGCTCGCCGCCATGGGCTGCGACCTGGCGCAGGGCTATCTGATCGCGCGGCCGATGCCGCTGCATGCGCTGATGGATTTTATGAACGACCGCCAGCGTAAGGCCGGCTAGGCAGGCGCCATGAACGATCTGCCGATCAACCTGTTCGACGGCGCTGTTTATCTCTGCCTGGCGGTGGCAGTCATCTCCGGCTTTCGCTCCGGCCTGCTGCGCAGCCTCGCCACGATTTTCGGTTATGTGATTGCCGCGCCGGTTGCTGTGGCGCTGATGCCATATCTGACGCCGATTTTGAGCGAACGATTGAAATGGCCACCGACGCAGGTGTCGCTGGCCTTCTTTGCGGTCTTCATCATCATCGGCATCATCGTCGCGGCATTGCTGCGCGGCGGCGTCGGCCAAATCGCCGGCGAACAAATCAGCGCACCGGATCGCGCTGCTGGTGCTTTCCTTGGCGCCATCCGCGTCGTGCTGTTGGCCGTGTTGATGGTGCTGGTGTTCGAGCGCATCATCCCGCCCGGTCGCGAGCCGCCATTTCTCAAAGGCTCGACGCTGCGGCCGATCCTGTCTCAGGCCGGTCAGGAGGGCCTGCGCAAGCTGCCGCAGGATGTGACCGATTTCATTGATCGCACCAAGCGCCAACGCGGGTTATAGTGCGCGCATGACCACCGAACCGGCACGACCATCCGGCTGGCGTATTTTCGGCAAGGCGCTGCTCGGCGCGCTGACCGGCTTTTTTCTCGTGCCGATCATCATCTTCATCATCGTGCTGATCTTGAATTTCTTCAACGCGGTCTGCGGCACGCCCGGCGATAGCGGCGGTTGCGAGATGGGTCTCGCCACAATCACCATTGCCTCCGCCCTGCCCGGCGCCGTCATAGGTTTTGTGGTCAATCTGGTGCGCGGATTGCGGCAACGCCGGGGCTGACCTCCCCGGTTACCGGCCGTTTTCTCTGTGCAACCAACCCCCACCCCGCTACGTTGTCGAGAGAACCAATTCCATTGCGAGAGGCGCTTATGACCAAGGTCGTTTATGAAATCGTCGAACATGATGGCGGCTGGGCTTACAAGGTTGATGGTGTATTTTCCGAGCCTTATCCGAGCCATGCCGCTGCGCTGAGCGCCGCACAACGCGCCGCCAACGAACAGCGCGTGCCGGGCCATACCGAAGAAATCCAGTTCGAGGATGAGAAGGGCCGCTGGCACACCGAAACCGCGAGCGGCAGCGACCGTCCGGAAACGGTCGTCAAGGACAAGAGCTGACGGCTTCGCCGCTGTGAGCTATCCGATCCTGCGCGCCGCGATGAGATGGCTCATCGCGGCGTTTTTCGTGGCCGCAGGGATTGCTCATCTCGTTTCGCCTGACAAATTGCTGATGATGACGCCAAGTTGGGTGCCGTTCGCACCTACCGTCATCCTGATCACAGGGCTTTTGGAATTGGTCGGCGCGGCCGCCTTGCTGATGAAGCCGCCGCTGCGCGTTTACGCAGGCATTGCGCTGGCGCTCTACACGCTCTGCGTCTGGCCAGCCAACATCAAGCACGCCTTCGAGGGCATCGACATCACCGGCATTCCGTCAAGCTGGTGGTATCACGGACCACGCCTGGCGTTGCAGCCGGTGATTATCTGGATGTGCCTGTTTTGCTCAGGCGCAATCGACTGGCCCGTGCGCGCCAAGCGCAGTTAGGCCCGATTACAGATACAGTCCAAGCACCGCCCAGCGTGCCGCGGGGATCTCGTCACCAATGGTGAACTTGAACGACACGACTTTCAGATGGTCCGGCGTCGCCGTGCAGCTATATGTCATGGCGTACCACTTCTTCTTGCTGCGGAAGGCGCCATTGGTCGACTGGATCGAGTGACCGTTAATTTTGGTTTCGCCGCCGGCATTGGCGACCGCGCGCTCGGGACGGAAGCCGCGCTTGTCCTTGCGGATCTCGGTCATCGCCGTGTAGTCGCAGAGTTGCTCAAGCCGGTCGGCCGGCGCCAGCTTTTCCAGGCTCTTGAAAAAGCGCGCATCATTGGCGGCGAGCGCCTGTGCGGTGAAGGCGGCGACCATGCCGATCGCCAGAAACCAAACGCGCATGCCGAAAAACCTCTCGCTTCGCTCAGCCCCCAGCCGCGATTTACGCGGTGGCGGCGATCAAGACAACCCGTTTCAGGTATATTTAGGGTCGCGGTCGAGAAGTTCGATGGAGATGCCCTGCGGACCACGCAGGAAGCAGATCTTGATGCCGGGCCGCGGCACATTGGGCTCCATCGTGAACTCGGCACCTTTGGCCTTGAGGTCGGCAACGACCGTGTCGAGATCGGATACTTTCAGCCCAAAATGATCGAGCCCCTGATATGGCGTTACCGGTGGCGCATTGACGCCATCGCCGGGCGTGACAGGCGCGAGGAAAATCATGGCGCCGCCAAGTTTGACGTCAATACGCGCCACGCCATGCGGGTTGCTGCGGAGCACTTCGGCACCCAACATGCGCTCGAACCATGTTGCGGTCGCTTCGGCATCCGGCGTGCGCAGATGGATGTGGTCCCAAGTATAGTTCGGCATGGCGTTCTCCCGTGATGCGTTGCCGCAACCTAGACCATCACGGGTGCCGAAGTCACATTTCGTTGCAAGCCCATCCACACGGCGATGACGAATATCGGGAGAATAAACAGCGGGCCGAGCGCCAGTCCCGTCAAATGGCCGAGTGACGCGGCCACCAGCGGCAGGATCAACAGCAGGCCTACAGCGATCGGCAGCGCGCGCGCAGATGCCGCGACCGGCGCATGCCAGAGCCAGACAACGACGAGCGCGCCGAAGACCAGGTCGTAGTCCTGAAGATAAGGCGTCGCCATGCAGGTGGCAGTCAGCAGCACGGCACTCTTGATGCCCAAAGGCGTTTCCTGACGCCACCACACCAATGCCACGGCGATCAGTGCGACGATGCCGGTGAAGGCCTGAATGGCATAGGCGACATCCACCGGCGCGCCGGCACGTCGGGCCGCGACGAAGACCGAGACGAAGCGATGCCAGACGCCGGTGCCGTCTTCGAGAACGATCTGACGCAACGCGGAGAGATTGCGCAGATAGTCGGCCCATATATCGACGCCCGACGATGCGAGACTGACCGCGACCAATGCGGCCGTCGTCACAACAGCGGTGATGAAAGCGCGCCAATGACGCCCGGCGATCAACGCCACCGGGATGAGCAATCCGATTTGCGGTTTGTAAATCAGCAGACTGAGCAATCCGCCCGCCAGCAGCGGGCGCTTTTCGATCAAGCCGAGGCCGAAGCCGAATAACGCGGCAGTCCATGTACCGTTCTGACCGCCAATGGCATTGATGAAAACCGCGGGCGTCGCAAGCGCCAGCAGCAACGCGCCTTTGCCCGGCGTGGCCAACCGCAGCGCGCGATAGAAGGCGTACCAGCCACTCACCAGCCACAGGGCGAGGCCCGGCACATAGGGCACGATCGCCAGCGGTGCCGTCAGCAGCAACAGCACCGGCGGATAGCTGTAATGATAATTCTGGATCGGTGCGCCGGCGATGCCTTGCTGGAAAACATGAAACGCAGCCGCATCGTAAATCTCGGCGGCGCGGCCATGCCAGAACAGGTAAGCGCCCGACCAATAATTGATGAAGTCATCGCCGAACGGCCGCAGCGCTCCGTTGGTCCAATGGACGCGCGTCTGCTGCCAGAGATCGAAAAGATAAATCGCCGTGGCAATCGCTATGAAGCAGCGCGCAACGGCGATGGTCAGGTCGGGGAGCGGGCGGCGCATACACGCGATAAAACGCCGCCCCGGTTAGAATGACGTTAATGGAGCGTTAAATCGCCTGCCCTTGCGCCTCAACCACAGCGTACTGGACGGTCGTCGCCGAGGCGCGCTGCCAGCCTTTGCCGTTGTAGCCAGCGACAACATTGATGCGGACGATCTGCACCAGCCGGTTGCCCATCGGGCGTGTCTTGATCGTCTCGTCCCGCAGGAAGGCGACCGCGGCGATGCCGCAGGCGCGATCGTCGTTCACTTCGGCGTTGACTGTTTCCAGCGCGCTCTTGGCTTCGGTGCCTTGGCCGCGCAGGGTAATGAAACGCTCCGCTTGCTCGGAGGTGTTGCAGATAATGCCGACACCGACGCCGGGATCGCCGATGCCGTTATAAGACGGCGCGCTGATCGACTGCGCGGATGCCGGTACAGCGGCCAAAAGGAATAACGCGACACCAGCAGCCCCAGCCTTGCGCATGATCGCCTCCAAAAAGTCTCACCAACCGGCTGCTATGCAAACGCTGGGGAACCGAAATCGGTGAACCGGCCACGCGAATGTGATTGCCGGCTTTAAGACGCGTGGGTGTTGCCGGGACCGATTGAATTCAGCAAAACTGTTTCGCGGCGCGAATCACGTGCCGGCAGCTGAACAAATCTGGACATTCTGACGATGCGATATGCGCCGTTTTCGCTTGAGACCGCCCGAAAGACCGGCGTTGCGGCCTTGCTGCTGGTGACCAGCGGACTTTTGACCGGCTGTCAGACCGGCGGGTCGCCCTCAAACCCGATATCCGAGCTTGCCGCCTATAACGCCAAGAAGGACGAGGCCAAGACCGCCGCCAAGCCGGCCGAGCCGCCGATGACCCGCTCACGCGCGGCGATGGAGTGCTGGACCAAGGTCGAGAAGAGCAACGCCGGGAGCAACATCGATAAGCGCGCCGACATCGTCAACAAATGCATCGATGACAAGCTGAAGGTCGCGGAAGCGCCGAAATCCTGATCCGCGCCGATTGATGCCCCCTTGCCGAACGCGCGGCGGCGTATCACCATTCGGCGTTCGCAACCGCCCATGATTCTCGACCGTTCCGGCGGAATCATGCGCCAGCCAATACCAGGGGTTCGTCATGGCAAAGGGTCAAATGCGCGTGCCGAAGGAAAAGAAAAAGCCGAAGGCCGATAAGGATAAGCCGAAGACCGTGTCCGCCTATAAGGCGTCGCAGTCGTCGGGTTCTCCGGGCAAGAAATAGCGCCACTTAGCGCTGCGCCGGATGGTATGCGCCTGTCCAGCCCATGGCTGGGCAGGCGCTTTTTTGTGCAGCTTTCGCCGGGTGCTGCCGAAAAGCCTCACCCTACGAAGGATGCAGACCCTCCCCGGCGATTTTCACATCTTCGCCTCAGTTCGCCATCAGCCTTCGGGGCATGGAAGGGGCAAGGACATCTCAATCAGGTCTGGTGCTGGCCGGCGTAAGTTTCGCGGCCGCCTTGCTATGTGCTTTTCCCGTCATGGCGCAGGACGCCCCACAAGCTGACGTCACCATTGGTGCGCTGGAATTGAAGCCGGCCATCGAGGGTGACGCGCCGCTGCTGACCGACGAGTACAACGCCGTCATTGACCAGACGCTGGCCGTCGATCCCAACAGCTTTGCTGAAATGCCGGTCAGGCAATTGCGTCTGCCCGCGTTGACCATGCCCAAGGGGCTCGACCTTTCCCGCACCGACCGCGCCGACGGCTCAGGCACCGTTATCGTCAGGAAGCCGTTGGCGACCGAGTGGGACGCCAATATCGGCGCCGATCTTGGCCTCGCCTCGAACCAGCCCGGCGGTTACAGCAAAGACAATCCGCTCGGCGTCGTGCGAAATGATCGCGGCTCCGGCGCCGCCTGGGCCTCCGTCGGCGTGCCGAATTTCGCCAGCGTCGATGCCCGCGTCGACCCCAGCAATGACCAGGGCCGCCTTGCCACCACGTTCAAGCATGCGCTGCCGGTTGGCGACGGGTTCGCTGTCAGCGTGCACAGCCGCTATTCCGTCACCGAGACCTTGAGCCAGCCGCAGGCGGCCGACACAAGGCCGCGCGTCTGGGGCAATGAGAACTTCGCCAAGTTCGACATTTTGTCGACCGGCACGACCCTAGGCGCCGGCATATCCACCACCAGCGCCGACCCGGTCACGCACAACACCCTTAGCGCCGAGCAAAAGATCTACGGTCCGCTCGGCCTCGCCACCACGGTCACAGACATCGGCCGCCCGGGCGAGAGCAAGAGCCTCAGCGCACGCATGAAGCTCACCTGGTGAGGTTTCGCGCTTTTTTTGGTTAAGGCCGGCTTACCAGTTAACCCCGCCTCGATCCTGCCCCACCATCGCCTTACTCGCATGCGGCTATTACATCAGCCGGGGGGCAAATCGGCGCAGCATGCTGCGTCCCCGTAGGAGTTGAATATGACGGCCATTAGACCCGACAGGCCCGCCGATAAGTTTAGTCCCGATGTCAAATTGGGTCCTGAGAGATACGCGCCGGATCGGCGTCCTGCCGATAAACCGCCGGCAGCCCCGACGGCCGCTCCGGAACGCCTCGGTGACATCGATCAGGCAGCGGCGAACGCATTCGAAGGCGAAATCCGCGAATTCGTGCGCCGCGACGTCACTGCCGTGCGCCGCCCCCGCGGCGATGCGGAAGCTGCTAGTGGAGATCCCGTGACCGACAATTTGAATGCCCTGATCAAGCGCGTGTCCGGCGCGTCGATGGAAGAAATCGACCGCGTTATCCTCGAGCTGCAGAGCGTACGGGACATGCTGCGCGCCGAGGGCGACCGGGTCACCCGCGAAGTGGCCGGCTATGCCAGCCTCAGCCACGCGGCGATGACGGCAATGTCTGTCATTGCCGACAGCCTGACTCAGTGGAAAGGCGAGCCGCCGACTTTGGCGCCGAACGCCCCGCCGGCCCAGGCGCCGCGCTCGACGCCGGTGCCCCGCCCCGGCGCCTGATGGCACAATAGAAAACGCCATCGCCGATTTCCCGGCGATGGCGAAGCTTCAAGCGCGTAAATTTCAGATAAACGAAATCAGCGGGCGTCGAAGGACTGCGCGATTTCGGTGCCTTCTTCGAGGTTCAGCTTGCCGGACAGATGGTCGGCGACAACAACCGCGCCCATCATCATGACAAACAGAGTGGTCGCGCCGAACAAGAGGCCGATCATTCCAAGTGCGCTTCTATCGGCCATCTTAAGGCTCCAACCTTCATTCCAGTTTGAACTAAATCCGCTGTAGCGCGGGTGTCGTTATCGTCAGGTAAACGCGGCCGAACCATGACGGTTCCACAAGCTTTACGCTGTGTTGGCCATCACAACTAAAGACTTAGCTAAAATTAGTTAATTCGCGGCGACTGCCTTATCGGGCTTCGCGGCCTTGCGGGGAAGCGGATAATCGGCGCTTTCGTAAAGCTGGCGGATGCCATTGCCGTCAAAGCGCTTCTCCTCGACCTCGAGATAGGCTCCCAGGAGCAATTCCGGGGGCAATTCCTCCATGGCGAACTGAATCGCCTCCGCCGCGGTCGGAAAACGCTTGTAGCCGATGGGACGGCGGGATTTACGGCTGCGGCTGGGGAATAACTCGGAAGGTGCCCGGTAATTGATCATCGACATCACAACAAACTCCTGAGCGTCTAATATGGCCCCTGGAGCGCAGAAAATCCAGCGCAAGCAGCCTCCCGCTCCCGCAAGGCTGCCCGGCCCGTGGACGGTAAATCTCGAGCAGCGCCCTCGGCGGCAAGGTCGCCTCGCTCCTGGCGAGAAACGTGTGTCGGGACAGATCGCAACCGCCCGCAGGATTGATTCGCCGCCCCCGTCTTCCGTAAACATGAGTCATCTGAATCGCTTAACGCGCACACGCGCTTTCCATTCAAATGAAATAAAGTGGCGCGCATTGCGCATCGTTTGCAAAGACGCAATGCGTTTCTTGATCGGGCGCTGTGATTAATCTGCTGCGGCGTGACTCGGCCCGCGATACCAAAGATAAAGATTGATTCGCGGGGCCCACAATGATCGTCGCATCCCTGTTGGGGTTGTCGCTTGTGTTGAATGTCTCGCTTGATACCCACACGCCGCCGGACACCAAGCCGGCGTGGACTCATCCTTCCGTTCGTCACAAGGAAAATGCGCTGCTGCCTCTGGTGCTGCGCGCGACCGATTGCATTATCCGCAAAGTGTCGGCTGACCGCCGCTATGGCGGCAATCCAAAGGCCTCCGAGGTCAACACCATGATCGTCGATTCAATCGCCGCCTGCGGCAAGCCAGTGCGGGCGATGGTCGATGCGCATAACCGGATGTATGGCGCAGGCTCAGGCGAGGCCTTCCTGCTCGGGCCCTATCTCGACGTACTGCCGGCCGCGGTTGTCCAACAGGTCAAGGTGAAACTCAAGCCACAGGTTACGCGCTGAGATTTTTCAGCGCCGGCCGCAGCACCAAGGTGATCGGCAAGGTCAGCAGCACCACCGCCGCGACCACCAGCAGTGCGGTGTTGACGCCGACAACATCCCCGAGCAGCCCATAGAAGAACGGCGACACCGCACCGGCGCCAATCGTGCCGGTGTAAAAGATGCCGAAAGCGCGCTGCCGCTTGTTCGGCGCAACCAGCTCCGGCACCGAACCGTACAGCACCGACGACGTACCGTTGAGCGCAATGCCGACCACCGGCAACAGAACCAGTGCGCCTTCCAGCGACAGCGGCAGGATCGCGGCAATGGCAATGGCGGTGAAGGTCTCGGTCAGCCATACCGTCGCCACCGCACCGATGCGGGCGCCGATGAAGGCGCAAACCAGTTTGCCGACCGCACCACCGGCGAAAACCAGGGTCAGCGCAAAGCCGATGGTCTGCACGCTGGCGCCCTTCGCGGTCAGCACGAAAGGCAGGAAGGTCAGGAACGCCATGCGCGTGGCGCTGTCGATGGCACCGACCGACAGCAGCAGCGGGAAGCCGTAGCTGCGCACCGGGCCCTTGGGGCCGGCGGCCACATCCTTCTTGATCGGCGCCGCCGGCTGATCCTTGAAGCGCGGGATCAGAAAGTAAATCGCAACGGCCGCAAAGATGCCGATCAGGCCAAGCAGCGCCACCGCTTCACGCCACGGCAGAATGAGCAACAGCAGCGAGGCCGCGACCGGCACCAGCATCTTGCCGATATCACCGGCGAAATTATAGGTGCCGAGCGCCTTCAGCGAGCGCTTGCCGGAGAAAGCATGCGCGATCAGCGACGACGCCAAAGGATGCTGCGTGCTGGCGCCCAGCCCGCCGACCAGAAGCGCGGCCACCAGCAGCGTGAAGCCGTGGCTGAAACCGGCAAGGATATAGCCAATGCCGGCGAGCGCGGTGCCGAGCGCGAGCACCAAGGCAATGCCGAAACGCTCGGCGAGAAAACCCGATGGAATCTGAAAGGCGGCCAGGGCACCGGAGAACACGGTCTTCATCGCGCCGAGCGCGGCATACCCGAGGCCGAACTCAGCCTGCCAGATCGGCAGCATCACATAGATCAGGTCGGTGTAGCCGTCGTGCAAAGCATGAGCGCCGCAAGCAACGCCGATGGCGCGCTTCTCATCAGTCTTGCGCTGCGCCGGATCGTCGATGCTTTCCGCCGTCGCTGTCATGGCGTCTCTGGGTGGCGCTGAAGGAAGGTGGTGCTGATGAAGGAGATCGCCAGCACACCGTTCTGATTGGTGCCGGTCGTCAACAGCGTCATCAAGCCAAAGCCCGGACGGCTGTTCGACACGCGCACATCCGTGACTTCGCTCTTGTAGTCAATGGCGTCACCGACATAGACCGGTTTGAGCCATTTCAACTCGCGCAGGCCAAGCGCCGGCCCGACAGCGGGAATTTTTTCGCCGCGCGCCCGCATCGCATCGTGCTCGGCCCGTGTGTGATCGACGTAAAGCCGCATCCACGCCGCCGCCGTATGCCAACCTGACGCACACAGCGCGCCGAAATGCGAACGCGCTGCTGCTTCTTCGTCGACGTGAAACAATTGCGGATCGTAGCGGTTGGCGAATGATTTGATCTCATCGGCATTGAAAACGTGCCGGCCGGTCATCAACACATCGCCGATCTTGACGTCCTCGAGAAATTTCATGCTGCACCTGCCGGCGCGCGGCGGCCGAACATCATCGTGTTGACCTGGGTCATCACGACCGCGTCGGCATCGTCCAGCAGTTCGAACTTGAATTTGGTCAGCCCGACATTCGGCTTGCTGCCGGAGGCGCGCGTTTCCAGCACGGTGGCGCGCAATCGCAGGCGAACACCCGGCCGCAACGGCTTCAGCCAGTTCACTTCATCGACGCCGGGCGCGCCCATCGAGGTTGAATTGAGGACAAAGCCATCGGCGATCATGCGCATCATCAAGCTGCACATATGCCAGCCGGAACCGCCCAGCCCGCCGAGCAGCGTGGCGCTCGCCGCAGCCTCGTCGAGATGCATCGGCTGCGGATCGAACTCGGCGGCGAAGGCGACAATCTCTTCGCGCGTCACCAGCCGCGGGCCGTAGACGGTAACCGCGCCGGTGATGAAGTCTTCCCAATGCAGCTTGCTGTCCGGCATGGACGGCGTTTTACACCGTGAACGGCGGGCTTGTCCCTGCCAATCACGCCATGCTGCTATGCCAGGAGGCTAATTCGCGAACCTGAAATGCAGGACGTCGCCATCGGCGACCACATATTCCTTGCCTTCGAGCCGCATCTTGCCGTGCTCCTTGGCGCCGACCTCGCCGTCATGGGCGATATAGGCATCATAGGCGATGGTCTCGGAGCGGATGAATCCCTTCTCGAAATCGGTATGAATGACGCCGGCGGCCTGCGGCGCCTTGGTGCCCTGGGTGATGGTCCAGGCGCGGGTTTCCTGCGGGCCGACCGTGAAATAGGTGACCAGATGCAGCAGCGCGTAACCGGCCTGCACCAGACGATCGAGGCCGGTTTCCTTGAGACCCACGGCTTCGAGATAATCGGCGCGCTCGGCCTGCGGCAGCGCCGCGATTTCGGATTCAATCTTGGCCGAGATGACGACCGCAACGGCGCCCTCTTCCTTGGCCCGTGCTTCGACCTTCTTCGAGAAATCATTGCCGGTGGCGGCGGAGCCTTCCTCGACATTGCAGGCATAGAGCACCGGCGCCGAGGTCAGCAGGCCGAGTGAGTGAAACATCTTCTCCTCGTCCGGCTTGCGCTCGACCAGACGGGCCGGCTTGCCTTCGCGCAGCAACACCAGCGCGCGCTTGACCAGATCGATCATTTCCTTGGCCGCCTTGGCGTCTTCGCCGGAGCCCTTGGCCTTCTTCTCGAGATTGTCGACGCGCTTTTCGAGGCTGTCGAGATCGGCCAGCATCAACTCGGTCTCGATGATTTCGATATCGGCGATCGGATCAATCTTGCCTTCAACGTGCGTGACATCGGTATCGATGAAGCAGCGGACGACGTGGACGATGGCGTCGACTTCGCGAATGGTGGCGAGGAACTGGTTGCCGAGGCCTTCACCCTTCGATGCGCCGCGCACGAGGCCGGCGATATCGACGAAGGTGATGCGGGTCGGAATGATCTGCTTCGACTCGGCGATCGCCGACAGCTTCTCAAGCCGCGGATCCGGCACGGCGATCTCGCCGACATTCGGCTCGATGGTACAGAACGGATAATTGGCGGCCTGCGCCTGCGCGGTCTGCGTCAGCGCGTTAAACAAAGTCGATTTGCCGACATTCGGCAGGCCGACGATACCGCATTTGAAACCCATAGCGCGTGATCCTTAACTGTCGTTCGCTTTGTCGCCGGCGAAGCCTTTAGCGTCCATGGCGAGATGCACTTTATTCTGAAACGTCGAGTCCTTGCCCTCGGTCAGCAGGGCCGCATTGTCGGCAATCGTATCGCACATCGCCTCGACCCAGGGCCATTCATCCTTGGCGAAATTCTGCAGCACGTAAGTCGCGCCCAGCTTCTTGTCACCGGGATGACCGATGCCAAGCCGTACGCGCCGATATTCCGGGCCCATATGGTCGGAGATCGAGCGCAGGCCGTTATGGCCACCATGACCACCACCGGACTTCATCCGCAATTTGGCCGGCGGCAGATCGAGCTCATCGTGAAACACGATGATGTCGCCGGCACCGATTTTGTAGAACTGCGCCGCGGCCTGCACCGCATCGCCCGACAAGTTCATGTAGGTCTGCGGCTTCAACAACAAAACAGTTTGCCCGCTGATCAGCCCGCGCGACGCCAAAGCGTGCGATCCGCTCTTCCAGACGCCAAAGCGATGGCGCTTGGCAATCGCGTCGATCGCCATGAAGCCGATGTTATGGCGGTTACCGGCATATTGATCGCCGGGATTACCGAGGCCGACGAAAAGCAGCATGTGATGACGGCGTCCCAGTTTTGAAAAACCCGCCCCGGAAAAATCCGAGACGGGCATTTTCAATCGTCACGCAGCATTGCAGTAAATCTGGCCGATGAGGCCGGAGGTTACTTCTTGGCCGGTGCGGCAGCAGCGGCCGGCGGCGGCGCGGCGCCAGGGGCACCGGTCGGGGCGGCAGGAGCAGCAGCAGCGGCGGCGGCGGCAGAAGCGGCAGCGGCGGTCGCGGCAGCAGCGGCCTTGAGTTCTTCGGCGTAGCCGGATGGCGGCACGACAGTTACGAGCGTGATGTCACCCTGGGCGAGCACGCGCACGCCGGCCGGCAACTTCACATCGCTGAGATGCTTCGAGTGGTTGATGTCCACGTCCGAGATATCGACGTCGATCGACGACGGGATCGACTCAGCCGGGCACTCGACATTGACGGTGTGGGTCACGATGTTGACCGCGCCACCGCGCTTCACGCCGGGCGATTGCTCGGCATTGAGCACGTGCACCGCGACCTTGACGCGGATCGTGGCGCCTTCCGCGACGCGGAGGAAATCCACGTGCAGCGGCTGGTCCTTGATGGCGTCGAGCTGGAAATCGCGCGGAATCACGCGATGCTTGGTGCCGTCGACGTCAACGTGGAAAAGAGTGGTGAGGAAGCGCCCGGCGTAGATACGCTTGCGCAGGTCGGCATGGTCGATTGTGACCAGCATCGGGGGTTTGTTGTCGCCATAGATGACGCCCGGAATTTGACCGGATGTCCGTGCTGCCCGGGAGGCCCCCTTGCCACCTTTCGGACGCACCACCGCTTTGAGTTCTTGAACGGTAGCCATTGTCTTCAAGTCCTTGTTAGTTCAATGGAAAAAGGCGGCATTGCGGCCGCCCTGCGAACGCAGCAAGCCTCCAGGGGTGCCGGGGGCTGCGTTTCGCGCCTGTCTATAGCTTCAGGGGGCTAAAAGGGCAAGGAAGGCCCGCCTTCTTCACCTCCCCCCTTGCGGGGGGAGGTCGACCGTCGAAGCCGTCAGGCGAAGACGGTCGGGAGGGGGGTATCAGCAAGCACCGAAGACACTATCTCCCCCCCCCCCCCCCCCCCCCCCCC
>JAURVZ010000002.1 GCA_030655215.1 Pseudolabrys sp. | reverse complement strand
TGCGCGCCGCCGGTAAGCCGAAGATGGTCGCCCTGATCGCCGTCGCCCGGAAGATCCTCACCATCCTCAACGCCATGCTCAGGGACAAAAAACCATGGCAAATCGCTTGACGAAGAACACAGTCGCTGAGGTGCGAGGCCTATAGGCCGAGCCTCGAAGGGCGACGGCCTAGCTGTCGCGGCATACGGGCCGTCGTCCACAGATGTCGGGTTTACCCGACATCTGAATTTAAGATGCTCAAGTCGGCAATAGCCGACTTGAGATGGCTCGCGCTTGCGCTCGCACCTCAGGATGACGGATTAACAACTACTCCGCCGCATCGGCCTCGCCACTGGCGACACGCTCGATCGCCTGCGCCAGATATTCCGCCGGCTGCGCGCCGGAGATGGCGAATTTGCCGCCGAGGATAAAGCACGGCACGCCCTCAATTCCGGCCTGCTTGGCTTCCTGCGATTCCGCTTCGATCGCGTCGACATCCTTGTCGGTCGCCAGATCGGCGCGCACCGTATCGGCGTTCAATCCGATGTCAGCCGCCGCCTGCACCAGCACGTCACGCTGCGTCAGGTCGCCGCCTTCGGTGAAATACAGGTCCATCAGCCGCTGCTTCATCTGCGGCGCCTTGCCGATCGCATCGGCCCAGCGGATCAGCCGGTGCGCATCGACCGTGTTGGGCTGGCTCTTCATCTTGTCGGAAGCATAGACCAGGCCTTCTTCGGCCGCGGCCGCTTGCACGCGCTTGGCGATGTCCTTGTAGCGGGCGGGCGACCCAAACTTCTTGGTCAGGTATTCGTCTCGCGAAATGCCTTCGCGCGGGATCCAGTCATTGAGGAAATAGGGGCGGTAATGCACCTCGACCTTGATATCGGGACGCAGCGCAATCGCCGCTTCCAGCCGGTGCTTGCCGATGAAACACCATGGGCAGACGATGTCGGACACAACATCGATGCGGACGGGCTGGGTCTGTAGCATTGGGCACGCTCCTGTTCGGAGCTAACCTAATATCGCCGCTACTCCGCCGCAACCATGCGGCTGCCCATGACGCGCTGCATCAAACTGTCGAGCGTATCGTCGTTTTTCTGCGACGCCAGAGTCACGTTGGCCGTGACCCGGTTCTGCGGGCCATTCTGCATCATCGCCGTCTTGATCGCGGCAGCGAGCCTCCGGGCGACCACATTGGCGCCGCGCAGGTCGGTCTGCGTAAAGGCAATCAGCAGCGAACCATCTTCATCGCGGCAACCGAAATCGATATTGCGGATGACCCGGGACGCCATGCGTGCGCCGTCGAGCTGCGCGCGTGCGTCAAGCGCGCCATCGAACGTATAGCGCGCAACCGACAAAGCCTGACTGCGGTCAGCGGCCTCGGTCATCGACTTGTTGAGATCGCGCCAGAACGATTCAGGCGTGAGCAGGCCGGTGTCCGGATCGAAGATGCCGTCGGCCTCGAGCGATTTCAGCATGCGCTTGAGACGTGACTCGAAGGCGCGCATGCGCACCATCGGGATCATGCGCGACACCAGCCGCGACGGGTCGCTGCCGACGAAATCGATATTCGGCAGTTCATCGTCGAAGCCGGGTATCGTATCGCCGATGACGGCGATTGGAATTTCGTGAAAGCGACTGTCCTGCGCCAGAACGGTGAGGAAGGCTTCGATCATGCGCGGCGAGAAGCCGTCGCCAATAACGATGCCATCAATGTCGCGTTCGTTGAGATGCTTGGCGGCGCTCTCGACGCTGAGCGCGCCGACCATCTTGGCCTGCTCGCCCATGGCGACGCTGAGCGCCGGATAGAGCGGACCGCGTCCGGCCACCAGCACTGTGGCATCGTCGAGCGCGTCACCCACCGGCATCAAGGGCATGTTGCCGCCATTGGCGACGAACAGTTCAATGCGGCGCAGCACCGTGGCGTGCAACGCGCGCACGCGCATCGCCGACTGCAGCCGCTTGATCATGCGCGCAACCGGCATGCCGGCATCGGCGGTCAAGGCGACAGGGAGAGCGGCGGCGAATTCTTCATTGGCGAAGGCAATGGTCGGCACGATCGGACCGACCACGGTCGCGATCTGCAAACACAGCATGCGTGAGGATGCTTCGCTGACCGGCGGCCCCGGTTCGGCAATGATCACGGCGGAAGGCTTGACCGAGACGAAGGCGGTCGGTGCGTCAGCCCATTTGGCCTCGACAATAGGGAAGGCACCGGCATCGCCGAGTGCTGCAACGAGAGCGGTTGCCGGACTTTCGGCGACCACGATCAACGGGCCGTGCAAGGACATGATACGCACTTAGGGTTACAAAGACAGTCTGCACCCTAGCGTTGCCTTGTTAATACAGCGTCAACGACGCTGAGAGATTGCGCGGTATCGGTGTTAGGCGGCGTTGGCGGTGCCGCGCGGGCGAAACGCCTCGGCGATCAAGGGATTGGCGCCGTTCTCTAACAGTCTGGTGCGCACCGCGACAGGATCGAGCGCCCGGCCGGCGAGCCTTTCAGCCAGCATGCCGCCGGGCAGCGCGACAATCGTGGCCGCCGCATCCGCGGCATTGACCTGGAAGTCGAGATCGGCCGGCTTGAAGCGGTATCCGCCGATCACGGTGATGCTGCCGGGCGGGCCGCTGATGGTGAGGGTCTGGTTCGGTGCATCGAGCTTGCAGGTAAAGCCGGTATCGATGAAGCCGTCGTCGCCGGGCACCAGTCCGGACGCCGCGCCGAGCGGAAAGCTGTGTGTCGGCAGCATCGCGCCACGCAACGCGAGCGTGCCGTGCTTCGTGCGCTTGCTCTCGATAACGCCGCCGCCCGCATTGAGCGGGATGTCAGCCGGCAAACCGTCATCGCCGCGATGCGTAGCGATCAGCCCGATCTCGCCGAAGCAGGCGACATCGATCAGCGCGCAACCGCTGCGCCAGCCCGGTGCGGAGGCCAGTTGCTCCGGCGAGCGCCACAATGCCACGGCCTTGGTGTTGGTGACGGACAGGTTTGCGGCGGAGCCGATGATGCCGAGCGCCGGGCCGGGCAGGACTACCCTGCCGCCGGAATGCTCCAGGCATTGCGCAAAGAAGCTGACGGAATCGAAGCCGTGATGCAGCGACAGCGTGCCGCCGTCTTGCAGCCATGGCAGGACAGAAACGGCGAGACCTGCGAAGGATGAGGCCGGGATCGCCGACAGGATGTTCGTGTGGTTGGCGGCGGTTGCGCGCGGGATGAGCGGCGTGCTGCCTGCGATCAGTTGCGCGTGGCTGCGCGGCACCGCGACAAGGCCGTCAGTTGTCACATCAAAGGTGACGACCGCAACATGATCGGCGGCATGTCCCGTGCGGACCGAGCGCGGCACGATGACGTTCTGGTCCGACGTGAAAATATCGTCGAGCGCGATGACACCGTCCGGCAAGTCCTCGCCATAGGCGCAAACGAAGCGAACGGGAAACAGTTCGGCCGCGACCTGCACCGCCAGTTTGGCATGATCAACGTCACCGACACGCGACGTGGTGATGATCGCCTTGGCGCCGACGTGAGCCAAGGCCGCTCTGAGGTCGTAGGAGCGCCAAAGCAAGGGCAGCGGCACGGCGATCATGCCGGCGCGCAAAACGGCGAGCAACGTGATGACGCTTTCGACGGTGTTCGGCAACTGGATCGCGACCACCGCATCGGTCTGCAGGCCGAGCCGGCACAGTCTGGCGGCCAGCGTGGAAATGGCGCGGTCCGCTTGCGCATAGGTGAGGCGGCGCGGCGCGCCATGGGTAAAGCTGGCGCGGTTTGGCGGATCGATCATGGCCGGGGCATCGGCGGACTGCACGCCGGCGCGGCGAAACAGATCGTCGAGCGGGGCGCTGTCCGCCCCAGCCGGCCGGACCATTTCCCTGTCGCCGCGCAAAATCATGAGCTGCCTTTATGCCACCACGTCTCCGGCAAATAGCCGAACAGCGATGTCTTCGAGGGATGCTCGATTCGGGTCCAGCGCGCCACCCATTGCGTCGGCGGGAAATACAGCGGCACGACATAGAAGCCGGACAGCAGCACGCGGTCGAGCGCCCTAGTGGCCGCGACAAAGTCGCTGCGCTCGGTCGCCTTCAGCATCATCGCGATCATGGCGTCGACCGCCTTCGACTTGATGCCCATGTAATTGCGGCTGCCGTTCTGGTCGGCGGCGCCGGAGCCCCAATAGAAAAGCTGCTCATTGCCGGGCGACAGCGACTGCTCCCAGCGATATTCCATCATGTCGAAATCGAAATTGATCCGGCGGCGCTCGAACTGGGTGGCGTCGATCGAGCGCACCTGGGCGTCGATGCCGGCGCGCTTGAGGTGGCGCACGAAGACCAGAGCCAAACGCTCCTGCTCACGGGTGGTGCAGAGAATCTCGAAGGTGAACGGCTTGCCGGTGGCTTTGTGCACGAGCTGCGTGCCGTTGAGCGCGTAGCCGGCCTGCGCGAACAGGTCGAAGGCGCGGCGCAAGGTGGCGCGGTCGCGGCCGGAGCCATCGGTGACCGGCGGCAACCATTTGCCCTGCATGATGTCGTCGCGCACGGAGCCCGGGAAAGGCGCCAGCAATTCCTGCTCGCGCGCGGTGGCCGGATCGCCACGCGCCGACAGTTCGCAACCGTCGAAATAGCTGGCGGTGCGGGCATAGCGATCGAAGAAATAATTGCGGTTGATCCATTCGAAATCGAACAGCTCAAGGATCGCTTCTCGCACACGGACATTGGCAAAGACGGCGCGGCGGGTGTTGAAGGCCAGGCCATGCATGCCCTTCGGCAAGCCGTAAGGCAGCTCTTCCTTGACGACATTGCCGTCACGCAAAGCGGGGAAGTCGTAAGCCGTCTGCCAGCGGTTTGGGTCCTGTTCGACGCGCACGTCATAAAGGCCTTTCTTGAAGGCCTCGAAATGCGTGTTGCCGTCGCGGTAGTAGTCGTACTTGATCGTCGCGAAATTCCACAGGCCGTGATTGATCGGCAGGACGCTGCCCCAGTAATCCGGATTGCGGGTGAAGGTCACGGTCTCGCCCGGCCGCACCGCGGTGACGCGATAGGGCCCGCTGCCGAGCGGCGGCTCGAACGTGGTGTCTTCGAACTTCGCCGGGTCGATGGCGTGCTTGGGCAAAACCGGCATCAGGCCGAGGATCAGCGGCATTTCGCGGTCATCGGCGCCGGTCAGATCGAAGCGCACGGTGCGGGCGTCGATTGCCTCAGCCTTGGTCACCTTCGAATAATAGATGCCGAATAGCGGCCGGCCCTTGTCGCGGAGCAGGCTGAAGGAAAACACCACATCCTCGGCGGTCAACTTCACGCCATCGCTGAAGCGCGCCGCCGGGTGGATGGTGAAGGTGACGTAGCTGCGCGCGGCATCGGTTTCGATGCTGTCGGCCAGCAGGCCATAGAGCGTGAACGGCTCGTCATAGCCGCGGGCCAGCAAGCTCTCAACGACATAGCCGCGGATATTAGCCGCCGGCAGGCCGCGGACAATGAACGGATTGAGACTGTCAAATGTGCCGAGCACGCCTTGCGTCAGCTGGCCACCCTTTGGGGCAGAGGCATTGGCGTAGGGCGGGCTAGTGAAGCCGGCGGGCAGGGCCGGTGTGCCCTGCATGGCGATGGCGTGCGACGCCGTTGCCGTCTGCGCCCTGGCGCGCCCGAGGCTGGTCGAGGTGAGCAGGCCGCCAATAAGCAATGTGCGGCGCGACACTCTGAGGCGTGTCACGTCCAGTCCGGTCGTTAAGCCTGTGAACAAGCGTTTGATGCGATTCGGTCCCAATTTGACTAAGCCTTATCACAGCCGCCGGACGGCAAGGGGTGCGCCGCATCCCCGTACTTTCGGCGTATTCGTGGCTTTATTGCAGGGTGAATATCGGTTATCAGGCTGCGAACCACTGTCACGCTCCCGCCGTATTTTCTCTGGAGAGAGCCGAACCGCCGTTTTGCGCCGCCTTTTGGCTGCCGACGGTTAATTACAAAGGACGAGTTGCAATGGATCATCGGATCGCAACGGCCCGGCCGTTTGGCCGCGCCCTGACCGCGGCAGTGGCAGGCGTAGGCCTCATGGGCCTTGGCCTCCTGGCGGCGCCGTCCGTGCAGGCCCAGACACCGCCGGCAGCGGCACCGGCTGCGCCAGCGGCGAAACCCGCCACCCCG
>JAURVZ010000001.1 GCA_030655215.1 Pseudolabrys sp. | reverse complement strand
CGGCGCGGGGCCCTTACGGATGCGGCCGGCGGTGTCGTAGGCCGAACCGTGGCACGGGCAGAACCAGCCTTCGAATTCACCCTGCTTGGCGAGGGGAATACAGCCGAGATGGGTGCAGATGCCGATGACGACGAGCCACTGCTCCTTGCCCGGCTTGACGCGGGCCGAGTCGGGCTCCGGGTCCGGCAGCGCTGAAAGCTGCACGTCCTTGGCCGCGTCGATCTCCTTCTTGGAGCGATGCGAGATGAAAATCGGCTTCGAGCGCCAGAACACCTTGATCACCTGACCATCCGCGATCGGCGTCAGATCGACTTCGATCGGCGCGCCCGCGGCAATGGTCGAGGCATCCGGGTTCATCTGAGCGATGAGCGGCACGGCGACCGCAGCTGCGCCGACAGCGCCAACGGCGGCCGTGGCGATGTAAAGGAAATCGCGGCGCGTGTGCTCCGCAGAAGACACGGTCGTCACGTCTGAACCCTCTCCCCGGCTGGCTAAATCGACCGCCCGCGGCTGGAACCGAGGATGTAAATCCCGCAGTGGCGGGGCGGACCGGACCCGGTAATCCTCAACAAAGGCAGGATTTCGGTTTCGGTGGGTTCTATTGGCACCCTTGCGGTAGGAGTGCAAGAACGATATCGCGCCGCACCCATCCCGGTGCATAAATCATTCGTATAGAGCGGCTTAGCCGGGGTCCTAGCAATTCCATTTTAGGTTTTTCGCATGCGGATCGCCCTCTATGAACCCGACATTCCGCAGAATACTGGAACGATTCTACGCACTTGCGCGTGCCTCGGTTTAGAGGCCCACATCATAGAACCGGCCGGGTTCCCGGTGACCGACAAGGCGTTTCGGAGGGCGGGCATGGATTACCTGGACCGGGTGACCATCGTGCGGCACGCCGACTTTGCCGCCTTCCAGGACTGGCGGCGCGAGGCGCGACTCAAACTGGTGCTGATGACCACGCTCGGGGCGCAGAACTACCTCGATCATGCCTTCGCGGACGACCAGATCGTCCTTTTTGGCCGGGAAAGCGCCGGGGTGCCCCCGGCGGTCCATGAGGCAGCCGACAGCCGGCTGGTCATCCCGGTGGCCGAGGGGCTCCGCTCGCTCAATATCGCGGTGTCGGTGGCCATGGTGGCCGGTGAAGCGTTGAGGCAGGGGCGGGCGGCCTAGGTCAATCCGCGCAATAGCCTTCCGCGCCGGGCGCGGCAAAGATACGGTGCAATTCAGGAATTTCCCATGACCGCCGACGACATAGAAGCCCGCAAGACCGCCGCCCGCACTTGGTTCGAGGCGTTGCGCGATGACATCTGCGCGTCGCTCGAGGCGCTGGAAGACGCCCTGCCCGCCGCGTCGCCCATGGCCGACCAGCCGGCCGGGCGTTTCGTCCGCACCCCCTGGAGCCGCAACGACCACACCGGCGCGCCCGGCGGCGGCGGCGTGATGTCGATCATGCGCGGCCGGCTATTCGAGAAAGTCGGCGTGCACTGCTCGACCGTGCATGGCGAATTCGCGCCTGAGTTTCGCAAGGAGATTCCCGGCGCCGCGGAGAACCCGAATTTCTGGGCATCCGGCATTTCGCTGATCGCGCATCCGCACAATCCGCATGTGCCGACGGTGCATATGAACACGCGCTTCGTCGTCACCTCGAAAGCATGGTTCGGCGGCGGCGCCGATTTGACGCCGGTTCTCAATCGCCGGCGCACGCAGGACGATCCCGACACGCTCGCCTTCCACGCCGCGATGCGCGCGCCATGCGATGCGCACAAGGACATCGCCGACTACGACAAATTCAAGAAATGGTGCGAAGAGTATTTCTATCTCAAGCACCGCAAGGAGCCGCGCGGCATTGGCGGCATTTTCTACGACTATCTGGAGAGCGACTGGGACAAGACCTTCGCTTTCACCCAGGACGTCGGCCGCGCCTTCCGCGACATCTATCCGAAGATCGTTGAGGCCAACGTCGCCACGCCATGGAACGAAGCCGAGCGCGACGAGCAACTCGTGCGCCGCGGCCGCTATGTCGAGTTCAACCTTCTCTATGACCGGGGCACGATTTTCGGCCTGCGTACCGGCGGCAATGTCGACTCGATCCTGTCGTCGATGCCACCCGTGGTGAAATGGCCCTAGGCCCGGTCGTCCGTTGCGCAACCACTCCCGCAATAATTGCATCTGACGAAAAGGGTTGTGTCGGAGTTCCGAATCCGACAAGACTTTGATTGAACTGCATAAATCTACAGGGCGGAAATGGGTAATTCGGACCCTCAGTTTGAGGCGCGGCCCAATCACAGCGGCGATGACTGGTGCGTCCACGTCATCTGGAAGTCCGGCAAGCCCGAGCTTCTGACCGGCTTTCCCAATCAATATGCGGCGCTCGAATGGATCAAGCGCGAGTCAGCAAACTGGGCGGTCGACAAAATTATGCGCCGGACGGACTAGCCGCTACCTGAACGCGGTGATGATCATCATCACGCCGCCGAGCAGCACGATAAAATCCAGGATCGCGGTGTGCACATGCACCGGCATGCGCTCGACCAATAGCCGCGCCAGATGCGCGCCTGGAAACGAGATCACGCCGATCAGCAGCGCGAAGGCCAGAACCTGCGCCGTCACGACACCGCCGAGCGCGAAGACCGAGATCTTCACCGTCGAGACAATGATCGACACCGCGGCATCGGTCGCCACCACCGCCGCGCCTTCGAGGCCGGCGGCCATCTGCAGCGACAACATGATCACGCCGCTGCCGGCGGTACCGCCGACGACAACGCCGTAACCGACCGCGCCCACAGACAAGCCACGGTCGCTGATGCGCACGTCGTGGTGCTTGAGCAATCGCCGCAGCGGCACGCTGAGGATCAGCATTGAGCCGATGACCAGCGCGGCGCCCTTACCAGTCAAGAACGTATAGCCCCAGGCGCCGAGGGCACAGGTCGGCAGCGCGAACAGCCCGGCGCGCCAGACGCGCTGCCAGTCGGCATATTTGTAGAAGGCGGAAACCCGACCGAAATTATTGAATAGCGCCGAGATGGCGATGATGGGCACCACCGGTGCAGCACCGATCATCGGCACCAATACAAGGGGCATGAGCGCGCCGCTGCCGTAACCGGAGACGCCGCCGATTACCGAAGCGATCAACGCGACGACGGCGACGAGCAGGAGTTGAGCGAACGAGATATCGGTAAAGCCGGACAGGAGATCCATTCAGCGCACAGCACTCAAATCGGCGGGCGAGATCAGCACGCCGAAGCGCTCACACCAGATCACCACGCTCGGATAATTCTTCAGGTCGACGCCGGCGGGGATAGCATAACGCTGGCTGCCCTTGAAGGCGCGCAGGCGGCCGAGATCGACATACATCGCATCCTTCACCGCGGCTTCGTCGCGAATGCTGGCGTTCGGCACCAGATAGACATGATAGGCCGGGCCCGGACCGACTTCGAAGTCCGGCTCCAGAAACACGGCGCGTTCATAAAGGCTGACCTTGCCGCGGCCCCAGTGAACGGGATCGGACGGCTTGGCATGAATGAAGGTGCCGGTGGCGATGGCCTTCTCATCGGTCTGCGAAAGCTGCTCGGCCGCAGGCGGCGGCGGAAACACGTAGGGAAAGAAAAAGAAGCCAAGCGCCACGCCAAAGGCGGTGCCAACAATGCCGCCGAGCAAGAAGATGATAATGCCGCGTCCGATACTGCGCATGATCTCCTCCGGTTGACGCTACGGTTTCACCGCATCTTCGGTAATTTTGGCCAAGGCGTCCACACTGTCCGGAAAGCCTTGCGCCACCCACGCCGCTTCCGCCGCACGCAGAGCCTCACCCATCTCCGGACCCTTGGGCACGCCGCGCTTGATGAAGTCTGCCGCCTTCAACGGAAACACCGGCGCGGTGAAGCGTTGCGGCAGGGTCGCCAGTTCATGCCATGCCCTATCATGCGCTGACGCGGGCGAACGCGCCCAGGCCAGCAACGCCCGATCGGCATAAGCATCCGGCCCGAGCCGGTACAGCAAGGCGCGCATGCCCTGCTCGCCGAGCCCCAGTGACACATCGCGCCAGCCTTGCGCCATCGACACCAGCCGCGCCTGCTCATTGTTATGCAGCCGCAAGCGTTGCGCCAGACGTTCGGCATCTTCGACAACGGACACACCAAGCGCGCAAAGCCTGCGCACCGGCGATGCCTCAACGCCAATCGCCGCTTCCACCTTCGCCATGTTCTCGAACGCCGCCAGATACGTGACGCCACCGAGAATGCGCAGCGCCAAGCCGCTGTCCGCCAGCACCACCAAGGTCGGCGTCGCATGCGGCGCGACCAGCAGCTTCATCATCTCCTGACGAATGCGCTCGCGCGACAATTGATCGAGCCCATCGCGGCCCTCAATACAGGCCGCTAACCCTTCCGCATCGGGATGCCCGCCCGGACCATAGGCCGCGTGAAAGCGAAAGAAGCGCAATATGCGCAAGTAATCTTCGGCGATGCGTTGGTGCGGATCGCCGATGAAACGCACATGGCGCTTCGCCAGATCATCCAGCCCGCCGGTGTAATCATGCACAGTGCCGTCGCGCGTCAGCGACAACGCATTCATGGTGAAGTCGCGCCGCTCGGCATCTTCCTGCCAGCTGCGGCCGAACGCGACCTTGGCGTGACGGCCATCGGTCTCGACATCGGTGCGCAACGTCGTCACTTCAAACGGATGCTTGTCGATCACTACCGTCACCGTGCCGTGCTCGATGCCGGTCGGCACCGCCTTGAAGCCTGCGGCCTTGACGCGGCGCACGACTTCCTCCGGCAACGCAGTGGTGGCGACATCGACTTCGTGGATCGGCACATCGATCAGCGCATTGCGCACCGCGCCGCCAACAACACGCGCTTCCTCGCCATCGCGATCCAGCACGTCAAGCAGCCGCGACAGCTCGGCCGCGAACGGCCATGCGACAATGTCGAGCTTGCGCGCGCTCATCATCTCGTCGTCCCCGGCACGAACTTGCCATCCTCGATATGCGCCGGGATGTATTCGGAGCCCGGCTTGGCGCCGGAGAAGTGCGCGAAATAAACAAAGCTGCCGAGCACCAGCAGTAGCGCCGCCATGGTCAACCAGGCGAGACGCGACAGCGGCCATGATTCGACATCCAGCACGCCGGCTTTGGTCGCCCACAGAAAGACAATGTAGAGCGCGAACGGCGCCGCGAACAAAAGGATTTCGGTGAGGATGGGGCGTATCATAAGTAAATCCTGTCGTGCAGATTCCGCAAAATACCTGCCGTTACGCCCCAGATATAGCGCTCGCCGAAGGTGATGGCATAGTAATGCCGCGTCATGCCCTGCCAGTCGCGTGAGTGGCGCTGCACATTGGCCTGATCCATCAGAAAGGCCAGCGGCACTTCAAAGGCAACATCGACTTCACCCGTGTTGAGCGTCAGCGTGAAGCCCGGCTTGACGCGCGCAATGGTCGGCACGATGCGATAGCCGAGCGTCGTCATATAGGTGTCGAGATAGCCAAGCGGCTCGACATGCTCGCGCGACAGACCAATCTCTTCTTCCGCTTCGCGCAACGCAGCGTCGAGCGGGTCCTTGTCAGTCTTGTCGATCTTGCCGCCGGGAAAAGAAATCTGCCCCGGATGATCCGGCAGATGTTGCGCGCGCTGCGTCAGCAACACGGTCGGCTCTTCATGATCGACAATCGCGATCAGCACCGCCGCAGGGCGGATCGGCCGCACCTCGGCAATCTTCTGCATCACCGGATCGGCATCGTGATCGCCACGCAACGGTATGAAATTCGGATCGGCGACGCCGGGCGGCACCTTGAGCGACAGCCGCGCGCGCACGCGTGCGTAGAACTCGTCCGATGTCAGCACCGGCACGGCGGCTTGCGCGCCTTCAATCATCGTAGATCCTTCAAGGCGCTCGCCTCGGCCATCGGGTAAAACTCGCCGCCGGAGGCGACGCCGAACATGGCCTTGCCGTCGATATGGCGTTCCTCACCCCGTTCGACCAGATCGTAAAACAATGCCCGCGTCACCTTGGCCCACAATTCGCTGCGGACATGCAGCATGGGCTTGAGCCCGCCATTGTCCGCGTCCTCGTCAAAACGCAAAGCGTGGCCGGGGCCCGCCTCGATCCAGTCATCGACATTGGTGCGGAACTTGAGAACGCGGCCCGCTGCGCCTTCGGCTACCGCCAGTTCGACAGCCATGAACGGCGCGTCCTCGACAACAATGCCAACCTTCTCCACCGGCGTGACAAGAAAATACTTGTCGCCTTCGCGCTTCAGCACGGAAGAGAACAATTTGACTAAAGCCGGCCGTCCAATGGGACTGTTTTGGTAGAACCATGTGCCATCATGAGCGATGCGCATGTCGATATCGCCGCAAAACGGCGGATTCCACAAATGCACCGGGGGCAGTCCTTTACCGCCCGGCTCGTTGCCGATCTTCGGCAATTGGGCAGCAATGCCCTCGAGCCCGCCCGTTCGTGTGTCCTGCCCTGCCTTCGCCATTGTTTCCCTACGATAATCAGGTGCTTCTGACCTGTTCGCAACTTCGTGACCGGCCCGGACCGTGAATGCAAGATAGCGTAGGCTTGGCTGGACAATGAGGCAGATTCGCCACAGGCCGTGCAATGCCGGCTCTGGTGCGTTTGTTGCATAGACTCCGGGATGTTCTCGACAAAAGGAACCTGAGACAATGGCGTCGGCAAGCGGCGAAAGCCCCGAAAAGCTCGAAGATCTGATCGTCCGCGCGGCGGAATCGACCGCCACTCATGTACGCGCCGCCAAGGATGCCATCGGCTCCGTCATTTTCGGCCAGGAATTGGTGGTCGAACGCGCGCTTGTCACAGTCCTGTCCGGCGGCCACGCGCTGCTGGTCGGTGTGCCAGGCCTCGCCAAAACCAAGCTGGTCGAGACGATGGGCATCGCGCTCGGCATGGATGCCCGCCGCGTCCAGTTCACGCCTGATCTGATGCCGTCCGACATTCTCGGCTCGGAAGTGCTTGAGGAAGGCGCCGGCGGCAAGCGCAGCTTCCGCTTCCTGCCCGGTCCGGTCTTCGCGCAATTGCTGATGGCCGACGAAATCAACCGCGCCTCGCCGCGCACCCAGTCGGCTTTGCTGCAGGCCATGCAGGAACAGCATGTGACGGTCGCCGGCGTACGCCACGATCTGCCCAAGCCGTTCCACGTGCTTGCCACGCAGAACCCGCTGGAGCAGGAAGGCACCTATCCCCTGCCGGAAGCGCAGCTCGACCGCTTCCTCATGGAAATCGACGTCGACTATCCGGATCTCGTTGCTGAACGGAAAATCCTGTTCGACACGACAGGTTCGGATGACAGCCGCGCCAAGGCGGCGATGACATCGGACGACCTGATCGCCGCGCAGCGCCTCGTGCGCCGCCTGCCGGTTGGTGAGTCCGTGGTCGAAGCGATCCTGCAATTGGTGCGCTCGGCGCGTCCGGGGCCGGAGTCGGGCGATCTCGGCAAGTTCATCTCCTGGGGCCCCGGTCCGCGCGCCAGTCAATCGCTGATGCTGGCGGTGCGCGCCCGCGCGTTGCTCGACAACCGCTTCGCGCCGTCGATCGACGACGTGCTCGAACTGGCCGAGCCGATCCTCAAGCACCGCATGGCGCTCACTTTCGCCGCGCGCGCCGAAGGCGAGACGATCGCCAACATCATCTCGCGCCTCAAGTCGCGCATCGGATAAAGAATGGCAGTCGAGCCGAGCCTCAAGGACCTCAAGAGCAAGCCCGTCAAGGCCGCCGCCGGCAAAAGCGGCAAGCTGGCTGCGCGCATTCCCCGGCTCATCCTGGAAGCGCGGCGCGTTGCCTCGACCGTCATTCACGGCCTGCATGGGCGCCGGCGTGCGGGCTCCGGCGAAAACTTCTGGCAGTATCGCCACTTTGTGTCCGGCGAGCCGGCGCAGAACATCGACTGGCGGCGTTCGGCGCGCGACGATCATCTGTATGTGCGCGAGCGCGAGTGGGAAGCGTCGCATACGATATGGCTCTGGGCCGACCGCTCGCCATCGATGGAATTCAATTCATCGCTGACCGAATGGAGCAAGCTCGACCGCGCGCTCGTCGTGTCGTTCGCGCTCGCCGAAATTCTGGTGCAAGGCGGCGAACGCGTCGGCATTCCCGAACTGATGCGGCCGACCGCCAACCGCAACGTCATCGAAAGCATGGCGCAGCGCATCGTGCATGACACGCGCGAGGCGCCAAGCCTGCCGCCGAATTTTGCGCCGGCGCCGTTCTCGGAAGTTGTCGTGCTGTCCGATTTGTGGAGCCCGATCCCGGAATTCCGCCGCACGATCGGCCAGCTCGCCGCCAATGGCGCGCGCGGCCATGTCGTGCAGGTGTGCGATCCGGCGGAAGAGACATTCCCCTATTCCGGCCGCGTCGAATTCGTTGAATCGGAAGGCCTCGGCAGCGTCACGGCCGGCCGCGCCGAAACATGGCGCGCTGATTATCAGACGCTGCTCGCCAATCATCGCGCCGCGTTACGCGCCGAGACGGAGGCGTTCGGCTGGACCTTCACCGTGCATCGCACCGATCGCGGTCCGACTGAACTCTTGTTCGCGCTGCATGCGCGCATGGGCGCCAATGGCGTGACCAGCGCCGTGAATAGCCGGCATACGCCGACGCAGAGAGGGACCGCGGCATAATGGGCGCACTTCCGCTCGCATTCGCACAGCCTTTGGTGTTGCTCGGCCTGCTCAGCCTGCCTGTGCTGTGGTGGTTGCTGCGGCTGGTGCCGCCGCGCCCGCGCACGGTCAGCTTTCCGCCGACGCGCTTGCTGTTCGATATCCAGCCGAAGGAAGAGACGCCATCGCGCACGCCGTGGTGGCTGACCTTGTTGCGCTTGTCGCTCGCTGCGCTGGTCATCTTCGCCGCTGCAGGTCCCTTGTGGAATCCGCCGGTCGCGACTGCCAACAAGGCCGCGCCTTTGCTGATCCTGCTCGATGATGGCTGGGCCGCCGCGTCGACCTGGGATGCGCGGCTGCGCAATGCCGATGAACTCATCGCCCGCGCCGAAGCAGACAGCCGCGGCGTCGCCATTCTGCCTTTGTCGGAAACCGCGCGCGACCTGTCGATACAGGTGGCCGGTGCGGCCCGCGTGCAGATCAAGCAGATCAAGCCGAAGCCGCACACGGTCGAGCGCGCCGAAGCGTTGCCGCTGATCGAACGCTTCCTGCGCGCCAATGCCGATCTCGAAATCGTCTGGCTGTCCGACGGCGTCGACCTGGGTAAGGGCGCGAGTTTCGTCGCCGGCCTGAAAGACATTATCGGCAACCGCGCGCTGACCATTGTTGCCGGCGGCATTAGCATTCCGCATGGACTGGCCGCCGCCGACAATGCTTCCGGCGCGCTGACGGTGAAAGTCCTGCGCGCGCAAACCGGCACCGCCGAGAACGGCGTCGTTGGCGCCATTGACCTGAAAGGCCTGCCGCTCGGCGAAGCGCCGTTCGCCTTCAAAGCAAACGATCAAGAAACCGAAGCGGTCATCAACCTGCCGGTCGAGATCCGCAACGATGTCGCGCGCTTGGAAATTCTCGGCGAGCGTTCGGCTGGCGCCGTGCAACTGCTCGACAAGCGCTGGCGCCGCCGCACCGTCGGCATTGTCTCCGGCTCGGCGGCCGATCGTTCGCAGCCTTTGATCGGCGCCAGCTATTACTTGCAGCGCGCGCTTAACCCGTTTGCCGATGTCCGGCTGGCCGAAGGCGTCGGCCCGACGGAGGCGATCACCCGCTTCCTCGGCCAGAACCTGCCCATGCTGGTTCTCGCCGATGTCGGCAACATCGCCGAGGCGCGCGAGCGTCTCGACAAATGGATCGATGGCGGCGGCGTGCTGGTGCGTTTTGCCGGTCCGCATCTGGCCGGCGCCAGCGACGATCTCGTGCCGGTGCGGCTGCGCCGCGGTGGCCGCATTCTTGGCGGCTCACTGAGCTGGGAAAAGCCGCAGCAGCTTGCGCCCTTCTCGCGCGAGGGACCGTTCACCGGCATGGTCGTGCCGACGGATGTCACCGTGACGCGTCAGGTGCTCGCCGAGCCGGATGCGGCCTTGGCCGATCGCACCTGGGCGACTTTGGCTGACGGCACGCCGTTGGTCACCGCGCAGCGCCGCGGCAAAGGCCTTGTCGTGCTGTTTCACGTGACCGCCGATACGCGCTGGTCCGACCTGCCGCTGGCCGGCACCTTTGTCGACATGCTTCGCCGCATCGTTGCGCTCGCCGGCGCTACCGCGACGGCAACGGAGGATGCGCCGGGCAATGCCGCCGGTGCCGGCCGCAATGTCGTGCAGGCCGTGCCGCCGACCCGCGTGCTCGACGGCTTCGGCGCCTTCGGCCCACCGCCGCCGACCGCCCGCCCCGTGCCCGCCGGCTACACAGGCCGCGCCACCGCCGACAATCCGCCCGGCTTCTACGGCCCGCCGGAAGGTCTCGTCGCCATCAATACTTTGGCGCCGGCCGACCGGCCGTTGCCGCTGGATGTTTCGCCGCTCAATGCGCGGCTCGATGCCTACCGCGTCGGCGAGCCGCTCGATCTGCGCGGTCCGCTCTTTGTCGCTGCTTTGTTGCTGCTGCTGCTCGACGCCTTGGTGGTGTTCTGGCTTGCCGGAGGATTGACGAGCTTGACCCATCGCCGCCGTGCTGCTGCTGCCCTCATCGCTTTCGGATTGCTGGCCGGTTTGGCAGTACCTGATATAGCCCGGGCACAAACCTCGCCTGCCCCGGCCGCCCCGGCCCGCCCGCAACTGACCCAGCAGCAACTGGAATTCGCCGCCAAGGCGACGCAGCAGACCCACCTCGCCTACATCATCACCGGCGACGCCGAAGTCGATGCCATCAGCAAGGCCGGCCTCGACAGCCTGTCGCTGTTCCTGGCGCAGCGCACGGCGCTGGAGCCCGGCGACGCCATGGGCGTAGATCCCTCACGCGACGAGCTGTCGTTCTTCCCCATGCTGTACTGGCCGGTCTCGGTGACCGCGCCGAAGCCGTCCCGGGCCACGCTCGACCGCATAGACGCCTATATGAAGCGCGGCGGCACGGTCGTGTTCGACACCCGCGACGCCGTCGACGCCCCGCCCGGCCCCGGCGGCGACATGCAGGGCCCCGGCATGGTGGCCCTGCGCTCGATCCTCTCGTCGCTCGATGTGCCCGAGTTGGAACCTCTGCCCCGCGATCATGTGCTCAACAAGACGTTCTTTCTTTTAGGTTCCTTTCCCGGCCGCTTCACCAATGGCCAGCTCTGGGTCGAGGCCCAACCCGTTGAAAATGAAGACGAACCGGGCCGCCCGGTGCGCGCCGGCGACGGCGTCACCTCCATCATGATCACGTCGAACGATCTGGCCGGCGCCTGGGCCGCCAGGCCGGACGGACAGCCGTTACTGCCGTTAGTACCGGGCGAACCACGCCAACGCGAATTCGCCTTCCGCGCCGGCGTCAACATCGTCATGTACGCGCTGACGGGAAATTATAAGGCAGATCAAGTTCACATACCGGCGCTGCTCGAACGGTTGGGACAGTAACGCCATGAACCTCGGCATCGCGTTTGCGCCTCTGGTCCCCGAATACGTGGTGTGGACCGCGCTCGGCGTTGCCATCCTGATTTCGGCGCTGCTGCTTGTCGTGCGCACCCGTGGCGCGGCGGTGCGCGCGCTGGCGATGCTGATGCTTGTGCTGGCGCTCGCCAACCCGTCGTTCACCCGCGAAGACCGCGAGCCGATCCCATCGGTTGCCGCCGTGATCATCGACAAGAGCCCGAGCCAGGATTTCAGCGACCGCAACGCGCAGACCAATGCCGCGCGCGAAACGATCGTTGAAAGGCTCAAGCGCATCCCCGGTCTTGAAGTGCGCGTTGCCGAGGCTGGCGCTGCCGATGGCGAAACCGACGGCACCAGATTGTTCTCCGCTTTGTCCTCGACGCTTGCCGACGTGCCGCCGGATCGCATTGCCGGCGCGATCATGATCACAGATGGCCGCGTGCACGACATTCCGGCCGATGCCGCAGCACTCGGCTTTGCCGCGCCGCTGCACGCCTTGATCACCGGTCACGGCAACGAGATCGACCGCCGCGTCGTGCTGACGCAAACCCCGCGCTTCGGCATTGTCGGGCAGACGCAGACCGTTGGCTTCCGCGTCGAGGATCAAGGCGCCGGCGGCGGCACCGTCCAGGTCACCATCCGCCGCGACGGCGAACAAATCGAGCAGCGCATGGTCGCGGTGCGCACCGATGTCAGCGTCAAGATTCCGATCCAGCATGCCGGCGCCAACATTGTGGAAGTCGAAGCCGCCGCAATCCCGAACGAACTCACGCTCGTGAATAACCGCGCTGTCGTCTCGATCGACGGTGTGCGCGACAAGCTGCGCGTGCTGCTGGTCTCCGGCGAGCCGCATGCCGGCGAACGCACCTGGCGCAATTTGTTGAAGGCCGATGCCTCGGTCGATCTCGTTCACTTCACCATTCTGCGCCCGCCGGAAAAACAGGACGGCACGCCGATCAACGAATTGTCGCTGATCGCCTTCCCGACGCGCGAACTGTTTCAGCAGAAGATCGGCGAATTCCAGTTGATCATCTTCGACCGCTATGCGCGCCAGGGCGTGCTGCCGATGGTCTATTTCGACAACATCGCCAAATATGTTCAGGAAGGCGGCGCAGTAATGATTGCCGCCGGCCCCGATTACGCCTCGCCGACCAGTATCTGGCGCACACCGCTTGATGTTATTCTCCCGGCCGAGCCGTCGGGCGACATGACCGATCAGGCGTTCCAGGCGCGGCTGACCGACGCCGGCAAGCGTCATCCGGTGACACGCGCGCTTGAAGGTTCGGACGTCGAGCCGCCGCGATGGAGCAACTGGTTCCGCCTAGTCAACACCAAGCGCACTATCGGCACCAGCGTCATGCACGGCCCCGACAACAAGCCGCTGCTTGTGCTGAGGCGCGAAGGTGAAGGCCGCGTTGCTTTGCTGCTGTCGGACCATATCTGGCTGTGGGCGCGTGGCTACGAAGGCGGCGGCCCGCATCTCGACCTGCTGCGCAACGTCTCACACTGGCTGATGAAGCAACCCGACCTCGAAGAGGAAGCGCTGCGTCTCATCGTGCGCGGCCGCGACATCACCATCCAGCGCCAGACCATGGCCGACAATGTCAACGAGATCACCGTCACTTCGCCCGGAGGGCAAACGCGCACGCTGAACCTCAAGCAGGATCAGCCCGGCCTGTGGCGCAGCGATATCACCGCGAACGAACTCGGCCTGTGGCGCGCGACCGACGGCAAGCTGACCGCGCTCGCCAATGTTGGCCCGGCCAATCCGCGCGAATTCCAGGAAGTAACCTCGAGCACGCAGCCTTTGATGCAATTGGCCAACGCGACCGGCGGCGACTCCCGCCGCCTCACGGAGAGCACCGTACTCAACGTGCCGCGCGTCGTGCCGGTGCGCAGCGCCTCGAGCTTCAAGGGCGATGACTGGATCGGCCTGAAGATGCGCGACGTCAGTGTCGTGCGCGGCATCGGCGTGCTGCCGATCTTTGCCGGCTTGATCGGCCTGCTGCTTTTGATCGGCTCGCTAGCGGCGACATGGGCACGCGAGGGACGATAACGTGACGCTCTCCGTTTTCATCGCAACGCTAATCGCCGGCTTCGTCTATTCTGTACTGCCCGGCCCTGCCGTACTGCTGGTGTTCTCGCTCGCCGCGCAACACGGCCGCAGCATGGGTGCCAGGTTCCTCCTCGGCCACATGGCTGGCGATGTCATCTGGAGTGCGCTGGCTTTCGCCTCGATCCTCGGCGTCAGCCAGATGGGACCGATGCTGTTCGAGATCTTAGGAGCCGGCTGCGGCATTTATCTGGTCTATCTCGGCATCAAGGCGATGCGTGCCAAGAACATCGGCGAAGCGCCGGTGTTGCGCGGCCACAGGCCGTACCGCGCCGGCTTCCTGTTCGGCCTGACCAATCCGAAGGCCTATCCGGTGGCGGTCGCCGTGTTCACGGCCCTGCTGGCGCGCTATGCGCTCGAGTTGAACTGGTCTTCACTGCCGATGATTGCGCTGGCAACCTGGCTCGGCATTGTGCTCGGCTATGTCGTGACCTTGTTCTGGGCCGGTCTGCCGCTGGTGCGAAAGTTCTTTCTCACGCACGGCGTCGTGGTGACGCGCATCATCGGCGTCACCTTCGTGCTGTTCGGCGCCAAGTCGATCGTCGACGCCGGGCGCTCATTTCACGCACGCTGAGCTTATTTGGTGTCGACAACGTCGTCCGCTGCGGTGATCAGGCTGTGGGTCGGGTTCTTGCCGCAATATTGACCGAGCTTGGCGCCGTCGTTCTTCATCTTGTCGAAGTTGACGATCGGCTTGGCATCCTGATCGCTGTAGTAGCCCTCCAGCCACATTAAGATGAGGCCGATGGTCTCCTTGTCGCTGGTGACAAAGTCCTTGCAGGTCACGGTCGACAGGTCGAGCTGCTGCGCCTGTGCCGGCAGCGGCGACAAAAGCGCCGCGGCAACAAGCATGAACGAAAGTTTTTTCATAAAGGTCCCCGATATTGCGTTCAACGCGAAGGGGCAGACTGGCGCGGCCTCAAAACACCGGCAAGTGTGGCTGCAATGCTTTCAGCCGAAGTTTTTCTGAAATTTTTCTGAAAGCGCGCGCGGACAGCTCAAACGCCCGACGCTTCGATCCAGTCCGGACGGATCAGGCCGGCAACGCCGTCGAAAGCGCCCGGCACCAGTTCATTGACCAGCAACCGGCCGGGATCGACCGGACCCGGCATCTTAACAAGGCCCTTGGAAATGCGCTTGAACCCCGCCTTGGAATAATACGGCTCGTCGCCGACCAAGACTACGAGTTTGACGCCTTTGGCCTTGGCCTCCTGGATCGACCGCGCGATGAGTTTCGAGCCGACGCCGCGCGAGCGGAACGGCGGCTCTACCGTCAACGGCCCAAGCAGCAACGCCGGCGTCTCGCCGATGCAGATCGGCGTCAACCGGATCGAGCCGACCAGCAGCGTGCCAATGCGCGCTGTGTAGGACAATTCCAGCGAATGGCCGCGGCCCTCGCGGATACGGAAGGCCGAGCGGGTGTAACGGCCGGGGCCGAAAGTGCGCTCGTGCAGCCGTTCGATCGCCAGCGCGTCGCCCAGGGTCTCGGCCAGAATGGTCAGTTGCGGTTCGGACATGGCAGCCGATTAGCACCTAGGACGATTCCGGTCCATCGCGGTGGCGGAATAGCGGTTAAGCCCCTAAATGAATGGCAACAAAGCGGAGAAAGCCCATGGGACAACTGGTCGACGGCGTCTGGCAGCAGGATGGCCAGCGCACCAAGGACGGCGCCTTCGTGCGGCCGACCACCGCCTTCCGCAACTGGGTGACGCCGGACGGCAGCGCCGGGCCTTCCGGAACAGGCGGCTTTGCCGCCGCGGCTGGCCGCTATCACCTTTATGTCTCGCTGGCCTGCCCGTGGGCGCACCGCACCATCATCTTCCGCAAGCTCAAGCGGCTCGAGAATGTCATCTCGCTGTCGATCGTCTCGCCCGACATGCTGGAGAATGGCTGGACTTTCAATCAGGACGAAGGCTCGACGGGCGACAGCATCAACGGCAAGGCCAAGCTCGCCGACATCTATGTGCTGGCCGATCCGCAGTTCACCGGCCGCGTCACCGTGCCGGTGCTGTGGGACAAGGAGACCAAGACCATCGTCAACAACGAGTCGGCGGAAATCATCCGCATGCTGAATTCAGCTTTCGACGCCCTCACCAGCAGCAAGGCCGATTACTACCCCGAAGCGCTGCGCGGCGAGATCGACCGCATCAACGACCTCGTCTATCCGAACATCAACAACGGCGTTTACCGCGCCGGCTTCGCCACCAGCCAGTCAGCCTACGAGACCGCCTTTCGCGGCCTGTTCGATACGCTCGACGAGATCGAGCAGATCCTCGCGCGACAGCGCTATATCGTCGGCAGTGTTATCACCGAAGCCGACTGGCGGCTGTTCGTGACACTCATCCGCTTCGATGCGGTCTATTACGGCCACTTCAAATGCAACTGGCGGCACGTTTACGAATATCCGAACCTGTCGAACTATGTGCGCGAGCTGTATCAGGTGCCGGGTGTCGCCGAGACGGTCAGCCTCGACCAGATCAAGCGGCACTATTATCATAGCCAGCGCCATGTGAACCCGTCCGGCATCGTGCCGGTCGGGCCGCAGCTCGATTTTGCCGCGAAGCATGACCGGGGAAGGTTTGATGTTCGGCACGCATGACCTTCTGCTGTTCATCTTCGCCGGCTGGCTGCTGAACGTCACGCCCGGCCCGGACACGGCGTTGATCGTCGCGCGCTCGACCCAACTCGGCTTCAAGGGCGGCGCGGCGGCCTGCTTTGGGGTTGCCGCCGGCTGCATGCTGCACATTGCGGCAGCGGCGCTCGGCCTGTCGGCGTTGATTGCCGCGTCCGCCACCGCGTTCGGCATCATCAAGTTCATCGGCGCCGGGTATCTGATTTATTTAGGCGTGCGCATGATGCTGTCGCGGCGCAGCGACGATGCAGCGCCCGGTTTCAAATCATCGCTGACTGTCTGGAAGGTGTTTCAGCAAGGCTTCATCACCAACGCTTTAAACCCGAAAGTGGCGCTGTTCTTTCTCGCCTTCCTGCCGCAATTCATCGAAAGCAATGCACCATCGACGGCTCTGGCGTTCGTGTTTCTTGGCGTCGTGTTCAACGTCAACGGCACGATCTGGAATTTGATGGTCGCTTACGCCACCGCGCGCGCAGCGTCGATGATGCGCGGCGCCAGGACGTGGCAGCGCTGGATCGACGGCACTATCGGCGCGCTGTTCATCGCGTTCGGTGTGAAGCTGGCGCTATTTCAGAAGTAGCGTCGAGCGCTCTACTCGCGCTCTTCTCTACCGTGAAAGACGCGCAGGATGACCAGCCGGTCGCGGTCGATCCGGTACTGAAGGACATAAGCAGCGTTGAGAACCTGGAGCACAATTTGCCGGTATTCAATTCGGCCGCCGACTTGCTTGCCGAGCATCGGGCGCTCACCAAGGATGCGTGCCTTGACGAGAATTTCGCGCGCGACAATTCTTGCTAGTGCTGGATGGTGCTTGTGAAGAAAGGTAGCAAAACGATCGAGGTCAGCAAGCGCGTCTGCCGACCATTCGATTTTCATCTTCCAGGCCAAGGCTTGAAATCAGCCGTACCCCAAGTCTTCAGCCATCGCTCGACGTCGTTGTGCGCGACAGTCGCTTTGCCTGACTCGATTTCGGCCCAGCGGCGGTCGAGTTCGGCAATCGCCGGATCATCGATTGCAAGCGGCACCAGTTCCGAGACGAGCTGAGAAACGCTGACGCCGCGCTCTGCGGCGCGCGTCTTCAGCGCTGAAGCCGTTACGCTATCGATCTCGATGGATTCGGTTTTGGTAGCCATGGACAAAGGTTAGAAACAGGCAGGGCGCGGGTCAAGCGTCGCTTTACCACACCTCGCTCAACGCCACGCCATCAAACACCTCAGCAACCCGCGCCCGTGTCGCGCGGCCGGTGTCTTCCGGCAACGCGTCAATGGCAAAGAAGCCGTGGTCGATGATCTCGCGGTCGGGCACCGGCGCCGTCGGCTGGACGAAGTCGCGCACGATAAACAACGCGACGTGATCACGCTTCGATATCCGGTTGTTGTGAAACAGGCCATGCAGCACAGGCTCGCCCGTCAGCTGGATATTGCCTTCCTCGCCAAGCTCGCGCGCCAAAGCAGTGCGCACCGTCTCGCCGGTCTCGACGCCGCCGCCGGGCAGATGCCAGCCGGAGACATAAGAGTGCTTGACCAGGAAAACGCGGCCCTGCCCGTCAATGACCATGCCGAAGGCACCCAGGGTCGCGCCGCGGGCGAAGCGGAAATACAGATGAAAGCCCTTGCGGAGCCAGGGCTCAAATTTGCGGCGCAGGCGGGAAAGCGTCATGGGCTTTAGCTAACGGTTTCCGGCAGAATCCGCTACACGGGTCTGATGTTCACCCTCGCCCATCTGTCCGATCCGCATCTGGCGCCTTTACCGGTTGCGAGCTTCCTTGAGCTTGCCGGTAAGCGGCTGACCGGCTGGCTCCACTGGCAGCGCAAGCGCCGCCATGTGCATGACCGCCAGGTGCTGTCCGCCATCGTCACCGACATGCAGGCGCAGAGTCCCGGCCACATCATGGTCACCGGGGACATCGCCAATATCGGCCTCGCGGCGGAATACGCCAATGGCCGCGCCTGGCTCGACAGCGTCGGCGCAAGCACAGATGTCAGCTTCATTCCCGGCAATCACGACATCTACGTCTCGGGCTGCGCCGAGAAGGCCGAGCGCGCCTGGGGCGCCAATATGCGCGGCGATGAGGGCGAGACCTTCCCCTATGTGCGGCGGCGCGGCCCGGTGGCGCTGATCGGCGTGTCGAGCGGCGTCGTCACCGCGCCGTTCATGGCGACCGGCGAAGCCGGCCCGGCGCAACTTGCAAAGCTGGGCGCGTTGCTTGAAAAGCTAAAAGCGGAGAACATGTTTCGCGTCGTGGCGATCCATCACCCGCCGATCAGCGAGTCGCCGCAGCACAAGCGGTTGATCGACGCCGATGCCTTCATGGCGGTGATCGAAAGGCATGGCGCCGAATTGGTGCTGCACGGCCACGATCATCTCAACATGATCAATTGGCTCGCCGGGCCAAACGGCGCACAAGTGCCCGCCATCGGCGTGCCATCCGCTTCGGCGCGGCCGTCGGATAATCACGATGCGGCGGGATACAACCTCTATCGCATCGATGGTGCGGCGGGCGCTTGGCGGTGTGAGATGGTGTCGCGCGGGATTGCTGCTGGTGGCGCAATCGCCGAGCGCCGGCGCATCACCCTGCTCGGCTAAGGCCGCGGCCCGTTCAGGATCGCCAGCGTGAACAGAACCGCAGTGGTGACAACAGCGCCGTAGATGAAATAGCGCACCGCGCGGAACTGGCCTTTGCGCTGTTCCTGCTCCAGCATCTTCTGCGACGACGCCTGACCAAACGGTGCATCGTCGGTCAGCGCACGCTCGCGCTCGACCAGCCGGCGCGCGACATAGCGCGTTACCGCCTGCACGATGTCCTTGATCTCGTGGCTCTCGGCGAGCACCGCGCGGCCATAGCGCGTGTCCTGCACGAAACGATATTGCCGCTTGTCGCGCCCCATCTCGACATGCGCGATGACATCGACCCAGAGGCGCGGCACGTCGCCCCGGCTGATGCCGCGGTCAAACAATTCAACGTAAGACGGAATATCGGCGAATAGCGGATCGAGCGCTTCGTTCAGCAGTTCAAGGCGCGCCAGTTCGGCGTCGCGCAGATCGACAACAACGCCGGAGCGCTCGGCCACTTCGATGCGCGCTTCGCGCACCGCATCCTTCAGCGGATTGGGCTGAACGGGCGTGTCCGACTCAGGTGTCTTGCGGCGTCCCCACATCAATCCTCTTTAGCAAAGCCCCCGTCCGGGCGCAAAGCCAAAAAGTGAGGCTTTTCAAGAAGTTTGATGGTTAATCGGCCGTTAAATACTGGTTTTCAGGCCGTAATCCGCGCCCCAGCCAAGGCCCGATTCGGTGCGCGCCCGCGGCCGGTACTCACAGCCGATCCACTCACCGTAGCCCAGCCGGTCCAGTTCCGCGAACAGGAACGGGTAATTCAGTTCTCCAATGTCATCCGGCTCGTTGCGCAGCGGCACCTGCGAGCACTGGATGTGGCCGATGATCTTCTGGTGCTGCTGGAAGCGCGTCAGCACGTCGCCGCCGACGATCTGCACATGATAGAGATCGTACTGCATCCAGACATTCGGCTTGCCGATTTTCGCAATAATGTCGGCGGCGTGCTCGACCTGGTAAAGAAAGTAGCCCGGCATGTCGCGCGGATTGATCGGCTCGAGATAGAGCTTGATGCCTTTCGCCGCGGCCAGATCCGCCGACCGTTTGATGTTCTCGACGAAGACTTTCTCGGCCTCTGCGCGCTGGCCGGGATCAACCTTGCCGGCGAGGCAATGCACCGCTGTGGCGCCGATCGTGGTGACGTAGTCGAGCACTTGCGCGAAGGACGCGTCCCAGTCGGCCTCGCGTCCCGGCAGCGCGGCAAGACCAAACGCCCCCTCGCCGCCCATTGGCGAATTGATGCCGAGCGCGCGAAGTCCATTGCGTTCAAGCGCGGCCTTGTAGTCGGCCGCCGGCAGGTCCGGAAAGCGGCCCTCGACTGCCTTGAAACCAGCCGCCGCCGCGCCGTCGATGCGCTGCAACAGCGGCCGGTCCATGAACAAATAATCCAGATGGGCCGAGAATCGAGGCATCGTTTGCTCCCTTGCGCTTATACGCTTGGCGGTATTCATTACCCATCCAAACTTCCAGCGCCAGTCCGGGAAACGCCAATGTCCGCCAACTCCGCTTTTCACATCGCCGTATTGCCCGGCGACGGCATCGGCCATGAAGTCACCGCGCCGGCGCTTGACGTGCTGCGGCGCATTGAGGCGACGACGCCGAGCCTGAAATTCCGCTTCACCGAGAAGCCGGCCGGCGCTGAGGAATACAAGGCGACCGGCAAGTCGATGTCGGAAGAGACAATCAAATTGTGCGGCGAGGCCGACGCGATTTTTCTCGGCGCCTGCGGCCTGCCGAGCGTGCGCTATCCCGATAACACCGAGATCATGCCGCAGGTCGAACTGCGCTTCATCTACGATCTCTATGCCGGCGTGCGTCCGGCGCGGCTCATTCCCGGCGTGCCGTCGCCGATTGTCGGCGCCGACAAGAACGGCATCGACTTCGTGCTCATTCGTGAATCGACCGAAGGCCTGTTCGCCTCCATGGGCAAAGGCGTCACCACGCATGAAGATGCGCGCGAGACTCTGGTCGTGACGCGCAAGACCACCGAGCGGCTTTTCGACTTCTCGCTGAAGCTGGCGGCGCGGCGCAAGAAGCGCGGCAAGGAAGGCCGCCTGACGTTGGTCGACAAGGCCAATGTGTTCAAGGCGTTCAACTGGCAGCGCGACATCTTCAATGAACGCAAGCCGGCCTTTCCCGACGTCAAGACCGACATGCTCTATGTCGATGCCTGCGCCGCCATGCTGGTGAAGAAGCCGTGGGACTTCGACGTCATGGTCATGGAGAACATGTTCGGCGACATTCTCTCCGATCTCGCCGCCGGCCTGATCGGCGGTCTCGGCATCGCGCCGTCGGCTGACATCGGCGACAAATACGCCGTGTTCCAGCCGTGTCACGGGACTGCGCCGGACATCATGGGCCAGGGCAAGGCCAATCCGACGGCGATGATCTTGTCGGCCGCAATGATGCTCGACTGGCTCGCCGACAAGCACGACCACCAACCGGCGGCGGATGCCGCGCAACGCATCGAGCGCGCCGTCGACAAGGCCTATGCATCCGGCCTCAGGCCGATGGAATATGGCGGCAGCGACGGCACCGAGGCCATCACCAAGGCCGTCATTACGGCGCTGGGCTAACGACGATGCGTCTCGGCGACTGCCACAACTTCCATGACTTCCGCGAGTTGGCGCAGCGGCGTCTGCCCGGCCCTATTTTCAATTACATCGACGGCGCCGCCGACGATGAAGTGACGCTGCGGCGTAACTCCGAGAGTTTCGAGCGCTGCGACCTGGTGCCGAATGTGCTGCGCGGCGCAGGCTCCGTCGACATGTCGGTGACGGTGATGGGCCAGAAGCTGGCCATGCCGGTCTATTGTTCGCCGACCGCCTTGCAGCGATTGTTTCATCACACCGGCGAACGCGCCGTCGCTGCGGCCGCCGAGAAATTCGGCACCATGTTCGGCGTCTCGTCGCTCGGCACCACCAGCCTCGAAGAATTGCGCAAGGCGCATCAGACGCCGCAGGTCTACCAGTTCTATTTCCACCGCGACCGCGGCCTCAACCGCGCCATGATGCAGCGCGCCAAGGGCGCCGGCGTCAATGTGATGATGCTGACCGTCGACAGCATCACTGGCGGCAACCGCGAGCGAGATTTGCGCACCGGCTTTTCCATTCCGTTCCGCTTGACGCTCGCCGGCATGATGCAGTTCGCGCTCAAGCCGATGTGGGGCATCAATTACGTCACGCATGAAGGCTTCAAGCTGCCGCAGCTCGACGAACACGTCGACATGAGCGGCGGCGCCATGTCGATCGGCCGCTACTTCACCGAAATGCTCGATCCGGCGATGAACTGGGACGACGTCGCCGCCATGGTGCGCGAATGGGACGGCCAGTTCTGCCTCAAGGGCGTCATGTCGGTTGAGGATGCCAGGCGCGCTGTCGACATTGGCTGCACCGGCATCATCCTGTCCAACCATGGCGGACGGCAACTCGACGGCTCGCGCGCGGCGTTCGATCAGCTCGCCGAAATCGTCGATGCCGTCGGCGACCGCATCGACGTGATGATGGATGGCGGCATCCAACGCGGCACGCATGTGCTGAAAGCGCTGTCACTCGGCGCCAAAGCGGTCGGCGTCGGCCGCTTCTATCTCTATCCGCTGGCTGCGGCAGGCCAGGCCGGCGTCGAGCGCGCGCTCGGCCTGATGCGCACCGAGATCGAACGCGGCATGAAGCTGATGGGCGCGACCAGCGTCAGTCAGCTGACGCGCGAGAATTTGCGGTTTAGATAGCTCTTGTCCCGGGCGCGGCGCAGCACTTCTTAAGTGATGCGCTGCAGACCCGGGACCGTCGCAAATTCGGTGTGTGGAACGATCCCGGGTCTGCAGCGCACCGTCAAGAGACGCTGCGCCGCGCCCGGGAAAAGCCTACTGATCAACCGTAATATTGCCGGTCTCGACAACGGCCTTCCAGCGGTCGATCTCGCCCTTCAGGAACGTCTCGAACTGCGCGCCGGTATTGGCAACAACATCGAAGCCGATATCGTTGAACGACTTCTTCGCTTCCGGTGAGGTCGCGGCGGCGGCGATCTCCGTCTCCAGCTTGGCGCGCACGGCGGGCGGCAAGCCCTTCGGCGCGGCGGCCGCCTGCCACGAATAGACGACGAGATCGTTGACGCCCTCTTCGCCAATTGTCGGCACGTCCGGCAGCGCATCGGCGCGCTTGTCGCCGGTGATGGCGAGCGCCTTCAGCTTGCCGCCGCGAATCTGCTGCGCCACTGCGCCGAGATTCTGGAACGAGACGTCGGCATGGCCGCCCATCAGATCGTTGATCGCCGGCGCACCGCCTTTGTACGGCACGTGCACGCCCGTCGTGCCGGTCTTCTGCCAGAACAAAGCGGCCGTCAGATGATCGGACGAGCCGACACCGGACGACGCGAACGTCACCTTGTTCGGATTGGCCTTCAGATGAGCGATCAGCTCCTTGACGTTCTTGACCGGAAACTGCGGGCTGGTGACCAGCACGTTCGGCGTGCGCACCAGAACCGACAGCAGGTCGAAGTCCTTGAGCGGGTCGTAGCCCAGCTTCTTGTACAGCGCCGGGTTGATCGCATAGACGCCGATCGAGCCGACCAGCAGCGTATAGCCGTCCGGCTTGGCGTTCTTCATCGCAGTGGCGCCGAGCGAGCCATTGGCGCCGGCACGGTTTTCAATGATCACCGATTTGCCGAGGCGTTCGGCAAGCTTGTTGCTGGTCACGCGGCCGGCAATGTCGGAGGCGCCGCCGGCCGGAAACGGCACGATGACGGTGAGGTTCTGCTCGGGATATTGGGCGAGCGCCGGCGTCAGGCCGATAGCGATGGTGCTTGCCAGCACCGAACCGACGAGCGCGGCTGCGGAAAATTTCATACGTGCCTCCCTGGAGCATTAATGGCGGGCGCTTGCCCGCCTTTTGATTGGTGGGCAGTTAACAGCGCGGTTGCATTGATTGTCAATTCGCGGGCACGGCGTCCTTGTGACGCGCAACACAGCGAAATCATGCATTTAGCTTATGAAAAGCAAACCTGCCGTTATGCAACGGCCATGCGCACCGGAACGAATGCCGGCAGGCAAAGTTGTAAAGCGCGTTTGAGAGGAATAAGTGGCGGGGATTGCACGCAATATCGAGATCTTCAACCAGGCTTTTCGCCTCGCCTGGCCGTACCTCACCGACGAGGAAACGAAGCGCCCGAATGCCAGCCGCCTACTCAGCGAGGCAATCCAGCGACGCCTCAAGCTCGGCATGACCGATCCCGTGCAGATAGCCGCCGAGGCCGTGGTCGATGCGCGAAGGCGGGCGTGAAGAAACATAAAAAAACAGGCCGCGCGTGGGCAGCCTGTTTTTCGTCAAATCGGCCAAATCAGGCCGGGCCGCCCTTTTCTTCTTCTTCCAGCGTCACGGCGACATCGGCATTGGCCGAAAGCCGAACCTTGTCGCCTTCAACACCGGCCACCAGGCCGAGCTCGATGAAGTGGTGATGGCCTTTGTGCTTGCCTTCGCCGCTGTCCTTCTTGGTCAGCTTGATGCGCTTGCCTTCGACGCGATCAACAGTGCCAACGTGCACGCCATCGGCGCCGATGACTTCCATATGTTCTTTGATGTTGTTCATGGGAATTGTCCTTCTCTGGTGCCGTATAACGCCCCAGATGGGGTTCCGTTCATGCGAATGACAGGGGACCGACAAACCCCTTGATCGCGTTGATGAAAGCCTCTGGTTGCTCAAGCGGCGGGCAATGGCCGCAACCGGCCAATTCGACGTATTTGGCGTTCGCGGCCTTCTCGGCAATCAACTTGTTCAGCGCCGGCGGCGTCGCCTGGTCGTGCTCGCCGCAGACCACCAAAGTCGGCGTTTTCAGGCGCGACAGATTCATGGTCATGTCGACCTCTTGCAAGATCGTGCAGGCGGCGAGGAACGCCTTCGGGTCGATGCCGAGCAGCACCTGCTTGCGCTCCTCGATTTTTTCTGGATGCGCGGCCAGATAGGCCGGCGAGAACACGCGGCGCGCGGCGATCTCGGCTACAGCGCCGAGGCCGCTCTCTTGCACCTTCGCCGCCATACCGGCGAACTGCGCGCGGCCTTCATCGGTGAAGCGCGCGGCGGCATCGCTCAGGACAAGCTTGGCAATGCGCTCCGGATGCGCCAGCGCAAAAGCGAGCGAGACGATGGCGCCGAAGCCGTTGCCGATCAGGATGGCGTCTTTGCCGATACCGAATTCGTCAAAGCCATCTTCGATGACAGCGACATAGGCATCCATCAGCGCCAACAGTGTCGGCTGCGAGCCATGAAAGCCCGGCAGATTGAACAGAGTGACGCGGTGCTTGGCGGCAAGCGCTGGCAATACCGGATCATAGGCATGCCGGTCGGCTAGCAGCGAATGCAGCAGCACGATGTCCGGCCCCGTGCCAGTGCGCACCGCGGTCAGCGCGCCATGACCAGCGGTCAGTTGTTCAAATTGTAAATCGTCCAGCGCCATCGCTATCCCCCGTCGCAGATACAAAAACGGCTGCGCCCGCAGGCGCAGCCGTATCTAAAAACGCCTAGGCGAGAATGTTAGTTCCCCTCGCGCCAGATGCCGAGGGCTTCCTGCGCCGGGCGATCCGAGATCGAGAACAACACCGCCTCTTCCGCCGGCTCGTGATGGTAGCGCTTCCACGGCGGGATCACGAACACATCGTTGACGCCCCACTCGATCGGATCCTGACCGTCGACAATGGTCCGGCCTTTGCCTTCGGCGCACGCGAAGATCATGCCGTCGGTCGAGCGGTAGGGCTCGCCTTTGAAGTCCTTCGGGAACAGCGCGATGTAAGCGCCCATCGTCGGCATGACCGGGCCGCCATTGATCGGGTTGGCGTAACGCACGCGCGCGCCGTGGCGCTTGTCGATGTCGCCGGTCTTCTTCAGGCGCTCAAGGATCGGGCGCATCTTCGAATACGGATAGTTGATGACCGGCGTGCGGTTCTGGGTCACCGGGAGGCCGTCCGGCAGAACGCCCGAGGCATAGCGCTCGAACGAGTCGCCGTCTTCATGATTGGTCGCCTGAGTCTGCTCTTCGAAGT
>JAURVZ010000085.1 GCA_030655215.1 Pseudolabrys sp. | reverse complement strand
CTCGCCATGGGCCATGTTGATGACGCCCATCACGCCGAAGGTAATGGCGAGGCCGATGGCGGCGAGCAGCAGTACCGAGCCCAGCGACAGTCCGTACCAGGCGTTCTGGGCGATCGACCACAGCGTCTGCCGGCTCTCGATTGCCTTCGTCGCGCTCGCGGCGCTGCGCGCCACGAGGATCGACTGTTCGGCGCCGGCAAGACCGGTCAGCAGCGCGAGTGCTTCCTGGTCGCCGCGCGCCTTGATGACGGCGATGGATTCGAGCTTCTCGACGTCGGTGGCGTCTTCCTTGAACAGCAGGATGGCCGCGCGAGCCTCGATGAAAGCCTGCTTCGCCTTCTTGTCGGTCTCTTTTTCCAGCGCCTGATCGACGACCGGCAGCATCGCGGCGTCGTGGGTCTTGAACACCGACTGCGCGGCTTCCACCCGCTTGCCGGGATCCGGCGACATCAGCGTCAACCCGCCCAGCGCGGCATCGACCGAGCGGCGCAGGCGGTTGTTGAGGCGGACCGCGGCGGCGCTGGAAGGCACGTCAGCGACCGGCTCGCCGGTGGCCACGTCCACGCTCCTGCCGGCGGGGTCGGTGAGAAAAACTTTCTTGCTCTCGGGATCGGCGAAAAGCCGCCCGTCCTGCAGTGCGCTGATGATGGCGAAGGCCTGTGGATGGCCGGAGGTAGCGATCACGCCGATGGCATCGTCGGTGTCGGAATAGTCGTCATTGGCAAACTTCGCGACAGCATCCTCGAACGGACCCGCCAGCGCCGGAATGGCGGACGCGGCAATGAGCAGAACGGCAAATACAAAGGTACGAAAACGGTCGAGAAGTTTAATCGGCACTGGATGACCCCAGACGGGAGAAAGGAAAGAAGGCGGCGGCAATGCCGCCTTCTTCAGTCTGCTCGGGAGAAATGATCAACAACGAATTATCCGCCGTCATTGCGAGCGAAGCGAAGCAATACAGGAGCCACGAGGAACGGCTGGATTGCTTCGTCGCATCCGCCTTCGCTCTTCGAGCTACGGCGGACAAGAGCGCTCCTCGCAATGACGGGGGGAAAGATCCCGCGTTGCTCGGACCGTCACGACAAGGTCAGGAGCCCTGACCGCCGCACTTGTTTGTCTTGGTGTTGTAGTTGCCGCACTTCTTGCCGACCCAGTCGCCGATCAGGTCCTTGGAGCCCTCGAGCTCCTTCGACCAGGCGTCGCCGGCCACCAGGCCCGAAGTCTTCCAGACCACGTCGAACTGGCCGTTGCCCTTGATCTCGCCGATGAACACCGGCTTGGTGATGTGGTGGTTCGGCAGCATCTTCGAGGTGCCGCCGGTCAGGTTCTTGGCTTCGATGCCCGGCAGGGTGTCGATCACCTTGTCGGCTTCCACCGACTTGGCCTTCTCGACCGCCTTCACCCACATGTTGAAGCC
>JAURVZ010000007.1 GCA_030655215.1 Pseudolabrys sp. | reverse complement strand
GATCGCCATGCGGTTGATGCCGCCGCCGGCGAACATGTTGAACATGCCGAGAATGCCGCCGGCCTGCTGCTTGAACACCGCTTCCCAGGCCGCGGGGTCGATGCCCGGCAGCGGGATATAGGTGCCGAACCGATAAACAAGCAGCGCACCCAGGGTGAACCAGATGCGCTTCTTCAGTTCATCGGCCTTGCCGAGCGCCGAGAAATTGAGGTTCGCGGCTAATTGTTCTGCTGCAGAGACCATTGTGACCTTCTTCCGCGCCCCTCGCGCCACAATGCCCCGACCAGCGGGGCATTCGGCAGACGCCGGACTTTAATTGGTGCTCGGCATAGATAAATTCTACCGCCGCCACGTGCAAGCCGTCTGCGGTCGCAGACGGCGCCGCAGTGGTTAAGCTGCTTCGCCTTCGGCCTTCTTCGGCTTCGGGTTCAGGATTTTGACGGTGCCGCCAGCCTTCTCGATCGCCTCGATGGCCGACTTGGAAGCGCCGTGGACTTCGATGTTCAGCTTGGCAGTGATCTCGCCACGGCCGAGCACGCGCAGGCCGTCCTTGACGCGGCGAACGACACCGGCAGCCACCAGCGTCTCAGCGGTGATCGCGGCAGAGACGTCGACCAGCTTGTTGTCGACGGCGTCCTGGAGACGGTCGAGATTGATCTCGGCGAAATCCAGACGGAAGATGTTGTTGAAGCCGCGCTTCGGCAGACGACGATGCAACGGCATCTGGCCGCCTTCGAAGCCCTTGATGCGCACGCCCGAACGCGCGGTCTGGCCCTTGCCGCCCCGGCCGGACGTCTTGCCCTTGCCGGAGCCAATGCCGCGGCCGACGCGCATGCGCTTTTTGCGGGAGCCGGCGTTATCGGCGATATCGCTGAGCTTCATCGTTCTCTTCCCTTTATCGGACCGCCGTCCTGAAGCCCGGTCCGGGCCTCGAAGGAGCGTCGGTTGTCACCTGGCACAGCCGATCTGCGGCTGCCTGGAGGCGACGTGAGCTTACTTATCCTCGACCACGCGGACGAGGTGCTGAACCTTGGCGATCATGCCGCGAACCGAAGGAGTATCCTCCAGCTCGGTGACGCGGCCGATCTTATTGAGCTTCATCCCGATCAGGGTCGCGCGCTGCGAGTGATGGCGGCGGATTGCGCTGCCGATCTGCTCGACCTTGATCATCTTTGCGGCGGTTGCCATCGTGGTAACTCCCAAACTCGTGGTTATTCAGCAACCACTTCAGCGTCACCGCCGACGCGGCGCGACTGCAGGGTGGACACCTTGATGTTGCGGCGGGCGGCGACCGAACGCGGCGAATCCTGATGCTTCAGCGCGTCGAAGGTGGCGCGAACCATGTTGTAGGGATTCGACGAACCGATCGACTTGGCCACCACGTCCTGGACGCCGAGGCTTTCGAACACGGCGCGCATCGGGCCGCCGGCGATGATGCCGGTACCCGCCGGCGCTGCACGCAGATAGACGCGGCCCGCACCATGGCGACCGGCGATATCGTGATGCAGCGTGCGGCCTTCGCGCAGAGCGACGCGAAGCAGGTTGCGCTTGGCGGACTCGGTCGCCTTGCGGATCGCTTCGGGAACTTCACGTGCCTTGCCGTGACCGAAACCGACCCTGCCCTTCTGATCGCCAATCACGACCAGCGCTGCAAAACCGAAGCGCTTGCCGCCTTTGACGACCTTGGCCACACGGTTGATGTGGACCAGCTTGTCGACGAATTCACTGTCGCGCTCTTCCCGGCCGCCCCTGTGGCCGCCACCGCGCTCGCGTTCACCTGCCATGGTGTTTTCCAATCCTTGAGAGGCTTCCGCCCCAATCCTGTGTCCGTTCAATCAATGA
>JAURVZ010000081.1 GCA_030655215.1 Pseudolabrys sp. | reverse complement strand
GTAAAGCTCCAAACTGTCCGTCGCAAGCGGCCAGCCACAAGCTGTCATTCCGGGGCGCGGGCGGCGCCAGCCGAACGCGAAACCGGAATCCTGATTTGTCCATCGTCCCATGCCGAGGTTCCCCGCCACTCCAATTGGAGTGGCTGAGGCTCGCTCGCGCTGGCGCGCTTCGCCCCGGAATGACAAATGGGGGCCACTTGCATTTATCCCTATCTAGGTTTATTTTCCGCTTTCGAGTAAACGCTACTTGGGAGTGAGCATGCCCGGTCCACTCGTCCCCCTCTTCGCCCCGCGCATCCGCGTCCTCGGCGACCCCGTGCTGCGGCTCTCCCCGCACCCGGTGGAAGACGGCCCGCCGCCGGTGCCGGGCGGCCGCCCCAAAGGCTGCAAGCGGCTGCACACCAACGCCACGGTGGCCGCCGTGCGCCAGCTGATCGAAGGGACCACGCTGACTTACAAGCAGATCGCGGCGCGAACCGGCGCCAGCGCCGGCACCGTCGGCGTGTGGACGCGCGGCTTCGGCTGGAAGCGCCACCCGTTCGCGCCACGCTGCTCGGACACCGTGCCGACCGCGCGCGCCGGCCGCCGGCTGAAGCTGCGCCTGCTCGGCCACAAATTGTATGAGCTCGCCGAGCGCTGCGTGCAGGAGTTGTGGCAGGACCCGTCCGTCGATCTCGACCGGCTGATCGAGGCGATGCAGGCGCTCAACATGGCGCGGCTCTACGTCAAGGGTCGCGGCCGCCCCGGCAGACCCGGCCAGGCGCCATCCACCGGCAAGCAATGGCTCGACCGCGACGAAGCGATGCGCGCCGCGCTGAAAGAGCTGCGCCGCGGCGGCGTCCGCCTAGACCGCATCCCCAGAGCCGCCATGGCGCTACTGGAAGACGCGCATACGCCGCCGGAGCGGGACAATCCGGCGTTCAGGGCAAGGGGGAAGAGGAGGAGGAAGTGAGGGCCTACGCCGGGAAGGCATCGAGCACGTTTCACTCGAGCCTAACTACCCCCGATGAGAGGATGTCGATTGCACACCTCGTGCGCAACCTCCATCATAAAAATCAGTGAGGGAAAATCGATAGTGCTATTCGCATTTCCTTCGTGCAAATATCGCCATTCCATAAATGCTTTCCGTATTTTGAGCAGGGCTTCTCGATACTGATGCAAGTTTTTTATTGCACACGACCACTTGGCAAATTTAAACGCGGCCAACAAGCTTTGCTTGGCTTCCTCAGGAATTGCATCAAACAAGTCGACAAGGTCGTGACCATGAAGTTTCACTCCATGCAACAAGCCTACAGCCTTCAAATAAAGCTCCAACGCGAACGTAGCATTGACCACAAATGGAGCTATACTTACTGCCGACCTAGGAACGTTGCTGAGATCGCGCTCCCAGAGATACGCTGCTGTTGTTCCAAACGAAACGGCTTGGCGGAAAATGCTTTGCTCTGGCGACACCTCTTTGTGAAGGCCCCGATCCTTCAGAATTTTTTCGACCGCTCTTCGGTCATCATCGAAATCACCATTTGATTCATAATTGCAAAGGTAGACGCCGTTAAAATAGATCTTCTTAGCAACCATAATTGCCTCAGCATTAAACGCCATATTGAACCATAGCAGAGAGCTCACACAGACATAGCGACATGTGCCGATGGACTGTCGCTAAAGAAAATTGAATACTGTTGTGTTTTTTTGGGCGACCTGCGATTGTCCAAGCCCAAGGCAAAGGCTACCAGACCCATATCAACACCATTCTGCGGCATTACTACGTGACCCATCGCAAGGCGGGCTAACCCTGCAGGGTGGGTTAGGCGTAGAGCGCCCTAAACTAATTACAGCAGAATGAGCGATAGTCGGCGGTTTACGCACCTTCGGCGATACGCCTCCCCTCAGGTCGCAGCGGTCATATGCCGACCCGGCTCCATCCGCTCATGCAGCACGCGGACGATCTCGATGAGGCCGGTTTCGCGTGCGCGGTAGAAGATCACATGAACCGGTTCGCCGACCGCGGCCTCGCGGCTTTCGCTGCGGCTGTGCCGGATATGGAAGCTGCGGACACCTTCGAAGAGTTCACTAAGGTCCACCGTCGAGCGTCCGTGCGGATCGGCCGCGATGCGCCGCATAGCCGCCGTCAGGAGTGCGCGATAGCGGACGCGCGCTTCGGCGCCGTGCATGGCCTCGCTGCTACGGAGCACCAGCGCGATATCAGCCTTGGCCGGTTCCGACAGCCGGTAGCGCGCCACGGTTCAGCGCGCCGGGGCGGCCAGATCATCGAGCGCGGCGTCGAGATCGGCCTCGGCCACCTCGCTGAAGGCACTGCGATCAAGCGCATCAAGCCCAGCCTTGAGCTGCATGCGCAGCTGGTCGCGCTTGATGTCGTCTTCCTTCAGGCGCAGTTCGAGGCCGCGAACGGCATCGCGCATCGCCGCGTTGGCGTCCGGGTATTTTCCGGAACGGACGATCTCGTCGACGAAGGCGTCCTGTTCGGCGGTGAGGTTGACGTTGCGCGTCGGCATGGCGACCCCCATCGTGAAGCCGTAGGTTAGCAAGAATGGCGATTTTTGCCAATGCGGCGACGGTTGGCGCGCCGCGTCCGGCGTCCGTCATAGCGCCACCATTTCGAGATTCCGGGTTCGCTCGCGCTGGTGCGCTCGCGCCCCGGAATGACGGTGCTACGGCTTCGCAAACATCCCATTCAGTTCCGCCCCCTTCGCCGCCCCCGCAAAGGCCGTGAACGTGCCTTGCTCCGCGATCTCCTTTGCGGCGCCCATGAACCCCGCCCACGCCACGCGCGCGAGCGCGCCGCCGACGCTGATGCGGCGGACGCCGAGATCGGCCAGCGCCTGCACCGTCATGCTCGGCTGGACGATCAGCACGTTGACCGGCTTGGGATGCACCGCCTTCACCACTGCCGCGATGTCCTCGGGCGTGCTGAGGCCGGGCGCGTAGAGGCAGTCGGCGCCAGCTTCGGCGAAGGCGGTGAGCCGCGCGATCGTTCTGACGAGGTCGCGCTCGCCGGTCAGAAAACCTTCGCAACGCGCCACCAGCATGACGGCGGGATCGACGGCGTCGATTGCCGCGCGCGCGGCGCGGATGCGCTCGACCGCGAGGCGGTCCTCGTACAGCGGCTGCTCGGCGCGGCCGGTGGAGTTTTCGATCGAGAGGCCGGCCACGCCGGTGCCGACGGCGCGGGCGACGTTTATCGCGACGCCTTCGGGATCATCGGCAAAGCCGGCCTCGAAATCGGCGTTGAGCGGCAGGTCGGTCGCCGCATTCAGCATCGTCAGATGATCGATCACGTCGTCGCAGGAGACATGGTTGTCGGCGCGGCCGGTCGACCAGGCATAGCCGGACGATGTCGAGGCCAGCGCCTTGAAGCCGGCGTGCGCGAGATAGCGCGCGGAGCCTGCGTCCCAGGGATTGGGGAGGACGAAGCAGCCCTCGTCATGCAGCTTGCGGAATTGCGCGCGCTTCTCGGCGGTGGAGATGGTCATGGCTTGCCTCCCGGTTTCGTGCCGTCATTGCGAGGAGCCTCTTGGCGACGAAGCAACCCAGGGCCACAAGCAAAGCAAGACTGGATTGCTTCGTCGCTGCGCTCCTCGCAACGACGGCTTTGCCGGTATTATAACACCCCGGCATGCTCCCGGCCATCAAATTGAGCGGCAGTCGGCAGGTTACGCGCCTTCGGCGCTAACCGCCCTACTCGCGTTTCACGCCAGCCAGTTCTCAACCTTCACGCCCGGCACGCGTTTGAATTCCCGGGTGTTCGCGGTGACCAGCGTCGCGCCCAGCGCCCGAGCGTGGGCGGCGATCAGCATGTCATTGCCGCCGATCGGCGTGCCGGCCGCTTCCAGCGTCGCGCGGATCTCGCCGTAGTCGGCGTCGGCCGGCGGCTCGAACGGCAGCACCTCGATCTCGCCGAGCAGATCCATGACCGCCTTGCGCAGCCTGATCGAACCGCTCTTGGCGCAGCCGTAGCGCAGTTCGGCCGCCACGATGATGCTGGTGCAGATGTCGGCCTCACCGACCTTCGCCACTCGCCGGGCCGCCTTGCCCTGCGGGTTGCGGATCAGGTCGGACAGGATGTTGGTATCGAGCAGATAGCGCGTCACAGCACGCGGTCCGGCGCCGGCACGGGATCGTCGATCTCCGGAAATTCCTCGTTGAGCGGCGTCATCGATTTCAGCAAAGCGACCAGGCCGCGCTTGCGCACCGGCTCGATCACCAGCCGGTCGCCGTCGCGGTGCATGATGGCTTCGTCGCCCGGCAGTTCGAATTCCACCGGAATACGTACCGCCTGGTTGCGACCGTTGCGAAACAATTTAACGTGCCGTTGCTCGGACATGCGCACCTCAGGCCTATGCCGGAAACCTATGCCTGAGGCCGTGGTGCTGCAAGGGGAAGGCGGGGAGCGGCGCCGGCATTTCGGCCTTACCCCTCCCCCGGCATGCTCCCGGCCAGTGCCGTCTCCAGCCGCATTAGCACGGCGTCCAGGTCACCGGTCACCTCGTCCGTCCGCATCGCCACCACGGTATAGCCGCGCTCCTGCAGCCATTTGGTGCGCGCGGCGCGGTCGGTGACGATCACCTCGGTCTCGTCGGCATTGACCAGCTCGATCGCGGTGCGGGCGGGGAAGGAGACGAAATCCGGGATGTGGCGGCCGACCGGGGTCTGGCGCTTGAACTGGCCTGCAAAGCGGCGGTCGGTGCGCAGCGCCTCCCACAGGATGCGCTCGGCGTCGGTCGGGTTTCGCCGCAACAGCCGCGCCAGGCCGCGCACGGTGCCGCTCTCGTGCGGCGAGGCGCCCTGGCCGTGTTCGGCGAG
>JAURVZ010000070.1 GCA_030655215.1 Pseudolabrys sp. | reverse complement strand
GCCTTCTACCAACACCTGCGCGCCGCCGGTAAGCCGAAGATGGTCGCCCTGATCGCCGTCGCCCGGAAGATCCTCACCATCCTCAACGCCATGCTCAGGGACAAAAAACCATGGCAAATCGCTTGACGAAGAACACAGTCGCTGAGGTGCGAGTCGCACTTGCGGCGAGCCTCGAAGGGCGACGGCGAGCTGTCACGGGCGGGCGCCCTCGCACCGTAGGGTGACGGATCAGAGAGCCAGCAGCAGAAACCGTCATGCCCGGCCTTGTGCCGGGCATCCACGTCTTCGACTATCGCTGAAGCAAGTCGTGGATGGCCGGGACAAGCCCGGCCATGACGCGTGGAGGCGAGTGCGTGCTTAAGTTTTCTTGCTTACGCGCCGCAGATTTTTTCGCCGTCATCCTGAGGTGCGAGCCGCGCTTGCGGCGAGCCTCGAAGGATGAGCGGCCGAGGTGGTCGGGCTGTCGCCCTTCGAGGCTCGGCCAAGAGGCTCGCATCAGGGTGACAGGTCATCAAATTTCGCTAGGTGAAGGTGTTTCGGCTCTTGGACAGCCTGACTAAGCCGCTACGCGTCGGCAAATCTCAGGATTCTGCATGTCGGACAGCCACACTTCGACCTCAGGAAACGGCTTCAGAAAAGGAAGCAGCGCGCTATCGCTCTCGTGGCAAAGCAATATCGAGCGTACCGAGAGCGCGCCTTGGCGCATGACAAGACGGGCGGAAAAGACGGCTTGGCCCATTAGGTACATTCCCATTCGACGAGGCTTCGTTTGAACAACCGTCACGTTATGTCCTTCGAGCGAAGGAAAGTTCTGCTTCAGGCCACGGCAATGTGGCTCGTCTGTTAAAATGACCGCGTCTGCAAGGCGAACGCTGCAATCGATGGTCCTGCGCACCAAGCAATATTCCGCTAAGTAGGTTCCTCTGGCTTGCGATTGCCAGAAGCCCTCCGTCATGGCTGTCTCGTGTTTACTCATCGGTCGATACTATCAGCGTAACGGGAAGAGCGTACTGAGATCTTTCCAGTAACGGGGGCCGTCGCCCTTCGAGGCTCGCGGCCAGAGGCCGCTCGCACCTCAGGGTGACGGATCGGGGTTAGTGCGCACGTCGCGATCAACTTCCCCCCACCCCTGCCCCCTCCCCACCACGCGCAAGGGCGCGCGGGGGGAGGGGAACGGCCGCCGCACGCGCGCGGGCTCGGCCCTTGTCTTTTCCCGCCCGATCCGCTTTCACTCGTGGCCCCGCTCACCCGTCGAATCGTGGCTGTTCCATGCGCCTGTCCCGCTATTTCCTGCCGATCCTGAAAGAGCCGCCGCGCGAGGCCGAGATCGTCTCGCACCGGCTGATGCTGCGCGCCGGCATGATCCGGCAGGAGGCACAAGGCATTTACGCGTTCCTGCCGCTGGGCCTGCGCGTCCTCAACAAGATTTCCGACATCGTCCGCGAGGAGCAGAACCGCTCCGGCGCCATCGAACTCCTGATGCCGACCATGCAGTCCGCCGATCTCTGGAAGGAGAGCGGCCGCTACGAGGCCTATGGCAAGGAGATGCTGCGCATCCAGGACCGGCACGAGCGCGACATGCTGTTCGGGCCGACCAATGAAGAGATGATCACAGAAATCTTCCGCGCCTATGTGCGCTCGTACAAGGATCTGCCGCTCAATCTCTATCACATCCAGTGGAAGTTCCGCGACGAAGTGCGTCCGCGCTTCGGCCTGATGCGCGGCCGCGAATTCCTGATGAAGGATGCTTATTCGTTCGACGTCGACCAGGCCGGCGCCGAGCATTCCTATCGCAAGATGTTCACCGCCTATTTGCGCACCTTTGCGCGGCTCGGCCTGAAGTCGATTCCGATGCGCGCCGACACCGGCCCGATCGGCGGCAATCTCAGCCACGAATTCATTATTCTCGCCGAGACCGGCGAGTCGGAAGTGTTCTGTCACAAGAGCTTCCTCGATATGGACGTGCCCGACGAGAATGTGAATTTCGACAGCCGCGAAGATTTGCAGGGCATCTTCGACAAGTGGACCACGCAATATGCAGCGACCTCCGAGATGCATGAGGCGGACAAGTTCGCCGCGATCCCGAAGGACCAGCAGGTGTCCGCGCGCGGCATCGAGGTCGGCCACATCTTCTATTTCGGTACCAAATATTCGGCGCCGATGAAGGCCGTTGTCGCCACAGGCCAGGGCGGCGATACGCCGGTGCATATGGGCTCTTACGGCATCGGCCCGAGCCGGTTGGTCGCGGCGATCATCGAAGCGTCGCACGACGATGCCGGCATCATCTGGCCGGAGGCTGTGGCGCCGTTCAAGGTCGGCGTGCTCAACCTCAAGCAGGGCGATGCGGCGACGGGTGCTGCCTGCGAGGAGCTGTATCGCGGGCTGAGCGCGAAGGGCATCGACGTGTTGTATGACGACACCGACAAGGGCGCCGGCGCCAAGTTCGCCACGGCCGATCTGATCGGCTTGCCGTATCAGGTGATGGTCGGCCCGCGCGGGCTGGGTGAAGGCAAGGTCGAAGTGAAGACGCGCAAGACCGGCGCCAAGGAAATGATGTCGCCTGCGGCGGCTTTGGATTTGCTGTCCAGATAAAGGTGGCGGTGCCGGTGTTGAAAGCGTCCAGGATCGTTCTGCTGGCTGTGTTCTGTGCCGTTGCGGCGCTGACGTCCGCATTCGCGCAGCCGGGCGCCTCGCAGGCAGACTCGCCGCCCGCGGGGCAGACTCAGCCGGAGCGCTGCAAGGTCGGCATCTTCGTCGTCGACCTGCACGAGGTCGACATCCAGAAGAAGATCTTCGGTTCGAGTTTCTGGTTGTGGAGCCTTTGCGGCAATGACAAGCGCAACCCGCTCAAGACCATCGAGTTCGTCAACGCCAACAGCACCAACGCCGCGCTCGATGCGACGCTGCCGCGCGGCGACCAGTTCTGGTCGTCCCGCAAGATCGGCGGCTCATTCCGCAATGATTTCGACGTGCGCAATTTCCCCTTCGATCGCCATGAACTGACGATCACGATGGAAGAGGGCGTCGATGACACGCGCGAGTTTCAGTATGAGGGCGACGTCGCCAAGTCCGGCGTCGATCCGCGCGTCAAACTGCCGGGCTGGCGGGTCACCGGCTTCAAGCTGAGCCAGGCCGAGCGCGACTACAACACGACCTTCGGCGACCCGTCGCTGCCGGGCAATGCCTCGGCGCAATACGGACGGCTGGTGGCGGAGGTGCACATTGCGCGCGACAGCTTCACCAGCTTCTTCAAGATGGCGGCGGTCGTCTATGTCGCAGCGACCCTGGCGCTGCTCAGCTTCCTGTTTTATCTCGATGCGCCGAGTTCTTTCGGCTCGCGTATCAGCTTTCTCGGCGGTTCGCTGTTTGCCACCGTGATCAATATGCGCGTGTCGAGCGCCGAGCTTGGCAGCAATGTCGGCATGACCTTGATCGACATGATCCACCTCACCAGCCTGACCTTGATCATTACGGCGACCATTCTGACCATTGTCGCGGACCGGCGGCTCGGCAGTAACCGCGCCGGCGACACCGTCTTGCGCGACCAGGTGCGCCGCTTCGACCTGCACAACATGATCATTTGCGGCTCGGTCTTCATCGTCGCCAATATCGTGCTGATCAGCCACGCCGCCATCATCGGCTAACCGGCCGGGTTCCCTCGACCCCGGCCGCAAAATGATCAAAAATAATCCGAAAAATCTTTGCCGGCCTGTCGATCCTGCCAACGCCCGTTCGTCGTGTTGTCAGAGAGGCCGATAGGCGGCCTCGTAAACCCCGAGGAGAGCGACAATGCGCGTGATGGTTTTCGTCAAGGCGACCGAGGATTCCGAAGCCGGCCGGATGCCAACGGCCGAACTGTTCGAAGCGATGGGCAAGTTTAACGAAGAGCTTGTGAAGGCCGGCGTCATGCTGACCGGCGATGGCCTCAAGCCGTCGTCGCAGGGCAAGCGGGTCGCCTTCGACGGCCCGAAGCGGTCAGTCATCGACGGTCCCTTCGCGGAGACCCGCGAACTGGTCGCCGGCTACTGGATCTGGGAGGTCAAGGACATGGCCGAGGCGGTCGAATGGGTGAAGCGTTGCCCCAACCCGATGTTCGGCCCCAGCGAAATCGAAATCCGGCCATTCTACGAAATGAGCGATTTCGGCGACGTGGTGACGCCGGAAATCCTCGAGCGCGACGAGCGCCTGCGCGGCCAGCTCAAGGACCGCTAGGCGGCAGTTGCAGCCCCCTTGCCTCGCACCCCGCTCGTGGATAAGCGGGGTGCGTGGCAGCCGATATTAACGGGACCATCGCAACCGTCTTCCGCATCGAACGGGCGCGGCTCATTGCCGGCCTGACCCGGATGCTGCGCGACGTCGGCCTTGCTGAAGATCTGGCGCAGGACGCGCTGGTGACGGCGCTCGCCGAATGGCCGAAGAGCGGGCTCCCTGACAAGCCCGGCGCCTGGCTGATGGCGGCGGCGAAGCGGCGCGCCATTGATGGATTTCGCCGCGACAAGATGATGGCGCGCAAACACGCCGAGATCGGGCGTGATCTGGATGAGGCCGGCGAGAGCCCGGCAGATGCGATCGAAGCTGCGCTCGACGACGATGTTGGCGATGAATTGCTCAGCCTGATCTTTACTGCCTGTCATCCGGTGCTGTCGCCGGAGGCGCGCGCGGCGCTGACGCTGCGGCTGATCGGCGGCCTGACCACGGACGAAATCTCTCGCGCGTTTCTCACCTCTGAAGCAACGATTGCGCAGCGCATCGTCCGCGCCAAGGCAACCCTACGTGATGCGAAGCTCGCTTATGAGGTTCCTCATGGAGCCGAGCGCGCGCCACGTCTCGCCTCGGTGCTCGAGGTCATCTATCTCATCTTCAACGAAGGCTATGCTGCGACGGCCGGCGACGATCTCATTCGCAGCGATCTGTGCGCCGAGGCGCAGCGGCTCGGCCGCATTCTTGCCGGCGTTGCACCGGATGAGCCGGAAGTGTTCGGGCTGCTGGCCTTGATGGAAATCCAGGCGTCGCGGCTCAAGGCGCGTGTCGGCCCGGGCGGAGAGGCCATCGCCCTGCCACAGCAGAACCGGGCCCGCTGGGATCAGATGCTGATCCGCCGCGGCCTTGCCGCGCTTGAGCGCGCTATCGCGCTGGGCGGTGAGGACGGACCCTATGCGTTGCAAGCGGCACTCGCCGCCTGTCACGCCCGCGCGCGCAGCCTTGAGGACACCGACTGGCGAAAGATGGCGTCGCTCTATGACACGTTGCGCGCGGTCATGCCGTCGCCCGTCGTCGATCTCAACCGAGCGGTCGCGCACAGCATGGCGTTCGGGCCGGAGGTGGGCTTGGCTCTGCTCGCCGAGATCGAGAAGGCGGCAGTGCTGCGCAACTATGCGCCGTTACCGGCGGCGAAAGGCGATTTCCTGCTGCGCGCCGGAAGGGCGGCGGAAGCCAAGGTCCAATTCGAGCAGGCGGCTGCGCTCAGCCACAATGCCAGCGAACGGGCCTTTCTGCTGGGACGGGCCGCTGCATGCGACTGATTTGATATTTCCTGTGTGCTGCCAAAGGCTTTGCCCGCATACACGGCACGAATCCGCCCGAATCGTGTGAAAACCCGGTGCCATGGGGAAACCACATCGATGACCGAGCCCACCGGGACGCGGCCCTTCTCTCCGTTTGAATGGATGCTGTCGCTGCGCTATCTGCGCGCGCGCCGCAAAGAAGGATTCATATCGGTTATCGCCGGATTCTCCTTTCTCGGCATCGTCTTGGGCGTGGCGACCTTGATCATCGTCATGGCGGTGATGAACGGCTTCCGTGGCGAATTGCTCGACAAGATCCTCGGCCTCAACGGCCATTTGCTGATCCAGCCGCTGGAAAAGCCGCTGACCGACTGGGAAGAGGTCGCGTCGCGTATTTCCGCCGTCAAAGGCATCAAGCTCGCGGCGCCGATCGTCGAGGGCCAGGCTTTGGCGTCGTCGCCATTCAACGCCGGCGGCGTGCTGGTGCGCGGCATCCGCCTGAAGGATCTCGAGGGCCTGCCTTCGGTGATCAACAATATCCGGCAGGGCACGCTCGGCGGCTTCGATGACGGGCAGGGCGTCGCCATTGGCCGCAGGCTCGCCGATCAACTTTCGCTGCGCTCGGGCGACAACATTACTCTGGTGGCGCCGCGTGGAGCCGTGACGCCAATGGGCACGACGCCACGCATCAAGGCCTACAAGGTCGCCGCCGTGTTCGAGATCGGCATGTCCGAATATGACGGGGCGATGGTGTTCATGCCGTTGAAGGAGGCGCAGTCCTATTTCAACCGTTCCGGCGATGTCACCGCCATCGAGGTCTATACCGACGATCCCGACAAGGTCGTGCAGTATCGCAAGGACGTGACCGACGCGGCCAAGCGGCCGATCTTCATGATCGACTGGCGGCAGCGCAATGCGACCTTCTTCAATGCGCTTCAGGTCGAACGGAACGTCATGTTCCTGATCCTGACGCTGATCGTGCTGGTCGCGGCGCTGAACATCGTCTCCGGCCTGATCATGCTGGTGAAGGACAAGGGCCACGACATCGCCATCCTGCGCACCATGGGGGCGACGCAAGGCGCGATCATGCGCGTGTTTCTGATTACGGGGGCCGCGATCGGCGTGGTCGGCACGATTTTCGGCTTCCTGCTCGGCATTGTCGTCTGCCTGAACATAGAGAGCATCCGCCAGTTCATGTCCTGGCTGACCAATACCGAGTTGTTCTCGCCGGAGCTGTATTTCCTGTCGCATCTGCCGGCCAAGATGGACACCGGCGAGACGACGGCCGTGGTGCTGATGGCATTGATCCTGTCGCTGCTGGCGACGCTCTATCCGTCCTGGCGCGCCGCGCGCCTCGATCCGGTGGAGGCGCTGCGTTATGAGTAATGTTGAAGCTGGCGTTGAGGCTGCGGTCGAGGACAAGCCGCAGGAAACTGCACAAGAAATCCCGATCCTGTTCCTGCACGACATTGAGCGGCACTATAATCAGGGCGATGCGACGCTGAACATTCTCAGCGGCGCCGAACTGGCGCTGTGGGCCGGGCAGTCGGTGGCTTTGGTGGCGCCGTCCGGCGCCGGCAAGTCGACGCTGCTGCATCTGGCCGGCCTGCTCGAGCATCCCGATCATGGGGATGTATATATCGATGGGAAGGCCACGGCGGCCCTCTCCGATGCGGAGCGCACGCGCATCCGCCGCACCGAGATCGGCTTCGTCTACCAGTCGCACCATTTGCTGCCGGAGTTCACAGCGCTGGAAAACGTGCTGATGCCGCAGCTCATTCGCGGGCTTGGGCGCAGCGAGGCGAAGAAGCGGGCGGTTGAGCTGCTTGATTATCTCGGCCTCAAGGCGCGGCTGAATCACCGGCCTCCGGAACTGTCAGGCGGCGAGCAGCAGCGCGTCGCCATTGCCCGCGCGGTCGCCAATGCGCCGCGAATCCTGCTGGCCGACGAGCCGACCGGAAACCTGGACGTGAAGACGGCTGATCATGTCTTTGCGGCGTTCACGCAGCTGGTGCGTGCTTCGGGACTCGCCACCATTATTGCTACCCACAATATGGAAATCGCCGCCCGCATGGACCGGCGCGTCACCATCAAGGACGGGCTGATCGTCGAGCTGGATTAGGATTTGGACGACGAAGCCGTTGATATCCCGCGGATTTCGTGTCGCCCGGGCTCTGGCACCGTCGCGCTTGACTCTGGAACGGAAGGTGAACTATGTTCTCTTTACGTTCTGGGGAGATAGTCATGATCAAAGCCGTCATTCAAGAAGCTGCGACCCTTGCCGCCTTGTCCATGTTCGTCGGCATGATCGCGATCTGGTCGCAGGTTTTCAGCAATCTGTAGGCTGTTTGTTGCGTCGTTGCGTGTGGCGTCACCGCGTGGTCATGGCCGGACTGAGGGTGCCTTTCAGGGCCCGAAGCCGGGCATGACGGGCGGGTTCCTTATCCGCCCATAGGCGGTTCCTTGCCCGCCCATAGGATGACGGGGAAAGGGCCGGGGTTCGCGGCCTGATGGGTGGACTTGGGGCCCCCGCATCCTCACTTTGGGCCGTGAAGGAATCACCCATGGCCGATCTCGATTTCGTGCATTTGCACGTTCACTCGTCCTATTCGCTGCTCGAAGGCGCACTGCCGATCGCGCGGCTGGCCGAGCTTGCGAAAGCGGACAAGCAGCCGGCTTTGGCGCTGACCGACACCGACAACATGTTCGGTGCGCTGGAATTCTCCGAGAAGATCGCCGGCTATGGCATTCAGCCGATCATCGGCGCAGCTTTGGCCATCGATTTCGCCGACACCGACAACGGCGCGCGCAGTACCAGCGTGCAGATCGACCGGCAGCGCATTGTCCTGATCGCCGCCAATGAAGACGGCTACCGCCGCCTGATGAAGCTCAATTCGCGCGCCTTCATGGAATCGCCGGTCAACGAGCCGCCGCGCATCAAGGTCGAATGGCTGGAAGGCGAGACGGACGGAATCATCGCTTTGACCGGCGGCCCCGGCGGCCCGCTCGATATGACGATCGCCGCCGGCCAGAGCAACGTCGCCGCCGCGCGCCTCGACACGATGCATCGCCTGTTCGGCGACCGGCTTTACGTCGAGTTGCAGAGGCACGGCGCCTCGCACGAGCGCATGACCGAGCCGGTGTTGATCGACTTTGCCTATAGCCGCGGCCTGCCATTGGTCGCGACCAATGAGCCGTTCTTCGCCACCGTCGCCGATTACGAGTCGCATGACGCGCTGATCTGCATTGCCGAAGGCCGCTACGTCCACGAAACCGACCGCCGCCACCTGACCATCGAGCACCGCTACAAGACCCGCGCCGAAATGCGTGAGCTGTTCGCTGACCTGCCGGAAGCCATCGCCTCGACGGTTGAGATTGCGCAGCGCTGCTCGTTCCGGCCGCGCACGCGCAATCCGATCCTGCCGCGCTTCTCGGTCGGTGCTGATGGCCACGCGGTCGACGAGGGCAGTGAGCTGCGCAACCAGGCCATGGTCGGGCTTGACCGCCGCATCGCCACCGCCGGTATCGCCGAAGGCTTCACCGAGCAGCAATACCGCGACCGGCTCGACTTCGAGCTGAACGTCATCGAGAAGATGAAATATCCCGGCTACTTTTTGATCGTGGCCGACTTCATTCAATGGGCCAAGAATCAGGACATTCCGGTAGGTCCCGGCCGTGGTTCGGGCGCAGGCTCGCTGGTCGCCTATTCGCTGACCATTACCGATCTCGATCCGATCCGCTTTGGTTTGCTGTTCGAACGCTTCCTCAATCCGGAACGCGTCTCGATGCCTGACTTCGACATCGATTTCTGCCAGGACCGCCGCGGCGAGGTCATCGACTATGTGCAGGATCGCTATGGCCGCGATCAGGTGGCGCAGATCATCACCTTCGGCACCTTGCAGGCGCGCGGTGTGTTGCGCGACGTCGGCCGCGTCTTGCAGATGCCCTACGGGCAGGTCGACAAGCTGTGCAAGATGGTGCCGCAGAATCCCGCGGCACCGATTACGCTGGCCAAGGCGATCGAAGACGAGCCAAAGCTGCAGGCCGAAGCCGACGCCGATCCGACGGTAAAGCGCGCTTTCGCCATTGCCCGGAAGCTGGAAGGCCTGACGCGGCACGCCTCGACGCATGCCGCCGGCATCGTCATTGGCGACCGGCCTTTGTCCGAGCTGGTGCCGCTCTATCGCGATCCGAAGTCGGACATGCCGGTCACCCAGTTCAACATGAAATGGGTTGAGCCGGCCGGCCTGGTGAAGTTCGACTTCCTCGGCCTGAAGACTTTGACCGTGCTGAAAACTGCGGTCGATCTGCTGGCGCGGCGCGGCGTCACTGTCGATCTCGGCGCCATCCCGCTCGACGATAAGGGTACCTATGACCTGTTGGCGCGCGCCGAAGCGGTCGGCGTGTTCCAGCTGGAAAGTCAGGGCATGCGCCGCGCGCTGCTCGACATGCGGCCTGACCGTTTCGAGGACATCATCGCGCTGGTCGCGCTCTACCGGCCGGGCCCGATGGCGAACATCCCGACCTATTGCGCGCGCAAGCACGAACTCGAAGTGCCGGACTACATCCATCCCAAGCTTGAGCCTGTGCTGAAGGAAACCTTCGGCGTCATCGTTTATCAGGAGCAGGTGATGCAGGCGGCGCAGCTGCTCGCCGGCTATTCGCTTGGCGACGCTGACTTGTTGCGCCGCGCCATGGGCAAGAAGATCCGCAGCGAGATGCAGAAGCAGTCGAGCATCTTCGTCGAAGGCTGCGTCGCGCGCGGCATCGGCAAGGCGCAGGCGGAAGCGATCTTCGAACTGCTCGAGCGCTTCGCCGATTACGGCTTCAACAAGAGCCACGCCGCGGCTTACGCGCTGGTCGCCTATCAGACCGCCTATATGAAGGCGAATTACCCGGTCGAATTCATCGCCGCGTCGATGACGCTCGACATGGGCAACACCGACAAGCTGTCGGAATTCCGCTCGGAAGCCGAGCGCCTCGGCATCAAGATCGAGCCACCGTCGATCAACCAGTCCGATGTCGCTTTTGAGGTCGAAGGCAACACGATCTTCTACGCGCTGGCCGCGCTGAAAGGTGTCGGCCGCGAAGCGGTCAAGTCGATCATCGTTGCGCGCGAGAGCGGCCCGTTCGCCGACCTTGCGGACTTCGCCGCCCGCATCAATCCGCGCGCCGTCAACAAGCGCGTGCTGGAAAGCCTGGCGCAGGCCGGCGCTTTCGATTCATTCGACAAGAACCGCGCGCGTGTACTCGCAGCGGTCGAGAAGGTGATGGGCATTGCCCAGCGCACGCATGAGACCGAAGCCGTCGGCCAGAACGACTTCTTTGGTGGCGGCGGCAAGGTCGAGCCGATCATGTTGCCGCAAGTCGAGCCATGGCTGCCGGCGGAAAAATTGCGCAAGGAATACGAGGCGATCGGCTTCTTCCTGTCCGGCCATCCGCTCGATGACTACGCCGCCGTGCTGAAAAAACTTCGGGTGCAGAGCTGGGCCGAATTCTCGCGCGCGGTGAAGAACGGCACGACCGCCGGCAAGGTTGCCGGCACGGTGGTGTCGCGGCAGGAACGCCGCACCAAGACCGGCAACAAGATGGGCATTTTCGGCCTGTCCGATCCGACCGGCCATTATGAAGCGGTGATCTTCTCGGAAGGTCTCGCGGAATACCGCGATCTGCTGGAGCCCGGCACCGCTGTGCTGCTGGTGCTGTCGGCGGAAGTGCAGGGCGACGATGTCCGCGCCCGCATCCAGTCGGCCGAGCCATTGGACACCGCGGCCGCCAACCTGCAGAAAGGCCTGCGTGTCTTCCTGCGCGACGCCACGCCCCTTGAAAGTGTCGCCAAGCGTCTCGAAGTATCGCCGAGGCGGCAGAGCGGCGATGGCGAGGTCAGCGTTGTGCTGATGCTGGCGCAAGGCACCGAAGTCGAGATCAAGCTGCCGGGGCGCTTCAAGGTGTCGCCGCAAATTGCCGGCGCCATCAAGGCGGTGCCCGGCGTCGAACAGGTTGAGGCGCTTTAGCGCCGCGTTTTGAGGTGAAGAGTGGAAGGCACTGCAGTCAGCGTGCGGCTCGATCGTCCGGTCGATCCCGATAGCGATCACATCCTGGGCTCGCACGGTGCGCAGATCTCGCTCGTCGAATATGGCAGCTATGCCTGTCCGCATTGCCGCGCCGCCAATGACCGCATCATCGAGGCGCGCGAAAAGCTCGGTGATCGCCTCTGCTACACGTTCCGTCATCGCCCGGTTACCGGCAGCGACCTTGCCCGCCGCGCCGCCGAACTGGTCGAGCGCGGCGATCCCACCAAGTTCTGGGACGCGCATGAATTGCTGATGACGCGCTCCGGCGAGCTGACCGAAGAAGATTTGCGCGCCGCCGCGTCGCTGCTCGGCATTTCGCTTGAGGATCATGACAGCGGCACGGCGCATCGTGCCGAGCGTCACGTGCAGGCCGACATCGACAGCGCGCGCGCCAGCGGTGTCGTCTTCACGCCGGGCTTCTTCATCAATGGCCGCCGCTATGACGGCCCGTGGGATGAGAGCTCCTTTGCCGATGCCATGTTCAACCGGCTCGGCCATCGTTTCCGCACGGCGGCGCTCGATTTCGCCGGCTGGGCGCCGTCGGCCGGCATCCTGCTTTTGCTCGCGAGCCTGCTCGCCGTCGCCATCACCAATATGCCGATGGGGCCGGCCTTCGAGCATTTCTGGCACGAGACCTTCGGCTTTAATTTTGCCAGCCGCGCTTTCAACCTGTCGCTGCTGCACTGGATCAATGACGGCTTGCTGACCATCTTCTTCCTCGTCGTCGGCCTCGAAATCAAACGTGAATTCACCGTCGGCCATTTATCGAGCCTGCGTCTCGCCGCTCTGCCGATTGCAGCTGCCATCGGCGGCATGGTCGTGCCGGCGCTGCTCTATATGCTGGTCATTCCCTCAGGCCCTCTGGCGCATGGCTGGGGCGTGCCGATGGCGACCGATACGGCCTTTGCCGTTGCGCTTATCGTCATGATGGGCAACCGCGTGCCGGTGGAGCTGCGCATCTTTCTCACCGCCGCGGCGATTGTCGATGACATCGGCTCGATCATCGTCGTCGCCATTTTCTATTCCGGCGCCATCCAGTGGGCCTATCTGGCCGCCGGTGTCGCGGTTCTCGTCGTGCTGGCGCTGCTGAACCGCTGGCGCGTCTACAGCGTCGCGCCTTACATCTTGCTCGGAGTGGTGCTGTGGGCGCTGGTCCATGCCGGCGGTCTGCATGCGACACTCGCAGGCGTGCTGCTAGCGCTGTTCATCCCGACGCGGCCGCCGCCGAACCTCAAATCCCTGATCATTCAAGCCAACGTCATCATGCAGACCGAATACAAGCATGCCGGCGAAGCCTTGCGGCACGGTCCATCGGAGAGCGTGTTGCGCTCACTCGACGCCATTCATGACCGGCTTGAATCGCCGGCCGACCGGCTGCTGCGACATGCCGGTGCGCGGTCGAGCTATATCGTGCTGCCGATCTTCGCCTTCGCCAATGCCGGCGTTGCTTTCTCGTTCGACGTCTTCAAGGGCCACGAGCCGTTGATGATGGCGATCAGTGCCGGCTTGCTGATCGGCAAGCCGCTCGGTCTGGTCGGCGCGTCGGCGCTGGCCGTGTGGCTCAAGCTTGCCGACAAGCCGGCGGAATATTCCTGGCGGCAATTGATCGGCGCAGGCGCCCTGGCCGGCATCGGCTTCACCATGTCGCTGTTCATTGCCGGCCAGGCCTTTGCCGCACCGGCCGACTTTGCCGCCGCCAAGATCGCCGTCTTCGGCGCCTCTGTGCTGTCGGCCATCCTCGGTGTTGCCATTCTCTGGAACGCCAGGACGCCGGACGAGGCGGCGAAGTAGGGCGGGCCGCGCGGGAAGGGCTGCGGTCCTTGCATATAGCGATTCCCGCCTATATAAGCCCGGCACATCACTCACGCGGATGTTGGCTTTAGGCCCCGACAATGGGTCAAAAAGGCCGTCCGGTGGCCTTGTTTTCTTCAACAAAAACAAGTGCTCACACACATTCGCGGCGGATCAACCGGAGAATTGATAATGGCTATTCCTGACTTCACGATGCGTCAGCTGTTGGAAGCTGGCGTCCACTTCGGCCATCAGGCCCACCGCTGGAACCCGAAGATGGGTCAATACATCTTCGGCACCCGCAACAACATCCACATCGTCGATCTGGCGCAGACCGTGCCGATGCTGCATGCGGCCCTCAAGGCCGTGTCGGACACCGTCGCCAAGGGCGGCCGTATCCTGTTCGTCGGCACCAAGCGCCAGGCGGCTGACGGCATTGCCGCCGCTGCCAAGCAGTCGGCGCAGTATTACGTCAATTCGCGCTGGCTCGGCGGCACGCTGACCAACTGGAAGACCATCTCCGGTTCGATCTCGCGCCTGCGCAAGCTCGAAGAGATGCTCGGCACCGGTGGCGCCGCCAGCTACACCAAGAAAGAGCGCCTGACGATGCAGCGCGAGCGCGACAAGCTCGACCGTTCGCTCGGCGGCATCAAGGACATGGGCGGCGTTCCCGACCTGATCTTCGTGATCGACACTAACAAGGAAGACATCGCGATCAAGGAAGCGCGCCGTCTGAACATTCCGGTTGCGGCGATCGTCGACACGAACTGCGATCCGAACGGCATCACCTATCCGGTCCCGGGCAATGATGACGCGGCGCGTGCCGTGTCGCTGTATTGCGACCTGATCGCGCGCGCCTGCCTCGATGGCATTTCGCGCTCGCAGGGCGAACGCGGCGTCGATCTCGGCGCCCAGGAGAAGCCGGTTATGGCGGAAGCCATTCCGTCGGCGCCGGCCTCGGCCGACCTCGGCTTCGAACAGCTTGCCGGTCCGCGCGGCGTTGCCGACGACCTCAAGAAGCTCACCGGCGTGTCGCCGGCGATCGAGAAGCAGCTCAACGATCTCGGCATCTTCCACTACACGCAGATCGCCGAGCTCTCGCCCACCGCCGCGCATAACGTTGGCGAAGAAGTGGGTCTGCCGGGCCGCGTCGATGGCTGGGTCACCAAGGCCAAGGCGATGACGGCGGAAGCCGAATAATAAAAGGTCGGCGCTCGCAGCATTTTCCGCGGGCGCCGGTCACTTTCAATCTGGTTAGAACGACGTCACCGGCCCGGCCGGTGCGACGCGTTGAAGGGATGTTTGAGATGGCACAAGTCACTGCACAAATGGTCAAAGAGCTGCGCGAGTCGACCGGCGCAGGCATGATGGATTGCAAGGCCGCGCTCACCGAAAGCGCCGGCGAGATGGAAGCCGCGCAGGATTGGCTGCGCAAGAAGGGCCTGTCCAAGGCTGCCAAGAAGTCCGGCCGCGTCGCCGCGGAAGGCCTCATCGGCTATGTCATTCGTGGCCCGAAGGCGGCGATCGTCGAACTGAATTCGGAAACCGATTTCGTTGCCCGCAACGATATGTTCCAGGGCCTGGTCAAGATGACCGCTGGCGTTGCTTTTGAAGCCGGCAGCGATGTCGAGGCGATCAAGGCGGCCAAGGTCGGCGCGATCAGCGTTGGCGATGCGATCAACGACACCATCGCCAAGATCGGCGAGAACATGTCGCTGCGCCGCGCAGCCGTGCTCGAAGTCAGCAAGGGCGTCATCGGCGCCTACATGCACAATTCGGTCACCGACGGCCTCGGCAAGATCGGCGTGCTGGTTGCGCTTGAGTCGACCGGCAATGTCGAAGAGCTGACCGCACTCGGCCGTCAGCTGGCGATGCATGTTGCGTCGTCGAACCCCGTCGCGCTCGATGCGTCGGGCGTCTCGGCCGATGTCGTCAAGCGTGAGAAGGACATCCTCGCCGACAAATTCCGTCAGCAGGGCAAGCCGGAAGCGATGATCGAGAAGATCGTCGAGTCGGGCATCCAGACTTACTACAAGGAGCAGACCTTCCTCGCTCAGCCGTTCATCTTTGATGACTCGGGCAAGAAGTCTGTCGCGCAGGCGGTCAAGGAAGCCGAAGGCAAGGTCGGCGGTCCGATCAAGATCCTCGGCTTCGTTCGCTTCGGTCTCGGCGAAGGCATTGAGAAGCAGGAGTCGGACTTCGCGGCGGAAGTCGCCGCAGCGGCCGGCCCGAAGAGCTGATTTCAACATTCACCGGCGCCCCCATCGGGCGCCGGTTTCGCGTTACGACGATGTGCCGATAAGACGTGCCGATAAATTGAGGGTCGCCACTTCATGACAGATCCAATTTACAAGCGTGTCATCGTCAAGCTGTCCGGCGAAGCGCTGAACGGCGACAAGCCCTTCGGCATCGATCAGGCGACGGTCGAGCGCATTGCCGCCGATCTCGCGGCGACCGCCAAGCTCGGCGTTGAACTCGGCGTTGTCGTCGGCGGCGGCAACATCTTCCGCGGCGTCGAAGTCTCCAACCGCGGCGTGCCGCGCCCGGTCGGCGACACGATGGGAATGCTCGCCACGGTGATGAACTGCCTGGTGCTGGAAGCCGCCATCGAACGGCAGGGCCGCGAGGCACGCACCTTGTCGGCGCTGGCCATGACCTCGGTCTGCGAAACCTATAACCGCAAGCGCGCCATGAAGAACCTGGCGAAGGGCCGGGTGGTGCTTCTCGCCGCTGGGACCGGCAATCCGTTCTTCACGACCGACACGACGGCCGTGCTGCGCGCCGCCGAGCTTGAGTGCCAGGCGGTGCTGAAAGCGACCAATGTCGACGGTGTATACACCGCCGACCCGAAGAAAGACCCGAAGGCAACGCGCTACGAGCGCCTTGGCCATCAGGAAGCGATCGAGAAAGACCTCAGGGTTATGGACGGCGCCGCCTTCGCGCTTGCTCGCGAGAACCGGACGCCTATCATCGTCTTCTCGATTGCCGAAAAGAACGCGATCGAGACTGTTCTGCGCGGCAAGGGCCGTACGACAATCGTCGGGTAATCCGGCATCTGCTGCTAAATTTGTTGGGGGATCGCCATGGCGAACGCAACGTACGACATCAATGACATCAAGCGCCGCATGTCCGGCGCCTCGACCGCGCTCAAGGGCGAATTGTCGGGCCTGCGCACCGGCCGCGCCTCGTCGCATTTGCTCGACCCGGTGATGGTCGATGCTTACGGCGCGATGATGCCGCTGGTGCAATGCGCCAGCGTCACCGTTCCCGAGCCACGCATGCTCGCGGTCAATGTCTGGGACAAGTCGCTGGTCAAAGCGGTCGAGAAGGGCATCGTCGATTCCAATCTCGGCCTGTCGCCGGCAACCGATGGCCAGACCATTCGCCTGCGTATCCCTGAGCTCAATCAGGAACGCCGCAAGGAACTGGTCAAGCTCGCGCATAAATATGCCGAGAACGCGCGTATCGCCGTGCGCCATGTGCGCCGCGACGCGATGGACACGCTGAAGAAGCTCGAGAAGGATCATGGCAAGGACGAGATCGAGCGCTTCACCGCCGAGATCCAGAAGGCGACCGATGCCGGCATTGCCGAAGTCGACGCGCTGCTCGGCGTCAAGGAAAAGGAAATCCTCACGGTTTGAGGTCCGATCCGATGGCCGACGTCTCCGACAACGCCAAATCTGCCGTGCCACACCATGTCGCCATCATCATGGACGGCAATGGTCGCTGGGCCGCGGCGCGTGGCTTGCCGCGTGTCGAAGGTCATCGGCGCGGCGTTGACGCCTTGCGGCGCACGATCCGTTCGGCCGGCGAGATGGGCGTCAAGATCATCACGGTTTTCTCGTTCAGCTCAGAAAACTGGTCGCGGCCCGCCGCTGAAATCGGCGAATTGATGGGACTGCTGCGCCGCTTCATTCGCAACGATCTGGCTGAGCTGCACAAGAGCGGCGTGCGCGTGCGCATCATCGGCGAGCGGGCAGGGCTTGAGGCCGACATTGGCCGCCTGCTGGTCGAAGCCGAAGAACTGACCAAGGACAATACCGGGCTGACATTGGTCGTCGCTTTCAATTACGGCGCGCGCCAGGAAATCGCCCGCGCCGCGCAGCGCATGGCCGAGGACGTGGCGCAAGGCAAACTCAAGCCGGAAGACATTACGATCGATACGCTCGGCGGCTTTCTCGACGCGCCCGATCTGCCCGATCCCGATCTGGTCATCCGCACCAGCGGCGAGCAGCGGCTGTCGAATTTCCTTTTGTGGCAATCGGCCTATAGCGAACTCGTCTTCGTGCCGGTGCATTGGCCGGACTTCGACCGCGCTGTTCTCGAAGGCGCGATCCGCGAGTACCAGCAGCGCGAGCGCCGCTTTGGCGGACTGACCGCAAAAACCGCCCAGGCTGGATCCTGAGCGCGTGACAGAGCCCGGGCCCAGCGCGCAACCGGCCATGAGCAACCTGACGCTCCGTATCATATCCGCTGGCGTGCTGATGCCGCTGGCCTTGGCCGCGACCTATTATGGCGGCTGGGCCTTCACGCTGATGTGGGCGATCGCCGCCATTGCGGTGCTGTGGGAATGGACGCGGCTGGTCAAAGGTCCGGTCTGGATTGTCGCCGGCTTCTTTTACGCAGCATTCTTGTTCGTCGCGCCGGTTTGGCTGCGCGCTGACGTGGGCTATGGATTGCTGTCGATCTTCCTTTTGTTCGGCATCGTCTGGTCGACCGACATTTTCGGCTACTTCGTCGGCCGCGCAATTGGCGGGCCGAAGCTGATGCCGCGCGTCAGCCCGAAGAAGACATGGTCCGGCGCGATTGGTGGCACGGCCGGCGCGATCATTGTTGCTGTTGTTGTCGCCAATGTTTTCAAACTGCCGAGCCTCATGCCGATTGCGATCATCGCGCTGCTGCTGTCGGCCTGCGCGCAAGCCGGCGATCTGTTTGAGTCCTTCATCAAGCGCAAATTCGGCGTCAAGGATTCGAGCCAGCTCATTCCCGGTCATGGCGGCGTGATGGATCGCCTTGATGGCTTCTGGGCGGCGGCGCTGCTTGCTTTCATCATCGGCGCATCGCGTGGCGGGTTCAGCAATCCGGCGAGCGGCTTGCTGGTATGGTAAGTGCGCCGCGCAGCGTGACCATTCTCGGCGCCACCGGTTCGGTCGGCGCCTCGACGGTCGATTTGATCAAACGCAATCCGGATCGCTTTCGCGTTGAAGCCGTCGCCTCCGGCAGCAATGTCACGGCTTTGGCACAAGTCGCGCGCGATACCCACGCGCGCATCGCCGTCATCGCCGATCCTGATTGCTATAACGCGCTGAAGGAAGCGCTCGCCGGCAGCGGCATTGAAGCCGCCGCCGGCGAACAGGCCCTGATCGAAGCCGCCCAACATCCGGCCGACTGGGTGATGGCGGCGATCTCCGGCGCGGTCGGCCTCAAGCCAACCATGGCGGCAATTGAACGCGGCGCTACGGTCGCGCTCGCCAACAAGGAATGCCTGGTCTGCGCCGGCGCACTGTTCATGCGCGCCGCCGCGCAATTCAACGCCACGGTGCTGCCGGTCGACAGCGAACACAATGCGCTGTTTCAGGCGTTAGGTGCCGGCCGTCGCGAGGACGTGTTGCGCGTCATCATCACCGCGTCGGGCGGTCCGTTCCGCACCTGGACGCTCGACGCCATCAGGCAAGCCACGCCGGAGCAGGCGCTCAAGCATCCAAACTGGTCGATGGGCCCGAAGATCACCATCGATTCCGCGACCTTGATGAACAAGGGCCTCGAAGTCATTGAGGCGCATCACCTGTTCGCCCTGAAGCCGTCCGAGATCGACGTGCTGGTGCATCCGCAATCGGCGGTGCATGGCCTCGTCGAATTCCGCGACGGCTCGGTCGTGGCGCAGCTCGGTCCGCCTGACATGCGGGTGCCGATCGCGCATTGTCTGGCCTGGCCGGAGCGGATCGACGGCCCGGCGCCGCGGCTCGACCTCGCCAAGCTCGGCAGCCTGACCTTCGAGGAGCCGGACACCGTCCGCTTCCCGGCGCTCAGGCTGGCCCGCGAGGCCATGATCAAGGGCGGGGCGGCGCCGACCGTGCTGAACGCCGCCGACGAGATCGCCGTAGCCGCGTTTATTGCCGGCCGCATCCCGTTCCTGGCCATCGCCACCTTGGTCGAGAAAACGCTGGAGGCGGCTGACGCCCGCGGCCTTTTGACCGACCCGGCCAGCATCGACGCCGCCCTGGCCGTTGACCATATTGCGAGAAGTCTGGCGAAAGACCTGTCGGGGGCACTTGCTCAATAATGCCGTAAAGGCATCCTAGTAACCTTTCGCGACTATTGCTGACGGCCTGAAGGCCGGGACGAGGATTTTGATGACGGATATCTTGGGGAGCCTCGGCTCATTCGGCGGCGGCGTGGCCGGCTACATCGTGCCATTCCTCTTCGTGCTCACCGTCGTGGTGTTCTTCCATGAACTCGGCCACTTCCTGGTAGCGCGCTGGTGCGGCATCAAGGTCCTGGTGTTTTCGCTGGGGTTCGGCCCCGAAATCGTCGGTTTCAACGACAGACACGGCACGCGCTGGAAGATCTCGGCCATTCCGCTCGGCGGCTATGTGAAGTTCTTCGGCGACGAGAACGCGGCGAGCGTGCCGGACCACGCGGCGGCGTCGACCATGACGGAAGCCGAGCGCAACGTCAGCTTCATCCATAAATCGGTCGCCAAGCGCGCCGCCGTGGTCGCGGCCGGGCCGATTGCCAATTTCATCCTGGCCATCGTCATCTTTGCCGCGATCTTCATGATCGTCGGCAAGCCGAGCATGCAGGCCCGGGTCGACGCCGTTATCGAGGGCGGCGCTGCGGAGAAAGCTGGTTTCCAGCCGGGCGATCTGGTCCTGTCCATTGATGGCGCCCGGATCGATACTTTCTCCGACATGCAGCGCATCGTCAGCATGAGCGCCGACCAGAAGCTGGCGGTCGAGGTCAAGCGCGGCGAGCAGCTCCTGACCCTGCAGGCGATCCCGCAGCTGAAGAAGGACAAGATGGGCAACCAGCTCGGCGTCCTCGGCATCAGCCGGTCGGTGGCGGCGGGCGATGCGACGACCGAGAAGCTCGGGCCTCTCGCCGCCCTCGGCGCCGGTGCCAAGCAGACCTGGATCATCGTCGACACTACCTTCTCCTACATCGGCGGCATCTTCACAGGCCGGAACTCGCCCGACCAGCTCGGCGGGCCGATCCGAATCGCCCAGGTGTCAGGGGAGGTTGCGGTCGGGGGATTCGGCCCCCTGATCAATCTGACGGCGGTTTTGTCGGTCTCGATCGGCCTGTTGAACCTGTTTCCGATTCCGTTGCTCGATGGCGGACACCTTTTGTTCTATGCCATCGAGGCCCTGAGAGGCCGTCCTTTGTCCGAGCGGGCACAGGAGTATGGGTTCCGCGTGGGGCTCGCAATCGTCCTAATGTTGATGATTTTTGCAACCTTTAATGACATCCTGCATCTGGCCACGTCCTGACCCCTCTTTTCGATCGTTGCCTATAGGCAACTTAATGAGGGGAAAGGGAAACTCGGCTTGGCGGTTTCGTTTGCAGTGGTTGGAAAACGCTGTACAAAGCAGACTAATGTTGCCCGAGAGTCTCGGGTGCGCAGCGGCTTTGGCCGTAGGATAGAAGTGGAGTTGCCGTCAAAAGCGGCATTCTCCAAGGAATAAGGGCGCGTAGCGCATGAGACTTTGTGTGCGGGTGGTTCGGGGACTTGCCCTAAATTTCGCGGTCATCGGCGGTCTCCTTGGCGGGGCCGGCGTCACGACGCTTGTTTCGACTGGCGCCGCCTATGCGCAGGCCAGTTCCGTGGTGGTTGAAGGCAACCGCCGCGTCGAATCGGACACTGTCCGTTCCTATTTCCGTCCCGGCCCCGGCGGCCGTCTCGGCCCCAATGAAATCGACGAAGGCCTCAAGGCGCTGTACGCGACGGGCCTGTTTTCCGACGTCCGCATCAATAATGCCGGCGGCCGCCTGGTCGTTTCCGTGGTCGAGAACCCGGTACTGAACCGCGTCGCCTTCGAAGGTAACAAGAAGGCCAAAGACGACCAGTTGAAGGTCGAAGTGCAGTCGAAGCCGCGCGGCACGCTGTCGAAGCCGACCGTTCAGGCCGACGTGCAGCGCATCATCGAGATCTATCAGCGCAGCGGCCGTTTCGACGTCATCGTGACGCCGAAGATCATCGAACTGCCGAACAACCGCGTCGACCTCGTCTTTGAAATCAAGGAAGGCGAGAAGACCGGCGTCAAGGACATCAAGTTCGTCGGCGCCAAGGCTTACTCGTATGGCCGCCTGAAGGAAGTCATCAAGAGCTCGGAGAGCAACTTCCTCTCCTTCCTGCAGACCACTGACATCTATGATCCGGATCGCGTCGAAGCCGACCGCGACTTGCTGCGCCGTTTCTACCTGAAGAACGGCTATGCCGACGTCCGCATCGTTTCGGCGGTTGGCGAATATGACCCGGTCAAGAAGGGCTTCACGATCACCTTCAACATCGACGAAGGCAACCAGTACCGCGTCGGTACCGTGGATGTCGTGTCGAACGTCCGCGCGATCGAGCCGGCGACCTTGCGTAACTCGGTCCGCCTGAGCTCGGGTAACATCTACAACGCCGATCTCGTCGAGAAGAGCGTCGAGCAGATGACGGTGGAAGCCTCCAAGCGCGGCTACGCCTTCGCCACTGTCCGTCCCCGCGGCGACCGCAACCCCGAGGCCCGCACCATCAACCTGGCTTTCGTCGTCGACGAAGGGCAGCGCGCCTATATCGAGCGCATCAATGTTCGCGGCAACATCCGTACGCGTGACTATGTCATTCGCCGCGAGTTCGACCTCAGCGAAGGCGATGCCTATAACCGCGCGCTGATCGATCGCGCCGAACGCCGCCTGAAGAACCTCGATTACTTCAAGGTGGTCAAGATCACAAACGAGCCGGGCTCGGCGCCGGATCGCGTCGTCGTCAACGTCGACGTCGAAGAGAAGGCCACGGGCGAGTTCTCGATCGCCGGCGGCTATTCGACCGCTGACGGCTTCATCGCTGAAGCCAGCGTCGCCGACCGCAACCTGATGGGCCGTGGCCAGTTCGCCAAGGCGTCGGTGACCTACGGTCAGCGGACCCGCGGTGTTGAACTGTCCTTCGTCGAGCCGTTCCTGCTCGGCTATCGCATGGCTGGCGGCATCGATCTTTTTGCCAAGGAAAACCAGGCCTCGAACTCGGTGTCGTATGACACCAAGTCGATCGGCGGCAACTTGAAGCTCGGCTTCGCGCTGACCGAAGAACTGACCTTCGCGCCGCGCTATACGCTGTATCGTCAGGAAATCACCCTGCCGAGCCAGTACAAGGACTGTTCGCTGACGAACACGGCGCCGGGTTGCTACGCGAACGGCGAGGCCTCGCTCGCAGTTCGTAAGGAACTGGCACAGGGCCCGGTGATGGTCTCGATGCTGGGCTACACCACGACCTACAATACGCTGGACAACAACAAGACGCCGACCTCCGGCCTCGTTGCCAGCATCACGCAGGACTTCGCCGGTGTCGGCGGTGACGTGAACTTCATCCGTTCGACCGGTGAAATCCGCAATTACTACGAAGTGCTGCCGGATATCGTCGGTGTCCTCAAGCTTCAGGGCGGCCATATTGGCGCCTGGGGCGGCAAGGATATTCGTATGCTTGATCACTTCCAGATGGGCCCGAACCTGGTCCGTGGCTTTGCGCCCGGTGGCATCGGCCCGCGCGATCTGACCAGCGGCACCAACAATGACGCGCTCGGCGGCACCATGTTCTGGGGCACCAGCGTCGAGTTCCAGACGCCGCTGTACTTCCTGCCGAAGGAAATCGGCATCAAGTTTGCGACCTTTGCCGATGCCGGTTCGGTCTGGGGCTACAAGGGTCCGACCAGCTGGCCAGGTGTGACCAATGAAACCCTGCAGGTCGGTCTGGGCGATGCCAGCATGATCCGCTCCTCGGTCGGCGTTGGTTTGATCTGGGATTCGCCGCTCGGACCGCTGCGCTTCGACCTCGCTTACCCGATCAAGAAGTACTGCGAAACGTCGATCGGTGGCGGCCAGGTTTGCGACAAGACGCAGATCTTCCGGTTCGGTGGCGGCACGAAGTTCTAATCGTCGCTGCAGTGAGCGGAGCGGCACTTGCGGGATGAGCGAGCCGGTATTCCTACGCGAAACGCGCGGTCTCTCTACTGACGAGATCGTTGCACTGACAGGCGCCGCCGCTCCGCAAGGGGCGGCGCGCGCGCGTCAGATCGTCAATGTCGCGCCGCTCGACCGCGCGTCACCCACCGACATTGCCTTCTTCGATAATAAGCGCTTCACGGCCGCGGCTGCGGCAACGCATGCCGGCGTCTGCCTGACCAGCGCCGTGCTCGCCAAGGAACTGCCGCCGCGCGTGACCGCGCTGGTCGTCAAGGAGCCGTTCAAGGCTTTCGTCAAAGTTGCGCGCACTCTGTTTCCGCAATCGCTGCGACCGTCCTCGCTGGCGGCACCGGGCGCTATCGCCAGCGCGCATATCGACCCGACGGCGCGGCTGGAAAGCGGCGTCACCGTCGAGCCGGGCGCTGTCATTGGCCCGCGCACCGAGATCGGCAGCGGCACCATCATCGGCGCCACCGCCGTCATCGGCACCGATGTCCGCATTGGCCGCGATTGCTCGATCGGCTCCGGCGCCGTGCTGACCAACACCTTGGTCGGCGACCGCGTCATCATTCATCCCGGTTGCCATATTGGCCAGGACGGCTTCGGCTTTGTCATGGGCGCCACGCACCAGAAGGTGCCGCAGGTCGGCCGTGTCATTATTCAGGACGATGTCGAAATCGGCGCCGGCACCGCGATCGACCGCGGCGGCATTCGTGACACCGTCATCGGCGAGGGCACCAAGATCGACAATCTTGTGCAGATTGGCCACAATGTCAGCATCGGGCGGCATTGTATCGTGGTGGCAAAGTCCGGCATTGCAGGCAGTTCGACGCTTGAAGATTACGTTGTGCTCGGCGCCAGTGTTGGTGTCGTCAACGATGTTACGATCGGCGAGGGCGCGCAGATCGCGGCGACCAGCAACGTCAACGGCAATGTGCCGCCAGGCGCGCGTTGGGGCGGCACGCCGGCCAAGCCTGTGAAGCAATGGTTTCGAGAGGTTATGGCGCTCGAGCGGCTTGCGCTCGGAAAGAACGGCGCCGCTTCCGCGGCCGACGAGTGAGAAATTTCCATGGATGAAGTCGTCAAGAAAATCGAAGCGGCCGATATTTCCGTCATTATGCAGATGCTGCCGCATCGCTATCCGTTCCTGCTGGTTGACCGCGTCATCGACATTCGCGGCGACGAGTTCGGTATCGGCATCAAGAACGTCACCATCAACGAGCCGCAGTTCCAGGGCCACTTTCCCGGCAATCCGATTTTCCCCGGTGTGCTGCTGATCGAAGGCATGGCGCAGACCGCCGGCGTGCTCTGCATCACCTCGACATCGTCGAGCCAGCCGAAATCGGTGTTCTTTCTGACCATCGACAAGTGCAAATTCCGCAAGCCGGTCGTGCCCGGCGACACTGTCGAATTCCACATGACGCGCACCAACCGGCGCAAGAACATGTGGTGGTACCACGGCGAAGCCAAGGTCAACGGCGTCATCGTCGCCGAAGCCGATCTCGGCGCGATGATTTCCGACCGATGAACGTCATGTCGACGACTGAGACCAAGATCGATCCGACAGCGCGGATCGAGAGCGGCGCCGTCATCGGGCAGGGCGCGCAGATCGGGCCCTATTGCACGATCGGGCCGAACGTCTCGATCGGCGATAACTGCAAGCTGATCGGCCATGTCAGCGTCACAGGCCATACCAGCATTGGCCCGCGCACCAGCATTCGCCCCTTCGCCTCGCTCGGTTCGCCGCCGCAGTCCTACAGCTACCGCGGCGGCCCGACCAAGCTGACCGTCGGCGCCGATTGCGACATCCGCGAAAGCGTGACGATGAACACCGGCACAGAAGATGACCGGGCGCTGACCTCAGTCGGTGACAAGTGTTTCCTGATGGTCGGCACGCATATCGGCCACGACTGCAACGTTGGCAACAACGTCATCTTCGCCAATAACACCATGCTCGGCGGCCATGTCACCGTCGGTGACAAGGTCGTGTTCGGCGGCAATGTCGCGGTGCGGCAGTTCGTGCGCATCGGCGAGGGCGCGATGATCGTCGGCATGAGCGGTGTGCGCGCCGATGTCATTCCGTTCGGCATGGCGCAAGGGCCGCTGGCGTTCCTCGTCGGCCTCAATGTTGTCGGCATGCGCCGGCGCGGTCTGTCCAAGCCAGAAATCCATGGTGTCCGTTCGGCCTATCAGGACCTGTTCTTCGGCGAAGGCGAATTCCGCGGCCGCATCGAACGTGTCGCCGCGTCCTATCCAGACAATGCGCTGGTCGCGCGCATCTTCGAATTCATCCGCGCCGGCAAACGTCCCTTTACCATGGCCATCAACCGCGCCGAGGCGGACACCGACGCATGACCGCAACGCCCAATGCAAGTGAGCAAAGCCCGCTTGCGTTGATGTGCGGCGGCGGCAGTTTACCTCTCGCAGTGGCCGATCATGTGTCTGCGCGCGGCCGTCGCGTCATCCTGTTTCCGCTGGTCGGTGCGGCGGAGCCGGAAAGCTTCGGCCAGCACAAGCAGCATTGGCTCTATATGGGCCAGGTCGGCAAATTCCTGAAGCTTGCGCGCGCCGAAGGATGCCGCGATCTGGTGTTCATCGGCTCGCTGACGCGGCCATCGGTCTGGAAAGTCCGTCCCGATTTTCATGTCCTGTCGGCGCTGCCGCGTGTCTATGCGGCGTTCCGCGGCGGCGACAATCATCTGCTGACCAGCATTGGCGGCTGGATGGAAGAGCACGGCTTTCGTTTGCTCGGCGCGCATGAAGTCGCGCCGGAAATTCTGATGCCGGAAGGCCAGCTCGGCCGTGTTGCGGTGAATGAGGCCGCGCGCGCCGACATCGCGCTCGGTCTTGATTACTTGCACACCGCCGGCCGCTTTGACATCGGCCAGGCTGTCGTCGTTGCCGACAAGCACATCATTGCCGTTGAGGCGGCAGAGGGCACGGACGCTATGCTGGCCCGTATCGCCGAACTGCGCCGCAATGGCCGCATTCACGCCGCTAGCGGCAAAGGCGTGCTGATCAAGGCAGCGAAGCCGAACCAGGACCATCGTTTCGATCTGCCGTCGATCGGCCCGCGCACCGTGGAATGCGTTGCTGCCGCCGGGCTGGCCGGCATGGCCGTTACTGCCGGTCAAGCGATCGTCGCCGAGCCGGAGCAACTGGTGCTGGCCGCCGATCGCGCCGGCATCTTCGTCGCCGGCGTAAAGCCATGAACATCTTTCTCGTCGCGGGCGAAGAGTCCGGCGACCGGCTTGGCGCCGCGCTCATCCCCGCCTTGCGTCGCCTCGACCCAACCGTCCGATTGTCCGGCGTCGGCGGCAGCCATATGGCTGCGGAAGGCGTGCCGAGCCTGTTTCCGCTCGGCGATTTGGCGATCATCGGCTTTGCCGCCATTGCCATGAGCCTGCCGAAAGTCCTGCGGCGCATTCGCGAAACGGCGGATGCCGTGATTGCCGCCAATCCGGATGTGTTGGTGATTATCGACAGCCCCGAGTTCACGCACCGCGTCGCCAGGCAGGTGCGGGCCCGCGCGCCGCATATCCGCATCATCGATTACGTCTGCCCGTCGGTCTGGGCCTGGCGGCCGTGGCGCGCCCGGGCCATGAAGGCTTACGTCGATCATGTGCTGGCGCTGCTGCCTTTCGAGCCGGCGGCGATGCAACGCCTCGGCGGGCCGTCCTGCACGTTTGTCGGCCATCCGCTCGGCGAGCGGGTGCATGAGCTGCGCCCGAATGCGGAGGAGGCGGCCCGCCGCCTGAGCGATCCGCCGGTACTGCTGGTGCTGCCCGGCAGCCGGGGTGGCGAGATCCGCCGCATGGCAGAGGTATTCGGCGCCACTGTCGGGCACGTTGCCGCCCGTGTCGGCGCACTGGATGTCGTGGTGCCCTCGGTGCCGCGCCTGGCACCCGCCGTGGTCGAAGCGACCGCCAGCTGGCCGGTGCCGGTCCGCATCGTGACCGACCCCGCCGAGAAGGATCTGGCCTTCCGCCAGGCGAGGGCGGCGCTGACCAAGTCCGGCACCTCGACCCTGGAACTGGCGCTGGCTGGCGTGCCGATGGTCGCCGCCTACAAGGTCTCGTTCCTTGAGGAACTCGTCGGCCGTGCGCTGATCGACCTGCACAACATCATTTTGGCCAATCTCGTCATCGGCGAGAAGGTCGTGCCGCAGCTCCTGCAGTACCAGGCTACCCCCGAGGCGCTGGGCGCGGCGCTGCTGCCGCTGCTGGCCGACACCCCGGAACGGCGGCTCCAGGTCGAGGCATTCGCCCGGCTGGACCGCATTATGGATATTGGCGGGGAGGCGCCCAGCGACCGCGCCGCCGCCCTTGTAATGCACAGTCCCGGTGGCATTTAACCAAACGGGGCCTGAAATGGTGGCGCCCACGCCATCGAAAGCGTAATTTGCCCTCCGGTCATCGCACCGTCATAAACGACAAAACCCTGGATTCCCCTTTGCCCGTTCCCGCCCGCGCATCGATTACCGCCGTCCATGGCTATGTGCCGCCGGACCTGCTGACCAACGCCGATCTGGCGCGCATGGTCGACACGACCGATGCCTGGATCACCGAGCGCACCGGCATCAAGGAACGCCACATCCTCAAGGGCGAGGGGCTCGGAACCTCGCATATGGCCGCTGAGGCCGTCCGTGGCCTGCTGGAAAAGACCGGTACCGATCCGAGCGAGATCGATCTTCTGATCTGCGCCACGACGACGCCGGATATGCAGTTTCCGTCCACCGCCAATCTGATCTGCGACATGGTCGGCATTCGCGACATCGGCTCGTTCGATGTGCAGGCGGCGTGCTCGGGTTTTCTCTATTCGCTTAACATCGCGTCGCAATTCATCGCCAATGGCAGCGCGCGCAAGATCATCGTTGTCGGCGCCGACAAGATGTCGTCGATTATCGATTACACCGACCGCGCCACCTGCGTGATCTTCGGCGATGGCGCAGGCGCTGTGCTGCTCGAGCCGAGCACGACCGGCTTCGGCATCATGGATTCGCTGGTGCGTTCCGATGGCGCCGGCTGGACCCATCTGCATCAGAAGGCCGGCGGCAGCCGTATTCCGGCATCGGCCGAAAGCGTCAAGCTGCGTCAACACTATGTGCATCAGGAAGGCGCCGCGGTTTACAAATTCGCCATTGCCAAGATGGCCGAAGTCGCCGGTGAAATCCTCACCCGCAACAATCTGCGCGGCGAGATGATCGACTGGCTGGTGCCGCATCAGGCCAACAAGCGCATCATCGAATCGACCGCTGAGAAGATGAAGCTGCCGATGGAGAAGGTGATGATCACCATCCATAAATACGGCAATACCACCAATGCGACGATCCCGCTGTGCCTGTGGGATTACGAGCCGCAATTGAAGGCCGGCAACAAGATGCTGCTGGCGGCCTTCGGAGGCGGCTTCACCTGGGCCGGCGCCTATGTGCAGTGGGCCTATGATGGCGCCACCGCGCCGCAGCTGAAATCAAAATCGAACGGCCACGCCTGATTGGCGAAGCTGGAAGGCCCGGACAGCGCATAAGGCGCGGCGGGATCTTTGTCGTTGGGGGAAATGAATGAGCAAGCATCGCGTTGGCATTATCGGCCTCGGCATGGCGCTCAAGCCGCATCTCAAGAGCCTTGAGGAGCTGCCGGACCGCGTCGAGATCGCCGCCTGCTTCACGCCCAGCGCCGAGCGCCGCAAGGCTTTCGCTGCCGCCAATAAACATCACGTCGTCGATTCACTCGATGCGATCCTGTCCGATCGCAGCATCGATGCCGTGCTGGTGCTGACGCCGCCGACCACCCATCTCGAACTGATCGAGCAATGCGCCAAGGCCGGCAAGCATGTGCTGCTGGAAAAGCCGACCGATGCGACTTTGGAGCGTTCGACCAAGGCGGTCGTCGCCATGGAGCAGGCCAACAAGACATTCGCCATCATGCTGCAGCATCGCTTCCGCGATGCCTCGCGCAAATTACGCGCCATCATCCAGAGCGGCGAACTCGGCGCGCTGGTGTCGGCCTCGGCCTCGATCCGCTGGTGGCGCACGCCCGAATATTTCGCAACGCCGGGCCGCGGCATGAAGGCGCGTGACGGCGGCGGCGTGCTGCTGACGCAGGCGATCCATACGCTCGATCTGTTCCAGAGCCTGACCGGACCGATCGCCAAGGTGACGGCTTTCGCCAAGACGTCGCCACAGCGCAAGATCGACACCGAAGACATGGTCGCCGGCGGTATCGAATTCGCCAACGGCGCCATCGGCGCCATCGATGCGACGACGACCGCCTATCCGGGCTTTCCCGAGCGCATCGAAATCGCCTTTGAAAAGGGCACGGCGGCACTCATCGCCGAGACGCTCGATATTTATTACCGCGACGGCCGCCACGATCATCACGCAGGCGAAGCATCGAAGAGCGGCGGCGCCGATCCGATGGCTTTTTCCAATGACGCGCACAAAGCATCAATCGTCGACTTCCTCGACGCCATCGACAGCAAGCGCGAACCGCTGGTCAGCGGCCGCGAGTCATTGAAAGTGATGAAGCTGATCGAGGCGCTGCTGCAATCGGCGGAGCAGGGTAAGGCTGTGACGATCGCCTGACGTCACGCACGCATGCTGGCGCGGGCTTCAGCCTGCCGGCTTCAGTTGATCCTTCGCGATTGTCGCGACCAGATCGATGCCTGATAGCGCGTCGCTGATCCACTGCGCCAGCGCCTGTTCAAGAACAGGCTTCATCTCGACGAAACGGCCCGGTGGATTGGATAGCGTCACAAGGCCGCGGTTCGCCGCTTCCTGCATCAGGTTGCTGACATGGGTGCGCGACACGCTCGTGATCTTCGCGGTGGCCGTATAGAATCCCGCGGGTGTCCGCGGCGGCGTCCTGCCGCGAACCATCAAGGCCAGCACCATGAGAATGCGTATGCCGACACTATGAGCCAGAAAGAAGCTGATGACCGGATTGTCCCGCGTAATCTTGTTGGCAAAGCTCAACGTGCTCAGTGAAATCCGCCGGTAGGCTTTTTGATAGGCCGGGTCACGCGCAACGGCCGCCCTAAAAACCGGGTCTTCCGGATAGAGCAGCGCCAAGGGCGCATGAAAAACCGCGATCCATTCCCGGTCGGTGGCCAGCATCTTCTCTGTCGGCCTGAGGTGATAGGCACGCCGGTCGTTCGGCACAAGCTCGCGCGTGAGATAGCCATCCATTTCCAGCCCGTTGACGATGCCGGCAACGCGGCGGCCATCGGTGATGCCCATCATCTTTAGCATGCTGCGCAGAAGCGAGAGCGTGACAAACGTGGCCGGTTGTTCCGGATCGTAATTCGCATCGAGGCAGATGATGACCATGAACGAAACAGCAGGAACGAACTCGGTCAGGCTGCGCACCGTGCGGCGATCATTGCCGTAAAGCGAGGCCAGGCCGTCGACGAGACAATCATGCGCTTGTTGAAACCGGGGGTGATTGGAAATCTCAGAAGCCGACCGGAAATTCACATGCGCAAACGGGGAATTTGCGGATGCTAATTCCACATTATCCGAAGTGGAATTAGCAGCCGCGCCGCTGTTGTCAGTCGATGCGCCGGGCATGAGCCTTGGAACTTTCGTCTTTCAAACCGTCAGCATCGCATGTCGAAGACTGAACTGGGTACAAACAAAATTATACAGATTTGTTGCGTTGCCTTTGATACCGGCGCTGTTTCATCAATCAAGATCAGGTTGCGGCGCGCGTCCCCTACAGTCATGGCCGCACCGGCGCAACAGCGTTTGTGCGTGCAGAGACCGCGATGCGGCTCGCGCATCGGGGGTGACATGCTGGCATTCGAGTTGATCCGTTCGCTGGAACCGCGTCGTGTGCGCATCTCGCATCTCCTTGCCGCAACCGCGCTCGCCAGTCTTGCATCGTTCGCCATTCCGCTCGTCGGCCCCGGCGCACTGACGTCCGCACTTGCCGACGGCGGCCGCGGTGGCAATGGCAGTGACAATTTCGGCCTGGGCGCCGCTGGCGGTACCGCGGGCCAGCCAGGCTCGACCGGCAATCCCGGCCAGTTCGGCAATGGCGGCGGTGGCGGAGGCGGTAGCGGCCCCGGCGGCGCTGTTGGCGGTACGGGCGGTATTAGCGCCGACGGCGAAGCCGGCGGCAGCGGCGGGACGTCTGTCGCCCCCAATGGTGTCACCGGCAATGGCGGTGTGTCCGGCGGAGGCGGCGGTGGCGGTTATGGCGGTGCACACGGCAGCACAGCTTCCGTGCTCACCGGCATCGTATCCGGTGGCAATGGCGGGATCGGCGGCACGGGTGGCCTTGGCAGCACCGGCGGTGGTGGCGGCGGCGGCGGTGGCGCTGGTGGTTTCGGCGCTGTCGTTTCTGCGAGCGGCAGCAACACCGGAACGGTCAGCGGCGGCCGCGGCGGCGATGGTGGCGTCGGCGGGGCGACGGCATTCGGTACCGGCGGCGGTAACGGCGGCTACGGCGCCGACGGCGGCATCGGCGTCCAGGTTACAGCGACGGGCACGACCTTCACCAACAGCGGCACCATTTCCGGCGGCAATGGCGGCGTCGGCGGCATTGGCGGAACCGGCGACTTCCTCGGCTCGCCCGGCATGGCGGGCAATGGTGGCATCGGCATCACCGGCGCCAGTCTGACCATCGACAATACCGGCGGCGTCATTAATGGCGGCCTCGCCAATGGCGGCGCCGGCGCGCGGGCGCGCGGCGTGCACTTCACCGGCGGCACGAATGCCATTGGTGGCGGCACGGTCAATGGAGACATCCTCGTCACCAATAGCAGCACGTTTGCACCGGCGCTTGCCGGCTCCCCCATCGGCACGGGCGCGCCGGTCGTCAATGGCTCGGTCGTCTTCACGCCGGGCACGCAGTATGTCGTCCGCGTCGCCCCAGCAGCCAGTGACTCACTCACCGTGAGCGGCACTGCAAACTTGTTCGGCGCGCGCGTTAACGCGCAGTATCAAGCCGGCGCTTATGTGAGCCGGCAATATACGATCTTGACCGCGACCAGCGGCTTGAACGGCGCGACCTTCGCCGGACTCGACAACAACAACCTGCCGGCCAACACCACTGCGACGCTGAGCTACAGCGCGACCAATGTGTTTCTCAATCTGGTGCTCGCTTTCACGCCGGATCCATTCAGCACGCCCGGCGGCGTGCTCACAGCCAACCAGCAGAACGTCGCCAACGCGCTGACCAATTACTTCAACAGCACGGGCGGCATTCCGTTGGCTTTTGCGGCGCTGAACGCCGGGCAGCTCTCGCAGGTCGCCGGTGAAACCTCTGTCGGATCGCAGCAGACGACCTTCTCCGCGATGAACCAGTTCATGGGCCTGCTCGGCGACCGCACCATCGAGAACCGCGGCGGTGACAACAGCAGGCGCTTCCTTTCGCCGATGATGCGAGCCTGGCTTATACCTCGGCGCGCAAGCGCAGCAATGCCCTTGCCGCGATCGACCGCAAGGCGCCGTTGCGGGCAGCGCCCTTCGAAGCGCGTTGGAGCCTGTGGGCTGCAGGCTTTGGCGGTTCACAGACGACCGATGGCAACGCCGTGCTCGGCTCGAGCAAGACGACCAGCCGGGTCTATGGCGTGGCCGCCGGCGCGGATTACAGGCTGACGCCGGACACGATTGCCGGCTTTGCCTTGGCCGGCGGCGGCACGAATTTCGGCGTTGGCGATGCCGGCTCGGGACGCTCCGACCTGTTTCAACTGGGCGCTTTCGCCCGGCATAACATGGGCGCTGCCTATCTCAGCGGCATGCTGGCTTATGGCTGGCAGGATATGACGACCGAGCGTTCAGTCGGCGCCGACCGGCTGCAGGGCCGCTTCAATGCCAATGCCTTCTCCGGCCGGCTTGAAGGGGGCTATCGCTTCGCAACGCCTTTGATCGGCGTCACCCCTTACGCCGCGGTGCAGTTCACATCGCTGGCGCTGCCGGGCTATGGCGAGACCGCGCTGTCCGGCGCCAGTACCTTTGCGCTGAACTATGCGTCGAAGAATGTCACCGCAACGCGCACTGAACTTGGCCTGCGCACCGACAAGTCTTTCTTGATCGACAACGCTGTGCTGACCTTACGCGGCCGCGCTGCCTGGGCGCACGACAACAACAATGAGCGGAATGTAACGGCGACGTTCCAGGCCCTGCCGGGCGCGACGTTCATCAGCAATGGCGCATCGCAATCGCCAAACGCGGCGCTGCTGACCGCGTCGGCCGACATGAAATTCATCAATGGCTGGACGGTGTCCGGCACGTTCGATGGCGAGTTTTCAAACGTTACCCGCAGCTATGCGGGCAGGGGCGCGCTGCGGTATGCTTGGTGAAGGCATCGCTTCTGTAGAATGAAAAAAGGGCGGCTCGATGAGCCGCCCTTTTTATTCGATAATCGAAGCCTACTTCCTGCGCGAGATCGGCGTGTAGTCGCGTGACGCCTCGCCGGTATAAAGCTGGCGCGGACGGCCGATCTTCTGTTTCGGGTCCTCGATCATTTCCTTCCACTGCGCGATCCAGCCGACGGTGCGGGCAACCGCGAACAGCACGGTGAACATCGTCACCGGGAAGCCCATCGCCTTCAGCGTGATGCCCGAATAGAAATCGATGTTCGGGTACAGCTTCTTCTCGATGAAGTATTCGTCGGAGAGCGCGATACGCTCCAACTCCATCGCCACGTCGAGCAACGGATCGTCCTTGATGCCGAGTTCGGTCAAGACTTCATGGCAGGTCTTCTGCATGATCTTGGCGCGCGGATCGTAGTTCTTGTAGACGCGGTGGCCGAAGCCCATCAGGCGGTAGCTGTCGTTCTTGTCCTTGGCGCGCTTGATGAATTCCGGAATGCGGTCGACCGAGCCGATTTCCGACAGCATGTTGAGCGCGGCTTCGTTGGCGCCGCCATGGGCAGGACCCCAGAGACAGGCGCACCCGGCCGCGATGCAGGCGAACGGATTGGCGCCCGACGAACCGGCAAGGCGCACGGTCGAGGTCGAGGCGTTCTGCTCGTGGTCGGCATGCAGGATGAAGATGCGATCCATGGCGCGCGCCAGCACCGGATTGACCTTGTAGTCCTCGGCCGGCACGGCGAAGCACATGTGCAGGAAGTTCGCCGCGTAATCGAGTTCGTTCTTCGGATAAACGAAGGGCTGGCCGACCGAATATTTATAGGCCATGGCGGCGAGCGTCGGCACCTTGGCGATCATGCGCAGCGACGCGATCATGCGCTGGGTCGGATCCGAGATGTCGGTCGAGTCGTGATAGAAGGCCGACAGCGCGCCGATCGAGCCGGTCATGATGGCCATCGGATGGGCGTCGCGGCGGAAGCCCTGGAAGAAGCGGCTCATCTGCTCGTGCACCATCGTGTGGCGCGTGACGCGGTAGTCGAAGTCCGACTTCTGCGCCGGCGTCGGCAGTTCGCCGTACAGCAGCAGGTAGCAGGTCTCGAGGAAGTCGCCGTGCTCGGCGAGTTGGTCGATCGGGTAGCCGCGGTACAGCAGCACGCCTTCATCGCCATCGATATAGGTGATCTTGGATTCGCAGCTTGCCGTCGAGGTGAAGCCGGGATCGTAGGTGAAGATGCCGCTTTCGCCGTACAGCTTGGCGATGTCGAGGACGTCCGGGCCAATCGTGCCGGAGTAAACGGGGAAGTCGAAGTTCTTGTTGCCGACGGTAATCGAGCCGGTCTTTTTGGCTTCAGTTTTTGCGTCCATGGTCGAGCCCTCGGGATTGGCAGCGAGCAGCGCGCGCTTGAAATCGTGCGGGGCGGGAAGCGTTCCGCCGGGGTGGCGTTTCGGGCTTCCAGCCTCGATTTGGGTAGCCCATCCCTGTGTGCGCTGCAAGATCGAGCACGGGCCGGGCCTGACCGCTATATAAGCATGGCTTTGGCCCGCCAAGGGTTTTGCCGCGTAAAGTTTGCGAAAAGTTCAGGACTGTTCCGCTGTGCGGTTCAGGCCTGCAGATCGCGCAGCCGGCCGAGGCTTTCATCGCGACCGAGCACGGCGAGGACGTCGAAGATCGGCGGCGAGGTAGTCTTGCCGGTCAAGGCTGCGCGCAGGGGTTGCGCCACGGCGCCGAGTTTGACGCCTGTGCGTTCGGCGAAGGCGCGGACTACGGCTTCGACACTGGCCGCGGTCCAGTCGGCGATCGCCTCGAGGTCCGGCAGTAAGGCGGCGACGATGGATTTCGCCTCCGGCGTCAGCAGCACTTTGGCCGCGGCATTGATTTCGAGCGGACGGGCCGCCCACAGGAAGCGCGACGCCTCGAACAATTCGATCAGGGTCTTGGCGCGTTCCTTCAGGCCGGGCATGGCGTTGAGCAATGTGCTGCGCAGCGCCGGCGTCAGCTTGTCGGCCAGCGCCTTGCCGCCCTCGATATGCGGCAGCAGGTCTTCCAGCATGGCGATGAGGTCGGCGTCCGCGGTGGCGCGGATGTAATGGCCGTTGAGATTGTCGAGCTTGGCGAGGTCGAGCCGCGCCGGCGCCCGGCCGATCGCCGGCAGGTCGAAGGCGGCAATCATTTCCTCGGTTGAAAATGTTTCCTGGTCGCCATGCGACCAGCCGAGCCGCACCAGGTAATTGCGCATCGCGGCGGGCAGGTAGCCCATGTTGCGATAGGCCTCGATGCCGAGCGCGCCGTGGCGCTTCGACAGCTTGGCGCCGTCCTGGCCGTGGATCAGCGGGATATGCGCCATGACCGGCACGTCCCAGCCGAGCGCTTCATAGATCTGCTTCTGCCGGGCGCCATTGGTCAGGTGATCGTCGCCGCGGATGATGTGGGTGACGCCCATGTCATGGTCATCGACCACCACGGCCAGCATGTATGTCGGGTTGCCGTCGGAGCGCAGCAGGACGAGGTCG
>JAURVZ010000087.1 GCA_030655215.1 Pseudolabrys sp. | reverse complement strand
TGCGCGCCGCCGGTAAGCCGAAGATGGTCGCCCTGATCGCCGTCGCCCGGAAGATCCTCACCATCCTCAACGCCATGCTCAGGGACAAAAAACCATGGCAAATCGCTTGACGAAGAACACAGTCGCTGAGGTGCGAGGCCTTCCGGCCGAGCCTCGAAGGGCGACGGCCCTTCTGGCGCGGCCGTCGCCCTTCGAGGCTCGCTACGCTCGCACCTCAGGGTGACGGAATATCACCGCCTGAATTCGGACAAGGTTTGATCCACTCTCCACCGCTCAATCTCTGGAGCGCCCGATGCCCCTCACACTCACCCGCCGCACTGTCCTTGCCGGCGCGATTGCAGCCGCGCTGCCGATTCCGGCGCAAGCCGCCGGCCTAAGCGCCGCCGACATCAAGGCGACCGAAGCAAAGTTCGCCGCCATTGAAGCACGCATCGGCGGCCGCATGGGCGTCGCGGTTCTCGACAGCGGCAGCGGCACATCGATCGGCCACCGCGCCGACGAGCAATTCGCGATGTGCAGCACATTCAAGTTTCTCGCCGCCGCCGCGGTGCTGAAAAAGGTCGATGCCGGACAGGCGAAGCTCGACCAGCGCATGCCGCTCAGTGCCAGCGACATCATCCCCTACGCACCGGTGGCCGAGAAGCATCTCGCGAATGGCGGCATGACGCTCGGTGAGGCTTGCGCCGCCGCTGTCGAATGGAGCGACAATGTCGCCGGCAATCTGATGCTGCGCGAACTTGGCGGGCCTGAGGGCCTGACGACATTCATGCGCGCAATCGGCGATGACAAGACTCGCCTCGACCGCAATGAGCCGACGCTCAACACCGCCATCCCCGGCGACCCGCGCGACACCACAACGCCGCACGCGGTAACGCAAAGCCTGCAGAAGATCTTGCTCGGCCCGGTCCTCTCGGAATCGTCGCGCGCACAAGCCGAGCGCTGGCTGGCCGGCTGCAGGACCTGCGACACGCGCCTGCGCGCGGGCCTGCCGTCGGGCTGGCAGATCGGCGACAAGACCGGCACCGGCGGCAATGCCTCGGTCAATGTCATTGGCATTGTGCGGCCGCCACAGCGCGCCCCGCTTCTGGTCGCGGTCTATTGCACCGGCTCGCCGAAGACGACGAAGGAAATCGAAGTGGCCCATGTCGAGGTGGCGCGGCTGGTGGCCACGGTTTTCTGACCACTGCGTCGCGGCGACGCAGGGCGCTATCGCCGCACAGCGCCAGCGTGTAGCGTCCGCGCCGATCCCCGCTGCCGGGGCCGCGACGAGCGTAAAGGCCGTTTCCCTTGATGTTTCCAACCGACCTGACGAGCTTTCTCGATCTCATCCGCCAGCATGGCGATGCCGCCTACACTTTCATGTTCGCTTATGCGGCCTCGCACAGCCTGCTGTTCGGGCTGTTCTCAGGTTACGCGGCGCATTCGGGTGCTCTGGGCCTCGGCACCTTGATTATCGTCTGCTGGATCGGCAGCTTCTTCGGCGACGTCATCCGATTCTGGATTGGCCGCAAATACGGCGCGCGGGCACTGGCCTCGTTTCCACGTCTGTCGAGCACGGTCGCGACAGCAGCGCGGCTGACTGACAAGCATTACCTCTGGATGATCATGGTGCATCGCTTTCCGCACGGCATTCGCGGCTTCGCGGCGATGGCCTATGGCATGTCGAACCTGCCGTGGTCGACTTTCCTGGCGCTGAACTTCGTTGCCGCCGGTTTGTGGAGCGTCGCGGTGGTGATGGCCGGTTACGCCTTCGGCTCCGTGTCGGAGAAGCTGATGAGCGACGCCTCATCCGGCCTTGGCGTGGTGATGCTGGTCGTGTTCCTCGGCCTGTCGTTCTATCTCAGCCGCAAGCTCGAACGCGCCATCGAACGCCAGTAAGCACTAGGCCGCCACGACCTTCAGCGTACGATGCTCCGGCGCGACCGCGACGACGCGGTTGCGGCCTGTATCCTTGGCCTTGTACAGCGCCTTGTCGGCGGCCTTGACCAGATCGCGAGGCTCCAGGCCCTGGAACGGCACCATGCAGGCAACGCCAATGCTGAGCGTCGGCGTCGAATCCGGACGGCCGTTTTGCATCGCGCGCAACGAAGCGACGCGAGCCTGAATATTGTTGGCCACAACGATGGCGTCTTCCAGGCTCGTCTCCGGCAGCAGCACAGCGAACTCCTCGCCGCCGAAGCGGACGCAGAGATCTTCGGCCCGCCGACTGGCGCCATCGATGCATTCAGCCAAAGCCTTCAGCGCATAATCGCCTGCCTGGTGGCCGAACTTGTCGTTGAAACTCTTGAAGCGGTCAGCATCGATGAGCAGTAGGGACATGGGCAACTGACGCCGTTGCGCGCGCCGCCATTCCAGTTCAATGGAGTCGTCGAAGCGCCGCCGGTTGCAAAGGCCGGTCAGCGCGTCAGTCGTCGCCATGACGGCGTAGTCGTACTCGGCCTTGGCGCTGCGCCTGAGCGCGCGCGCGAGGAAGACGATCAACGCGACATTGGTGGCGCACAGCCCCAGCAGCAAAATGCCGATGATAATCGCCTCGCGCTGCCAGTTCGCGTAGATCGCGCTCACCGCCTGACCGTATGAGACGATCAGCGGCAGGTCGCCGATGCGACGATACACATACAGGCGTTGGACGCCGTCAATGCCGGCGGTCATCTCGAACGAGCCCTCTGGCGATTCCGAAATGCGCTTGAAGATCGGCGTCTTGCTGACATTCATGCCGATGATGTCGGCCACGAACGGATTGCGCGTGACGATCGAACCGTCCTCGCGCGCGAGGATCAAAGACGACCGCGGATCGACGTCGAGCTTCTCGAAAATCTTGGTAAAGTATCGCAAGCGCAACGTGCCGGCGACGACGCCGATAAAGTTGCCATTGTAATCGGAGACGCGGCGGCTGATGGCGATGACATATTCGCCGTCGGGCTGGCGCCAGGGCGTGCTGATATAGGCGCCGGCGTCGGCAACGCCCTGATGCACCTTGAAGAAATAGCTTTGGGCGAAACTCTCGGGCCGCGGCGCTTCGGTGCGTGAGTCGAGGATCACCGTGCCTTGCTTGTCGATGACGAAGATCGAGCCCATGTCCTTGGCCGATGCGGCACGATCGAACAGCAGCATCTGGCGCACTTGCGGCGTCAATTGCGACACGCCCTGCAGGTTCAGCCCATCGACCACGGCTTCGAGAGAGAGATTGTAGAGTTCGAAATTGCGGGCGACTTCGGAGCCAATGGTGGTGACGAGATTCACCGCCGACCGGCGCGCCTGCTCCTGGTCGCGATTGCGGCTTTCATGCAGAACCACGGCGCAGATCGTGGAAAAGCCGATGGTAATGGCCAGACCGAGCGCAATCAGCCGTTTCATCGGCGCGCTGGATTGCCTTGGAATGAGCGATGTCGGCAACGGCAATCCCCGGAAACGATACCCCGATACTCACTAACCCGGCCGCGTTGCAGAATAATACCGCTCGCATCGGCAATTTGACGGACTACGTTTACGCCTCCTTAACTGTGGCGAGTTCCTCAGCGGAGTTCCGGCGTGCGGGCGAAGAAACGCGCGTGTTCGACCAGCGCGTAGCGGTCGGTCATGCCGGCGATGTAATCGGCGATGCGGCGGGCGCGCGCGCCATCGTCGAGCTGGGCAAAGCCATCGCTCCACTCCGGCGGCAGATCGGCCGGCGCCGCCGTGAAGTGGGCAAAGAGATCGGCGATGACGCACTCCGCCTCGTCCATCACCCGCATGACGCGGCTGTGCCGATACATGCGCGGATAGAGAAAGCCCTTGATGCCCTTGTCGGCCGCGGCCATGGCGGCTGAGAAGGCAATCACGGTGTCTTTCGCATTGCGAATGTCGGCGGCGCTTTGCGCATTGAGCGCGGTCAGCCGCTTGCCGCTCTCGACGATGACATCCTCGATCATGCGGGTGATGACGCGGCGGACGACTTCATGCACGCGGCGGGCTGGCTCAAGCGAGGGATAGAGCGCCTGGATCTCACTGACGATCCCACCAATGAACGGCACGCTGGCAATATCGCCGAGCGTGAACAGGTCGGCGCGCAGGCCGTCATCAATGTCATGTGCGTCATAGGCGATGTCATCGGCCAAGGCTGCGATCTGCGCCTCAGCCGAAGGCTGCGACCACAGTTCGAGATCATGGATGCGGCAATAAGCGGTGATCGCCTCCGGCACGCCGTGCTCGGCATGGCGGCCATAAGGCTTTCCGTCGCGCGTGGTCAGCGGGCCATTGTGCTTGACCAGGCCTTCCAGCGTTTCCCAGGTCAGATTGAGGCCGTCGAACTGAGCGTAGCGGCGCTCCAGATCAGTGACGATGCGCAAGGCTTGCGCATTGTGATCGAAGCCGCCATGGCCCGCGAGCGCCCGGTCGAGCGCACGCTCGCCAGCGTGTCCGAAGGGCGGATGGCCAATGTCATGCGCCAAAGCCAGCACCTCGGCGAGGTCCTCGTCGAGGCCAAGCGCACGGGCCAGCGAACGGGCGATCTGGGCGACTTCCAAAGTATGGGTCAGGCGCGTCCGGTAATGGTCGCCCTCGTGATAGACGAAGACCTGCGTCTTATGCGCGAGCCGGCGGAAAGCGGTCGAGTGGATGATCCGGTCGCAATCGCGGCGGAAGTCGTTGCGGGTCGGGCTGTTCGGCTCAGGCTTCAGCCGGCCCCGGCTTTGCCTGGGGTCGGCGGCAAAGATTGCGCGGTTACGGCCGGTTTCGGTCGCCATGAGGATGCCTTGGGGCGCATTGACGTTGCGCGTGGACGCACTTAACTAACTGGCAGTGGCACTGCCAACAGGAAAGCCGCAACCATGCTCGAAAGCGTCACCGTCAGCGACCGCGCTGTGCAAAAAGTGGCCGAAATCCTCAAGAAGGAGCCGGAAGGCACCATGCTGCGCGTCAGCGTGGAAGGCGGCGGCTGCTCGGGCTTCCAGTACAAATTCGACATGGAAAAGGCCAAGACCGACGACGACCTGGTGATCGCCCGCAATGGCGCCGTAGTGCTGATCGATTCGGTATCGGTGAATTATATGGCCGGCTCGGAAATCGACTTCGTCGACGACCTGATCGGCGCCTCTTTCAAGATCAAGAATCCGAAGGCGGTTGCCGCCTGCGGCTGCGGGACGAGCTTCGCGCTCTAACTATTCCGCCGCCACCGCCGCCGGCCGGTCGTGTACCTCTTCGACCTGCGGCTCGAGCTTGCGCTTCAGCATGCGGTCGAAGCGGTCCATGTAAATATAGACCACCGGCGTGATGTAGAGCGTCAGCAGCTGCGACACGACCAGGCCGCCGACCACGGCAATGCCCAATGGCTGGCGCAGTTCAGCGCCGGCGCCGGCGCCGAGCGCGATCGGCAACGCGCCGAAGATGGCGGCGAAGGTCGTCATCATGATCGGCCGGAAGCGCAGCAAGCAGGCTTCGCGGATGGCCGCCTCCGCCGACAGGCCGACACGGCGCCGGTCGAGGGCGAAGTCGATCATCATGATCGCGTTCTTCTTGACGATGCCGACCAGCATGACGATGCCGATCATCGCGATCACCGACAGATCCATCCTGAACGCCATCAAGGTCAGCAGCGCGCCGACACCCGCCGATGGCAGGCCGGAGATGATGGTGATCGGGTGGATGAAGCTCTCGTACAGAATGCCGAGCACGACGTAAGCGGCGAACACCGCCGCTAGCACCAGCACGCCCTGCCCCTTCAGCGAATCCTGGAACACCTGCGCATTGCCCTGGAAGCCGGAGCCGATCTGCGGCGGCAGATTGGCTTCACGCTCAATCTGCTGGATCGCGTCGGTCGCGGTGCCGAGCGACACGCCGGGCGCGAGGTTGAACGCAATCGTCACAGACGGCTGCTGGCCTTGGTGGTTGACCTGCAACGGCCCCACCGAACTGACGCGCCGTGTCACGGCGCTGAGCGGCACCGAGGCGCCGGTCGGATTGCTTGATCCGGTGACGCCGCCACCGGCCGCGATGGCATTTGGATTGGGTGCGGCGGTCTTGAGGAAAATCTTGTCGAGGCCTGACGTATCGACCTGGAATTCCGGCTTGGTCTCGAGAATGACCTGATAGTCGTTCGACGCCGTGTAGATCGTCGACACCTGCCGCGTGCCATAGGCGTTGTACAGCTCCTGCCGGATCTGATCGACCGAGATGCCGTAGAACGCCGCCTTCTCGCGATCGACTTCAATGGCGATCTGCGGGTTCGACAGATAGAGATCGCTGTTGACGTCGCGCAGGATCGGCAGTTGCGCGATCTTCTCCTTCATCAACGGCGCCCAGTGATAAAGCTGCGCCTGATCGCTGGATTGCAGCGTGTACTGGAATTCGGCAGCACCGATGCGGCCGCCGAGATTGATGCTCTGCACCGCCCGGAAGAACGTGTTCATGCCGACGACGGTTTGCGTGCTGCGGCGCAGGCGCGGTATGATCTCGGCCGCGGTCTCGTTGCGCACTTTCTTCGGTTTCAGCGCGATGAAGATATTGCCCTTGTTGTTGGTCGAGTTCGGGCCACCGACACCAACCGTCCAGTTGATATATTCGACCGCCGGATCCTTGCGGACGATTTCGGCGATCTTGGTCTGCCGCTCCATCATCGCCTTGAACGAAATGTCCGATGGCCCTTCGATGGTGGCTGAGATGAAGCCGATGTCCTCGCTCGGGAAGAAGCCCTTCGGGATAACGACATAGAGATAGACCGTGCCGGCCATGGTCGCGAGCGTCACCATGAGCATGACGGACTTGAAACGCAGCACGAGGTCGAGCGTCTTCTCGTAGCCGCGCAGCCACGCATTGAACATCGCCTCGAAAATGCGCAGCACGACATTCTGCTTCTCTTCTTCGCCCGGCTTGTGGCCCTTGAGCATGCGGGCGCAGAGCATCGGCGTCAGCGTCAGCGACACGAAGCCGGACAGCACGATCGCCACCGAGATCGACACCGCGAATTCCCGGAACACACGGCCGACCATACCGCCCATCAGCAGCACCGGGATGAACACGGCGATCAGCGACAAAGTGATCGAGACAATGGTGAAGCCGATTTCTCGCGAGCCCTTCAGCGCCGCCTGGAACGGTTTCATGCCGCCTTCGATATGGCGGACAATGTTTTCCAGCATGACGATGGCGTCGTCGACGACGAAGCCCACAGCGAGCGTCAGCGCCAGCAGCGTCATATTGTTGACCGAGAAACCGAAGGCGTACATCGCCGCACACGTCGCGATCAGCGATATCGGCACCGCCAGCGCCGGGATGACGGTCGCCGAGACTTTGCGCAGGAACAGGAAGATGACCATGATGACGAGGATGATCGCGATGACCAGCGATTCCATCACGTCATGGACGGATTCCCGGATCGATACCGAGCGGTCGTTGAGCACGTCCATGTTGATCGCCGCCGGGATCTGCGAGCGATAGAGCGGCAAGCGCTCCTTGATCGCGTCTACGACCTCAACCGTATTGGCATCCGGCTGGCGCTGCACCGCGAGCACCACCGAACGGCGATCGTTGAAGAATGAGGCAACGCGGTTGTTTTCGACCGAGTCGATGACGCGCGCCACCTCCTCCAGCTTCACGGGCGCGCCGTTGCGGTAGGCGACGACGACCTTGTTGTAGTCCTCTGCCTTGCTGATGGCGCCCGACGCGGTCAGCGTCACGTTCTGCCGCTCGCCGGTGATGGTGCCAACCGGCGCGTTCGAGTTCGTTTTCGACAGAACGTTGCGGATATCTTCGAGCGAAATGTTGCGCGCCGCCGCGGCGACCGGATCGGCCTGCACACGCACGGCAAATTTCTGGCCGCCATAGACGCTCACCTGCGCGACGCCCGGCAGTTGCGAAATCTGCTGCGCCAGGATGAGCTGTCCTGCCTCGTCGACCGCCGACATCGGCAGCGTCTCTGAGTTGAGGCTGAGGAAGATGACCGGGAAGTCGCCCGGGTTCACTTTGCGGAAGCTCGGCGGCTGCGTCATCTCGATCGGGAGACGACGTTGCGCCACGGTCAAAGCGGTTTGCACATCGAGCGCCGCGCCGTCGATCTCACGGCCAAGGTCGAACTGAACGGTGATGTTGGTGGTGCCCAGCGCCGACGCCGAGGTCATCGTCGAGATGCCGGCAATGGTCGAGAGCTGGCGTTCTATTGGCGAGGCGACTGAGGCCGCCATCGTTTCAGGACTGGCGCCCGGCAGCGTTGCGTTGATGCTGATGGTCGGGAAGTCAACCGCCGGCAGCGCCGAGACCGGCAGCAGGCGATAGCCGAACGCGCCGAAGACGATGAGCGACGCTGTGATCAGCGTCGTCATCACAGGACGCCGGATACATGCCTCAGAGATGTTCATTGTCTGCCCGCCTGATCCGTTTGGGCCCTGAGAGCGGGCGCCTCATCATCAACGACACGCCTGTTACTCTACACTCGCAATCAGCTTCCCGCCGCTTTCGGCGGCCCGCCGCCGCCAGCGCCAGGCTGGCGCGGATTGACCCGCGTTCCGTTCTGCAACAGCAATTGGCCATCGGTAACGACCGTCTCACCGACATTCAGGCCGGAGGCGATCACGGTTTCGGTGCCGACTGTGCGGTCGACCTTGACCGGTTGCACCTTGGCTTTGCCGTCGGCGACGACGAAGACGAAGGTACCGGTCTGGCTGACCTGGACGGCATTGGACGGCACAACGATGGAGTCCTCGACCCGCAAGGTCACCTCGGCATTGACCAAAGTGCCCGGCCAGAGAAGCTCGTCCGTGTTCGGCATCGTCGCGCGGACCATCGCCATGCCGGTCGCCGAGTCGACGCTGTTCTCGATCATCGAAACCTGGCCCTGCGCCCGCTTTGTCTGTCCCTGAACGGTGGCCAGCACAGTGCCGGTTTCAGCAGAGATGGCCTGCCGGATATCGGCGAGGTTCTTCTGCGGCACGGTGAAACTGACATAGACCGGCGCCATCTGAATGATGGTGGCCATGGGCATGATGTCGGCCTGACGGACAAAGTTACCGGCCTTCATGCTGGCGGCGCTGATACGGCCGCTGATCGGCGCGGTCACGTCACAGTAGGAGCGCTGCACTTTCAGATTATCGAGCACGCCCTGACTCGACTTGATGGCGGCTTTGTAAATGTCGGTCTGGGTCTTGGCGTTGTCGAGATTGGTCACCGGCGTTGCGTTCTTGCCGACCAGTTCGGTGTAACGGCCGACATCGCGTTCGGCGCCGGCGAGCTGCGCCTGGTCACGGGCGAGCGTGCCCTCGGTGGTCTGGATCTGTGCGTCCATCACGCGGCAATCTAGCGTGAACAGCTTCTCGCCCTTTGTGACGTTGGCGCCGTCCTGGAAATGAACCGCAGTAATGGTGGTGTCGACGCGGGGCTTGAGCGCGACGCTGGCGATCGGGGTCACGGAGCCGAGGGCATCGAGCCGCACCGGCATCTTCTTGGTTTCGGCCTTGCCGGTTTCTACCGCCACAACCCGCCCGCCAGCGCCTGGCGCCGGCGCCTGGGCATTGGACTTGTCGGGCATCCATTGGCCGCGCGTATAGAAGGCAGCACCGGCCAAGGCCAGCAAAGTGATGCCTAGAAGCCACTTTCGTCTCGTCATATGCAATCCTGATCCGGATCCGCGCTGGTTACCCGGACGCTTCCCCAAAACCCCGTGCTTTGCCAGCCATTCACTGGAACTCGTGGCCGCTCAGGCGGCTCACGTAGCATATAAACGTTCCACTGTGCACTTCCCTGCGGCGCACTGGTAAAGACGGGCCAGTTTTGGCTATGGATTACCCATGCGAATAGCCACCTGGAACGTCAATTCCGTCCGCCAGCGACTCGACAGCCTGCAAGCTTGGCTGAAGGAGTGCGATCCGGACATCGTCTGCCTGCAGGAAATCAAGTGTCAGGACGACGCCTTCCCGCGCGAGGCGATCGAGGCGATGGGCTACAACGTCGCCGTCCACGGCCAGAAGACCTTCAATGGCGTGGCGCTGTTGTCCAAGCTGCCATTCGACGAAGTCGCGCCAGGCCTGATAGGCGATACCGACGACGTGCAGGCCCGCTTTCTCGAAGCTCTGGTCTCGACCAAGACCGGCGTGGTGCGCGTCGCCTGCCTCTACTTGCCCAATGGCAACCCCGCGCCCGGCGACAAATATGACTACAAACTCAAATGGATGGACCGGCTTATTAATTTTGCGCGTGAGCGGCTTAAGTTGGAAGAGCCGTTCGTACTGGCCGGCGACTTCAACGTCATCCCGGCACCGATCGATGCCAAGCGGCCGGAGGTCTGGACCAACGACGCCCTGTTCCTGCCGCCGACGCGGGACCGTTTTCGCACCCTGCTCAACCTCGGCCTGACCGACGGCATCCGTGCTGTCAGCGACGAGCCCGGCGTGTACAGCTTCTGGGACTATCAGGCTGGTGCCTGGCAGAAGAACGATGGCATCCGCATCGACCACCTGCTGCTGTCGCCGCAGGCTGCCGACCGGCTGGTGGATGCCGGGATCGACAAGCACGTCCGCTCCTGGGACAAGCCATCCGACCACGTTCCGGTCTGGGTCGATTTGAACATCGAGAAGCGGTAAATCGGAACTGGCGGCCGCGGATCTTTTCGCACTGCGGTATGCCAAACGACACAGACAATAACGATTCCCCTCATTTATTTGTGCGATGCACGGAACGAATATTGCATCGCAGCGTTAAAACTGCGGGCGGGGGTTGGAATGTCATTGCGCATCTTGTTTGCGACACCGGAATTCGAAGACTTTATCCAGGTCGGCGGGCTCGGCGCCGTCGCGGCGGCACTGCCCCGGGCGATGCGCAAACGCGCCGATGTGCGCATCATCCTCCCCGGTTACCGCGCCGTCCTCAGGCAACTCTCCGCTCACGAAATCATCGGCCACTGCCCAGCGCAGGCGCAGATGCCGGCCTGCGACATTGCCCGCACCACCACAGCTGACGGTCTGCCCGTCTATGTCGTGATCTGCCCGGAGCTCTACGAGCGCGATGGCGGGCCCTATACCGACACGTTAAACCGCGATTGGGCTGACAACGACGTCCGCTTCGGCCGCTTCGCGCTGGCCGCCGCCGCCTTGGCCTCCGGCGCTGTCGACCGCAACTGGTCAGCCGACGTCGTGCACGCCAATGACTGGCCGACCGCGCTGATCCCCGCCTATCTCGCCTGGCAAGGCAGCCGGATACCGACTGTGCTGACCATCCACAACCTCGCCTATCAGGGCCTGTTTCCGAAGCAGACGCTCGGCCGCATCGGCGCGCCGGATTCGTCCTTCCAGATGGACGGCGTCGAGTTCTACGGCAAAGTCTCGTTCCTCAAGGCTGGCCTCGTCTATGCCTCGCATCTGACCACGGTGAGCGAAACTTACGCACAAGAGATCACCACCTCGGAATTCGGCTGCGGCCTTGAAGGCCTGCTGGCCAAGCGCTCGCATACCGGCGAGCTGACCGGCATTCTCAACGGCATCGACGAGACCTGGGATCCGCGCACCTGCCCGGAAGTCCTCGAACCGTTCGGCGCCGGCGACTGGAATGCCCGCAGCCGCAATGGCGATCACGTCCGCAAGCAGTTCGGCTTGGCTTTGTCGCGCGGGCCGCTGTTCGGTCTGGTCGCCCGCCTCGTCTATCAGAAGGGCGTCGATCTCGTCCTGGCCACGGCGGAAACCATCATGGCCTCCGGCGGCCAGATTGTGATCATGGGACGCGGCGAGCCGCAGTTCGAGCAGGCTTTGAGCGAAGCGCAGAAGCGCCGGCCGAAGGACATGGGCGTGGCGCTGCGCTTTGACGATGCCGATGCCCGCATGATTTTCGCCGGCACCGACTTCACCTTGATGCCGTCGCGCTACGAGCCGTGTGGTCTTAGCCAGATGTATGCCCAGCGCTTCGGCTCGCTGCCGATCGCCCGGCGCACTGGTGGTCTCGCGGAAACCATTGCTGATGACAAAACCGGCTTCCTGTTCCGCGAATCCTCGTCGGAGTCGTTCCTCGGCGGCATCTGCCGCGCCTTCGCCGCTTTCGGCGAGAAGAGCCGGCTCAACGTCATGCGCTCCGGCGCCATGGCGAAGTCCTATAGCTGGACCAACTCGGTCACCGGCTATCGCTCGGTCTATGAGAAGGTGATGGCCGCCTAATCGCGCCGCGTCTCGAGCCAGCGCTTGAGATAGACCAGCGCCAAAGCGCGCTCATCCTCGGTCGACTGCTGGTAGGCTGAGTCATACAGCCGCTCGACCCAGTCCTGATCGGCGGTGCGCGCCGAATCCTTGGCCAAGGTCAGCCACATTAAACCGCGCGCCGCCTGACGCGGCACATGATCGCCGGCAAACAGCATGGCGCCCAACATCGCCTGCGCCTGGCACTGGCCCTTCTGTGCGGAGAGGCCGAACCAGCGCAGTGCTTTACGCGGATCCTGCGGCGCGCCGGTGCCCTTCAGGTACATGCGGGCGAGATAATACTGCGCGTCCGGATCGCGGAAATAGGACGCGGCATAGTCGAACATCGCCCGAGCGCGCTCCGGATCGGACTTCACCCGCGTGCCGGAAATGCCTTCAAGATAATAATGGCCGAGCGCAACAAAGGCGTTGGCGACAAAGCGCGACTGCGGCGCATCCGGATTGTCTTCGGCATGACTGTCGGCAATGCGGCGGAAGTAGTCGAACGCCTTGAGATCGTCCTGGGTGACGCCATCGCCGGCGGCATACATGCGGCCGAGCTTCCACTGCGCCACGGCATGGCCGTTCTCGGCGGCATATTCGAGCGACGTGATCGCCTTGGTATTGTCGCCGGACTTGAGCCACTTCGTGCCTGAGCGGAACGCCTCCATCGGCGTCAGCGCGGGGCTTGAGGCCATCGCGCTGTCCGATTTGGAGCCGTCAAAGGCGACCGTCGGCGTGGCCAACATGACCACCATCCCGACAATCGCACTCCGCACAAGTGACTCAGGTATCCGCATAACAATGTTTCTCTGCCGCGCCGCCCGGATGGGTCACCGCACCGTCGACGGCCGGACCCACTTGCTGCGCGTATTTCCAAAGATAGCCGGAGGTGACTTCGCTCTCGCGCGCCTTCCATTGCGTCTTGCGCTTGGCGAGCTCTTCGTCGGAAACCTGAACGTCGATCGTGCCGTTGACGGCATCGATGACGATGATGTCGCCGTCATGGACCAGGCCGATCGGGCCGCCGACCGCTGCTTCCGGACCGACATGGCCGATGCAAAAGCCGCGCGTCGCGCCGGAGAAACGGCCGTCCGTGATGAGAGCGACCTTGTCGCCCATGCCCTGACCGTACAGCGCCGCTGTCGTCGACAGCATCTCGCGCATGCCGGGACCGCCCTTGGGGCCTTCGTAACGGATGACGAGAACTTCGCCTTCCTTATAGGCCTTCTTGCGCACGGCCTCGAAGCAGGCTTCCTCGCCATCGAAGCAACGCGCAGGTCCGGTGAACTTCTGGTTCGCCATACCGGCGACCTTCACGATGGCGCCGTCGGGCGCGAGGTTGCCTTTGAGGCCAACAACGCCGCCGGTGATGGTGAGCGGCGAACCGGCCGAACGCACGACATCCTGGTCCGGATTCCATTTCACGGACTTCAAATTCTCGGCAATCGTACGCCCAGTTACTGTCATGCAATCGCCGTGCAGGTAGCCATGGTCGAGCAGCGTCTTCATCAGAAGCGGTATGCCGCCAACCTCGAACATATCCTTGGCGACATAACGGCCACCCGGCTTCAAATCTGCGACATACGGTGTCTTTTTGAAGATTTCGGCGACGTCGAACAAAGTGAACTCGATGCCGCATTCATGCGCGATCGCCGGCAGATGCAGCGCAGCATTGGTGGAACCGCCTGAGGCGGCGACCACCGCGGCGGCGTTTTCCAGCGCCTTGCGGGTGACGATGTCGCGCGGGCGGATGTTCTTGGCGATCAGTTCCATGATCATCTCGCCCGCCAACGTGCAGAACTTGTCGCGCATGTCGTAAGGCGCCGGTGCGCCGGCCGAATAGGGCAGCGCCAGGCCGATGGCTTCCGACACCGTCGCCATCGTGTTGGCGGTGAACTGGGCGCCGCAGGCGCCGGCCGACGGACAGGCAACCTGTTCCATCTCGTCGAGGTCTTCGTCCGACAGATCGCCGACCGAATTGCGGCCGACCGCCTCGAACATGTCCTGCACGGTGATCTGCTTGCCCTTATAGGTGCCGGGCAGGATCGAGCCGCCATAGATGAAGATCGACGGCACATTCAGCCGCACCATGGCCATCATCATGCCCGGGAGCGACTTGTCGCAGCCGGCGAGACCGACAATGGCGTCATAGGAATGGCCGCGCATGGTCAGTTCGACCGAGTCGGCAATGACCTCGCGCGACGGCAGCGAGGCGTACATTCCGGCATGGCCCATGGCGATACCGTCGGTGACTGAAATGGTGCAGAATTCGCGCGGCGTGCCATTGGCCGAGGCGACGCCCTTCTTGACGGCCTGCGCCTGGCGCATCAGCGAAATGTTGCAAGGGGCGGCTTCGTTCCAGCAGGAGGCGACGCCGACGAAAGGCTGGTGGATCTGCTGCTTGGTCAGACCCATCGCGTAATAATAGGAACGGTGCGGCGCGCGCGCCGGACCTTCGGTCACGTGGCGGCTCGGCAGTCTTGATTTCAGGTCGGTCTTTGCGTCCATCTTAATCCCGGGCCTCCCGCCCTCTTCCGTCACCGCCGGTTTAGCCGGCCGGCTTAGTCAAAAACTGAAGGCCTTGATCCATGGGCCGGAGAAAAACGTTCTTCGGCCAGCCTGAAAACCAGAACTCCTGCAACGGTTTGTCCCGCAGCTTGGAAGCCTTCGATGTCGGCGCAGGGTATGGCCAAATCGCGGCATGGCGAGCGATGATGCGCCCCATTCGTTTAATTGTTCCTGACGTGTTGCGTGGAAGTCACATCTTTCACGCCGTCACCCTGAGGTGCGAGCGAAGCGAGCCTCGAAGGGCGACGGCCGAGGTGGCCGGGCCGTCGCCCTACGAGGCACGGCCTATCGGCCTCGCACCTCAGCGACTGTGTTCTTCGTCAAGCGATTTGCCATGGTTTTTTGTCCCTGAGCATGGCGTTGAGGATGGTGAGGATCTTCCGGGCGACGGCGATCAGGGCGACCATCTTCGGCTTACCGGCGGCGCGCA
>JAURVZ010000083.1 GCA_030655215.1 Pseudolabrys sp. | reverse complement strand
GGGTTCGATGGAACGGCGGACGGAGTCCCGCGCTGAGGTTCGGGCTTCAAGGCCCTAGAGTGATACGGTCTCCCGTCCGCCACCGCACGGCCGAGCTTAGCAGAAACGGCATGACCGGACTTACAAGGGTGACGGGTTTGGGTGCAAAAATCGTCGTAATATTGACTCCGCGCACTATGACCGGTACCCGCAGCCTCATCATGACATCCGGTTCCGCCTCCCATTTATTCGCCACCATGCTTGCCTCCGTCCACACCGCCGCCGGTGCGGTGCTCGGAGGCTCAGCCGATCTGTCGCGCGTCGTGGTCGAGCCGCCGCGCGATCCGACGCATGGCGACATGGCGACCAATGCCGCGATGGTGCTGGCCAAGGACGCCGGCAAAAAGCCGCGCGAGCTGGCCGATGCTTTGGCCGAAGCGCTGCGCGCCGACGCGCTGGTCGAGAAAGTCGATGTTGCCGGTCCCGGCTTCATCAATCTGACTTTGAAAGCGCATGTCTGGGGCGATGCGCTGCGAGCCGTTCTCGCCACCGGCAACGAATACGGCCGCGGCACCATTGGTGCCGGTCAAAAGGTCAATGTCGAATACGTTTCTGCCAATCCGACCGGGCCGATGCATGTCGGCCACGGCCGCGGTGCGGTGTTCGGTGATGCTTTGGCGAGCCTGCTCGACTTCGCCGGATTCGACGTCACGCGCGAATATTACATCAACGATGCCGGCGCGCAGGTTGATGTGCTCGCGCGCTCGGCTTACTTGCGTTACCGCGAAGCGCTCGGCGAAGACATTGGCGCCATCCCGGAAGGGCTTTATCCCGGCGACTATCTGGTGCCGGTCGGCAAGAAGCTGGCGGAAGAGCAGGGCGACAAACTCAGAGCGATGAGCGAAGCGGAATGGCTGCCTTTGGTTCGCGCAAAGGCCATCGCCATGATGATGGACATGATCCGCGAGGATCTGGCCCAGCTTAATGTCCACCACGACGTCTTCTTCTCCGAGCGCTCGCTGATTGAAGGCGCTGACCAGGTCGGCGGCACCATCGCAACCTTGCGCAAGAGCGGCGAGGTCTATGAAGGCCGCTTGCCGCCGCCGAAAGGTGGCAATCTCGAAGACTGGGAAGACCGCGAACAGACTTTGTTTCGCTCGACCGCCTTTGGCGATGATGTCGATCGTCCGCTGTTGAAGTCAGACGGCAGCTATACTTATTTCGCCTCCGACATCGCCTATCACAAATCGAAATATGATCGCGGCTTTACCGACATGATCGATGTCTGGGGCGCGGATCATGGCGGTTACATCAAGCGCATGCAGGCAGCGGTTAAAGCCGTCAGCGGCGGCAAGGCGGCGCTTGACGTCAAACTGGTGCAACTGGTGCGCCTGCTGCGCAATGGCGAGCCGGTGAAGATGTCCAAACGCTCCGGCGATTTTGTCACTTTGCGCGAAGTGGTCGATGAAGTCGGCCGCTCGGCTGTGCGGTTCGACATGCTGTACCGCAAGAACGACGCGGTGCTCGATTTTGACCTCACCAAGGTGATCGAGCAGAGCCGGGAGAACCCGGTTTTCTACGTCCAGTACGGCCATGCCCGCGGCCATTCGATTTTTCGCACGGCGCAGAACGAGATCGCCGGCTTCCCCACCGACGCAGCGGCGCGGCTCGAGCGGCTCAAAAACGCCAAGGTGGAACTCCTGACAGACGAGGGGGAATTCTCGATCATGCGCAAGCTGGCGCTGTATCCGCGTATGATCGAGGCCGCCGCCACCGCCCATGAGCCGCACCGGGTCGCCTTCTACCTCTATGAATTAGCAAGCGAATTCCATTCGCAATGGAGCCGCGGTGGCAAAGAGTCGCCGCATTTACGGTTCATTATCCAGAATGATCCAGAAAAGACAGTGGCAAGACTCGCACTCGTGCAGGGGATCGTAACCGTCCTGGCGTCAGGACTGGCGCTGCTAGGGGTCGATGCGCCGGAAGAAATGCGTTAGGTTCCTCATCGCCGGAACGCGCATAACGCGAAGCCCGATTTGTACGCTCGCACATCACGAGCCATCGGGCGAAACTGAGTACCGGGGATTGCATGGCGGACGATCAAAATCAGCGGCCCTATCGCGGTAGCGAAGCCTCGCAGCGGTCTTCGTCTGGCGGCTCAGCGCCGGCCAGCGATCCGCTCGCGGAGCTTGCTCGGTTGATTGGTCAGAACGATCCTTTTTCTGAATTCGGCCGCGACGGCACCAAGCGCGTCACTGCGGCGCCGCGCCAGCCTGAGCCCGCAGCGTCATGGCAGGCGGAGCCGACGCGTATCGCACCGGCCGCATCGCCGGATTTCTCGCGCCAGTCTTTCGGCAGCGCGCCGCTCGCTGGCGGCTCGGATAATTATTACACTGACAATCAGCAGGCCAGCCAAGGCGTGCCCGACTATGACGTGCCGGGTTACGGCGCGCCGGGCTATGAGGCGACCGGCTTTCCGGCACCGCCCGCAGGGCAGGGTTACGAGGATGCTTATCCGCCGGCTGCGGCGCAGCACGGTCCTGGCGATGATGATTATTATGATGATGCGCCGCCGAACCGCCGCCGCCTGGGCGTTCTCGCAATTGCCGGCCTGTTCGCGCTCGCTGTGATCGGGACCGCCGGCGCCTTCGGCTATCGCGCCGTGTTCGGCACGTCGACGACGTCGGGCCCGCCGCCGGTGATCAAGGCCGAGCAGGCGCCGAGCAAGATCGTGCCGGCCGCTGTTGCCAATAAGGACGCGCCGAAGATCGCCGAACGCGCGAATGAGCGCCCGGGCGAGAAACTCGTTTCCCGCGAAGAACAGCCGGTCGTCGTCACCACCACCATGCCGCCGGCGGCTAACCCGGCGCAGCCGCAGGGCAGCGGCGTGGTCGGCTCCGAGCCGAAGCGCATCCGCACCATCGCCATCAAGCCGGACCAACCGGGCGACGCCAATATGCCGCCACCGGTCGATTCCATTCCGGCGCCGACGGCACAGCCGCGCGTGATCGCAACGACGCCACAGCGTCCGCCCGCGCCACAGGCGCAGGCGCCACAATCGCAGCCATCGCCGGTCGAATCAGCGCCCGCCGCCCGCGCCGAGGCCCCGGCCAATGCGCCGCTCTCGCTCAATCCCGGCGCCCAAGCCCCCGCACGCAATGCCGCTCCTGCAGCACCGCAGCGCGCTGCCGCCATTTCACCGCCGCCGCCGACCAGTACCGGCAGCACCGGCGTGTACGGCGTCCAGGTCACGGCGCAGCGCAGCGAGGAGGAGGCCCAGACCGCCTTCCGCAGCCTCCAAGGCAAATTCCCGGGCCAACTCGGCAACAGGCAGCCGCTGATCAAGCGGGTCGATGCCGGCGAGAAGGGCATCTTTTACGGTGCCCAGGTCGGCCCGTTCACCGATGCCGCGCAAGCGAAGCAGATGTGCGAGAGCTTCAAGGCGGCCGGCGGCACCTGCCTGGTCAAGAAGAACTAGAAGCCGCAATTAACAGGCAAATTTGCCTCGAACGCCGTCGCGGGCTAATCCGCGACGATGGCGTCACGCGCATTCATCACTGGTCTGTCCGGCCTGACGATCACCGCCAATGAGCGGTCGTTTCTGCGTGAGGCCAAGCCTTGGGGCCTGATCGTCTTCAACCGCAACATCAGCGACCCGCAGCAACTCACAGACCTGACGGAGGAATTCCGCGATATTGTCGGCTGGCAAGCGCCGGTTCTGGTCGACCAGGAAGGCGGCCGCGTCGCCCGTCTCGGGCCGCCGCACTGGCCGGTCTATCCGCCGGGCGTGCGTTACAGCGAGATCTATGACCGCGATCCGACCTCGGCGCTGGCCACGGCCAAGCTCGCCGGGCGGCTGATTGCCGCCGATCTGGCCGAGGTCGGCATCGATACGGACTGCCTGCCGATCGCCGACGTGCCGGTGCCCGGCCATGACCCGATCATCGGCGACCGCGCCTACGGCACATCGCCGGGCAAAGTGGCGGAAATCGCCAATGCGGTGGCGCAGGGCCTGCTTGCCGGCGGCGTTTTGCCGGTTCTGAAGCACTTGCCGGGCCATGGCCGCGCCAATGCCGACAGCCACCTGAAACTGCCGGTCGTCGACACACCGCGCGGGGAACTCGAAAAGACCGACTTCGCCGCCTTTGTTCCATTGTCGGAACTTCCGCTCGGCATGACTGCGCATGTTGTGTTCAGCGCCATCGATCCGGCCTCACCGGCGACTACTTCAGCGACAATGGTGAGTGAAGTGATTCGCGGCTTTATCGGCTTCAAGGGTTTGCTGATGAGCGATGACGTCTCGATGGGCGCTTTGTCGGGGACAATTGCCGATCGCAGCCACGCTGCGCTCGCCGCAGGCTGCGATGTCGTGCTTCATTGCAATGGCGATCTCAACGAGATGTTGCAGGTCGCCGGTGCCGCGCCCGAACTTGACGGTGTCGCGGCACAACGCGCCGAGGCCGCACTGGCAGCGCGTCGCGCCCGCGAAGACTTCGACGTCGCGGCGGCGCGCAAGATTTTCAATCAGATGGTGGCCGTAACGTCATGACGCCTGAAGAGTTCACCGCAGCGCCGGCCGTCGTGCCGCTGGAGGCCGACCGTTCCGACAACGAGCCGGCGATGATCGTCGACGTCGAGGGCTTTGAGGGCCCGCTCGACCTGTTGCTGACGCTCGCCCGGCAGCAGAAGGTCGACCTGCACAAGATCTCGATCCTTGCGCTCGCCGACCAGTACCTGATCTTCATTGAGGCCGCGCGCAAAGTGCGCCTTGAACTCGCCGCCGATTACCTCGTCATGGCGGCCTGGCTCGCTTACCTCAAGTCGCGTTTGCTGCTGCCGGAAGCCGCACCGGGCGAGGGGCCGAGCGCCGAAGATATGGCGCTGGCTCTGGCCAGCCGTCTGCGCCGCCTCGAGGCGATCCGCGAATTCGCCACCAAGATGATGGAGCGGCCGCAGCTCGGCCGCGATGTTTTCCAGCGTGGACTGCCCGAGCCGATCGCCGAAGTGAAAACGCCGGAATGGACGGCGACGCTTTACGATCTGCTCTCGGCCTATGCCTCGCAGCGCCAGCGCACCGTGCTGTCGCGCGTGCGCTTCAAGAAGCGAAATGTCTGGTCGCTGGCTGAAGCGCGCCAGACTTTGGAGCGCCTGATCGGCCAGTCGACCGACTGGTCGCGCATCGATGCGTTCCTGATTGCTTACGTCGTTGAGCCGTCAATGACGGCGACTGTGTTTGCGTCATCCTTCGCCTCGGCGCTTGAGCTGGTGCGCGAAGGCCAGGCTGAAATCCACCAGAAAGACGCGTTCTCGCCGATCTACATGCGCAAGCGTGCGACGGTGGCCGGCGGTGCATCCTCGCATGACCGACAAGAAAACGCATAAGGAGATGGAATCCATGTCAAGCGCGGCAAAAAAGCTTGTGATCGTTCGCAATGACGACGAGCCGGAGACCACTCCCGAACAGACCGTGGAAGCGACCGAGACTGTCGTGAGCGAAACGGAAGAGACGGTCGAGGCCGCCGACATTTCCGCCGAGCCGGAAGCGCGCGCCGACGAACTGCGTCTCTTGGAAGCGCTGCTGTTTGCCGCCGGCGAGCCGCTCGATGAAGCGACCTTGTCGCGCCAGCTGCCGGACGGCGTCGAGATCAAGGATGCGCTGGCCCGCCTCAAGGCCGAATATTCGACGCGCGGCGTCAACCTGGTGAAGATCGGCCGCAAGTGGACCTTCCGCACTGCTGACGATCTGTCGTGGTTGCTGACCAAGAATGTCACCGAGACGCGCAAGCTGTCGCGCGCCGCGATCGAGACGCTCGCCATCGTCGCCTATCACCAGCCGGTGACGCGCGCCGAGATTGAGGAAATCCGCGGCGTCGCCACCGCGTCCGGCACGCTCGACGTGCTGCTGAAGACCGGCTGGATTCGTCCGCGCGGCCGCCGCAAGGCGCCGGGCCGTCCGATCACCTACGGCACCAACGAAGAATTCCTGTCGCATTTCGGGCTGGAGGAGGTCGCTGACCTGCCGGGCCTCGACGAGCTGAAAGGTGCCGGCCTGCTCGAAGGCAACATGCCGACCGGTTTCGGCGTGCCGATGCCGTCCGATGACGCGACCTTGCGCGATGATGAGGATCCGCTCGAGCCGGGCGATCTGGATCTCGGCCTGGCCCCGGCGCCGACCGCGGAGCTCGATCTCGAGCCGCCGCAGGCGGTCGAGGCTGCTGCGCCTGAGGAGGCTGTGGCCGAAGATGCCGCGCCGGAGCAGCCGGACGGCGAGGGCGAGAAGTAGTCTCTTCCTTATCCCTCCCCTGAAAGGGGAGGGTCGGTTTGCGTCAGCGAACCGGGGTGGGGTCATCTCTCCATCTGGCATCGCCCCACCCCCGGCACTTCGTGCCGGACCCTCACCGTAACCGGGGAGGGATAAGAAACGCGCGAATTAACCGCGTCACCACGCCTTCCGCGTCCCCCGGTTAAGTCCTTGTTTTTGCCGCTTCCGCGGCCTAGTTTCACATCCAAATCATGGTGCGGGACGCCTTTGGGGCAAGGGCGTCGTCGCGGAGGACATGTTCATGGGTTCCTTTAGTATCTGGCACTGGCTGATCGTCATCGTCGTGGTGATGCTGATGTTCGGCGGCCGCGGCAAAATTTCCGGCCTGATGGGCGACTTCGCCCAGGGCATCAAGGCCTTCAAGAAGGGCATGTCGGAAGACGAGAAAACCGCCGAGGCCAAGGTCGAGCAGCCGGTCAAGACCATCGACCAGCCGCCGGTCACGCCCGCGCAGAAGGCCGAGACCGAGCGCGCGCATTCCTGATCGCGCAGCGTACGTGCTGCCGGCTGAAGTCGTCGGGGCGGACTTCGGCGGCTAGGCGCGTTTTGGAGTTGAACACCACATGTTCGATCTGGGTTGGGGCGAGATTGTCGTCATCGGCATCGTAGCGCTGATCGCGATCGGGCCGAAGGAATTGCCCGGCGTCCTGCGCAGCATCGGCCAGATGATGGCCAAGGTTCGCCGCATGGCGGCGGAATTCCAGGGCCAGTTCAACGAAGCCTTGCGCGAAGCCGACATTGCCGACCTGAAGAAGCAGGCCGATGAAATGGCCTCGTCGGTTTCCGACATCGCCAAATACGATCCGCTTGCCGAAACGCAGAAGGAAATCGAGAAGTCGCTCGAGCCGGTCACCTATGGCGACATCGAACTCGGCACGCCGAAAGTCGCCGGCACCGAGACGCCGGCACCGGGAGAGGGCACAACCGACGGCGCGCAATTGCCGGAAGGCGTGCTGCCGGCGATCGATGTGCCGCTGCCGCCGGAGCCTGCGCCGCTGACCGAGAAAGACTTCGCCATCGCTGATAAGGCTGCCGAAGAACTGGCTGCTCATGAGCCCGCCAAAAAGAGCGAGAGCAAAGCGTGAGCCACGACGACATCGAAGCCAGCAAGGCGCCCTTGATGGATCACCTGATCGAGCTGCGCTCGCGGCTGATCAAAGCGCTCATTGCATTCGGCCTGGCCTTCGGCCTGTGCTTCTTTTTCGCCAAGCAGATCTACAATATTCTGGTCTGGCCCTTTGTCTGGGTGGCCGGCGCCGAGAATTCGAAATTCATCTACACGGCGCTGCTCGAATATTTCATCACCCAGTTGAAGCTCGCCATGTTCGGCGCCGCCTTCCTGGCGTTTCCGATCATTGCCGGGCAGATCTACATGTTCGTGGCGCCGGGCCTTTATAAGCACGAGCGCAGCGCCTTCCTGCCGTATCTCGTCGCGACACCCTTCTTCTTCGCGCTTGGCGCAGCCCTGGTTTATTTCATGGTGCTGCCGATGCTGATCCGCTTCTCGCTCGGCATGCAGCAATCCGGCGGCGTCGAGGAAGCCTCGATCGCGCTGCTGCCGAAGGTCGGTGAATATTTGTCGCTGATGATGACGCTCGTGCTCGCCTTCGGCGTCGCGTTCCAGTTGCCGGTCATCCTGACGCTGCTCGGCCGCATCGGCGTGCTGACCTCGCAGACGCTGAAGGAAAAGCGCCGCTACTTTATCGTCGGCGCCTTCGTCGTTGCCGCTGTGCTGACGCCGCCGGATGTCATCAGCCAGTTCTCGCTCGCGATCCCGCTGATGATCCTCTACGAGGGCTCGATCTGGTCGGTGCGCATTGTCGAGAAGCGCGCCAAGCGGGATGCGGAGGCGAAGGCCGAGGCGGACGCCAAGGCAGCGGCGGATGTGGGGCCGTAATCGTCGTCCGCTCCTGACCCGTCACCCTGAGGTGCGAGCGTAGCGAGCGCCTCGAAGGGCGACGGCCCGGAACAGCGCGGCCGTCGCCCTTCGAGGCTCGGCCAAGCGGCCTCGCACCTCAGCGACTGTGTTCTTCGTCAAGCGATTTGCCATGGTTTTTTGTCCCTGAGCATGGCGTTGAGGATGGTGAGGATCTTCCGGGCGACGGCGATCAGGGCGACCATCTTCGGCTTACCGGCGGCGCGCA
>JAURVZ010000079.1 GCA_030655215.1 Pseudolabrys sp. | reverse complement strand
TTCGGGTTCGATGGAACGGCGGACGGAGTCCCGCGCTGAGGTTCGGGCTTCAAGGCCCTAGAGTGATACGGTCTCCCGTCCGCCACCGCACGGCCGAGCTTAGCAGAAACGGCATGACCGGACTTACAAGGGTGACGGATTTAGCGGCGCGACGGCTCTCCCGAGTCTTTCCCCCCCGGTCAAATCCGACTAGAACGCAGACATGCACGATATCAAATGGATTCGAGAAAACCCCGATGCCTTCAAACGAGGGCTGGAGCGCCGTCATCTAGAAGCCGGGGCGATCTATGACGAGTTAATCACGCTCGATGAGCAGCGTCGCGCTAATGAAACATTTGGGCAGACCGCAAAGGCGAGGATCAATAAGATCTCGGCCGAAATTGGCGCCGCAAAGAAGTCAGGCGACGAAGTCAAAGTCGCTGAGTTGATGGAGCAGGTGTCGCGCCTGAAGAGCGACATTACGAAAGCGGCTGGCCAGGTCGCCGATGTTCAAAGCTCAGATCTTGCAAAAAAACTTGCCGAAATCCCAAATTTGCCTGCCGCCGATGTGCCGGACGGCAAGGACGAGCACGACAATGTCGAGAAGAGCCGCCACGGCGAGAAGCGCGAATACAGCTTCAAGCCAAAGGAGCATTTCGAACTCGGCGCTGACCTCGGCATGATGGACTTCGAACTCGCCGCCAAACTATCCGGCGCGCGCTTTGTTGTCCTGCAGAAAGGTCTGGCGCGACTTGAGCGGGCGCTCGGTCAGTTCTTCCTTGATACGCATACGACGGAGAAGGGCGGGTATACTGAAGTCAATCCGCCTTTGCTCGTTCGCGACGATGCCATGTTCGGCACGGCGCAATTGCCTAAGTTTGAAGACGATCAGTTCTGGGCCGTCAGCGGCGAAGTGTTCGCCGGCAATACCGCTGCTGCCGAGATGAAGACGGCGCGTTGGGGCATGATTCCGACTGCCGAAGTCCCTCTGACCAATCTCGTTCGCGAACAGATTGTCGATGACGATTCATTGCCCCGCCGCTACACCGCCTGCACGCCATGCTTCCGCGCTGAAGCGGGTGCTGCCGGTCGCGACACGCGCGGCATGATCCGGCAGCATCAGTTCACCAAGGTCGAACTGGTCTCGATCACCAAGCCGGAAGAATCCGCCGCCGAGCACGAGCGCATGCTGTCTTGCGCCGAGGAAGTGCTGAAGCTGCTCGGCCTGCATTACCGCGTCATCACCTTGTGCACTGGTGACATGGGTTTTGCTTCGCAGAAGACTTACGACATCGAGGTCTGGCTGCCGGGCCAGAACATGTATCGTGAGATTTCGTCGTGCTCGGTGTGCGGCGATTTCCAGGCGCGCCGCATGAATGCGCGCTATCGCGGCAAGGACGGCAAGCCGGCTTTCGTGCATACGCTGAATGGCTCGGGCGTTGCTGTCGGCCGCGCGTTGATTGCGGTGATGGAAACCTATCAGCAGGAAGACGGCTCGATCCTCGTGCCGGAAGTCTTGCGGCCGTATATGGGCGGCATGACGAAGATCGAGAAAAAGTAAATGCGCATTCTCATTACCCATGATGACGGCATTCATGCGCCGGGCCTTGAGGCATGCGAGCAGATTGCGCGCGCGATTTCCGACGATGTGTGGATCGTCGCGCCGGAGACCGATCAGTCCGGCGTGTCGCATTCATTGTCGTTGAACGATCCGCTGCGCTTGCGTGAAATCTCCGAGCGCCGCTTTGCCGTGAAGGGCACGCCGACCGACTGCGTCATCATGGGCATTCGCCACATCATGAAGGAGCCGCCGGATTTGTTGATCTCCGGCGTCAATCGCGGCCGCAATGCCGCGGAGGACGTGATTTATTCCGGCACTGTCGCCGCGGCGATGGAAGGCACGATTTTGAGCGTGCCGTCTTTCGCGCTGTCGCAGGCCTATACGTTCACCACCAAGCACGCGCCGCGCTGGGAAACCGCGATCGAACACGCGCCGGCTTTGATCAAGAAGATCATCAAGGAAGGCCTGCCGCGCGACGTGCTGGTCAATATCAATTTCCCGGATTGCGATCCGGCCGATGTGCAGGGCATTGCGGTGGCGGTGCAGGGCAAGCGCGATCAGGAATTGCTGCGCATCGAGGCGCGCATGGATGGCCGCAGCAATCCGTATTATTGGATCGCGTTCTCGCGCGGCGGCAATATGGGGGCAGGGCCGGGCAGTGATCTGGCAGCGCTCAACGATCACAAGATTTCAGTGACGCCGCTGCGGCTCGATCTCACCGACGATCCGTTCATGACCAAGCTGGCGGCGTTGTTGCAGTAATCAGGCGGTGGCCAGCAATCCGGCCAGCATCTGCTCCAGCTTCTCGGCCTGGAACGGCTTCTGCAATGCGGGGCGGCCGCGATAGGCGTCCGGCAATCCGCCTTCGCCATAGCCGGTGACGAACACAAACGGCTTGCCCCGCTTGATCAGGATGTCGGCGACCGGGAAAACCTCGGCGCCATCGAGATTGACGTCGAGCACGGCGCAGTCGAATTCGCCGGTGGCGGCTGCGTCCCTGGCCTCGGCAATGGTCCCGACAGCGGCGGCGATGGTGTAGCCGAGGTCGGCCAGCATATCCTCCAGCAGCATGCGGATCAGATACTCGTCCTCGACCACGAGAATGCGGGCAGGCGGCGTCGTCGCTTTACTCATTAATGTGTTCCCCTGCGCCCAGAACGCAAAAACGGCGGATAAGTTCCACCCTCGTTTTCAACAGTTCCGCATATCGCCAAACTTAGCTGAACGGAGCGTGAATGTGCTAAAATTGCGCCCAACAGAGGGCAAGTGATGAACGAGGCGATCAACGCCGGGCGCGACGTAGGCCGCATGGAATTCATGCTGACATTGCGGCAGCGCGGCATTGGCGACCAGGCGGTCTTGCGGGCCATGGACGATGTGCCGCGGGCCAATTTCGTCGATCACGCCTTTCTCGGCGTTGCCTATGCCGACCAGGCGCTGCCGATCGAGTGTGGCCAGACCATCAGTCAACCTTACGTCGTCGCCTATATGACCGAGTTGCTGGCGGTGCGCTCCAGCCACCGCGTGCTCGAGATCGGTACCGGCTCCGGCTATCAGGCGGCGGTGTTGTCGAAGCTCGTCCGCGAGGTGGTCAGCATTGAGCGCTACCGGACTTTGGGGGCCCAAGCCCGCGCGCGCTTCGCCGCGCTCGGCTATGCCAACATCGAAGTCCTGTTCGGTGATGGCCTGCTCGGTGCCGAGGCCAAGGCGCCGTTCGACCGCATCATCGTCACCGCCGCGGCGGAAGAGGTGCCACAGGCTCTGGTCGATCAACTCACTGACGATGGCATCATGGTGCTGCCGCTCGGTCCGCATAACGGCCCGCAACGCATCGTCAAGCTTACCAAATCTGTAACGGCGACCGGCGTCGAGCTTGTTCGTGAAGAACTCATTGCCGTGCGCTTCGTGCCTTTGTTGGCCGGGCAGGCGCAAGAGCTTTAACCGCAGGCACTATCGACCGTGCCGCGCACGGCGCGCTGTGACATTTCCGTCGTTTCGCCGCATTCCTTTCCGTCAAGTGCCGCTTCTTAAAGCCTTATTTACTCATGAATGGTTTATTTCACATTCATTGTGTTTGTGTGTGAGTGAGTAACCAAATGTCACGCTTTGTCGCGTCGTTTCCGTCGCTTGCCCAGCCTCGTGTCGCCGCCGTTGCCTTGATCGGCCTGGCGCTCGCCGGTTGCTCTAACTCCAGTCGCTTCGACACGCCTTACGCGTCGAACACCCGCGCGCCAGCGCCGCAGCAGCAGCGACCGGAATATACCGGCTCGATCGCGCAGCGCCCGGCGCCGGCACCGGTGCAGACCAGCCGCATCGTCTCGCAGCCGCTGCCACAGCCAAGCGCGCCGCAAACGGTGCAGGCCTCGAACAATTATCCGGTCAGCCAGCAGGGCGCGTACCGCCCGAGCGCGCAGCCGCAATATCAGAACGACGTCACCGGCTCGGTCGCTGCAAAATCGACCGGCGGCTGGACCTGGGACGGCGGCACGCCGGTCACGGTCGGCCAAGGTGAATCGATCGACACGATCGCTCGCGTCAACCGCGTGCCGGTTCAGGCGCTGATGCAGACCAATGGCATCACCAACGCGTCGCAGATCCGCCCCGGCCAGCGTTTGGTGATCCCGCGTTATGTCGCCTCGGGTGCGCCGCAGGTTGCCGCCGCGCCGCAGATGAGCGCGCCGCAAATGGCCGCTCCGGCGCACACATCTGGCAACGTTCACGTCGTCGGCCCCGGCGAAAGCCTGATGAGCATTTCGCGCCGGAACGCTGTGCCGCTGTCGACGTTGGCCCGCGCCAATAACATCCAGCCGCACACCCAGCTCAAGATCGGTGATCGCATCACCATTCCGGGCGGCCGTCAGGCTGCCGTTGCGCCGCAGCGTCCGGCGCAGGCTGCACCGCAGACGACGATGGCTGCTCCGGCGATGGCGATGGCCCAGCCGGCGCCGCAGATCGCAGCACCGCAGGTGGCGCAGCCGCGCGCCATCCCGATGGACAAGACCGCAGCGCTCGCCCCGACGCAGACAGCGCGCATGGCGACACAGGAACCGGTCACCACCGAAACCGCTGCCTCAGGCGCTGAAGCCGCCGGCGCCGTGCCGTCCTTCCGCTGGCCGGTGCATGGCCGCGTCATTGCCGGCTTCGGCTCCAAGCCGAACGGCGTGCAGAATGACGGCATCAATCTCGCCGTGCCGGAAGGCACGCCGGTCAAGGCTGCGGAAGATGGCGTCGTGGCTTATGCCGGCAACGAACTCAAAGGCTACGGCAACCTCGTTTTGATCCGTCATGCTAATGGCTTCGTCTCGGCCTATGCCAATGCCCGCGACTTGCTGGTCAAGCGTGGCGACAACATCAAGCGTGGGCAGGTTATCGCCAATGCCGGTCAGACCGGCAACGTGACGTCGCCGCAGCTGCACTTCGAAATCCGCAAGGGTTCGACGCCGGTCGATCCGACCAAATATCTCAGCGGGACGTGAGGCAAGCCTGTCCCGGACGCAGCGCAGCACGGCTTTCGTGATGCGCTGCAGAACCGGGACCTTCCAACATTCCGAATTGGAACGGCCCCGGCTCAGCGCCGCATCACTTCGTGCTGCGTCGCGTCCGGGGCAGGTTTCGATCAATCTTCCTTCAACATCACACCCAATCGCCCGGCGAGATCCTGAATGAACTGCCAGGCGACGCGGCCGGAGCGGGAGCCGCGCGTCGTCGACCATTCCAATGCTTCGCGGCGCAGTTCATCGGCCGGCACGTTGAGCCCGTGATGGCCGACATAGCCGTCGATCATCGCGAGGAACTCATCCTGGCTGCAGCGGTGGAAGCCGAGCCACAGGCCGAAGCGATCCGACAGCGACACTTTCTCCTCGACCGCTTCGCCAGGATTGATGCCGGTCGAGCGTTCGTTCTCGATCATGTCGCGCGACATCAAGTGGCGGCGGTTCGACGTCGCGTAGAAGATGACGTTCTCCGGCCGGCCTTCGACGCCGCCATCGAGCACCGCCTTCAATGACTTGTAGCTGGTGTCGTCATTGTCGAAGGAGAGATCGTCGCAGAACACGATGAAGCGGAAAGATGAGTTGCGCGCGATCGTCATCAGTTCGGGCAGGCTCTCAATATCCTCGCGGTGGATTTCCACCAGCTTGAGCGGGCCGCGCTTGCTGCCTTTGGCGTGCGAGGCGTTGACCGTCGCATGCGCCGCCTTGACCAGCGACGACTTGCCCATGCCGCGCGCGCCCCAGAGCAGAGCATTGTTGGCCGGCAGGCCCTTGGCGAAACGCTCGGTGTTCTCGATCAAGGTATCGCGGGAGCGGTCGATGCCCTTCAGGAGCGACATTCCGACGCGGTTTACATGCGGCACCGCGGCCAGCTGGCCGCCTGGGTGCCAAACATAGGCGTCGGCCACCGTCAGGTCGGGCGCGACAGGCCGGCGCGGCGCCAGGCGCTCCAGGGCGTCGGCAATGCGGGCCAGCACCGCGGCGTCGCCGTTCAAGGCAGATTTCGCCTTCCGAGAGGCCTTGCGCGGTGCGTTGGAGACGGCGGATTTGGACTTCTGACGGGCCATTTTTGGTGCCTTGGGTCTTGCCTTGCGAACTTTGGCTGCTCTTACCGTCGCAGGCCAAGGGCGGCAAGCCATCGGGCCGAGGAAATGGCCGGAAATGGCCATTATTGAGGGTCAAATCCCGGGCAAAGGCGGGGTCTGGCGCGTTGCAATTGGGCCGCCGCTGGTTATAGTCCGCGCGAATTTGACAGCGATTTGCCGGGGGTTAGCCCGGTCAGACGCAAAAACCACGCAAGGGATTTCTCGATGTTCATTACGCCCGCGCTCGCGCAAGGTTCGATGTTCGGCGGAGCAGGCGGCGACGGCGGCATGCTGATGTCGCTGCTGCCTTTCGTCCTCATCTTCGTCATCATGTACTTCCTGATCCTGCGCCCGCAGCAGAAGCGCGTGAAGGCGCATGCCGAGATGGTCAAGAACACCCGCCGCGGCGACACCGTCGTCACCAATGGCGGCCTTATCGGCAAGGTCACCAAGGTCGTCGATGACAATGAGCTCGAGATCGAGATCGCGCCGGATGTCCGCATTCGTCAGCAGCGCGCGATGATCGCCGACGTGCGCGCCAAGGGCGAGCCGGTCAAGGATGTCGTGGCGTCCTGATCGTCACGTCTAACGCGTACCACGTCAGTTCGATAATCTAGCCTTTTGGCGCTTCAAGTCGGGATCTCATGCTTTATTTCACGCGGTGGAAGGCAGCGGCCATTGTGCTCACGGCACTGATCGTCTGTCTGTTTGCTGTCCCGAACTTCTTCCCGGAATCGACGGTAAAGACCTGGCCGAAATGGGCGCAGCGCCATCTGGTGCTGGGCCTCGATTTGCAGGGCGGCGCGCACATCCTGCTCGAAGTCGACACCGCGGCGGTGCGCAAGGACTACCTCGCCAATACGCTGGACGATGTCCGCCGCGTGCTGCGTGACGCCCGCGTCGGCTATACCGGCCTTGTCGTGCGCGGTAACAGCGTCGAAGTGCGCATGCGTGATGACGCGGGCTACAACACCGCGCTGCCAAAGCTGCGCGAATTATCCGTGCCGCTCGGCGGCCTGATCGGCAGCAGCGGCCAGAACAATCTGACCGTCACCACCGAGGCCGGCAATCTCGTCCGGCTGACTTTGGGCGAACCCGCCGTCCTCGACCGCGTCCGCAAGTCGGTCGAGCAGTCGATCCAGATCATTGAAAAGCGCGTCAACGAACTCGGGACGGTCGAGCCGCTGATCCAGCGCCAGGGCGCCGACCGCATTCTCGTGCAGGTGCCGGGCTTGCAGGACACCAGCCGCCTCAAGGACATCCTTGGCACCACGGCGAAGCTCGACTTCCGCATGGTCGACACCAATAATTCGATCGAGCAGGCTGTGCAGGGCCGCGCCCCGCCGGAGAGCGAAGTGCTCTACAGCTCGACCGAGCCGCGCACGCCTTATCTCATCGAGAAGCGCGTCGTCGTCCCTGGCGGGGATCTGACAGATGCCCAGCCGGGTTTCGACCAGCGCACGACCGAGCCGATTGTCTCGTTCCGCTTCAACACCGCTGGCGCCCGCAAGTTCGCGCAGGCGACACAGGAAAACGTCGGCAAGCCTTTCGCCATCGTGCTCGACAACAAGGTGATCTCGGCACCCGTCATCCGCGAGCCTATCATCGGCGGTTCGGGCCAGATCTCCGGCAGCTTCACCGTGCAGAGCGCCAACGATTTGTCGATCCTGCTGCGCGCGGGCGCATTGCCGGCACCGCTGACGATCATCGAAGAGCGCACCGTCGGCCCGGGCCTCGGCGCGGACTCGATCGCCAAGGGCCAGCTGTCGTCCTATGTCGGCGCGGCCCTGGTCATCATCTTCATGTTCGTGACCTACGGCCTGTTCGGCCTGTTCGCCAACATCGCGGTGGCGATCAACGTCGCCATGATCTTCGGCATCCTGTCGTTGCTGAACGCGACGCTTACCTTGCCCGGCATCGCCGGCATCGTTCTGACCGTCGGCATCGCGGTCGACTCGAACGTGCTGATCTATGAGCGTATTCGCGAAGAGGTGCGGGCAGGGCGTTCGCCGATCAATGCGATCGACGCGGGCTTTGCGCGCGCGCTGGCGACCATTCTCGACTCGAACATCACCACCTTCATTGCTGCCGCCGTGCTGTTCTACATCGGCACCGGCCCGGTGCGCGGCTTCGCCGTGACGCTCGGCATCGGCATCATCACGACGGTGTTCACCGCTTTCACCGTGACGCGGCTCATCGTCGCCACCTGGGTCCGCTGGCGGCGTCCCCAGACCGTACCGATTTAAGGGCCTATCATGCGTCTCCTTCGCATCGTCCCGGACGATACAAAATTCGACTTCATGCAGTTCCGCCGGATCAGCTTTCCGATCTCGGCCATTCTGTCGATTCTGGCGATCGGCCTGTACTTCTTCCATGGCCTGAATTTCGGCATCGACTTCAAGGGCGGCCTGCTCTTGGAATTGCAGAGCAAGTCCGAGACCGCGGACCTGTCCAAGTTGCGCGCGACTTTGTCCGGCTTGGAAATGGGCGAGGTTCAGCTGCAGCAGTTCGGCGGCCCGGCCAATGTGCTGGTGCGCATCGCCGAACAGCCTGGCGGCGACACCGCGCAGCAGGCAGCCGTGCAGAAAGTACGCGGCGCGCTGGGCGATTCTTACGAATACCGCCGCGTTGAAGTGGTCGGCCCGCGCGTCTCGAGCGAGCTGTTGTCCTACGGCGTCGTCGGCCTCGGCCTCGCGATCATCGGCATTCTCATCTACTTGTGGTTCCGCTTTGAGTGGCAGTTCGCGCTCGGCGCCATGATCGCCAACGTGCATGACATCGTGCTGACGATCGGCTTCATGTCGATCACGCAGATCGACTTTGATCTGACCAGCATCGCGGCGCTGCTGACTATTCTCGGTTATTCGCTCAACGATACCGTCGTCATCTATGACCGTATTCGCGAAATGCTGCGGCGCTACAAGAAGATGCCGATGGCCGAACTGCTGAACGGTGCGGTGAACCAGACCTTGTCGCGTTCGGTCATCACCCACGTCACGGTGACGCTCGCCTTGCTGGCGCTGCTGTTGTTCGGCGGCCAGGCGATCCATTCATTCGCCGCGACCATGACCTTCGGCGTCGTGCTGGTCGGCACCTATACGTCGATCTTCATTGCCGCGCCGATCCTGATCTATCTCGGTGTCGGCCGTGGCGGCGATGCGCTGAGCAAGCCGGAAAGCGACAAGGGCAAGAAGGCCTGACGTGGCCGGAGCGGATGCCGATCGTCATCTGCCGCAGCCTGCGCAGATCGACGCCTATGGCAATGGCGGCTTCCGCTTCGGCGGCATGTCGCATCGCGGTTCGCTGATCTGCTTTCCCGACGGTATGTGGGCATGGCCGGTCAGTTCGGTGTCGGAGCTGAGCCGCGCAACGCTGGCGCCGGTCTTTGCCCACGCTGACTCGATCGATGTCTTCCTGATCGGCGCCGGGCTTGACCCTTGGGTGCTCCCGGCCAAGCTGCGCGAGCTGTTTCGCGACCGCTCCATCTCGGTCGATGTGATGACGACGGGCGCGGCGGTGCGGACCTATAATATCCTGCTGGCGGAAAACCGGCGCGCTGGCGTCGGGCTGATTGCGGTCGATTGAAGCCGATGGCTATGCAAACCAACTTCGATCATTGCGCCGCCTTGGTGCGCGAGGCCGATCGCGACCGCTATCTGGCGGCGTTGTTTGCGCCTAGCGATAAGCGCGATGCGTTGTTCGCGCTCTATGCTTTCAACATCGAGATCGTCCGCATCCGCGACGTAACGCGCGAGCCGATGGCCGGCGAGATCCGGCTGCAATGGTGGCGCGAGGTCCTGAGCGGCGAGCGCGCAGGCGAGGGCGCCGCCAATCCGGTCGCGGCGGCGTTGATGGTGACGGTGCAGCAATACGGCATCAAGCCGGAGGTGCTCGCCGCCATCATCGATGCGCATACATTCGATCTCTATGACGACGCGCTGCCGACTTTGGACGATCTCGACAATTATGCCGTGATGACGCAATCGGCGCTGATCGACATTGCCGCCGACATCCTGGGCGCCGACCGTTCCGACAGCATGATGCTGATCCGCAGCGCCGGTATTGCCGCAACAGTGACCGGCCTGCTCAGCGGGCTGGCGCGCAACGCCGCGCGCGGCCAGTTCTACATTCCACAGGAAGTGCTCGACCGCCACGGCATCACGCGCGAGACGATCATGGCGCGGCAGGTCGATGAGAAACTGAAGGCGGCGCTGGCCGAACTGCGCCGCCATGCCCGCCGCCAACTGGCCGCGGCGCAGGCCGACATGGCCTATGCGCCGCCGGCAATGTTGCCGGCTTTGCTGCCGTTGGCCTTGGTCGGGCCGGTGCTGAAGCCAATGGAGCGGCGCGGTTATGAGCCGTTCGATGTCCCGCCGCTGTCGATGCTGAAGCGGCAATGGCTGCTGTGGCGCGCCTCGCGGGACCCGCGCCGCATTTTCGCCGCCTGATTATTCCGCCGCGTCCGCTTGCGGCGGCTGCGGCACGCCGCTCCACGCCGCCAGATCGGCCAGCGCGCGCTGGCTCATCGCCGTCTTCTTGGCCATGTTCTTGGCCGAGCCGCGGCCATGTTTGCGGCCATCCTTGTCGTAAGCGGCGGCCTCGGTCAGCGGTGGAAACAGGCCGAAATTGACATTCATCGGCTGGAACGAGGACGGGCCCGGATCGATGGCGTCGATATGGCCGCCGGTGATGTGCGCCAGCAGCGCGCCATGCGCCGTGGTTGGGGGCGGCGGCGTGATCTCTTCACCGCGCCGTTCAGCGGCGGCAAAGCGCGCGGCGAGTAGGCCGATGCCGGCAGATTCAACATAGCCTTCGCAGCCGGTGATCTGGCCGGCGAAGCGCCATTTCGGATGGGCCTTCAAGCGCAGGAACGGATCCAAGAGCTTCGGCGAATTCAAGAATGTATTGCGGTGCAGGCCGCCGAGGCGCGCGAATTCGGCATTCTGCAGGCCGGGAATGGCGCGAAGAATGTCGGCCTGTGCGCCGTATTTCAGCTTGGTCTGGAAACCAACGATGTTGAACAAAGTGCCCAACTTGTTGTCCTGGCGCAGCTGCACGACGGCGTAAGGCTTCACATCCGGCGCGCGCGGATTGGTCAGGCCCATCGGCTTCATCGGACCATGCCGCAATGTTTCGCGGCCGCGCTCGGCCATGACTTCGATCGGCAGGCAGCCGTCGAAATAGGGCGTGTTGGCTTCCCACTCCTTGAAGTCGGTCTTGTCGCCGGTGATCAGCGACTCGATGAAGGCATCATATTGCTCGCGGTTCATCGGGCAGTTGATGTAATCGGCGCCGGTCCCGCCGGGGCCGACCTTGTCATAGCGCGACTGAAACCAGGCCTGCTCCATGTCGATGGAGTCGAAGTGCACAATCGGTGCGATGGCGTCGAAGAAGGCCAGCGCCTCCTGACCGGTCTTGGCGGCGATCGCGGCGGCGAGATCGGGCGAGGTCAGCGGGCCGGTGGCGATGATGACTCTGCCCCATTCGTCCGGCGGCACGGCGACTTCGCCGCGCTCCAGCGTGATCAGCGGCTGCGATTGCAGCGCCGCGGTGACGGCATCGGAGAAGCCGACACGGTCGACCGCCAGAGCGCCACCGGCGGGCACCTGATTGGCGTCGGCCGATTGCATGATCAGCGAGCCGAGGCGGCGCATTTCCTCATGCATCAGGCCGACGGCATTGTGGTCCTTGTCGTCGGACCGGAACGAGTTGGAACAGACAAGTTCCGCATAGCCATCGGTCTGGTGCGCCGCGGTGCCTCGCGACGGCCGCATCTCATGCAGCACGACCGGCACGCCGGCCTGCGCCAGCTGCCACGCGGCTTCGGAACCGGCTAATCCGCCGCCGATGATATGAACAGGTTCGTTACTTGCGTTAGTCATGGGCAGATCATTAGGCTGTACGGAATGGCGCGGCAATCTCGGATTTTTGGGCGGTTTTTAACGATGCGTACGGCGGTAAAACGAACCCTTGTTGCCGGTGTTTTCCTGCTGGGAATGGCCACGGCGCGGGCCGACACCGCCTCGGTCATTGCCGCCACCTATGGCGAACTGTCGCTGTCGCCGCCGACCGTGAACAACATCGACATCTGCCACGGCTTTGGCTGCAAATACCGCACCCAGCTCGGTCTGGGCGCCGCCGACCTGAAGACGCTGGCCACAATGCTCGCCGCAGGCAAGGCCAATGCCGCGGCCGAGCGCAAGGCCATTGGTGCGGCCGGCGCCTGGTTCGACCGCCGGATCGGCCCCGTTGCCGGCACGACCGGCCATGTGGCCCGCGCCAACCGAAACTACATGTTCGACAAGCGGCAAATGGATTGCATCGATTCCAGCCGCAACACGACCAGCCTGCTGCTGGTGCTCGATGAGTTGAAACTGCTGCGCCACCACGAGGTGTCCGAGCCGGTGGCGCGCGGCTACATCGTCGACGGCCGGCCGCCGCATGTCACCGCCGTGCTGACCGAGAAGGCCTCCGGCACCGAATGGGCGGTCGATTCCTGGACGCGCAGCTATGGCCAGGCGCCGGAGATCATGCAGCTGTCGCAGTGGAAGACGCTGGACTAGAAAAACAAAACGCCCGCGATGAGGCGGGCGTTTGAGGCATTATAGCAGCGTCGAAAGCTTAGACGGCGCGGTCGGCAGCCTGCCAGGCGACGGAAGGGATATCCGAGCGATTGATGCCGATATCGGCCAGTTCACGGTCGCCGAGGCGGCTCAGTTCGTTCAAGCTGCGGTTGTAATGCTTCCACTGTTGGACAAAGCGGATCAGGGTCGTCAACATTTTCGTACTCTTTCTGTCAGAACCGGTCAGCGCCGGTGCATCGCGTTGAGGGGAAAATAGCGATATTCGGGCAGAAGAAAAGGAACTTTGTTGCGGTGCAGCTAGGTGAAAGACACATAGCTCGATGCTGCGAGGTTAGGGAAATATTAGCGAATTGCTGACGCCCTGCCGTTATACCGTGCACAAATTTGAGACTGTCACAAATAATGGGCATTCCCACGCAATACCGACTGTTTTCCACGCATTGAGCCATGGAGTTGTCCTCGTGATTTTGCATAAGTGTGTGGGTGCCGGTTTCGCCGCTTGGGTTGTGCTGGCCGCGCCCGCTGGAGCTGCCGAAATCAAGGTTTTGACCGCCGGCGCCTTCAAGCAGGTTGTCGTGGCGCTGGTGCCGGCCTTCGAGAAGCAGACCGGCCACAAGGTCACGGTCGACAACGGCACCGCCGGCGAACTGCAGAAGCGCATTGAGGGCGGCGAGGCCTTTGACGTCGCCGTCATCACCCCGGCGCTGGTCGATGCGCTGGCGGCCAAGGGGGCTATCGTGCCCGGCAGCCGCGTCAATCTCGCCAGTGTCGGCGTTGGCGTCATGGTGAAGGAGGGCGCGGCCAAGCCTGACGTCAGCACGGTGGAGGCCTTCAAGCAGGCGCTGCTCGATGCCAAGACCGTCGCCTATATCGACCCAAAGAGCGGCGGCTCGAGCGGCCTCTATATCGAGAAGCTGATCGACCAGCTTGGCGTCGGCGAGGCGGTGCGCGCCAAGGCCAAACTCAAGAACGGCGGCTACGTTGCCGACCTGATTGTCAGCGGCGAGGCCGAACTCGGCATCCATCAGATCAGCGAGATCGTACCGGTGAAGGGCGTCGTGCTGATCGGGCCGCTGCCGAAAGAGATCCAGAACACGACGACCTATGCCGCCGGCCTCAGCGCCAAGGCGCAGGAAAAGGACGCTGCCCAGGCATTGATCAAGATGTTGTCCGGTCCCGCCGCCGCCGATCTGCTCAAGTCGAAGGGCATGGAGCCGGCGAGCTGACGTATCGCTATGCAGACTGAGCCGGCAGCGGCCGCTGAGATCGATCGCCGGCTAGTCGTCGCGGCGCTCGGCATCGGCCAGATTTTCGCCTGGGGCACGTCGTTCTATTTTCCGGCTGTGTTTGCGACCGCCATCGTGGCCGATACCGGCTGGTCGCTTTGGTATGTGGTCAGCGGCACGTCGATTGGCTTGCTGGTTGGCGGGCTGATTTCGCCCAAGGTCGGCGCACTGATCGACCGGCATGGTGGCCGCCCCATGTTGATGGCCAGTTCGCTGTTCTATGCCGTGGGGCTTGCCGGCGTTGGACTGGCGCCGAACCTGCCGGTCTTTCTCCTCTCTTGGGCGGTGATCGGTATGGGCATGGGCACCGGCCTGTACGACGCGGTGTTCGCCGCACTCGGCCGCATGTATGGCAGCGAGGCGAGGGGACCGATCACCAACCTGACCTTGTTCGGCGGCTTTGCCAGCGCGGTGTGCTGGCCGCTGAGCGCCTTCCTGATCGACCATATGGGCTGGCGCGCCGCCTGTTTAGTCTTCGTGGCGATCCATCTTTGTCTGGTGCTGCCGTTGCAAATGTACGTCGTGCGCCCGGCGCGGCGTGTTGCGCCCACTATTCAAGCCGAGCAGGCGGCCCCGGCTTCCGCGACGCCGATCGACAATGAAGGCCTGATCTTCGCGCTGGTCGCGCTGGTGATGTCGATGACCGCCGGCATTGGCGCCATCGTGCTGGTCAACTTCCTCATCTTCATCCAGGCCACCGGCGTCGACTATGCCGCCGCCATCGCGCTCGGCACTCTGTTCGGCCCGGCGCAAGTCGTCGCGCGCGTGATCGAGAGCCTGTTCGGCAAGCGCTATCATCCGATCTGGACCATGGTGGCATCCTGCGTGCTGATGGCGCTTGGCCTGATGCTGTTGTTCGGGCAATTCCCTGTGCTCATCCTCGTCATCCTGATCTATTGCGCCGGATACGGTATTTTCTGGATCGGCCGCGGCACCTTGCCGCTCGCGCTGTTCGGGCCGGTGCGCTTTCCGCGCCTGATGGGTAAAATCGCCTTCCCGAGCTTGATCGTGCAGGCCTTAGCGCCGTCGGCCGGCGCCTGGCTGATCGAGCAGCATGGACCGCAAGCGGCCATCGGCGTATTGACCGTGCTGGCGCTGATTAATGTGCTGCTGATCGGGCTGTTGTGGCTGCTCTGCCGAACCAGGATTGCGAAGGCATAAAAATGCTGACCTTGCGCACGTTGTATTTCGAAGACCTCACCCTCGGCATGACCGAGCGCTTTGCGAAGAAGGTTTCGTCGTCCGATGTCGTCGGCTTTGCCGAGATCAGCGGCGACCGCAATCCGATTCATCTGTCCGAACACTTCGCCGCCAAGACGCCGTTCGGCACACGCATCGCGCACGGGCTTTACACTGCGAGCCTGATATCGGCTGTGCTCGGCACGCGGCTGCCGGGGCCGGGCGCTGTTTATATTTCGCAGACCTTGAACTTCCGCGCGCCGGTGAAGATCGGCGATACGGTCAACGTGAAAGTCGAGGTTGCCGAACTGCTGCCGGAGAAATCGCGGGCGCGGCTGGCCTGTACCTGTTCGGTTGGTGAGGACGTCGTTCTCGATGGCGAAGCCTGGGTCAAAGTGCCGTCGAACAAGAAGGGCGGGCGGCCGCTGCCTCGCGTTTAGGTGATCGGTTTCGGCGGCAATCGGTGTTGATCGCCGGTGGCCCGCCCCCCATAGTGCCGGCTGGTTTATTCGTTTGCCGGGGCGCCCCATCACGTGAGCAGCGACGTTTCTTCCTGGCAAATCTGGCTCGACCGCCGCGGCCGCATCTCGACAGTGCGTGTCGTCACTTTGGCGCTGCTGCTGTTTCCGCTGGCCAAGGCGCTGATCGACGCCGGTGCGATTGCTAATGGCGCGCGGCCGATCAATGACCTCATTCATCGCGCCGGCTTCTGGACGTTGATCTTTCTCGGCGTGACGCTCGCTGTGACGCCGCTGCGGCGCATCGGGCGTTATGGCGCGCTGATCGATGTGCGGCGCATGCTCGGCGTCGGCACGTTTTGTTATGCCTTCGCGCATGTCGCGCTCTACGTCGCCGATCAGCGCTATGACGTGGTCAAGATTTTCACCGAACTGACCAGTCGCCTGTATCTGATCATTGGCGGTATCGCCTTCCTCGGATTGGCGGCGCTGGCCATCACCTCGACCGATGGAATGATCAAACGGATGGGCGGGCAAAGCTGGCGGAGGCTGCATCAGGCCATCTACGCCATCGCGCTGCTGTCGCTGGTGCATTACTTCCAGCAGACCAAGGCCGACCTGAGCGTGCCGGTTTTCGCCGCCGGCCTGTTCACCTGGTTGATCGGCTATCGCTTGCTGGCCAAGTGGCGCGGCGGTGGCGAGCTGTCGACTGTGTGGCTGCTGGCGCTGGCTGTCACTGTCGCGCTGCTGACCTTCGCCGGCGAGGCGATCGGCATTGGCTTGATGTTCGGCGTGTCGCCGTTGCGTGTGCTGGAGAATGTCTTCGATTTCGAAGCCGGTATTCGGCCGGGCTGGCAGGTGCTGGCGGCGGCGCTTGTGGTCGTTGCCGTCGACTTTGTGCGCGCCCGCTGGAACAGCCGGCCGCCGCGCTTGCGCACGGCCCCAGCGGAGTAGGGCGCGATGGCGACGTTCCTCGTGTGTCATGGTGCGTGGAGCGCCGGCTGGGCGTGGAAGCTGATGCACCCGCTGATGACAGCGCGCGGGCATCGGCTGATCACGCCGACACTGACCGGCCTCGGCGAGCGCAGCCATCTGGCGCATCCGGCTATCGATCTCGAGACGCATATTACCGACATTCTCGGTGTGCTGACATTCGAGGATCTGCGCGACGTCAACCTGATCGGCCATTCCTATAGTGGCATGGTTGCAACCGGCGTTGCTGACCGCGCGCGCGAACGCGTCACACAGCTGATCTACATCGATGCCTTCGTGCCGCGCGACGGCGAGAGCGCCTTCGATGTGCTGCCGGAAGCCGTGCGCGCGCAACGGCAGGCCGGCGCCAGCCACAATGCCGCTGGCATTCCGCCTGGACCGATGCCGCCCGATACGCCGCCGGACATTCGCGCCTGGTGCGAGCCGTTACGCCGGCCGCAGCCGGTCAAGACCTTCGAGCAGAAGCTTCAGTTCAAGAACGGCCCGCTGACCTTGCCGCGGCAGTATATCTATTGCCAGCGCAACTCGCCTGACGATCGCTTTCGTGTGTTCTACGAGCGCGCCAAGAGCGATGGCTGGCCGACGCATGAGATCGACGCCAGCCACAATCCGCACCTGACCTGCCCGGATGTGCTGGCCGATCTGCTGAGCAAAATCGCCGTCTAGAACTTGCGGCTGTCGTAGGCCCAATGCAGCAGCGCCTGGCGCTGGCGCGGGCGGCAGAGCAAATTGCCCGGCTCGCAATTGATCTCGACCTGGCGGATGTGGCGGCGGATCGCCTTCCAGCGGCCGATCTGGCGCTTGTCCTCGACCGGCATCCGGCGGCCCATGTAATAGCGGCAGTACCACTGGAACCAGCCGCGCGGGTCGTCGTCGTGGATCCAGCCTTTGCGCCGCCATTCCGACAGGGGATTGCTGGCATCGATGTTGAAGAAGTTCAGCGCATTGTCGCGCTTGCCTTTGGCGAGCTTGGCGTGGGCGAACCAGCTGGCGGGAAACTCCTTGGCACAGTCTGTCATGTATTTGCCGCCGAACACGCCGAGCTTGAGCATTTCGGCCGGCGTCAGTTGCGGCTTGAACTCGGGATCGAAGGAGCGGCCGACCGCCGCGGTCAATTCGTAGCGGTAGCCCTTCTGCATCCTGTCGTTGACGGTGACGATCTGCTTTTTCATCCGTCCTATAAACTAGGCCCGGTTGCGCTCCGCAACAGGAATATGCGGTTGTTCCACCTTCGGTAACGGCGACTTGAAGTGCGCCGCCGCCTTGAACAGCGGATTGATCAATTCGCCCTTGACCGTGTGCGCGTCCGGATCGTCGGCGAAGCCGAAGGTGAGCGGCTCGCGCTGCTTCGACGGCACATAGAGCGTGCCGAACATCCAGTCCCACAAAGCCAGGCAACTGCCGAAATTCTTGTCGAAGTGCTTCGGGTTGTCGGAGTGGTGCACCTGATGATGCGCCGGCGAAACGAAGATGCGGCCGAGCAGGCCGCGGAAGGCGATCCACATATGCGAGTGCTGCAAGTGGACGTAGGTGTGAATGAACAGCACCAGGATGATGTTGGTGTCGGTGAAGGCGTATTGATACGCCGTCTCGCCGAACATGTAGTTGCCGAGGCCGTTCGCCACCGCGGCCGAGAAGGCGATGATGTTGGCGAAGACCCAGGTGTAAACCGGATGGACGCGGAAGTTGGTCAGAGGCGTGAGTACCTTGGCGCTGTGATGCACCTTGTGGAATTCCCACAGCACCGGCACTTTGTGGCTGAGCCAGTGGTTGAACCAGTAGCCGAGCTCATAGGACAGGAACAGCATCACGGTGATGATGATGTTCGGGACATAGGCCGGCAAAGTCGTCGGCGTCACCGGACCGAGCACCGATACGAGGCCGGCAATAATGCCGTTCGAGATCGACTGATAGGAAAGCACCGCCCACCCGAACACGACGCCGAAGACAAAGACGTTGAAAAACAGATAGCCGATATCGGCCTGGTTCGATTTTGACTCGACGATGCGCTTGGGAAACAGCGCGCGCCACACAGTACGCCAGCGCAATTTGCGGCCGCGCTTGAGCCGCTGCCAGGCGAAATACAGCGTGGCCAACAGCAGCGCGGCGCCAAGCGACGTCAGCGAAAAATGCGAGCCGAGCGAGAACAGCAAGGTTCTGATCTGGCCGAAAAAGAATGAAAAACCGGCGGTGAGATCCAACGCAAACTCCGGGGTCGTTGCCCGGTCCAATGTCTTACCGAAGGGTAAAGATTGCGTTAGGTGCGATCGGCCAAGTCAGGCCATGCCAAGGACAAGCCGGGCGCATTTGCGCGCCCGGAACTTGCGGTCAGGTCGCGGAGACGCTCTGCAAGAAGAAGTCAGGGCGCGTCTGCTGCGGCTGATCCTGATGCGCGGCGGCATCATAGAAGTGCTGCATGACATACTGGCGGACGGCGGACGACAGGTTGGCATTGTTGCGGCCGGTGGAAATGGCATCGAGCATTTCGCCGAGCGCCATGCGGCGCTGGCCGGCGATTTCCTTCAGCGCGAGCCAGAACGTGTCTTCGAGGCTGACGCTGGTTTTCTTGCCGGCAACGACCACGGAGCGTTTAACGATAGCGGAGTTCATCATATCCTCAAGTTGAGTGTGTCTGTTGAGGCAACCAGTATGGA
>JAURVZ010000067.1 GCA_030655215.1 Pseudolabrys sp. | reverse complement strand
GGCCTTGCACGACACGCAAAGCTTCAAGGTGTCGGCCATCGCGTCCGAACTCAGCGCATCCGGCCCAAGCTGGCCGGAGATCGCCAAGCGCAGCGTGTTGGCGCGGCCCCGGGTCACATCCTTTTCGTCGCGAGTGGCGCGGTAGGACGGGCACATCACGCCGCCCTCGAGTTTCCGACAGGCGCCGTTGTTGTTGCACATCTCGACTGCGCCCTGAAAGCCGCCGCCGGCGCCGGGCCAGGCAGACCAGTCCAGTTCGGTCTGCAAGCCGTCAATGCGATAGCCCGGCGCATAGCGGAACAGCGAGCGGTCATCCATTTTCGGGGGATCGACGATCTTGCCGGGATTGAGGAGGTTGCGGGGATCGAAGCGACGCTTCACTTCGGCAAAATCCTGCACAATGCGTTCGCCGAACATTTGCGCGTGAAATTCCGAGCGTACCAGCCCGTCGCCGTGCTCTCCGGAATGCGAGCCCTTGAATTCCCGCACCATTGCAAACGTCTCTTCGGCGATCGCACGCATCGCCGTCACGTCCTTGTCGAGCTTCAGATTCAACACCGGGCGAACGTGCAGGCAGCCTTCCGAGGCGTGCGCGTACATTGTGCCGGTGGTGCCGTGCCTCGCGAATATCGCGGACAGCCGCTCGGTGTAATCGGCGAGATGCGGCAGCGGCACGGCGCAGTCCTCGATGAAGGAGACCGGCTTGCCCTCCTGCTTCATCGACATCATCACGTTGAGCCCGGCGGCGCGGAATTCGGCGATGCCGGTCTGCAGTGCCGGCTGGATGATCTCGACGACGCCGCCCCATTTGCGCTGCGGATTGTCCCAGCCAAAACCGAGGTCGCCCATCAGCTCGCCGAGCTGCTTCAGCTTGGCGAGATTGTCGCTGGCATCCTCTTCCGCGAACTCGACGATCAGCACCGCATCGGGGTCGCCGCGCACCGCGGTGCCGATGATCGGCTTGAACATCGCGATATCGCGCCCCAGCGCCAGCATGGTGCGGTCGACCAATTCGACGGCGATCGGCTTGAGCTTCACCAGATGCTGCGCCGCGTCCATCGCCTCGTAGAAGCTGCCGAAATGGCAGACGCCGAGCACTTTGTTGCCGATCAGGGGCCACAACTTGAGTTCGACCTGCGTGGTGAAAGCCAGCGTGCCCTCGGAGCCGACCAGTAGATGCGCCATGTTGTTAGCGGTGTTCCTCGGCACCAGCGCATCGAGATTGTAGCCGCCGACCCGGCGCTGCACTTTCGGAAAACGCTCGGCGATCTCCGCGGCTTCTCGCTCGCCGAGCGCCAGCATGTCGGTGAATAGGGCAGGG
>JAURVZ010000077.1 GCA_030655215.1 Pseudolabrys sp. | reverse complement strand
GCGCCTGATTGGCGCGGTCGCTCTTGTCGTAATGATAGTCGAGCCCGGCCTCGCCGATCGCCACGACTTTCGGGTGCTTCGAGATGGCCATCAGGTCGGCAGCGGTGACGTCCATCTCTTCATCGGCATTGTGCGGATGGGTGCCGACCGAGCAGAAAATTTCAGGATAATTCTCAGCGATTGCAAGGATTTGACCGTGCTTCTTCACCCGGGTTGAAATGGAGACCATGCGGCCAATGCCGGCGGCGCGGGCGCGCTCGATGATGGCGTCGAGCTCAGGCGCAAAGTCCGGGAAGTCGAGGTGGCAATGGCTGTCGACGAGCATGCTCACGCAGGCTCCGTCGGCGGCTTTGGCTCCTTGGGCTGCTTTTTCTGTTTCTTCGGCTTCTCGGCCTTCGGCTCAGGCGCGGCGTTCGGGTCCGCTTCCGGCTCGACATAGCGCGGGAACACACCCTGCGGCGCCGGCAGCTGGCGGCCGTGCGGCAGGCGCTTGCCGGCTGCTAGCGCCTCGAAGCCGCGCTCATCGGCGCTGACCGCGAGCAGGTCGAGGAATTTGCCGGACGATGTTGGCATGAAAGGCTGCGCCAGAATGGCGACCTGGCGGATCACCTCCGCCGTCACGTACAGGATGGTCCCCTGCCGCTGCGGATCGGTCTTGGCCTTCGCCCAGGGCTCCTCGGAGGCAAAATAGCGGTTGGCGTCGGCGACGACCGACCAGACCGCATTCAGAACGTGGTGCAGCTGCTGGGTCTTCATGTGCTCGCGGGCGACGTCCATCATGGCATCGGCCGCGGCCAGAATCGTCTGGTCCTCGGCCGTGAAGGCGCCCGGCTCCGGCAGCACGCCGCCGAAGGCCTTGGCGACCATGGACAGCGAGCGCTGCGCCAGATTGCCGAGGTCGTTGGCAAGGTCGGCATTGATGCGGTTGGCGATCGCCTCATAGCTGTAATTGCCGTCCTGGCCGAACGGCACTTCGCGCATGAAAAAATAGCGGAGCTGGTCAACGCCGAACGTCTCGGCCAAGGTGAACGGGTCGACGACATTGCCGACCGACTTCGACATTTTCTCACCGCGGTTGAACAGGAAGCCGTGCGAGAAAATCCGCTTCGGCACGGCAACGCCGGCCGACATCAGGAAGGCCGGCCAGTACACCGCGTGAAAGCGCACGATATCCTTGCCGATGACGTGCAAGGCCGCGGGCCAGTAACGCTTGAATTGCTCGCTTGAATCGTCGGGAAAGCCAACGCCGGTGATGTAATTGGTCAGGGCGTCGACCCAGACATACATGATGTGCTTGGGGTTGCCGGGCACAGGAATGCCCCAGTCAAAGGTCGTGCGCGACAGCGACAGATCCTTCAAACCGCCTTTGACGAAGCTCGCCACTTCGTTGAGGCGCTCCTTCGGCAGCACGAAGTCCGGCACGTCGGCGTAGAGCTTGAGCAGCTTGTCTTGATAGGCTGACAGCTTGAAGAAATAGCTCTCCTCCTCGACCCACTCGACCGGCGTTCCGGTCTTGCTGGCGAGGCGCACCTTGTGCTCGTTCAGGTGCGTTTCGTCCTCGGCGTAATAGGCCTCGTCACGGACCGAGTACCAGCCGGCATATTTGTCGAGGTAGATGTCGCCGTTCTTCTCCATGCGACGCCACAATTCCTCGGAGGCGCGGTAATGGCGCTCTTCGGTCGTGTGGATAAAGTCGTCATTGGAGCAGCCCATCGCCTGCACCATCTTCTCGAAGGCCGGCACGTTCTGATCGCGCAACTGGCGCGCCGTCAGCCCGAGCTTGGCGGCGGTTTGCTGCATCTTCTGGCCGTGCTCGTCTGTGCCGGTCAGGAAATAGACGTCGTAGCCGTCGAGCCGCATGAAGCGGGCAATGGCATCAGTCGCAATCGCCTCATAGGCGTGGCCGATATGCGGCACGCCGTTCGGGTAGGAAATGGCAGTGGTGATATAGAACGGTGCTTTTTCAGGCATTTTCGGCTTTTTTTGGAGAGGTCGGACGGCCAAAAGATGCCGCCACGGCTTGATTCATTGACTAGCTAACAACCCCTCGCCGTCGCGGCAAGCAGCGCCAAGGAGCTCGCTTGCCCGCCGGACCGGCAGATAGCGCGGCGCGTCTATCGTGTGCGGTCTAGGCGGCTTCCCGTTTATGGTGTAATATAACCTACTGCTTACCACAGGTTATACGGGAGGGATCGATGGTTTCGGCATCACGCATGATCGGTTTTGTTTCCGCCTTGTGTATCGGCGGCTTTGCTTGTGGCGGCCAAGCTTTGGCGCAATCGGCCAGCGTCGCCCTCGTGCAGCAGGATCAATCCGACTGCACCAACGCCAACGTCAAAGACAATCACGGCGAGGCCCCCGGCGGCACGATCGATATCCTGCGCAACCAGGATGGCTCAACAAGCGTCAAGGTCGGGCTCTCGGCAACGCCGCTGACCACCTATGATTTCTACCTGAAATGCGTGCGGGCGCTCGGCGTCATCAAGACCGACGAAGACGGCGTCGGCGAAGCCGTGTTCACGATTCCCGCGGGCGGCGTCGGTGCGGTGTTCGCGTTTGACTCGTATCCGGCGGGCGCGCCTCCCGGCAATAAATTCCAGAGCGTTCAGGTTCAGCTCAAATAGCTCTGAGAGCGCCCTGCTCTACAGGTTACCGGCGCTGCGTGAGCTCGGCGCAGCAAAGCTCAGCGCCGGGCTATAGGGCTGCGGCGTTTCGCCAAACGCGGCGGGATAGCTGCGCGCGCGGCTGTTGGCCGTGGCAAAGCGCTTGGCGGGGACGCTGACGCCGTCCGCCTGCAGCGCCGCACTCTTCCACGAGGTATTGCCGAGGTCGGCCACGACGACGAGCTTGTCGACCTTGCCATCGAGGAAGGCCTGCAGGAATTTATCGTAGTTCTTGAACGAAACGCAGCCATTAGACTGGCCGTTCGGCCCGAGCATGTAGGTGTGCGCCAGCATGCCGTCGCGGCCGAACATTCTGGCGCGATCGACCGGGTTGAGGCGAATGGCGCGCACGCCGTGGAACAGGCTCTCGCGCTCGGTCAGCACATAGACGTTGGGCGGCGTCGGACCATGCATGCGCACCTTGATGTGCCGCGGATCGTCCATCTTGTCGCGCAGGCCGGAATGGGCCTCCATCTTCTGGCCGTCCGGCATGTAGACCACGCTGTTGGTGATGTCATAGACGGCGGTGCGGCTGACCGACTCCGGCAGCGCGCCCATCGGATTGGCAATAATCGGCGACGGCACGCGCTTCTCAACGGCCTCCGGCAGAGCCGGTGCCGCCAATGAGGCGAGTTGCGGTGCCGGCTGCGGCGCGGGTTGTTGCGCCGGCTGTGGCAGAGGCTGCTGCACCGGCGCGCGGGCCAGTTCCTGTTGCGGCGGCAAATTGGGCCGCGATAACGGCAGCGGCACGTTCGGCAACGTTGCAGGATTGGCCGCCGGCTTCGCCGCGGGACTGACGGCAATAACGGCCGGCGCGTCCAGTCTGGCGACTTCAATCGTGGCGGGCTTCGCGACGAGCACAGGCCGCAGCGCACTTGCCGGCACCTCGACGATCATCGGCCGAGCCAGCTTCGCGCCTTGCGAGACCTTCCATGCGGCGTCGAAGCTCCGGGCCCCGCTGGTCGCGGACGGGTCGTTGGCGAGGGCCAGTGTCCCCGGCCCTGTCATGCGCGTGGCGGCGTGATTGGTGGCGTGCGTCACGCCGGCATTGCCGAGCAGCCAGGCCGCACTGAAGATAACGGCCGCACCCGAGACAGCTACGACCGCGACCGCGCCAACGCCAAGCGCCAGATGTCTGGCCAAAGTGCGCAGAACCTTGCGGCTGGTTCCGGTGCTGACGTGAGCGATGGCAAAAGCAGCTTCGCCGTCGAACGTCGCGGTCCTGTACGCCATTTACGCTTACCCGCACTCAACTCTGACAAGGACCACAGCCATCCGCACGAATGCGGGCAAGCTTCGTTCGGTAAACTATGGGGTCATTAGGGTTAAACGGGTGTTAAGCGCATGGTTCGACTCAGCTATATCGTTTCGGCATGAACACAGCCGCACGCATAACCCTCAGGTCCGCCCTCCTCGCTCTCGCGCTCATGGCGGCACCAGCCGCCACGGCGGAACCGATGAAGTGCAGCGGCGAGGAAAAGACCTGCTCAACGTCCTGCCGGAAGGCCGCGCGCATCGCGGTGTCGACATGCCTCACCGACTGCGGCACCCGCCTGTCGGCCTGCATGAAGACCGGCTGTTGGGACAATGGCGCGTCGCGCTATTGCGGCCTGGCCAAGTCCTGAACTCAAGCCTTATGTCCTCACGGGCGTCTTGGTCGTCTCGAACGGACCGCCGGCCGAAGGCGCCGTGCCAGGGCTCTCGACATTCGGCAGCGTCTCCAGCTCGATCCGGTTACGCCCGTTGCTCTTGGCCCGGTACAGCGCGTTGTCGGCCCGCATCAACAAGGCCTCGGCCGTATCGCCTTCCTGATATTCGGTCACACCGAAGCTGCAGGTAATGGAGCCGACCTCGGGCATCTTCAGGCTGCTCATGCCGGCCAGCAGGTTTCCGGCCAGCAAACAGGTCATCGGACCGCTGATGCCGGGGCACAGGATCACGAATTCCTCGCCGCCCCAGCGTGCCAGCACGTCCGTGCTGCGAATATGCGCGGCGGCATAGCGCGACAATTCGATCAGGACGGCGTCACCCACCTGGTGGCCGAAATTATCGTTGACCCGCTTGAAGTGGTCGATATCGAAAAGCATCAGCGCCAAAGGCGTCTTGTATCGTTCCGCCCGCATGATTTCGGCGGTCAGGCTGCGGTCCAGCTTCCGCCGGTTGAACAGGCCCGTAAGCGGATCGGTCGCCGCGCGCTTGTCGAGGCTGCGCGCCAGTTCTTCCAGTTCAAACCGCTTTTCCAACTGCACATTGTCGTACATCCAGCGGTCGCGGGCGACGAGATAGATCAGGATCATGATCGTCATTAGCAGCGTGATGACAATGCCGACGACGCGGCTGGCAAAGACACCTTGCGGAATGTTCCAGGTGACAAGCGACCAACTGCCGTGATCGATGCCATGGCGCTGGATGTAATCGCGGTTGCCGTCGAAAGTGCCCCACTGCGCGCCAACGAATTCCCTGGCCATCAGCGGCGCACCCGTCAGTTCGCCATAAAAGGGCGACAGCGCGGCGCGGGTGGTCGCCGACAGCGGCCATATCATCCGCAGCCGCATGTCCGGGCGGTTGGTCAGGATGACGATGCCCTCGGCGTCGATCATCGCAAAAGAGCGCTGGAATCCCGCCATCTCGGCTTCAAACTGCGCCAATGTCTTCTTGAGAACGCCGGCGCCCAGCAAGACCCCTTTCTCGTTACGGATCGGATAGCTGACAAAGTAATGCGGCATCCGACTCGCCGCATCGAAGGCATAGTGATGGCCGGGGTTTCCGGCGACCGCCGACCTGAAATAGGGCGCGAGGCTGAGGTCACGGCCGATCGTTGCGATGCGGTCGGCGCTGGCACGCGCCGTTGCCGCCAGCACAATGCCATTGCGGTCGAGAATAAACCCTTCGCTGGCGCCGGAGGCCTGTGTCTCAAGCGTCAAAAGGTCGTCAACGCGTTCCCGGTTGGCGGCCGGACTGTTGGCGAGCAATTCGCCGACGGCGCGTGAGCCTGCCAGCACCTGAACCATGGCTTCGGTTGTCGCCGTCTCGCCTGTTAGGCGGCTGGCGATCAAATTCAGATCAGCACGCGCCGCGTTCTGGACATGCGTCTTGTAAATGCCGCCCATGACTTCAGTGAGGAACCAGCCGAGCACCAACACGGTACCCATGGCCGAGAGCGTCAGAATGAACTGACGTTTGTGAAATTTGGCGTACAGCGCCGATTCCGAATTGACGATCAGGCGCTGGCCCCAAAATGCCCAGATCGCGAACGCGCTCAGACAGGCAAGCAGACCGCGGATGAGTTGCACCGGCATGCCAGTCATCTCGATGAACAGCGGATAGTTGATGACGTCGAAGCTATAGTTCTGCACCGGCGGCACGACGAGGCCGGCGGCCACTCCGTAAGCACCGAAGGCGACGCTGGCGACGATCAGCCAGCGCCGCTCCGCCGGCGGCGCCCTGCGCGCGTGAATGGCAAACAGGACGCAGACCAATGTGGATGCCGGGAAAGCCAGCGCATAGCGCGCCATGATGTTGGCGCCCGTCACGCCGGCGAGATACCAGCCGAACACGGTCACGGCTACCAGCGGCAGATAGATCCACCGCCCCGGCACCGGAATGCCGATGCGGCCGGCATCCTGACGAGCGAACTCGAACAGGGCCAAGAAGGACACCGTCATCAGCACGGTGCGGAACAGCGCAAATTCAGGATTGTCACTGACGACCAGAGCGATCAGATCGAACCATTCGCAAGCACCATGGATATAGGCAAAGGCGCCCAGCATCGGCCATGGAATGGTCTGGTTCGGACTGCGCGATACGGCGCTGACGACCGCTCCGAAGAGCAGGAACGCCAGCCCGTAGAAGAAGAAGATGAAGTCGAGCTGGCTGGTCAAGAACGTGGCCATCGGTTCCGTGGGTCTTGCGGGCGTTCACGCGCTGGAGAGGCGTTGTCCACAGTTGGTCCCTAAGTCCTTTCGATGCCCGTAAAATAAATACTTCAAATGCCGATTGTGCCGGCCGTGGTTAAGGCTTTGGTGCGCGGCGGTAGCTGTGTCTGGCGCATGACCAGCGGGGCCGCAGCGCGATAATTTTTAGAAATTTGTCACGCGAATCGCCTAGCCTTTGCTCATGGCGGTTCGTCGATTACGGATCGATACGGTCAACCAGGTCACTCGGGACCAAAGCGCTCCCGAACGCCGGTTTTCCAGCTGCCCTGACCTCATAGCCCTCACCCGAAACTGGCACGTTCGATGCATCTTAAACGGTGCCGCGAACGCGGTGTGTAGGTCTATGCGTTCCGTTTTTGCTCCCTTGCTTCCACCAACAGGAGTCGGCCTTGGGTAAGAACCTGAACAAGAAGAGACGTCGTACGGATCGTTCAACGGGTACTGCCGAGATCATCCATTTTCAGCAGACCAAGTTCGAACAAGAGCGAATACTGCCGCCGATAAAAGCGCTGAACCCGACCCAAGCCGACTATCTCGACGCCCTCCGTAAAAGCCCGCAAGTTATCGTTCTCGGCCCCGCCGGTACCGGCAAGACCTGGATTGCCGCGACGCATGCCGCCGACCTCTTCCGCAACCGCCGTATCGACAAGATCATCCTGACGCGCCCGAATGTGCCGTGCGGACGCTCGCTCGGTTATTTTCCCGGTTCGCTCGAAGACAAGTTTGCGCCCTGGGCTGTGCCGGTGGCCGAAGCCATCAAAGAACGCATCGGCAAGGCGTCTTACGACATCGCCATCAAGAACGGCAGCATCGAAATGGTGCCGTTTGAAGTGATGCGCGGGCGCTCATGGAAGAATGCTTTCGTCCTGCTCGATGAAGCGCAAAACGCCACGCCGGCCGAAATCAAGACCTTCCTCACCCGCATCGGCGAGGATTGCACCGTGGTCATCAATGGCGACGTCAGCCAATGCGATCTCGACAGCCACTCCGGCCTGCGCACGGTCATCGACATGATCAGGCATCAGGACTTGCCAGTGCCGGTGGTGGAGTTCACGCGCGGCGATATCGTCCGTTCCGGCATATGCGCCATGTGGGTCAATGCCTTTGAGGAGGCGCATATCTAACGGCGGCGTAAAGTTTTTTAGATCGTCAAAGTTTTTGTTTTCGCCATCTGAAGAGTTCGCGTTCAAGCGCGCTCGACAGATGGCGGAAATGAAATTTCGCACTGCACGCCCGCCATGATTGCTTGTGCCCCGACCGAAAAAAGGGAAACTGCGCTTCCCGTTATTCGGTACGAGGCCACGCATGAGCGCCACGAAAGAACTCACCGCCGTCAACGTCGTCGCTTACACGATCGCGAACGAGCCCGTCGCCGGTTCGAAGTATCCGGTCGAGTTGATGATGATCGAGATGGTCGACGGCGCTTACGTTCCGATCGGCATGCGCAAGCCGGAAGGCAACGGCCCCTTCCCGCTCATTCTGTTTGCGACCGGCAATGGCGGCGGCGGCGTCACCATGCTGCGCGACCACATCAACACCAAAGGCTGGACGCAGGAGCAGTTGCTGGAGGCCGGCTACGCAGTCGCCTGGATGCGCTATCGGGCTGAGGCTGACTATGTCTACGACCGTGTCGGCAAACTGATCCAGTCAGGCCGCCAGCACCGCCAACTCCTGAACCGCAGCCCGCTGGAATATGAGGACGTCATTGCGGTAGCCGAGTACGTCAAGACGCTGCCCTATATCGATGGCGACCGGCTCGGCTATATCGGCGTCAGCCATGGCGGCGAAATGGCGCTCAAAATCGCCGCCGAGTACCACGGCTTCAAGGCCTTTGTCGCCAGCGAGCCGGCCAGCCACGAGTTCCTGCGGCTGCGCCCGGACGAGACGGCGCAGATCGATCCTGCGACCGGCCTCCTCAATGTCGAGAAGATGCTGATGCGCGAAGTCAGCAAGGTGCGCCCGCGCATCACCGAGGAGGTTGCCAAGGCCCGCGTCGCGCCCATCAAGACGCCATTCTTTGTGCAGGGCCGCGACGACGATGAATTGCAGGGCATTTTCCGGGTCAGCTACGACATCCTGCACGAGGCGGGCAAGGACGCGATCTGGAAGAGCTACGACCACGACCTGCACGGTTTCATCTATCCCGTCCGCGAGGCCGATGGCGCCTACAAGCCCGATGCCGTCCAGTTGCAGGCTTTCGCAGACACCAAGGCGTTCTTCGACAAGTATTTGAAGGCCTGAAAAACGGCGTGTTCACGCAACCTGAGGGGTATGCGGTAAAATCGGGTAATTCGGCGCCAATGGTGTTGAAGAATGGGCTCACGCGGGCCATATAAGCCCCGGACTGTCCCCCTCAGGAGAATCACTTGCCCTCATTTAGAAGCCCCGACGTTCTGGAGCGTCGGAACAATGCTGCCGCCGTGAAAAAGGCGCTGCTCGAGAAATTCAAGGCTGCCGCCCAGGATCCCACCCTCGAAGAGGCGCGTCTCAAGCGCGTCGCCATTGCCGAGGCCCGCGACGTGCGCAACGCCGAGCGCGAAGCCGCCCGCAAGGTGCGCGAAGCCGAACTCGCCGTGCTTGCCGCTGCCGAGGCCGAGCGTCAGCTCAAGGCCAAGAAAGAGGCCGAAGAGCTCGAGGCCATGATCGAGGCGGAGAAGCTCGCGGCCCATGATGCCCTGCTCGCCGAGCAGAAGGCGGCTCGCGACGCCCGCTATGCCGCCCGCAAGGCGGCCAAGAAAGAACGGCGCCGGGGCTACTAGGCTCTCCGCCGCTTCATCTCAGCATAGACAGCCGGGCCGAAAGGCCCGGTTTTTCGTTGTCACGTTGCGCTATAGTCAGGCTCCCTCCTTTCGCCGGGAGCGACAAAGGGCCTGCAATGTATGCTGCGACCGTCGGCGCGCGCCGATATGTCTTTGCCGATCTCAAGACGCTGATGGCCAAGGCGACGCCGGCGCGCAGCGGCGATGCGCTGGCCGGCCTGGTCGCGGAAACCGGCGAGGAGCGGGTCGCGGCGCAATTTGCCCTCGCCGACCTGCCGCTGAGCACCTTCCTCAACGAAGTTGTTGTTCCCTACGAGAGCGACGAAGTTACACGCCTGATCATCGACAGCCATGACGTCAGAGCCTTCTCGGCCGTGTCGCATCTAACCGTCGGCGGTTTGCGGGATTACCTGCTGGCCGACGAGCGCACCGCCGAGGGACTGGCGGCGCTGGCGCCTGGCCTGACGCCGGAGATGGCCGCGGCCATCAGCAAGATCAGCCGGCTGCAAGATCTGATGGTGATGGCCGCCAAGTGCTCGGTCGTAACGAAGTTCCGCAACACGATCGGCCTGCCCGGCCGGCTCGCGGTGCGCCTGCAGCCGAACCACCCGACCGATGATGCGCGCGGCATTGCCGCCAGTATTCTCGACGGCCTGCTGTTAGGAGCCGGTGACGCCGTCATCGGCATCAATCCGGCGACCGACAGTCCCGAGCGCACGCATGCGCTGCTGTCGATGCTGGACGAGATCCGCTCCAAGTTCGAGATCCCGACCCAGTCCTGCGTGCTGGCGCATGTCACCACGACGCTCGATTTGATCCGGCAAGGTTCGCCGGTCGACCTCACCTTCCAGTCGATCGCCGGCACGCAAGCGGCCAATAAGAGCTTCGGCATCGACCTCGCTTTGCTGAAGGAAGCACATCACGCCACCCTGTCGCTCAAGCGCGGCTCGGTCGGCGACAACGTCATGTATTTCGAAACCGGCCAGGGCTCGGCGCTGTCGGCCAATGCGCATCACGGCGTCGACCAGCAGACTTTGGAAGCCCGCGCCTATGCCGTGGCGCGCCAGTTCAGGCCGCTGCTGGTCAACACCGTGGTCGGCTTCATCGGCCCGGAATATCTCTATGACGGCAAGCAGATCACCCGCGCCGGACTCGAGGACCACTTCTGCGGCAAGTTGCTCGGCCTGCCGATGGGCGTCGATGTTTGTTACACCAATCACGCCGAAGCCGATCAGGACGACGCCGATGCGTTGCTCGCCTTGTTGACAGCGGCTGGTGTCAACTTCGTCATGGGTGTGCCCGGCGCCGACGATGTCATGCTCGGCTATCAGAGCACCTCGTTCCACGACGCGTTGGCGATGCGCGACCTTCTGCACAAGAAGCCGGCGCCGGAGTTCGAGGCCTGGCTGCAGCGGCAAGGTTTGGTCGACACGTCGAACCGCATCAGGCCGCAAACCATGCCGTCGCATTTCCGCGCGCTGCTGCCGGGTGCGGCATGAGCGGCGATCTCCCCGATGCGCCGGATGACAGTCTTTGGGCCAGCTTGCGCCGCCTCACGGCCGCACGCATTGGCTTGCAACGCAGTGGCGCGTCACTGGCGACAGCGCCACTGCTCGCGTTCCGCCTGGCGCACGCGCAAGCCCGCGATGCGGTGCATGCCGAGTTGGACATGGCAAAGCTCACGAACGAACTCGGCGATCTTGGCGTCGCCGTGCTCAACGTCGACAGCGCAGCGACCGACAAGCAAACTTATTTGATGCGGCCCGATCTCGGCCGCCAACTGTCATCAAGCGAGAGCACGCTTGCGCCGCATGCCGGTGACTATGATGCGGTGTTCGTCGTCAGCGATGGATTGTCGGCGCTGGCCACGCAGTCGCATGCCGCGCCACTCATCACCCAAATCTTGCCCGCAATAAAAGGCTGGCGCATCGCGCCTGTGGTGATTGTGCGACATGGCCGCGTCGCCATTGGCGATGCCATCGCCCGCGCACTTGGCGCGGCTTGCGCTGTCGTCTTGATTGGTGAGAGGCCGGGCCTGAGCGCGCCCGACAGCATGGGCGCTTACATGACGTGGCAGCCTGGCGAGCACACTTCCGACGCCGATCGCAATTGCATTTCCAACATCCGCCCGGCCGGCGTCGGCTATGCCGATGCGGCGTTCAAGCTTGCGCATTTGCTCAATGCCATGCGCAAGCGCGGTGTCTCAGGTGTCGCGCTGAAAGACGATTCAGACCGATTGCAGATCGGCGGACCTTAGAAGTTTAAGCGGCCACAGCCACTTTGCTGCGGGCATTGTCGAGCACAAAGAGGCGGATCGCCGAAGACAAATTGCCTGCGTGACGCCCGGTGTCGATATTTCCAACCACAGTCGAAAGCGTTTGATCCCTTTTCTCCGCAATATCCTTCAATTCGGTCCAGAATGCATCTTCCAAACTGACGCTGGTCTTGTGGCCAGCAATGACGATGGAGCGCTTGACGACAAGCGATTTCATGTGCGCCTCCCTTTTTGAACATCAAAAAAATGCACGAGTGACTTGCCTCGCGAGTATAACGCGAGACTTACACGTGACCGATGTTCAATATTGAACAAAGACAGACATTAAATCGGTATAATTGGTTGTTCGACGGAATAGTGCCGTTACTGCCGGTCGGCGAGCAACTTTCGCTCGCCATCAACGATGTAATCGCGGACGACCGGAACATCATCACGGTTACGTGACAGCAGTAATTGATAAACCATGTTCGATCCGTTGAGGAAGCCGAGTTCCACGGCGCCGAGATAGAACTCCCACATACGGGCGAATCGCTCACCCATCATCGCGACGACGTCGGCACGGCGTGCGAGGAAGCGCTGACGCCAGTGCTTGATCGTCCAGTAATAATGCAAACGCAAAACTTCGCAGTCCGCGACCCAGAGATGCGTGCGCTCGGTCGAGGCGAACACTTCCGACAAGGCCGGCACATAGCCGCCCGGGAAAATGTATTTGCGAATGAACGGCGCCGTCGATCCCGGCGGCGACATGCGGCCGATCGCGTGCACCATGGCAAAGCCGCCCGGCTTCAACAGGTCCTGGATCTTGTTGAAATAGGCATCGAAGAACGGCACGCCGACATGCTCCATCATGCCAACCGAAACCACGCGGTCGAATGTGCCATTGAGCTCGCGATAGTCCTGCTCGACAAAGGTCACCTTGTCGGACACGCCAGCGGCTTCAGCCCGCTTGCGTGCAGAGGCGATCTGCTCGGGCGAGACATTGATGGCCGTGACATGCGCGCCGCAGTTCTTGGCGAGATAGATCGCAAGGCCGCCCCAGCCTGAGCCGATCTCGACAACGCTCATGCCCGGCGTCAGCTTCAGCTTGGCGGCGATGTGGCGCAGCTTGTTCTGCTGCGCGTCCTCCAGCGACTCTTCCGGATGGCTGAAGTAAGCGCAGGAATAGCTCATGGTCTCGTCGAGCCACAGCGCATAGAATTCGGCCGGGAAATCGTAATGCTTGCGAACATTGCTGGCGGCCCGTCCGAGCGGATTGGACTGATGCACATTGCGCAGTGCGCGCCACACCTTGCGCAAGCCCTGCTGCAGCGGATGCGACGCAAGCCCTGAGCGGTTGACCGAGAACAGCAGCAACAGGTCGTAGACGGTTGAGCCATCCTCGAACACCAGCCGGCCATCCATATAGGCTTCAGCCGTCGCCAGTTCAGGATTGAAGAAAATGTCGCGCTCGACCTTGGCATCCATCAGACGCATGCTGACCGACGGGCCGCCGGCGCCGCTGCCGAAGCGATGCTCCTTGCCGTCATGGGTGCGAAGGATCATCAGGCCGTGTTTGACGAAACGGCGGAGCAGATGCGGCAGCAAGAACATGGGCATGTTTCCGAAAGCGAGGCTTTTATAACTACATCCTGCAGGATGGCGCAGGTCAACGGGCGCTAAGGCAGATCAGCTGCGCGCGGTCTCGGCCAGCAAACCGAACACCGAGAACACCAGCGGCTTGCGTTCGAGATTATAGGCCTCAACGTCGCGCGCGGCACGGTTGACCTTTTCCCAGGTTTCCGCCGCCTTGGTCATATGCGCATCGCTTTGCGCGCTGGCATCGAGCCGTCCGGACAGCCAAGCATTGACCATGTCCATGAAGGTCGCCAGCGTCTGCGGCTCGCTGCCGGAAATTGCATCGCCCAGCGCATGCACCGCGCGCGGATCGGGGTTGGGCAATTGCTTGAACAGGTCGAGCACGCGCTGCCGCAGCGCCAAAGCCGGGCCATCGAGAACGCGCAACGCGCGGCCGACACTGCCATCGGAAGCGGTTGCCGCGGCGATGACTTCCGGCTCTGCCGCCTCGCGTCCGGTCGCGGTCGCCAGGGCGCGCGTGACATCGGCCTCATCCAACGGCCGCAACAACAGGCGGCGGCAGCGCGAGCGAATGGTCGGCAATTCGCGGCCCGGCGCATGACTGAGCAACAGCAACAGCGTACGCGCCGGCGGTTCTTCCAGAACCTTGAGCAGCGCATTGGCGCCTTCGCGCTGCATGTCGTCGATCGCGTCGACAATGGCGATACGCCAGCCACCCTCGCCCGCGGTCGAACCGAAGAACGACACCGAGCGCCGCACATCCTCGACACGGATCACGGTGAACAGCTTGTCGGTCTTTTCATTGATGACGCGCTCCAGCACCAGCAAATCGCCTTGCGCCTGCGCGGCAACACGGCGCGCCACCAGGTTTTCCGGATCGACCGCCAGCGATGTCGCCGCCTGCACTTCGGGCGATTTCGGATCGGGATGCGCCAGCACGAAGCGCGCCAGCCGATACGCCAAGGTCGCCTTGCCGATGCCTTGCGGCCCGCCGATCAGCCAGGCATGCGCCATGCGCGTGCTTTGATAGGCTTCCAGCAGCGTGCGCTCGGCCTCGGCATGGCCGTACAGCACCGACGTCTCGCGCGGCAACAATACGTCGCGATCATCATCCTTGGCGCTCACGGCGCCGCCGCCTCGGCGACCGGCGTGACCGTGCCGATCAGCCGTTCCTCGACCGCCGTCCAGATACGATCCGCCACCACATCGCGCGGCGCGCGGCCATCAATGGTGACGATGCGCTTGGTCTCGCGCTCAGCCAGCACAAGGAAGGCGCGGCGCAGGTCTTCGTGAAACTCGATCGCCTCCGACTCGAAGCGATCCGCCTTCTCGGTGCCGCGCCGCGTCTTAGCACGGGCGAGACCAATATTGGCCGGCACATCGAGCAGGAAGGTCAGGTCCGGCATGTTCGGCCCGACCGTCACGCGCTCAAGGCTGCGGATCAGCTTCATGTCGACCTTGCCGAGCGCACCCTGATAGACGCGCGTTGAATCGATGAAGCGGTCGCAGATCACCCATTTGCCGGCGTCCAGCGCCGGCTCGATGGTGACGCGAACATGATCGTCACGCGCCGCCGCGAACAAAATGGTTTCGGTCTCCGTGCCGAGCGGCTTGGCGATGCCGGACAAAATGATGTGGCGGATGATCTCGGCGCCCGGCGAACCGCCCGGCTCGCGCGTCAAGATGCAATCGATGCCGGCCGCCTTCAAGCGTTCCGCCAGCGCCGCCGTATGCGTGGATTTGCCGGAGCCTTCGCCGCCTTCGAAGGTGATGAATTTGCCGCGCATCAATTCCCCGGAGTGGCCGTGTCAGCCATCATAGCTTCTGCGCGCCAGCGCGAAACAGGCTGATCATCAATTCCGACGCCGCATCGAAAGCCCGCTTCGGCAGGCCGCCACGGCCGACCGGCTCGGCGGCTGTCAGCGGCATTTGCAGGATGACGTTCTCGTTGCGCCAGACTTTCAGCGTGCCGATCGGCGCGCCCTTCTCGACCGGCGCCGGGATCGGGCCGTCATAGACGATGCGCGCGATCAGCCGGTCGCCGCCATTCTTCGGCATCATGACGCGCACTTCCTTGCCGGCAATGACCGGCACGCTGCTCTCGCTGCCGCCATAGACCTTGGCGCTGCCGATGTTCTGTCCTTCGGCGAAGAGCACACGGCGCTCGAAGCTCTTGAAGCCCCATTCGAGCAGCTTCTTGGCGTCGTCGCCGCGCTCTTTCGCGGTCGGCAGGCCGTTGACGACAACAATCAGGCGCAAGCCGTTCTGCATCGCCGAGCCGACAAGGCCGTAACCGGCTTCCTTCGTGAAGCCGGTCTTCATGCCGTCGGCGCCGATTTCCATGGTGAGCAGCGGATTGCGGTTCGGCTGGTTGATCTTGTTCCAGAGGAAATGGCGCTCGCCATAGATCTTATAATATTCGGGATAGGTGGTGATGATGTGCCGCGCCAGAAGGCCGAGTTCGCGCGTCGTCACCTGCGTGCCGGGATCCGGCAGGCCGCTCGAATTGGCGAAGGTCGATTTCTGCAGGCCAATGGTGCGGGCGCGCTGCGTCAGTTTGGCGGCGAATTCCGGCTCATTGCCGGCAATGCCTTCGGCCAGCACGATGCAGGCATCGTTGCCGGAATGCACGATCACGCCATGCAGCAGATCCATGACGCCGATGCGGCTATGCAGCGCGGCGAACATGGTCGAGCCGCCGGACGGCGCGCCGCCCTTGCGCCAGGCATTCTCGCTAACCGGGAATTCATCCTTCGGATTGAGCCGGCCGGATTTCAGTTCGTTGAAGACGTATTCGGCCGTCATCAGCTTGGCGAGACTGGCCGGGAAGATCAGCTTGTCGGCATCGCGCTCGTACAGCACGCCGCCATTCTCGGCATCGATCAGGATGGCGTGCGGCGCATTGATCGCCACCTCTTCCTTTTTCGGATCCTTCTTGGCCGCGAGCCCTGAGGCCGGCTTGTTGGCGAGGCCCGAGGCCGGCCGGTGCCCCTGCGCCACGGCCTGACCGGCGGCAAAAAGCCCGGCCAGCAGTAAAGCTGCGCCGAGCACCCGCCCGATTTGAGATTCACGAATGGCCATGCACAACAACATACATCACCGGCTTACTGCCGTGGCCGTTTATCCACGGCCCAATGGGTGTCGGCTGTGGCGGAAAAATACGGCTCAGTAAAGGCCGCGACCGTTCATGAAGCTGGTCGGGGCAGCCTGCCGGGGCGCGGCGGCTGGCGCATAGGCCGACACCGGCGAGACCGGAGGCGCGGCGGCATAGACGGGCTGCCCGCGTGGCGCAGGCGCCGCTAACGGTGCCTCGTCAATCAGGCTCTCAAGGCTGGCAACCTGATGCGAGCCGTCCTGACGGAACGGACGCTGCGGCGGCGACGGCACCTCAGTGATCCGGCGCACATCGAAATTGGCGCTGGCTGGCGCCTGGCTCGAGGCCAGCATGATCTTGTCATTGGCCGGCGACGAGCCGCCGTCACGCAAGGTGGCGATCAGCTTGCGATCATCGGACCCGGCCAGAGGCGCGCGGCCGATATATTCGACCCGCACCTTGGCGATGCCCTGCCCGTGGAACTCGAGCAGCTTGGCGGTCTTAATCGACAGGTCGATGACGCGATCGGCGACGTAAGGTCCGCGATCATTGACGCGGACGACGATCGACTTGCGGTTCTTCAGATTGGTAACGCGGGCATAGGACGGCAGCGGCATGGTCGGATGCGCCGCGGTGATCGTCTCCATGTCGAAGATTTCGCCATTGGCGGTGTAGCGGCCGTGGAAGGCATCGCCGTACCAGGACGCCAGGCCCTCGGCCTTATAATTCGGGTCTTCTTCCGGGATATAGGTGCGTCCGGCGACCTGATAGGGCTTGCCGATACGGTAGACCCCGCCGCCTTTCGGCACCGGCTGGCCCGGCTCAACGACGCGGGCTGAGGCGGAAACACCCCATTTCGGATCGACCTTGGAGGTGGTGCCGGAGCAGTTGGCGAGCGCCAGCGATCCCGCAGCGACGGCCAAAAGCCGCGCCAACATGAACACCCGGCCGCTATCCCCCACGTCACCCATCCTGAAAGACATCCCCGAATTACGCCGTCAGATTATCGTTTACCGCGCTGGACGTGAACAAGAGCTGAGCAATCGTGGTAAACAACTGGTTTCGCTCAGGTCTTTGCCGGCTTTGCGGCCTGACTCGACGTCCCTCTCGAATAACCCGGCGGCGTGGAGTCTGGCAAGACGGCTGCCGGCGAGGAACAAAGTGGCCGCTCTCGCCTTTGTCTGCCCGCATGACAAAAGCAAGCTCGGCTACCAGTCGCCTGATTCACGTCGAAGCGACAGAACTGAAACTCAGGCGCCGCCGCAGCGGCGACGGCTTCACCTTTCTCAAGGCCCGCGGCGGCGTCATTCGCGACAAGACCACGATCGCCCGCTTGCGGCGTCTCGCCGTGCCCCCCGCTTACGAGCATGTCCGTTATGCCGAGAACCCCCTCGCCCACATCCAGGCGATCGGCCAGGACGCCGCCGGCCGCCGGCAATACCGTTATCACGCGCAATGGGACGAGGTGCGCGAGCGCCGAAAGGCCGGGCATCTCGCCGAACTGATCCGGCTCTTGCCGAAATTGCGCGCGGCGATCTCGCGCCATCTCTCGACCAACGAACCGACGCGCGACTTCGCGCTCGCCGCCGTCATCGATCTGATCGCGGCAACCGCCATTCGCGCCGGCAGCGAAGCCTATGCGCGCGAGCACGGCACCCGCGGCGCCGCGACCTTGCTCAAAACTGATGTGACGATCAAAGGCGATCAGGTCGCACTGCATTTCCGCGGCAAAGGCGGCAAGGACATCGAGAAGACCTTCCGCTCGGCGCGGCTGGCGCGCTCATTGCGCAAGCTCAAACAACTTCCGGGCAAGCGGCTGTTCCAGTATCGCAATGCCGATGGCGTCATCGCCAAAGTGCGCCGCCGCGACGTCAACAGCTTCCTGCAAGAGATCACGTCCGACCAAGTGACGTTGAAAGACTTCCGCACCCTGATCGCCTGCGGCTGCGCGCTCGCCGAACTCAGCGCGCTCGACCCGAAACCGAGCGAACGCGGCCGCCGCAAGCAGGTCGTCGAAGCCTTGCGCTCGGTCGCGGAAGAACTCGCCAACACGCCGGCCGTCTGCCGCAAGAGTTATGTACATACGGCGATTGTAGGCGCCTTCGAGTCAGGCGATCTCGCCAAGATGACGCGCAACACGTCGCTGCGCTCGGCCTCGGCGCGCGAGCGCCTGCTCAGCCAGATGCTGCGCCGCCTGAGCAATTAATTGAGCCGGACCTGGCTTCCCTTCCGCGCAACTTCCGTGCATGTATCCGCAGACGACGAATGATTTGCGGATGACCGGCTTTGGTGTTGGACTGTATCTTCGTAAAATCAATGAGTTGGAAGGGTGGCCGAGCGGTTTAAGGCACCGGTCTTGAAAACCGGCGTACCTTCACGGGTACCGTGGGTTCGAATCCCACCCCTTCCGCCAGCCTGCTGTCACCCCGCCCTCACCACCCCACCCTTCTCCACCGCCTTCTTGATCGCCTCGATCACCCGCAAATTTTGCAACCCGTCGCGGGCGGTGACGACGGGAGCGGCCTCGCCGCGGATGACCGCGCAGAAGTTTTCCAGTTGCCGCTGCAGCGGATTGACCGCGTCGATCGCCAGCGTGTCGGTCTGGAACGGCTTCCACCACGAGCGCTCGGCCTTATCAGCATAGAATTTCAGTCGCATGGTCGGGACGGCCAGTGACCCATCGGTGCCGGCGATCAGGTAGCAATCTTCATCCGGATAGGACGCGTAGGATTTGTCCTCGCCCGATGTCTGCTCCCAGCTGCGTGCCGAGGCCGCCGTATCCGAGACGATAAACGTGCCGAGTGCACCGTCGGTGAAACGCAAACTCACCGCCGCCGTATCCTCAACGGCAAAGCCGCGCACGGCATTCGAACCGAGCGCCTGCACTTCGACAATCTCGCCGCACAAAGCGCGCAAGTTACCGATCTCGTGGATCATGTTGATCAGGATCGGCCCGCCGCCGGCTTGCGTGCGCCACGGTGCGTCGTGGAAATATTGATCCGGCTTGCAGAACAAAGCCGTACCGGTGACGGCAACCATCCGGCCCAACTTACCGCTGCGCACGACCGCGACTGCCTCACGCATGATAGCGCTGTGCTGGCGATGATGGCCGGTGAGCAACGTCACGCCGGTGCGTTCCGCCGCTTCACACAGACGCCGCGCCGCTTCGACCGTATCGGCCAAAGGCTTCTCGACCAAAGCCGAAATGCCGGCATCAATGCAGGCTAGTGCATGTTCAAGATGCAACTGGTTCGGCGTGGCGATGATGACGCCGTCCGGCTTGGCCTGCGCGAACAACTCAGCGAGCGAGCCAAACAACGGCGTGCCCAGCCTGCCCGCCAGTTCGCGCGCCGCCGGCGCGCCATCGACAATGCCGGCCAGCAAGCAGCGCTCATCATTCACGATCAGATCAATGTGCCGCCGCCCGATCATGCCGGCGCCGGCGACCGCGATCCGCACTGGCCCCGCCATATCAGCCTCCGCCGCTCAGACGGCTTCCTTCATCCCTGCATCGCGCCTTGCCAAAGCCTCGGCAAAGGTGCGGTGCATGCGCGCGGTGTCGGGCTGCAGGCCGGTGAACAGGCGGAAAGCTTCCGCCGCCTGATGCACGCACATGCCGCCGCCGGTCAGCACGCGACAGCCCTTGGCCATCGCGCTCTTGATGAAGGCGGTCTCGATCGGCGAATAGATGACGTCGGCGGCCCACTGGCCCTTTTGCAATTCAGCCGGCACCGGATTGCCGGGAATGCCGTGCATGCCGACCGGCGTACAATTGACGACGCCATCGGCGGCCACCACTTCCGCAGCAAGATCAGATGAAATGACGCAACGCGCCGCATCGTAATAGGCCGCGAGATCGGCCTTCAAGGTCTGCGCCTGATTGGCGTCGCGATCATGCAGCACCAGCTTTTTGACGCCGAGATCCATCAGCGCGAAGGCCACGGCGCGGCCGGCACCACCCGCGCCCACTTGCACGACGTCCTTGCCATCAGCCGCGGCCTTGCCGAGACCCTCTTCAAAGCTCAGGCGAAAACCCCGGCGGTCCGTGTTGTAGCCGGTCATCGTGCCGTCAGCGCCGAAGGTCACAGTGTTGACCGCGCCGATCTGTTTCGCTTCCGCATCGACATCATCGAGCAGCGCCATCACTTCCTGCTTGAACGGAAACGTCACATTGGTGCCGGCAAAGCCCGCGGTGCGCGCTGCGTCCAATAATTGTTGAAGACTGCGCCCGGGCAACTGGTCAACATCCATCAGATGATAGAAGCCGTCAAAGCCCGCCGCGGCGAGCGCGTCGATATGCAACGCCGGCGACAGCGACTTCATGATATTGCCGCCGATAAGGCCAACCAGAACCTGGCGATTGATCGTCACGCCGCGCTCCCTGCCGCGGGCGCGAGCCCGCCGCCGAGGAACAGCTGCGCAATGCGCGCATCGGCAAGAATGTGTGGTGCCGTGTCCTCGATGCGGGTCTGGCCCTGCTCCAGCACCAGCCCGTAGTCGGACATTTGCAGCGCCATCTTGGCGTTCTGTTCGATCAGCAAAATTGTGACGCCCTTGTCGCGCAAAGCTTTGAGAATGGAAAACACCTCCTGCACCATAAGCGGCGATAATCCAATCGACGGCTCGTCGATCAGCACCAGCTTCGGTTCAAGAAGCATACCGCGTGCCACTTCCAGCAGCTTCTGCTGGCCGCCGGACAAAGTCGAGGCCTGCGTGTCGGCCTTGTCGCGCAGCATCGGGAACTGCTGCATCAGGCTGTCAATGCGGCCGGCCAGTCCCGACTGGTTGGCCATGGCGACGCCGCCGAGTTCGAGATTATGCCGCACGCTCAGTTCAGGGAAAATGTTGCGGCCCTGCGGTATATAGACAACGCCGGCGTCGAGAATATCGCGCGGCGAATGGTTGGTGATGTCGCGGTCGCCGAGCTTGATCGAGCCTTCGCGCA
>JAURVZ010000069.1 GCA_030655215.1 Pseudolabrys sp. | reverse complement strand
CGAAGCCGGTTGGCTTTTGCATCGACGTTTTGGGCCGGTGGCTATGGGTCCCCGCCTTCGCGGGGACGACAGCTGTATGCGCCCGCCTGCGCGGGGACGACGGCCGCCTCAACCCCCTGCGACAACGCGTCCGGCGATCTTGCGAACCATCGCCACCGTTCCGACATTTGCATCACCAGAGATAGGGACGCGCATGGTGCGCCGCCTGGTGAGGGAAACGATGAACTACTTCCGGACTGCCATTCTGCTGGCCGGCCTGACCGGCCTGTTCATGGGTGTTGGCTTCCTGATTGGCGGCGGCAGCGGCGCCATGATCGCGCTGCTCGTCGCCGGCGCGATGAACCTGTTCGCCTACTGGAATTCCGACCGCATGGTGCTGTCGATGCACGGCGCGCAGGAAGTCGACGCGCGCAGCGTGCCTGACCTCTATGCCATGGTGTCGGAGCTGTCGCAGCGCGCTGGGCTGCCGATGCCGAAAGTCTATCTGATGGACAATCCGCAGCCGAACGCCTTTGCCACCGGCCGCAACCCGCATAACTCGGCGGTCGCCGTCACCACCGGCCTGTTGCAGCAGCTCAGCCGCGACGAGGTCGCCGGCGTGGTCGCGCACGAACTGGCGCATATTGCCAACCGCGACACCTTGATCATGACCATCACCGCGACCTTTGCCGGCGCCATCTCGATGCTCGGCAACTTCGCGATGTTCTCGGGCCTGAGCGGCAACCGCGAGAACAATAACGGCATGGGCATGATCGGCTCGATCGCCATGATGATCCTGGCGCCGCTTGCCGCCATGCTGGTGCAAATGGCGATCAGCCGGACGCGTGAATATGCCGCCGACAATCTTGGCGCGCAGATCAGCGGCCAGCCGTTGGCTTTGGCCTCGGCGCTGGCGCGGATCTCGAACGCGGCGCACGCCATTCCGAATGACAGCGCCGAACGCGCGCCGGCGACCGCGCATATGTTCATCATCAACCCGCTGTCCGGCCAGCGCATGGACAATTTGTTCTCGACCCATCCGGCGACAGAGAACCGCATTGCCGCGCTCCAGCAAATGGCCGGTGGGGCAGGGAAGTCCTTCCTGCGCCCGCAAGGTCAGCCGCAAGCCCGTCCGCAGGGCCAGCCGGCGGGTGGTCCTTGGGGCGGCAGCGCGCCAACCCGTGGCCCTCAGCCCGGCGGTCCTTGGGGCGGTAACGCGCCGCGCCGCGGTCCCTGGGGCTAAGCCTGGGCCGAGGCGGTCGAGTATCGAAAGGCGGCTGGACCCTGTCCCGCCGCCTTTTCTGGACTCATGGATACCCCACCGCTAAATAGGACCCGTTAAAAATATCAGGCTGTGCGGGGCTTTAGGCCCCGAGCGGCGGCAGTCCGGAGCGTTTTGAGCGCCGGCGTTACGAAGAACGGCGAGCGGCGAAAAGTCATGAGCGGCGTCAACGAAATCCGGAAGAGCTTTCTCGATTACTTTGCCAAGAACGAGCACCAGCCGGTCTCGTCTTCGGGCCTGGTGCCGAATAACGACCCGACCTTGATGTTCACCAATGCCGGCATGGTGCAGTTCAAGAACGTCTTCACTGGCCTCGAGAAGCGCCCCTATGTGCGCGCCGCCACCGCGCAGAAATGCGTCCGCGCCGGCGGCAAGCACAACGACCTCGACAATGTCGGTTACACCGCGCGGCATCACACCTTTTTCGAGATGCTCGGCAATTTCTCGTTCGGCGATTATTTCAAGGAAAGCGCCATTGAGCTCGCCTGGAACCTGATCACCAAGGAATTCGGCCTGCCGAAGGACAGGCTGCTGGTCACGGTCTATGCCGATGACGACGAGGCGCAGTCGCTGTGGAAGAAGATCGCCGGTTTTTCCGACGACAAGATCATCCGCATCGGTACATCGGATAATTTCTGGCAAATGGGCGACACCGGCCCGTGCGGCCCTTGCTCGGAAATCTTCATCGACCAGGGCGACAGACTGCAGGGCGGCCCGCCAGGCTCGCCGGATGAGGATGGCGACCGCTTCCTCGAGTTCTGGAATCTCGTCTTCATGCAGTACGAGCAGATCGAACCGGGCAAGCGCGTGCCGCTGCCGCGGCCGTCGATCGACACCGGCATGGGCCTCGAGCGCGTCTCGGCCATTATGCAGGGCGTGACGTCGAACTACGACACCGATTTGTTCAAGGCGCTGATCGACGCTGTGGCGCATTCGATCGGCCGCGGCCCGACCGATGAGACACGCGCGTCGTATCGCGTTATCGCCGATCATTTGCGCGCCTCCTCGTTCCTCGTTGCCGATGGCGTGCTGCCGTCGAACGAAGGCCGCGGCTATGTGCTGCGCCGGATCATGCGCCGCGCCATGCGCCATGCTGAACTGCTGGGCGCGAAAGAGCCGCTGATGTTCAAGCTGGTGCCGGCGCTGACCCGCGAAATGGGCCAGGCCTATCCGGAATTGCTGCGCGCCGAGTCCTTGATTGGCGAGACGTTGAAGCTGGAAGAAAACAAATTCCGCAATACGCTGGCGCGCGGATTGACGATCCTAGACGAGAAGAGCGGCGCCCTGAAGAAGGGCGACATGTTCGACGGCGAAACGGCATTCACGCTGTATGACACCTATGGCTTCCCGCTCGATCTGACGCAGGACGCGCTGCGCCCGCGCGGCATCACGGTCGATGTCGCCTCGTTCACCGATGCGATGAACCGGCAGAAGGCCAAGGCGCGCGAGAACTGGAAAGGCTCGGGCGACGCGGCGCAGGAAGCGATCTGGTTCGGCCTGCGCGAGAAGTTAGGGGCCACTGAATTCCTCGGCTACGAGACCGAAAGCGCCGAAGGCGTCGTCGCGGCTTTGGTCAAGGACGGCCAGGAAGTCGCCGAGTTGAAGAAGGGCGAGAGCGGCACGCTCGTTCTCAACCAGACGCCGTTCTATGGCGAGAGCGGCGGTCAGGTTGGCGATGCCGGCGAGATGCGCGGCAACGGCGTGACGCTGACGGTGACCGACACGCAGAAAAAAGGCGGCGACCTGTTCGTTCATCACGTCACGGTGGCGGAAGGCACGGTCAAGCTTGGCGATCCGCTGCTGCTCGTCGTCGATCATACGCTGCGCGGCGCCATTCGCCGCAATCATTCGGCGACGCATCTGCTGCATGAAGCCTTGCGTCTGGTGCTGGGCGATCACGTCGCGCAGAAGGGCTCGATGGTCTCGGCCGACCGGCTGCGCTTCGACTTCTCGCATCCGAAGCCGGTCAGCGCTGAAGAGCTGGCGCGCGTTGAAGACATCGCCAATGACATTGTGTTGCAGAATTCAGCCGTGACGACGCGGTTGATGGCGCTCGACGATGCACGCGCGTCCGGAGCTCGTGCATTGTTCGGCGAAAAATATGGCGATGAAGTCCGCGTTGTGGCGATGGGCGAGGGATCGGGCAATGCGCTCGGCTGGTCGGTTGAACTGTGCGGCGGCACGCATGTGAAGCGCACCGGCGATATCGGCCTGATCACGGGCCTTGCCGACTCAGGCGTCGCTTCCGGCGTGCGCCGTCTTGAAGCGCTCACCGGTACTGTGGCGCGGCGCGCTGTCAACAAGCAGCTCAATACGCTGCGGCATGCGGCCGCCGAACTGAAGGCGCCGCTCGAGGAAATGCCGGCGCGCGTTGCCGCGCTGCTCGATGAGCGCAAGAAGCTCGAGCGCGAACTGGCCGACGCCAAGAAGAAGATCGCCATGGGCGGCGGCGGTTCCGCGGCGGGCGCGACCAGCGATGTGCGCAATGTCGGCGACATCAAGCTGATGGCGCGCGTCGTCACCGGCATCGACATCAAGGAACTGAAGAGCCTCGCCGACGAGGGCAAGAAGCAGCTCGGCTCCGGCGTTGTTGCGCTGGTCGCGACCAGCGAAGACGGCAAGGGCTCGATTGTCGTCGGCGTCACGCCCGATCTCACCGCGCGCTTCTCCGCGGTCGATCTGGTGCGCAAGGCCGCTGAAGTGCTCGGCGGCAAAGGCGGCGGCGGCAAGCCCGACATGGCGCAGGCCGGCGGCCCGGACGGCGCCAAGGCCGATGACGCGCTGAAAGCGATCGAGGCGGCGCTCGGCGCGTGAGCGGCGTCATCATCACGCGCTGCACGGATGCGGCACAGTTCGACGCTATCCTCGCGCTGGTGCACGAGACATTCGGCGCACTGGTGCCGCCATCCGGCGCGCTCAGCGAGACGGTTGATGACGTTGCGACGCGCTTCGAGGCCGGGCCGATCCTGCTGGCGCATCACGGCGAGGATCTCGTCGGTAGTCTGTACTGCGCGCCGAAGGGCGACGGCCTCTATCTGACCCGCATGGCGGTGAGGCCGTCACGGCAGAAACAGGGCATCGGCCGCACGCTGCTGGCGGCTGCCGAAGGCGAGGCGCGCGGGCTCGGCATCGCCAAGCTGACACTGCGCGTGCGGCTCAATCTGCCGGACAACCGTGCCTATTTCGAACGCGCGGGCTTTATCGTCACCGGGCAGGGTCAGGACCCGGGCCGGCCGCCTTATGAGTCGATGAAACGCAAGCTCGCCATCGCGTGACCGAACGCGCAACTCTTGACACACCGCTTTGTCCCGGCTGAGTTTGCGGCATGGTTGGACATGTTCACCTCACGCTGATTCTGTTTGCGGCCTTCATCGGCATCGCCAGTCCCGGTCCGGCGATTGCGGGCATTGCCGGCACGTCAATGTCTGCCGGGCGGCGCGCGGGCCTGGCCTTCGCCTCCGGCGTGACGACGGGGTCCATCACGTGGTCGATCGCCGCCGCGGCGGGATTAAGTGCGGTGATGCTGGCCAATGCATGGCTGATCGAAGTCGTTCGCTATTGCGGCGCCGCTTACTTGCTGTTTCTCGCCTTCAAGTCGGCGCGGTCAGCGCTGACGCCGGGTGACATCACGGTTGGAAAAGTCGCGGCCGTCTCTGCCAGGCGCGCCTATGTCAAAGGCTTGACGCTGCATCTGACCAATCCGAAACCGATCCTGTTTTTTGCGTCGCTGTATTCCTTCGGCGTGCCCGCCGACGCGACGGTGGGCGATCTTGCAGTGATCGTCGTTGCCGTCGGTACGCTGGGCGCTGTAATAACACATGGCTACGCCATCCTGTTTTCCAACGGGCGCATCGTGCGCGGCTACATGAAGCTGCGGCGCTGGTTCGAAGGCACGTTCGCGCTCTGCTTCGGTTACGCCGGCTTCAAGATATTGTCGGCTAAGCTGAGCTAGCATGGTCGGACACGTTCACCTCACTTTGATCCTGCTTGCTGCCTTCATCGCCACCGCCAGTCCTGGCCCAGCGGTGATGGGCATTGCCGGCACGTCGATGGCGGCGGGACGGCGCGCCGGGCTTATCTTCGCCTCCGGTGTGCTGACCGGCTCGCTGACCTGGTCAATCGGCGCTGCCGCGGGCTTAAGCGCGGTGATGCTGGCCAATGCCTGGCTGATCGAACTGAACCGCTATTTCGGTGCTGCTTATTTGCTGTATCTCGCGGTCAAGTCAGCGCGGGCGGCGATTGCGCCGGACGAAGCGGCGCCGCGCAGCATCGAGCATGCGTCGCCGAAGCGCGCTTTCGTCAAAGGCCTGACGCTGCATCTGACCAATCCGAAGGCGATATTGTTCTTCGGCTCGCTCTATTCCTTCGGCGTGCCGGCGGATGCGACCTTGGCCGATATTGTGCTGATCGTCGCTGCGGTCGGCGTGCAGAGCACGCTCATCATGACCGGCTACGCACTGCTGTTTTCAAACGCGCGCATCGTTCGCGGCTATCTAAAACTGCGGCGCTGGTTTGATGGCGCGTTTGCGCTGTGTTTCGGTTATGCCGGCTTCAAGATTCTGTCGGCGAAGCTCGGCTAGAGCCGCGGCTGCTGGCCCGGGTCGGGGATGGCGCGCGACACCATCAGACGATTCCAGATGAACAGCACGGCGACGGCGCCCAGCGTTGCGGTGATGAAACCGGCGCCCTGATCAGGGCGATACCAGCCGAGCAACTGGCCGACGAAAGTGGCGAGTAACGCACCGGCAATGCCGAGCGCGGCGGTGAGGATGAAGCCGGAGGGCTTGTTCGGCCCGGGCGACACCAGCCGCGCGATGAAACCGGCGACAAGACCTACGATGAGGATCCAGATCATTTCATTTTGCTGCGCTGTGCGAGATCGGGACTATGCGTGCCGGTTACAGCAGGCGCCGCATTTCATCTTCATCCGGTAATGCGCCCTGCGGCGTCATCGTGTCGACGAAGCGCGGCAATTCCTGGCTCATGCCATCGAGCAGTTCGATCTTTGAAATGCCGGCCTGTTCGGCGAGCGAATTGACGGTGTCGTCACCGAGCGCATTGTTGAGATCGTCCGGCGAGATCTGCTTGTTGGGACCGGTGCCGACCCAGGAGTCGGCCGCGTCGCCGTGGCCGTTCTGCTGAAACTGCTTCATCAGTTCGCCCAGGCCGCCGCTCAGCATGCCGCCCGCCGCGCCACCGGCGAGCAAGCCGCCAAGGCCGCCTTGCAGAAGGCCGCCAAGACCACCAGCGAGACCGCCGCCACCCGCCTGACCGGCATTGTTGTTGCCGCCGAACAAGCCACCGAGCAGACCACCAAGGCCACCCTGATCAGCCTGATTTTGGTTTGCATTCGGATTGTCGGCCGGCGCGTTCTGCGGCTGGTTGGTGCCCATCTTCTGGTAGGCCTTGTAGGCGAGCAAAGCGAGCATCGCCATCGTCACCTTCGACATGCCGCCAGAGTTCGGCTGCGATTGGCCGCGCGGGCCATTCTGCATTCCGTTGAGAATATCGAGCAAGCCCATGACTGCCTCCGCTGAATTTCTGTAAGCGCCGCACGTTTGGTCAGCCACGCTGACCGGTATTGGCGTGCAACCATATCGATGACGCGGGATTGGTATGTTTGTTCCGCCTCGGGACGCGCTTCCAGAAGGAAAGATCATCATGAGCATTTTTAGCAAAATCGTGTCGGCCATTTTCGGCTCCGCCAAGGCCGCCGATGGCAGCGCTGCGCCTTCCACGTCCGCTCCGGCCGGAGGTTCGGCTCCTGCCTCGACAAGCGTGCCGGCGGGACCGACGCCGCTGTCCGATGTCGATGTCGCCAAGGTCATGTCGGACCTTGCATCGAAGAACAAGGAGAAGCTCGACTGGAAGAAGTCGATCGTCGATCTGATGAAGCTGCTTGGCCTCGATTCGAGCATCGGTGCGCGCAAGGAGCTAGCGACCGAGCTTGGCTACAAGGGCGACATGAGCGACTCGGCATCGATGAACATCTGGCTGCACAAGCAGGTGATGACGAAGCTCGCCGCCAATGGCGGCACCGTGCCGGCCGATCTGAAGGACTAGTCCTTCAGACGTCCAAAAGAAAACGGCGCGGGAAACCGCGCCGTTTTTTTTTTATTGCATCGAGCGGCGAGGGGCTACGCCATCGCCTTTTTCAAATTCTCGTCGATCTTGTCGAGGAAGCCGGTGGTCGATAGCCAGCTCTGCTCGGCGCCGACCAGCAGCGCCAGATCCTTGGTCATGAAGCCGGACTCGACAGTGTCGATGCAGACCTTCTCCAAAGTGGCGGAGAATTTGGCCAGCGCATCATTGTTGTCGAGCTTGGCGCGATGCGCCAGGCCACGGGTCCAGGCGAAGATCGACGCGATCGAATTGGTCGAGGTTTCGTTGCCTTTCTGATGCTCGCGGTAATGCCGCGTCACAGTGCCATGCGCAGCTTCCGCTTCGACAACCTTGCCGTCCGGTGTTAGCAACACCGAGGTCATCAGGCCGAGCGAACCGAAGCCTTGCGCCACCGTGTCGGATTGCACGTCGCCGTCATAGTTCTTGCAGGCCCAGACATAACCGCCCGACCACTTCAGCGACGAGGCGACCATGTCGTCGATCAGGCGATGCTGGTAGGTCAGTTTCTTCGCCTCGAAGCGTTCCTTGAACTCGGTATCGAATATTTCCTGAAACAGCTCCATGAAGCGGCCGTCATATTGCTTCAGGATGGTGTTTTTGGTCGACAGATAAAGCGGATAGCTGCGGGCCAAAGCGAAGTTCATCGAGGCGCGGGCAAAATCGCGGATCGATGAGTCGAGATTGTACATGGCGAGCGCAACGCCCGATTCCGGCGCCTTGAACACTTCGCGCTCGATCACTTGGCCGTCTTCGCCGACAAACTTCAGCGACAGCGTTCCCTTGCCGGGAAACTTGAAATCGGTGGCGCGGTACTGATCGCCGTAAGCATGACGGCCGATGATGATTGGCTGCGTCCAGCCGGGGACGAGGCGCGGCACGTTCTTGCAGATGATCGGCTCGCGGAAAATGGTGCCGCCAAGGATGTTGCGGATGGTGCCGTTCGGCGATCGCCACATCTCCTTGAGGTTGAACTCCTTCACGCGGCCTTCGTCCGGCGTGATGGTCGCGCACTTCACGGCGACGCCGACCTTTTTGGTCATCTCCGCCGCATCGATGGTGATCTGGTCGTTGGTCTCGTCGCGCTTCTCGACCGACAGGTCATAATAGAGAAGGTCGATATCGAGATAAGGGTGGATCAGCTTGTCCTTGATCAGCTGCCAGATGATGCGTGTCATCTCGTCGCCGTCCATTTCGACGACGGGGTTCTGAACCTTGATCTTCGTCATTTTCGCGAGTGACCTTTCGAGAGCCGGCAGCGTTAGCGGGTCTATAGCATCGGCTTTCCGGGCATGAAAGCTGCGCGCTTTTGGAATAAAGCCGCACCGGGCGCTTCTGATGTGAGCCGCATGCGTTCACAGAACTGTCATCGCGACCGGGTGCGATTTTGCCGCCCGCAATTGGAAAATGGCCGCAATCGCGGTAAATTAAGGCGTCTCGCGGCGCTTGCTGGTATGTGCAGCAACAGGCCGCCAGGAGGAATCGAGATGACCGACATTTTCCTCAACCGCCGCAGCCTGATTGCCGGCACTGGTTCCGTTCTGGCGCTCGGCGCGACCGGGCTGCTGTGGCCGGCCAGTGCGCAAGGCGTCGCGCCGACCGCATCGATGTCGGGCGGGTCGAATAATTACCAGAAGGGCGCGCCGATCGTGCAAAAGATCGGCAAGGGCGGCTTCCTGATGACCGGCACTGTGCGCCGCGCCGGCGATGGCGCGCCGCTTGCCAACCAGCGCATCCAGGTCTGGGCACACACGGTCGATGGCCGCGAGGAAGATGCGCGCAGCCATGGCGCGACTTTGACCGACAAGAACGGCGTGTACCGGATCGAGATGCCGCAGATCATTCCAATCTTCGGCCAGCCGCATGGTCATCTCGCCTATGATGGCGGCGATTTCAAAACCGTCTTCCTGCGGCCGGTAATGAAGAGCGCGAAAGAGACCAGCATCGAAGCGAACTTCGTCCTGCAGCCGGCCTGATCGGATTAGGGAGCAATGAGATTAGCCCGGGTGGTCTTTATTTGGGCCTTGCTCGCGGCTGCTATTGGTGTGCCGATCGCGCTGTCGTTCACCAGCGAACTGCTTGAATGGCGTGGCCCAATTTACATCGCCGCTGGGGTTGCGGGGATGCTCGCACTCGGGCTTCTGCTTGTGCAGCCTGTGCTGATTGCCGGTTACCTCCCGGGACTGTCGGTCTACCGGGCGCGGCGGGTGCATCACTGGACCGGCGCGGCATTGGTGGTCGCGGTGCTGGTCCACGTCGCCGGGCTTTGGGTCACCAGTCCGCCGGACATGATCGACGCGCTCACTTACACATCGCCGACACCGTTTTCGCCCTGGGGCGTGACAGCGATGTGGGCGATCTTCGCCGTCGCGGTCCTGGCCATCTTCCGCAAGCGGTTGCGGCTGCGCACGTTCCGGCTCGTTCACATGGTGCTTGCCGCTGTCATCGTCACCGGCAGCGTTGTGCATGGCCTGCTGGTCGAAGGCACGATGGAGACGATGTCGAAGGCGGCGCTTTGCACGCTGGTCGTCGCGGCTACGATCAAGGTGATGATTGACGTATGGCGCAGACAAAGGAAAACCCGCCCGATGCGTTCAGCATCGGACGGGTCCATTTAATCCGACGCAATATTACAGCGCAGCGAGTGCGTCGTTGAGCGTCTTGCTCGGGCGCATCGCGGCCGAGGTCTTGGCATCGTCGGGCAGGTAGTAGCCGTCCGTATTCACCGGCTTGCCCTGGGCTGCGAGCAACTCGGCGTTGATCTTCGCCTCGTTGGCCGCCAGCGCCTCGGCCAGCGGCTTGAAGCGGGCGGCAAGCGCCGAGCTGTTGTCGCGGCGGGCAATCGCCTTGGCCCAATAGAGCGCTAGGTAGAAATGGCTGCCGCGGTTGTCGATCTCGCCGACCTTGCGCGCCGGATTGCGGTTGTGCTCGAGGATCTCGCCATTGGCCTCGTCCAGCGTTTCGGCCAGAACCTTGACGTCCTCATTGCCGCTGACCTGCGCCAGATGCTCCAGCGAGGCGCCAAGCGCCAGGAATTCGCCGAGCGAATCCCAACGCAAATAGCCTTCGTCCTTGAACTGCTCGACATGCTTCGGCGCCGAGCCGCCGGCGCCGGTCTCGAACAGTCCGCCGCCTTGCAGCAGCGGAACGATCGACAGCATCTTGGCCGAGGTGCCGAGCTCCATGATCGGGAACAGATCGGTCAGGTAATCGCGCAGCACGTTGCCGGTAACGGAGATCGTGTCCTGGCCCTTGCGGATGCGCTCGATCGAGAACTTGCACGCCTCGAACGGCGCCAAGGTGCGGATGTCGAGCCCCTTGGTGTCTTCGTTCTTGATGTACTTTTCGACCTTGGCGATGAGCTGCGCATCATGCGCGCGTTTGGAATCGAGCCAAAACACCGCCGGGGTATTGCTGAGGCGTGCGCGGCGCACAGCGAGCTTGACCCAATCCTGGATCGGCGCGTCCTTGACCTGACACATGCGGAAGATGTCGCCGGTCTCGACCTTCTGGGTCATCAGGACTGTGCCGTCCTCGGCGACCACGTTGACGGTGCCATCCGCGGTCATGCGGAAGGTCTTGTCGTGCGAGCCGTATTCCTCGGCCGCCTGCGCCATCAAGCCGACATTCGGCACGGTGCCCATCGTCTTCGGATCGTAGGCGCCGTTGGCCTTGCAGTCGTCGATGACGGCCTGGAATAGCGTCGAGTAGCAGCGGTCCGGGATCGCGGCGATGACGTCCTGCAGCTTGCCGTCGGCATCCCACATTTTGCCCGACTCGCGGATCATCGCCGGCATCGACGCATCGATGATCACGTCGCTCGGCACATGCAGGTTGGTGATGCCCTTGTCGGAATTGACCATGGCAAGGCCGGGGCGCTTGGCGTACTCGGCCTGGATGTCCGCCTTGATCGCGGCCTTCTCGGCCTCGGTCAAGGTTTCGATCCTGGTCATCATGTCGCTGACGCCGAGGTCGGGATTGACGCCGATCTTGGCGAAGGTGGCCTTATGTTTTTCGAACACGTCGGCGAAGAAGACCGAGATGCAATAACCGAACAGGATCGGATCGGAGATCTTCATCATGGTCGTCTTGACGTGCAGCGAGAACAGGATGTTGTCCTTCTTCGCCGCGTCGATCGCGTCGGCGAAGAAAGCGCGCAGCGCCTTGGCGTTCATCACCGAGCAATCGATAACTTCGCCGGCCTGAATCGGCGTCTTCGCTTTCAGCACTGTCACCGAGCCGTCGGCGCCGACAAATTCAATCCTGGCATTGGTCGCCGCCGCAACAGTGGTCGCGACTTCCGAGCCATAGAAGTCGTTGCCCTTCATATGCATGACGCGGGTTTTCGAACCCTTGCTCCAGGCGCCCATCTTGTGCGGATGGCTGCGTGCATAGGCCTTCACGGCGCCGGCGGCGCGGCGGTCGGAGTTGCCTTCACGCAGGACCGGATTAACGGCGCTGCCCAGCACCTTGCTGTAGCGAGCGCGGGTTTCCTTGTCGGCCGGGGTGGCGTCGCTGTCCGGATAGTTCGGGACGTCGTAGCCCTTGCTCTGCAGTTCCTTGATCGCGGCTTTCAGCTGCGGGATCGAGGCGGAGATGTTCGGCAGCTTGATGATGTTGGCTTCCGGCTTGACCGCCAGCTTGCCGAGCTCGGCGAGTTCGTCGGCGATCTTCTGCCCGGGCTTCAGCTTGTCGGGGAAATTGGCGAGGATGCGGCCGGCCAGCGAAATGTCCTTCAGCTTCATCGTCACGCCGGCCGGGGCCACGAAGGCCTCGACGATCGGCAGGAGCGAGAACGTCGCAAGACCCGGCGCCTCATCGACCTTTGTCCACACGATTTCGAGATCTGACATTCTTGCACCTTCTGTCGCGGCTGCGGGAGTTCGGGGCCCTATAGCATCCCGTTTTGGGTGGCGAAAGGCACGCTTTCGCAAGGCTGGGGAGGGGGTTATAGAGCCCTTTAATGGAGCGTCCCTGACATGCCCGGAGCCGGCACCGACAAGACCAAGCGCTGGATCGAGCAGCCCGCCCCGGTGGTGGTGCTGGTCGAGACGCAGCTCGGCGACAATATCGGCGCCGCCGCCCGCGCCATGGCCAATTTCGGGCTGGCCCGGCTGCGGCTGGTCAAGCCGAAGCAGGGCTGGCCGAACGAGCGCGCCGTGGTGATGGCGGCCGGCGCCAACCGCATCCTGGACGATGCCGTGGTCTACGAGACCCTGGCCGACGCGGTCGCCGACTGCACCTTCGTGCTGGCTTTGACCGCGCGCAACCATGACCAGGCCAAGCCCGTCGTCTCGGCCGAGGAAGCCGCCATTGAGATGATCCCGCGTGTCGCCGCCGGCGAGACGGTGGCTTTGGTGTTCGGCCGCGAACGCAACGGGCTGGAGGCCGAGGAGGTCGGCATGTGCGACCGCATCGTCACGCTGCCGGTCAATCCGGCTTTTGCGTCACTCAATCTGGCGCAGGCGGTCGTGATCGTCGCCTATGAATGGTTCAAGCGCACCGGCGCCGGCTCAACCCGCGTCGAGCCGTCGCGGCGTTCGCCGCCAGCGGCCAAGCAGCAGGTCGAGGCGTTTTTCACCGATCTCGAACGTGAGTTGGAGAAGGTCGAGTTTTTCCGCCCGCCGGAGAAGCGCGGCGTGATGCAGGTCAATTTGCGCAATATCTTTCATCGGCTTGAGGCGACCAAGCAGGACATGCGCACGCTGCACGGCGTCATCATGGCGTTGGTCAATGGCAGCAAAGGTCCGGCGCGCGGCGGCGTGCTCGATCCGCAGCAAGCGCAGGGCCTGCGCGAGATGATCGCCGAGCAGGGCGTGGCGCGCGTGCAGGCGGCGCGGACGCCGGTGCGCGGGCTGGCGCGGATGCTGCGGCGTAATCCGGTCGAGGCCGAGCGCACCTTATGGCGCGCCATGACGGGCGACCGGCGCTTCGCCAGCCTGGGCTTCAAATGGCAGGTGCCGGTCGGCCCGCACATTGCCGACTTCGTCTCGTTTCCGCTGAAGACGATGATCGACCTGATACCGGCCGAGGAAGCCGAGCCGGCGCAGCTCGCGCGCGCCGCGCGGCGGAAATGGATGACCGAGCACAAGTACCGGATCGTCGACGTGCAGGCGGCGGATGTCGAGGCGGATGTGAAGGCGGCGCTGGATAAATTGGCTGCGCAGGTGGCCTAGAGCGAGACTGCCGGCGGTTTTGCTTCACCTTTGTCTCGGACCCAAACACCGACCAGTTCGTTGCCTTAGGTGGACGCGGCTCAGTCTGATGACTGCTCCGCCTTGCCCCAGGCAAAAAGGACAGGCCAGTGACTTTGAACTTCGTTCGCCGTGGTGAAGGTCTCCGCCTTTTGCTGGTCCATGGCTTGGGTGGGTCGTGGCGGTCCTGGAGCACGATCCTTCCGGCACTTTCGGAGGCGCGTGAGGTGATCGCGATCGATCTACCGGGACATGGCGAAACACCAACGGCGGCAGACAGCGGTACCTTCGCCGGCCTTGCTGACAGCGTAGAGCGTTTCATTTTGGACGAGGGGCTGGATGGCATCGACATCGTCGGTAGTTCGCTCGGGGCGCGGATCGTCCTGGAGATGGCACGCCGCGGCAGGGTCGGCGCCACGGTCGCTTTGGACCCTGGCGGTTTCTGGAGAGGCTGGGAGCGCACTTACTTCCGGACGACGCTCGCGGCGTCGATCCGTCTCATCCGGGGGCTGCGTCCAATGCTGCCGGGGCTCTCTCGGTCCGCGGTGATACGCAGCGCGCTTTTGGCGCAGCTCTCAGCAAGACCTTGGCGCCTGAACGGGGAGGTTGTTGCAACCGAACTGCAAAGTTTTGCCAGCACGAAGACCTTCGATGCCCTCGTGCGCGATCTTGCGGCAGGGCCAGAGCAAAAGGGACCGGCGGCCGATCCTACCCTTCCTCTTGTCATCGGCTGGGGACGCCAAGACCGTCTGTGTCTGCCGCGACAGGCCGCTCGCGCTCAAGAGGCATTCCCATCCGCAAGGCTGCACTGGTTCTCCAGGTGCGGTCACTTCCCGATGTGGGATCGCCCGGACGATACAGTGCAACTCATCCTCGCGACGACGGGCACCAAGTAAGGCGTCTAAAAAGCTAGAACGGATCCTTGGTGTTCGCCCGTGTGACCGCCAAGGTCTTCATGCTTGCCGCGACGCTGTCGCGCACGGCGCTGAAGTCGCTGCCGACGGTGAGGAAACGAAAGCCGCGCTTGGCCATGTCGACGGCGCGCTCGGCGTCACGGCAATAGATGCCCGGAATCTTGCCGGCCTTGAGCGCGGCATCGCGAATCTTGTCGATCGCCTTGTCGACCTCCGGCGCGTTGACGTCCTGCGCCTTGCCGGCGGAGAGCGACGTCGCCAGGTCATAGGGACCGATGAATAACGCATCAATGCCCGGCGTCGCCGCGATGGCCTCGGCATTCGACAAGGCCTCGGGCGTTTCGATCATCGCCAGAGTCAGCGTGCCGTCATTGGCAGCGGTAAGATAATCGGTCGCGGCGAACTGGCCTTGCAGCATCAAAGCGCGCGGCGGGCCAAAGCTGCGCTCGCCGAGCGGCGGATATTTGGCCGCTAAAGCGAATTGGCGAGCATCGGCAACATTGTTGATCATCGGCGCGATGACGGCCTCGGCGCCGAAATCCAGCGCGCGGCTGACCATGTCGAAAGCGGCGAGGGGAACGCGCACCATCGGCGCGGAGCCTGCGTGATGCACAGCGCCGACGCCGGCGATCAGCGAGGATGTATCCCACAGGCCGTGCTGGGCATCGAGCACGACGGCGGCGAAGCCGTCGCGCGCGATTGTTTCAGCAACGATGGGCGAACCCATCATGCACCAGCCGGAATAGACGGTTTCTCCCGCGCGCAAACGCCTGGCAAGGGAGAAGGCCGGCACAATCAGGTACCGGCTTTGATCTGCGCCACGGCGGTGGCGAGAAGCTCGTTCATCTGCTGGCGAATCTGCTGCTCGGTGACGCTCTTGCCGTCCAGATCCTTCAAGACTTTCTGCAGGACGTCGTCATCGCCAGCCTGTTCAAAATCGGCAACAACGACTTCCTTGGCATAAGCGTCCGCATCCGGGCCGGTCTTGCCCAGGATACCGGCAGCCCAGAGCCCCAACAGCTTGTTGCGGCGGGCCATTGCCTTGAACTGCAGTTCCTCGTCATGCGCGAACTTCTTTTCGAAGCCCTCTTCGCGCTTGTCGAATGTGCTCATAGCGGCCCTCATTGTTGACTTCGTGTTTCTGCGCCTTGCATATAGCCGCGAGAGCGTCAAGGCAACCGGACACCGCCCTATTAAGGCGAAATTGCGGGGTGGAAAACGTCGCAGGGGCTCGATTGTGCTGCGGGGGGCGATCAGCTAGGTTGACCTCGTGCCCGGACCGTTTTAGCGCAAGCGTGTGCTACGCAAAGCAAAACTGAACGGCCCGCCGCCGCGGATCTTCTACTCTCGACAAGGAACCACGGCATCCAATGGACTTTAAAACACCACGGTATATCCCGATGAGCCGTCGCCGCCGCATCTACGAGGGCAAGGCGAAGATCCTCTATGAGGGTCCTGAGCCGGGAACGCTGATTCAGCATTTCAAGGACGATGCCACTGCATTCAACGCCAAGAAGCACGAGGTGATTGAAGGCAAGGGTGTGCTGAATAACCGCATCTCCGAATACATCTTCCAGCACCTCAATGACATTGGCGTGCCGACTCACTTCATCCGCCGGCTCAACATGCGCGAGCAGTTGATCCGCGAAGTGGAGATCATTCCGCTCGAAGTGGTGGTGCGCAATGTCGCCGCCGGTTCGCTGGCGACCCGCCTTGGCATCGACGAAGGCACGCAGCTGCCGCGCTCGATCATCGAGTTCTATTACAAGAACGACAAGCTCAGCGACCCGATGGTGTCGGAAGAGCACATCACCGCGTTTGGCTGGGCGAGCCCCCAGGAAATCGATGACATCATGGCGCTGGCCATTCGCGTCAACGACTTCCTGTCCGGGCTTTTCCTCGGCGTCGGCATCCGCCTCGTCGATTTCAAGATGGAAACCGGCCGGCTTTGGGAAAACGACATCATGCGCATTGTCGTCGCCGACGAGATCTCGCCGGATTCGTGCCGCCTGTGCGACATCAAGACCAACGACAAGATGGACAAGGACCGTTTCCGCCGCGACATGGGCGGGCTGGTCGAGGCCTATACCGAAGTCGCCAAGCGCCTCGGCATCGTCGCCGAAGGCGAGCGGCCGCAGGGCTCAGGGCCGGTTCTGGTCAAAGGCTAGGCAATCCGCCGCCGGTGGCTGGCCGGCGGTAAAATTCAGATGCCCGGAGTTGAGGGAAACCTTGTTCCGGGCATTTTCGTCTCTAATTTTGCGTGGATGGACCGATGTTTCCGGCCCCCCGCCACGATTCATATGGTAAGCCGCACCTCATGAAAGCCCGTGTCACAGTCACCCTGAAAACCGGAATTCTCGACCCGCAAGGCAAGGCGATCGAGGGCGCGTTGCGCTCGCTCGGCGTCGACGGGGTTGCCTCTGTCCGGCAGGGCAAGGTGTTCGATATCGAACTTGAAGGCGCCGACCCAAAAAAGGCCGAAGTGCTTCTGAAAGAAGCCGCCGACAGGCTGCTGGCGAATACGGTGATCGAGAATTACCGGGTTGAGGTCGTCGGGTGAGAGGGAGGCAGGTTTAACCATGAAAGCCGCCATCCTCGTTTTCCCAGGTATCAATCGCGAGCGCGACATGGCGCGCACGCTCAAGCTCGTGTCTGGCTCGACGCCGAACATGGTCTGGCACACTGACCATGAATTGCCGGCCGGCACCGACCTCGTCGTCGTCCCCGGCGGCTTCTCCTACGGCGACTATTTGCGTTGCGGCGCCATTGCGGCGCGCTCGCCGATCATGGACGCGGTGCGCGCCTTCGCCGCCAAAGGCGGCCTGGTGCTTGGCGTCTGCAACGGTTTCCAGATTCTGTGCGAGTCCGGCCTCTTGCCCGGCGCGCTGATGCGCAATGCGCAACTCAAATTCATCTGCCGCGATGTGCACCTGAAGGTCGAGCGCTCGGACACGCCGTTCACGCGCGGCTACAATGCAGGTCAGGTCATCCGCGTGCCGGTGGCGCATGGCGAGGGCAATTACATTGCCGACGGTGAGACCATCGCCAAGCTCGAAGGCGATGGCCGCGTTATCTTCCGCTACGCATCGGCAGACGGCATGATCGAGCCGAACTCCAATCATAACGGCGCCATCAACGCCATTGCCGGCATCGTCAACGAGCAGGGCAATGTGCTCGGCATGATGCCGCATCCGGAAAATCACGTCGAAGAAGCGATCGGCCGCACCGATGGGCGCGGGCTGTTCGCCGGTTTGACGGAAGCGCTCGGACGGGCGGCCTAGTTTTCATCTCGCTTCGCAGCGAGCCTTACAGCGCGCGGAAATTTCAGTGACTGCCAATAACGTCAAAATCACCCCCGCACTCGTGGCCGAACATGGCCTGAAGCCGGACGAGTATCAGCGCATTCTCGATCTGATCGGGCGTGAGCCGACCTTGACCGAGCTCGGCATTTTCTCGGCGATGTGGAACGAGCACTGCTCCTACAAATCCTCCAAGGTTCATCTGCGCGGCCTGCCGACCAAGGCCTCATGGGTGATCCAGGGGCCGGGCGAGAATGCCGGCGTGATCGACATTGGCGATGGCCAGGCCTGCGTGTTCAAGATGGAGAGCCACAACCATCCGAGTTACATCGAGCCGTATCAGGGCGCGGCGACCGGCGTCGGCGGCATTTTGCGCGACGTATTCACCATGGGCGCACGGCCGATTGCCTGCTTGAACGCGCTGAGTTTCGGCGCGCCGGAGCATCCGAAAACCCGGCATCTGGTGTCGGGCGTTGTTGCCGGCGTCGGCGGTTACGGCAATTCGTTTGGCGTGCCGACGGTTGGCGGCTCGGTACGGTTTCACTCACGCTATGACGGCAACATCCTGGTCAATGCGATGGCGGTTGGCCTCGCGGAAACCAGCAAGATTTTCTACGCCGCCGCGTCCGGCGTCGGCATGCCGATCGTCTATCTCGGCTCCAAGACCGGCCGCGACGGTATTCATGGCGCGTCGATGGCATCGGCTGAATTCGATGACGACTCGGCCGAGAAGCGTCCGACCGTGCAGGTCGGCGATCCCTTCTCGGAGAAGCTGCTGCTCGAGGCCTGCCTTGAGATCATGGAAAAAGGCTGCGTCATCGCCATTCAGGATATGGGCGCGGCGGGTCTGACATCGTCCGCGACCGAAATGGGCGCCAAGGGCGACCTCGGCGTTACGCTCGATCTCGACAAAGTGCCGTGCCGCGAAGAGGGCATGACCGCTTACGAGATGATGCTGTCCGAGAGCCAAGAGCGCATGCTGATGGTGCTCAAGCCCGAGAAGGAAGCAGAAGCCGAGGCGATCTTCCGGAAATGGGGTCTCGATTTCGCGGTGGTTGGCGAGACGACGCCGACCAAGCGTTTTATCGTCCGCCACAAGGGCGAGGTGATGGCCGATCTTCCGATCAAGGAACTCGGCGATAGTGCGCCGGAATACAAGCGTCCCTTCGTCACCGCGCAGAAGCTGCCGGCGATCGATGCCGGCGCGGTCGAAGCGCGCGGCAGCATCGCCGATGCGCTGGAGCGGCTGATTGCGACGCCGGACCTGTGCTCGAAGCGCTGGGTGTGGGAGCAATATGACCACATCATCGGCGGCAATACCGTGCAGCGCCCCGGTGGCGATGCTGCTATTGTCCGCGTCGAGGACGGGCCGAAGGCGCTTGCCATGACCACCGATGTGACGCCGCGTTATTGCGAGGCCAATCCGTTCGAAGGCGGCAAACAGGCGGTTGCCGAATGCTGGCGTAACCTGACAGCGGTTGGCGCGAAGCCGCTGGCGATCACCGACAATCTTAATTTCGGCAATCCGGAGCGCCCTGAGATCATGGGCCAGTTCGTTGGTTGCGTGCGCGGCATTGCCGAAGCCTGCAAGGTGCTCGACTTCCCGGTCGTGTCCGGCAATGTGTCGCTCTACAACGAGACCAACGGCAAGGCGATCTTGCCGACACCGTCGATTGGCGGCATTGGCTTGATTGACGACTTCACCAAGTCCGCCACGCTTGCCTTCAAGAAAGCCGATGAGGCGATCCTTGTTGTTGGCGAGACCGCGGGCTGGCTCGGCCAGTCAATGTATCTGCGCGAGATCTGCGCGCGGGAAGAGGGCGCGCCGCCGCCGGTCGATCTGATCGAAGAGCGCGAGAATGGCGACTTCGTCCGTTCGCTCATTCTCGACGGCACGGCAACCGCGGTGCATGATCTTTCTGACGGCGGCCTGCTGATCGCGCTCGCCGAAATGGCGATGGCTGGCAGCATCGGCGCCAAGCTTGATGCGCCGCCGGATGACATTCCGGCGCATGCCTACTGGTTCGGCGAGGATCAGGCGCGCTACATCATCACCGTGCCGGCGGCGAAGGCTGAGGCGGTGCTCGCCCGTGCCCGCGAGGCCAGCGTGCTGGTCACGTCCATCGGCGTCACCGGCGGCGATGCGCTGGCGCTGGACGGCGAACGTGCAATGACTGTCGCGAACCTCAACGAACGCTCCGAGGCCTGGCTGCCGGCCTATATGGCAGGCGAAGCGTAAAGGAGACTGTCGATGGCGATGGACGCGGTTGAAATCGAACGCCTGATCAAAGAGGGCATTCCGGATGCCCAGGTCTCGATCAAGGACCTTGCCGGCGACGGCAACCACTACGCCGCCACCGTGATCGCGCCGTCCTTCTCCGGCAAGTCGCGCGTTCAGCAGCACAAGCTGGTCTACGACTCGCTCAAAGGCCAGATGGGCGGCGTGCTGCACGCGCTCGCGTTACAAACCGGCACGCCGTAACGCGCTATTCCGCGAACGGATCGGGCGGCGCGCCGATCGAGTTCGACACCGGATGCATCGCGCGCTCATTGACATGCAAGCGGAACACATCCGGCCGCGCATAATGTCCGGTGACGTCGAAGTCGAACTTGCCGCGCGCCACATCATCGATGTCGAGATCGGCTGTGAGGATCGCCGGGCCACTGAAATCCGGCGCCGCCAGCATCTGGCCCAGCGGCGAGACGATGCAGCTGCCGCCGCGCATCAACACCGTCTTCGGATCGTCGCCCTGGATCGCATCGTAATCATCCGGGCAATCGCCGCGCGTCAGGTACTGGCACGCCGACAGGACAAAGCAGCGGCCTTCGAGCGCGACGTGCTGCATGGTGCCGGCCCAGGTGTCGCGGTCGTCGGCGGTTGGCGCGCAGTAAATCTGAATGCCTTTTGAATACATCGCTGTGCGCAACAGCGGCATGTAGTTCTCCCAGCAGATCACGGCGCCGAGTTTGCCCATCGGTGTGTCGAGCACGGTCAAGGTCGAGCCGTCGCCGAAGCCCCAGATCAACCGCTCGCTCGCCGTCGGCATCAGCTTGCGGTGCTTGCCGAGCAGGGCGCCATCGGGGCCGAAAAAGAGGACGGTGCAGTAGAGCGTGCCGCCGTCCTTCTCCATCACGCCCATGACCAGATAGGCCTTGGCCTTGCGCGCGGCGGCGCCGAGACGGCGGCATTCGTCGGAATCGAGCACCAGCGATGAGTCGAAATAGCGGCGGAACATGTCGCGCCCGGGCAGGCTGCGCGAGCCGACGCGGGCGCCGAAATCGAGGCCCTTGGGGTAGCCGGAGACGAAGGCTTCGGGGAAGACGATCAGGCCGGCGCCGGTCTTGGCGGCTTTTTCGACCAGTTGCTCGGTCTTGGCGATGGTATCTTGAAGGTCGAAGGGAACGGGACAATCCTGAACGACAGCGACGCGGACGGTTTCGGCCATGCTTTACCCCTGAAATAGTGGATTTAACCTACAGCAATTCCGCTGGGCGTTTAAACCGCGATCTGTGGATGATCCCGTCCTGAACCCCCTTGGGCTGGCAGGGGATTCTGCAGTACATATATATCGCGGGTTAGGGGATTTGCGCCGGCTGCAGCCTGGCGCGGCAGATAGGATTTTAGGACATGGCAATCGAGCAGTTCATCGACAATGAAGTGAAGGCCAATGACGTGGTGCTGTTCATGAAGGGCACGCCGCAGTTTCCGCAGTGTGGCTTCTCGGGGCAGGTCGTGCAGATCCTCGATCATCTCGGCGTCGCCTATAAGGGCCTCAATGTTCTCGAGAGCGCCGACCTGCGCGACGGCATCAAGGCCTATTCGAACTGGCCGACCATTCCGCAGCTTTACGTCAAGGGCGAGTTCATCGGCGGCTGCGACATCGTGCGTGAGATGTTCCAGGCGGGTGAGTTGCAGCAGGCGTTGAAAGATGCCGGCGTGCCGGTGGCGGCGCAGGCGTAAGGCTGATTTAGTTTTCAAACAGCGTTCTTCTCTTTCTTACCCTCCCCCTTGTGGGGAGGGTCGCGAACGAAGTGAGCGGGGTGGGGGTAGTGGCGATGTCCTCGACCCCCACCCCGATTGCTTTCGCTCCGCTTCAGCAATCGACCCTCCCCACAAGGGGGAGGGTAAAAGAAGACTGCAGACGTGATTCGTCGCCCGTATTTTTGATCGGCCCCGGGCAGGCCGCCGCTTGATCGTGCCTTCCGTCTCCAGCCCTCGATAAACGAGGGCGCGCGGAACGCCGGGGTCACAACAACCCCGCAGCCCTGTGTACGTTGGTCGTAAGAAGTACACAGGTTAGTCACCACGAAGTTGCCGATTGCCTGGCGCTCCGCGCGCGGTGTTTCTTAGGTTTGCTCCGCGTTGTAGCGGGCGGTTGACCCGTTCGTCCTCACACCCAATTACAGGCGCTAAAGACTCTCCACCCCTGGGCCAGGCATCTCGGCCGCCGTTCGTCTGACTGAACATGCGGCCTACCGGCCATCAGAATGCCCATGCGTGCGGCAGCACGCCACGACAACGCGGCTTGGACCGCTGGCGGGGTACGTTGCGCCGCATCTCCGACGCCCCCTCCAGCCACCGCTCCCCGCCCCAGCATCTGACGACGCTGATCAAACGCCCCTCGTTAGATGGGACGGGATGGGTGCTACATAGAGCTATATAGGATCATTGTCAATAAATCATTTTAGATTTTTATTCCTTAATTGAGTCAAGGAGATGCGTGCTTTCTTATCCCTCCCCTGAAAGGGGAGGGTGGCCCGGCGAAGCGATAGCGCAGCCGGGTCGGGTGGGGTCGTCTATCTGGCGGGCACAACCCCACCCCGGTTCGCTTACGCGAACCGACCCTCCCCTTTCAGGGGAGGGATAAGAAACAAAAACCCCGCCGGTGAGGGCGGGGTTTTGTACTGAACGGAAGTGGCTTAGCCTTGGCGGCCGAAGCGCTTAGCGCGAGTAGTATTCAACGACCAGATGCGGTTCCATCTGGACGGGATACGGCACGTCGCTGAACACCGGAACGCGCGTCATCTTGGCGGTGAACTTGGAGCCGGTGTCGATATAGTCCGGAATGTCGCGCTCGGTGAGGGCCTGGGCTTCGATGACCAGGTTCATCGTCTGCGACTTTTCCTTCACTTCGACGACATCGCCAACCTTCACGCGGAAGGAGGAAATGTTGACCTTCTTGCCGTTCACGGTGACGTGGCCATGGTTGATGAACTGGCGCGCGGCAAACACGGTCGGCACGAACTTGGCGCGGTAGACGACCGCGTCGAGACGGCGCTCCAAGAGGCCGATCATGTTGGCGCCCGAGTCACCCTTCATGCGGATGGCTTCGTCATAGATGCCGCGGAACTGCTTCTCGGAAATGTTGCCGTAATAGCCACGCAGCTTCTGCTTGGCCTTGAGCTGCACGCCGTAGTCGGAGAGCTTGCTCTTGCGGCGCTGGCCGTGCTGGCCCGGGCCGTATTCGCGCTTGTTGACTGGCGACTTCGGACGGCCCCAGATATTCTGGCCCATACGGCGGTCGAGCTTGTACTTGGATTCCATACGCTTGGTCATCGCGTCCTCGTTATATATCGATGGATGAGGAACCGCGCCCTCCTACTGTCCCGGGGATCAACCCCGAGACCGACAGGTAAGCCCTTAAAGCGTAAGGCCTTCCCACGGGTGCGAAACGCCTGGACGGACTCGAAATGCCCCGTCAGGTGGCCGGGTTTTAGGGTGTGGGGCCGCACAAGTCAAACCTTTGGCAGCGGTATGGAAATACAGTTTAGCGGCAATTTCGGGAGATTTGTCGCTTTTCGCTTGCGGAAACGGCTTCCAGACGCCATTTAGCTCCCTGTCAGGCCGGGCCCCTCTGACAGCCATGTGGCTGTGATGTCGGATTGACCTCATAAGAGGGGTATCCGAACGCCATGCTTGAATTCCTGAATCTGTCGCCAGAAGCCTTCGCCGCCTTCCTCCAGGTCATGATGATCGACCTGGTGCTGGCCGGCGATAATGCCGTTGTCATCGGCCTTGCCGCTGCCGGCCTGCCGGCCGACCAGCGCCGCAAGGCGATTATCGTCGGCATTATCGCGGCGACCGTGCTGCGTATCGCTTTCGCCGGCGTCGCCATTCAACTCCTGCAAATCGTTGGCCTGCTGTTCGCCGGTGGCGTCCTGCTGCTCTGGGTGTGCTGGAAGATGTGGCGCGAACTG
>JAURVZ010000068.1 GCA_030655215.1 Pseudolabrys sp. | reverse complement strand
TTCGGGTTCGATGGAACGGCGGACGGAGTCCCGCGCTGAGGTTCGGGCTTCAAGGCCCTAGAGTGATACGGTCTCCCGTCCGCCACCGCACGGCCGAGCTTAGCAGAAACGGCATGACCGGACTTACAAGGGTGACGGATTGGTGCAGTGCCGAATAAACAGCCAATATTGCCTAAATAATAATCATGCACGTTTGACCGAAAACTAGGCATTTCCCGCATCGCGTCTTATACAGACGATAATTCAACCGCTTAGACCCATTTCACGCGCTTGGCACAGGGCTTGCGATTGCTGTGTTGCGCGGAGAAGTCGTCGCGACTGAACGCGCGCGTCAACGCAGGGGTCTCAACGCATGTCTACATTCATTCATACGGCCGGAAGGCCGACGGCCCGGAAGTGGCTCTCTGCCGCTGCCGGTGTTGCTCTGGTGGCTGGCGCTGTCCAGTCCGCCGCGGCGCAAGAAACCATCAAGGTCGGTGTTCTGCACTCGCTCTCCGGCACCATGGCCATCAGCGAAACCACGCTGAAGGACACTGTGCTGTTCATGATCGATGAGCAGAACAAGAAGGGCGGCGTCAACGGCAAGAAGCTTGAAGCCGTCGTCGTAGATCCGGCCTCGAACTGGCCGCTGTTCGCCGAAAAAGCACGCGAGCTGATCTCCAAGGACAAGGTTTCGGTCGTGTTCGGCTGCTGGACCTCGGTGTCCCGCAAGTCGGTGCTGCCGGTGTTCAAGGAACTCAACTCGATCCTGTTCTATCCGGTCCAGTACGAAGGTGAAGAATCCGAGCGCAACGTGTTCTACACGGGCGCCGCGCCGAACCAGCAGGCCATTCCGGCTGTCGACTACCTGATGAGCAAGGAAGGCGGCGCTGTGAAGCGCTGGGTCCTCGCGGGCACCGACTATGTCTATCCGCGCACGACCAACAAGATCCTGGAAGCCTACTTGAAGTCGAAAGGCGTCAAGCAGGAAGACATCATGATCAACTACACGCCGTTCGGGCATTCCGATTGGCAGACGATCGTGTCGGACATCAAGAAGTTCGGCTCGGCTGGCAAGAAGACGGGCGTTGTCTCGACCATCAATGGCGACGCGAACGTGCCGTTCTACAAGGAGCTCGGTAACCAGGGCATCAAGGCGACCGACATTCCGGTCGTGGCGTTCTCGGTCGGCGAAGAAGAACTCGCCGGTCTAGACACCAAGCCGCTGCTCGGCCATCTCGCCGCCTGGAACTACTTCCAGTCCGTGAAGAGCGCGGGCAACTCCGAGTTCATCAAGAAGTGGCAGGAGTTCACCAAGAACCCGAAGCGCGTCACCAATGATCCGATGGAAGCGACTGTCATCGGCTTCAACATGTGGGTGAAGGCTGTCGAGAAGGTGAAGTCCACCGACGCCGACAAGGTCATCGACGCTCTCCCGGGCATCGAAGCCGCGAACCTGACCGGCGGCACCTCGAAGATGCTGCCGAACCACCATATCACCAAGCCGGTGTTCGTTGGTGAAATCCGCGGCGACGGTCAGCTCGACGTGGTGTGGAAGACCAAGGGCCTCGTCCCCGGCGATGCCTGGACTGACTTCCTGCCCGGCTCGAAGGACCTCGACTCCGATTGGGTCAAGCTGAAGTGCGGCAACTACAACACCGTCACCAAGAAGTGCGGCGGTCAGGCTTCCTGATCTCTGACATCTGAATGGACGACCGGAGGCGGCGCGCATCACCGCCGCCTCCACCTTCCTGAATACAACGCTGCCGGGATTTGACTCCAATGAGACAATTCTACGACCGCATCCTGGCGCTCGTATTCGCTATCGCTCTCAGCGTCGCTGCCGCGGGCTTGGCTCACGCCGGCCCTTACGAAGACGCGCTCGAGAAATTCACCACGGACGATTTTGCCGATACCGCTGACGCCGTGACAGCCGTCGCGACCAGCGGCAATCCTCTCGCCGCGCAGCTGATTCAGGCGCTGCAGAACGGCCAGCTGCAATACAGCACCAAGGACAAGAAGGTCTTCATCAAGACCGCCGACGGCAAGCTGATCGATGCCGAAACCGGCAAGCCTTTCGACGGCACGGCGCCGGACGATCTCGACACGGTGCGCGTCAACAACCGCCTGCGCGGCGTCATCGATGCCGCCAATGGTGCACTCACTTTGTCGGCGCCCGATCCGAACAAGCGTTACGAATCGGCGCAGCAGGTGTTCCGCTCGCGCGATGCCGCCGTGCTGCCGGCGATCGACAAGGCGCTGGAAACCGAGAAGGTCGCGCGCGTCAAGAAAGTGTTGAATGAGGCCCGCGCTGCCATCCTGCTCGCCGCTGACGATACCGCCGCGCCGGACCGCATTGCCGCCATCGAAGTGATCGGGGCGCGGGGTGACCAGGACTCGCTGGCGCTGCTGCGCGCTTTGCCGGCCGATATGCCGGCCGAGGTCAGTGCCGCCGCCAACAGCGCCATCAAGGCGGTCGAGCGCAAGCTGACTTTGTGGAGCATGGTGCAGAACGCCTGGTACGGCCTGTCACTCGGTTCGGTGCTGCTGCTCGCGGCCATCGGCCTTGCCATTACGTTCGGCGTCATGGGCGTCATCAACATGGCGCACGGCGAAATGGTGATGATCGGCGCCTATACGACCTATGTCGTGCAGGACCTCATCCGCGCCAACTATCCCGGCCTGTTCGATTACTCGCTCGCTTTCGCGCTGCCGCTGGCTTTCCTCGTTGCGGCGATCATCGGCATCGCCATTGAGCGCACGGTGATCCGCTTTCTCTATGGCCGGCCGCTGGAAACCTTGCTCGCCACATGGGGCATTTCGCTGGTGCTGATGCAGGCGGTGCGCGGCATGTTCGGCCCGACCAACAAGGAAGTCGGCAATCCGTCCTGGATGTCGGGTGCCTTCGATCTGGGCGGCATTCTCATCACCTATAACCGCATGTGGATCATCATCTTCACCGGCATCGTCTTCGTCGCGCTGCTCGGCATGTTGCGCTTCACGCGGCTCGGCCTTGAAATGCGCGCCGTGACGCAGAACCGGCAAATGGCCGCTGCTGTCGGCATCCGCACCGCGCGCATCGATGCGCTCACCTTCGGCCTCGGCTCCGGCATTGCCGGCATTGCCGGCGTGGCGTTGTCTCAGATCGACAACGTGTCGCCGAATTTGGGGCAGGGCTACATCATCGATAGTTTCATGGTCGTGGTGTTCGGCGGCGTCGGTAATTTGTGGGGTACTCTGGTCGGCGCGCTGACGCTCGGCCTCGCCAACAAATTCCTCGAGCCCTTCGCCGGCGCGGTGCTCGCAAAGATCGCCATTCTGGTCTTCATTATTCTGTTCATCCAGAAGCGGCCGCGCGGCATGTTCGCACTCAAGGGCAGGTCGATCGAAGCATGATGATGACTTGCAACACATTCGGTGCTGTTCCCCTCCACCCGCGAGCTTCTGCGAGCGGTGGGGAGGGGTTAGGGGTGGGGGGCGTTTCCTTTGCTCTTCACTTCGATCATGTCAATCGCTTTTCCCCCCACGCCCGACCCCTCCCCACCACGACGCGTTGCGTCGCGGGGGGAGGGGAGGGCCACATCGCTTGCACAGTGCAGGTGCCAGCATGATGTCCTCACACCCGCTCATCCGTCTGCTCGATCGCGGCTCGACGCTGTTCCTGATCCTGCTGGCGGCGTTCGCCATCGCCATTCCGGTGTCGAACCTGCTGATGCCGGCAGGCTCGGCGCTGCATGTCTCGACCTACTTCGTGTCGCTGTTCGGCAAATATGTCTGCTACGGCCTTCTCGCGCTCTCAATCGACCTGATCTGGGGTTATGTCGGTATTCTCTCGCTCGGCCACGGCGCGTTCTTCGCGCTCGGCGGCTATGCCATGGGCATGTATCTGATGCGGCAGATCGGCGACCGCGGCGTCTATGCCAATCCGATCCTGCCGGACTTCATGGTGTTCCTGAACTGGTCGGAACTGCCGTTCTTCTGGTACGGCTTCAACAGCTTTGCTTACGCGATGCTGATGGTGCTGCTGGTGCCGGGCTTGCTCGCCTTCGTGTTCGGCTGGTTCGCCTTCCGCTCGCGCGTCACCGGCGTGTATCTCTCGATCATCACGCAGGCGATGACCTATGCGCTGCTGCTCGCGTTCTTCCGCAACGACTTCGGCTTCGGCGGCAATAACGGCCTGACCGATTTCAAGGACATCCTCGGCTTCAACGTGCAGGCCGACGGCACCCGCAATGCGCTGCTGGTGATTTCCTGCCTGATGCTGGCGATCTGTTTCCTGCTGTGCCGCGGCATTGTCACCTCGAAGTTCGGCAAGGTGCTGATCGGCATTCGCGATGCGGAGTCGCGCACGCGCTTCCTCGGCTATCGTGTCGAAGCCTACAAGCTGTTCGTCTTCACCGTGTCGGCCTGCATGGCCGGCATTGCCGGCGCGCTCTATGTGCCGCAGGTCGGCATCATCAATCCGGGCGAGTTCGCACCGGCCAACTCGATCGAAGCGGTGATCTGGGTCGCGGTCGGCGGCCGCGGCACCTTGACCGGCGCGGTGCTGGGCGCCTTCGTCGTCAACTACGCCAAGACCTTCTTCACCTCCGGCTTCCTCGCGCCTTACTGGCTGTTCATGCTCGGCGGCCTGTTTATCGGCACTACCTTGCTGATGCCGAAGGGCATCATCGGCACCTACAATAGCTGGCGCGCCAGCCAGGCCGACAAGAAGCAAGCCGCCAAGGACAATGCCGACAACAGCGCGCCAGCGCGCGCGGCCGAAGAGGTGGCATGATGGACAAGAACACCACCTCGGCTTTGCTTTATCTCGACGGTGTCAGCGTCTCGTTTGACGGCTTCAAGGCGCTGAATGAATTGTCGCTGATCGTCGAGCCCGGCGAGATGCGCGCCATCATCGGCCCGAACGGCGCCGGCAAGACGACAATGATGGATGTCATCACCGGCAAGACCAAGCCCGACCTCGGCGATGTTTATTTCCAGGAAGGAACGGTCGATCTCACCAAGCTGGATGAGACGCAGATCGCCACGCTTGGCATTGGCCGCAAATTCCAGAAGCCGACCGTGTTCGAGATGCATACGGTCGAGGACAATCTGCAACTGTCGCTGAAGAATGACCGTAGCGTGCGCGCGACCTTGTTCTGGCAATCATCGGCGGAGCAGGAAGCCCGCATCGATCAGGTGCTCGAGATCGTGCGCTTGAAGCATTTGCGTTCGCGCATCGCCGGCAGCCTGTCGCATGGCCAGAAGCAATGGCTCGAGATCGCCATGCTGCTGGCGCAGGATCCGAAGCTGCTGCTGGTCGACGAGCCGGTCGCCGGCATGACGGATGTCGAGACCATGCAGACGGCCGAGTTGTTGCGCGAGATCAATCAGACCAAGACGGTGGTGGTGGTCGAGCATGACATGGCTTTCGTGCGCGAGCTTGGCGTCAAGGTGACGTGTTTGCACGAGGGCTCGGTGCTGGCTGAAGGCACGATTGACGATGTGTCGACCAATGACCGCGTGGTCGAAGTTTACCTCGGAAGGTAACGCATGCTCGAAGCCAACAATCTCGATCTCTATTACGGCGCCGCGCAGGCTTTGCGCGGCATTTCGATCAAGGCCGAGCCCGGCAAGGTGACCTGCGTGCTCGGCCGCAACGGCGTCGGCAAGTCGAGCTTGTTGCGCGCTTTGGTCGGGCAGAAGCCGGTCAAGAACGGCACCATCATGTTCGAGGGCAAGGACATTACGCGGCTGTCGACGGTCGATCGTGCGCGCGCCGGCATTGCCTATGTGCCGCAGGGCCGCGAGATTTTCCCGCTGCTGACCGTGCAGGAAAATCTCGAGACCGGCTTTGCGCCACTGCCGCGCAGCCAGCGGGAGATTCCCGATGACGTGTTCTCGCTGTTTCCGGTGTTGCAGAGCATGCTTGGCCGCCGCGGCGGCGATTTGTCCGGTGGCCAGCAGCAGCAATTGGCCATTGGCCGGGCGCTGACCATGCGGCCGCGGCTGTTGCTGCTCGATGAGCCGACCGAGGGCATCCAGCCGTCGATCATCAAGGATATTGGCCGCGCTATCGATTATCTGCGCTCGTTGAAAGAAATGGCCATCATCCTGGTTGAGCAATATCTCGACTTCGCCCAGGAGCTCGGCGACCATCTCGTCGTGATGGACCGCGGCGCGATTGTCTATCAGAGCGACAAGGCCAATCTTGACGAGGCCGCGCTGAAGCGGGCTTTGGCAATTTAAGACGCGATACGCGGACGAGCGGGAGTCGTTTGTGTTACAAGCGCGCGTGACTAACGCCGAACAAACAAGAACCTTCGCTGCCAACCGCGCCACCGGGCACATCGCGCTGTCCGTATCGAACCATGACGGCATCACCCGCCGCACGCGCGTGCATGAAGACGGCTCGCTGCGCGTGCGCTTTCCCAATGCGACGCCGGAGGCGCTGGAAGCCGTGCTGGTTAATACCGGCGGCGGCATGACCGGCGGCGACCATTTCAGCATCGAGCTTGCAGTCGGCGAGGGCGCCAGCCTGATCTTCGGCACGGCGGCGGCGGAGAAGATCTATCGTTCCTCCGGCACCGACGCCGAGATGGATGTTCGCCTGACGCTTGAGCCTGATGCCAAGCTCGCCTGGCTGCCGCAGGAGACCATCCTGTTCGACCGCGCCCGGCTCAAGCGCCGCATCGATATCGACCTCGCCGACAGTGCTTCGCTGATCATGGCAGAGGCCGTCGTGTTCGGCCGCGCCGCCATGGACGAGGCGATGAACGAGGGCTTCTTCACGGACGCTTGGCGCATCCGCCGCGGCGGCAAGCTGATCTATGCCGACACGGCGCGGCTCGACGGCCCCATTGCCAAGAAAATGGCGGCGCGTGCCGTCACTAATGGTGGCATCGCCATTGCCACAGTGTTGATCGCGCCGGGCGGCGACAGCGCCCTTGAACAAGTGCGCGCGCTCAGCGAGACTTTCGCAGGCGAGGTCGGCATTTCGGCCTGGAATGGGCTGGCGGTGGCGCGGCTCTGCGCCAAGGATGGCGCGACGATGCGGCGCGATCTGATTGCGGTGCTGGCCGCGCTCGGCACCACGGTGCCGAGACTATGGTTGCAGTAAGAGGAAGACGATGAATCTCACGCCCCGTGAAAAAGACAAGATGCTGATCGCGGTCGCCGCGATGGTCGCGCGCCGCCGGCTGGAGCGCGGCGTTAAACTGAACCATCCGGAAGCGGTGGCGCTGATTTCCGATTTCATTCTCGAAGGCGCGCGCGACGGCCGCACCGTTGCCGAGCTGATGCGCGACGGCGCGCATGTCATCACCCGGTCGCAATGCATGGACGGCATCGCCGAGATGATCCATGACATCCAGGTCGAGGCCACATTTCCCGACGGCACCAAGCTGGTCACCGTCCACGAACCTATTCGCTAAAGGGGCATCCACAATGAACATCTTCTCCGTCATCGCGCTTCTCATTCTCGGCGTCACGCCGGCTTTGGCCCATGTCGGCGCCGGCTCGACAGCGTCATTCGCCGCCGGTGTCGCACATCCGCTTGGCGGGCTCGACCACATAACAGTGATGATCGCTGTTGGTCTCTGGGCGGCATTGAAGGGTGGCCGCGCCTTGTGGATCTGGCCCAGCGCTTTCGTCGGCGTGATGCTGGTCGGCGGCGCGCTCGGCATGGCGCACATTGATGTCCCCTTCGTTGAGCCGGCGATCCTCGCTTCGGTTGTTGCGCTCGGCCTCATGGTCGCGCTCGCGGTTGATATGCCGGTGGCGCTCGGCGCCGCCATCATTGGCGCCTTCGCACTGTTCCATGGCCATGCGCACGGCACTGAAGTTGCCGAGAGTGCCAACGGCCTTCTCTATATGGTCGGCTTCGCCATCGCCACCGCAGGCTTGCATCTCGCCGGTATCGGCTTTGCGCAACTGGTCACGCGCGCGCAGATGCGTCCGCTGGTGCGCGTTGCCGGTGCGCTGTGCGTTGTCATCGGCGGCGGCCTGATTGCTGGAGTGATCTAGATGATCCCCGGAGAAATGTTCATCAAGGACGGCGAAATCGAGCTCAACGCCGGACGCAAGACGATCACCGTCTCGGTCGCGAATTCCGGCGACCGGCCGATCCAGGTCGGCTCGCATTATCATTTCTTCGAAACCAATCCGGCGCTGAAGTTCGAGCGCAAGAAGACGCGCGGCATGCGGCTCGATATTGCCGCCGGCACTGCGGTGCGTTTCGAGCCGGGCCAGACGCGCGAGGTGACGCTCGTCGCCCTTGCCGGCAAGCGCACCGTTTATGGCTTCCGCGGCGACGTGATGGGGAAACTCTAGATGTCCGTCAGAATGAAGCGCAGCGCCTATGCCGACATGTTCGGCCCGACAACGGGCGACCGCGTTCGGCTCGCCGACACTGATCTCATCATCGAGGTCGAGAAGGACTTCACTGTCTATGGCGACGAGGTGAAGTTCGGCGGCGGCAAGGTCATCCGCGACGGCATGGGCCAATCGCAGATCACCAACAAGCAAGGCGCGGTCGACACTGTCATCACCAATGCGCTGATCCTCGACCACTGGGGCATCGTCAAGGCTGACATCGGCATCAAGAATGGCCGCATTCACGCCATCGGCAAGGCCGGCAATCCGGATATCCAGCCGGGCGTTACCATCATCATCGGCCCGGGCACGGACATCATAGCCGGTGAAGGCAAGATCATCACCGCCGGTGGCTTTGACTCGCATATTCATTTCATCTGCCCGCAGCAGATCGACGATGCGCTCAATTCCGGCATCACAACGCTGCTTGGCGGCGGCACTGGTCCGTCGCACGGCACCTACGCCACCACCTGTACGCCCGGCCCGTGGCACATCGGCCGCATGCTGCAATCCTTCGACTCGTTCCCGATCAATCTCGGCATCGCCGCCAAGGGCAATGCCTCGCGCCCGGCGGCGCTGGAGGAAATGGTCAAGGCCGGCGCCTGCGCCTTCAAGCTGCATGAGGACTGGGGCACGACGCCCGCCGCTATCGATAATTGCCTGACCGTTGCCGAGAAATACGATGTGCAGGTGATGCTGCACTCCGACACGTTGAACGAGTCGGGCTTTGTCGAAGACACGGTCAAGGCGTTCAAGGGCCGCACCATTCACGCCTTCCACACCGAGGGCGCCGGTGGCGGTCACGCGCCGGACATTATCAAGGTCGCCGGCCTCAAGAACGTGCTGCCGTCGTCGACCAATCCGACGCGGCCATTCACACGCAACACGATCGACGAGCATCTCGACATGCTGATGGTGTGCCACCATCTCGATCCGTCGATTGCCGAGGATCTGGCGTTCGCCGAAAGCCGCATCCGCAAGGAAACGATCGCGGCCGAAGACATCCTGCATGACCTTGGCGCGCTGTCGATGATGTCGTCGGATAGCCAGGCGATGGGCCGCATCGGCGAAGTCATCATCCGCACCTGGCAGACCGCCGACAAAATGAAAAAGCAGCGCGGCTCGCTGCCGGGCGAGAAGGGCGACAACGACAATCTGCGCGCCAAGCGCTACATCGCCAAATACACGATCAACCCGGCGATCGCGCAGGGCATGTCGAAGCACATTGGTTCGGTCGAGAAGGGCAAGCTCGCCGATCTTGTTGTCTGGACGCCGGCCTTCTTCGGCGTCAAGCCGGACCTCGTCATCAAGGGCGGCTCGATTGTCACCGCGCTGATGGGCGATCCGAATGCTTCGATACCGACGCCGCAGCCGGTGCATTACCGGCCGATGTTTGCCGCCTTCGGCAAGTCGCTGACGGCATCGTCGGTGGTGTTTGTGTCGAAAGCGGCGGCGAAGAGTCCATTGCGCAAGACGCTGGGCGTCGCCAAGGAATTTATCGGCGTCGACAACACGCGCAAGATCAACAAGAAGAGCATGATCCACAACGACGCCACGCCGAACATCGAGGTCGATCCGGAAACCTATGAGGTGAGGGCGGATGGCGAGTTGCTGACCTGCGCTCCTGCCGATGTGCTGCCCATGGCGCAACGGTATTTCCTGTTTTAGTGATGAAGCGCGTTGTTTCGATCAGTTCAGCCGGGTCGTGGCCGGTAGATACCGCGCGCGACCGTGTCGTGCTCGATGCCGGCGACCGCAACCGCCGCCGCATTGTGCTGACGGGCGAGCAGGGCACCGCGTTCATGCTCGATTTCCCGAAGCCGGTATCGCTGCGCGATGGCGACGGGCTGGTGCTTGATGATGGCACTGTGATTGCGGTAGCTGGTGCGCCGGAGGCGCTTCTGGAAGTGGCCGGGCCAAATGCGTTCGAGACCATCCGGCTGGCCTGGCATCTCGGCAATCGGCACACCGATGTGCAGATCGTGAATGGCAAGATACGTATGCGCTACGATCATGTGCTCGAGGATATGTTGCGCGGGCTTGGCGCCACCGTCGGTGCGCTTGAGGCGCCGTTCGATCCCGAGCCAGCCTCGCCGCATGGGCACGGCCATCATCATGGATGACAAGGCCCTCTATCGCCTCATGGCCTGGCTGTCGCCGGCCTTTCCGGTCGGCGCCTTTTCGTATTCCAGCGGCATCGAATGGGCCATCGAGGCCGGCGACATCACCGATGAAGCGGCGCTGCAAGACTGGCTCGGCGTTATGTTGTCGGAAGGCGGCGGCTACTGCGATGCGGTGCTGCTGGCGCAGGCGCATCGCGCGGCGCTCAGCGATGGTGACCAAGCGCTGCATGACATTGCCGAACTCGCTGCCGCCTTCGCACCATCGAGGGAACGCCATCTCGAAACCACGGCGCAGGGCAATGCCTTCATCGAAGCCGCGCGCGCGGCCTGGGGCTGCGCTGCGATCGACCGTTTGAAGTCAGTCTGGGATGGCCCGGTCGCGTATCCTGTTGCCGTTGCGGTCACCGCCGCCGGCCACGGCATCGCGCTAGAGCCAACGCTGTCCGCCTATTTGCAGGCGCTCGCCGCCAACTGGGTCTCCGCCGGCGTCCGCCTTATTCCGCTCGGCCAGACCCAAGGCCTGCGTGTTGTCGCTGCACTCGAATCCGCTGTCGCGGCGACCGCGCAACGCGCGCTCAATGCCACGCTTGACGATCTCGGCTCCGCCGCCTTCCGCGCCGATCTCGCCAGCGCGCGCCACGAAACACAATATACCCGCCTGTTCAGGAGTTGATGATGAAGAACCCCAATGGCCCCCTCCGCGTCGGTGTCGGCGGCCCGGTCGGCTCCGGCAAGACCGCATTGATGGATGCTTTGTGCAAGGTGCTGCGCGATCGCTACGAGATCGCCGCCATCACCAACGACATCTATACCAAGTGGGACGCCGAATATCTGGTGCGCTCCGGCGCATTGTCGGCTGACCGCATTGCCGGTGTCGAAACCGGCGGTTGCCCGCACACGGCGATCCGCGAGGATGCCTCGATCAATCTCGCCGCGGTTGCCGAGATGAACAAGAAATTTCCCGATCTCGACCTGGTGCTGATTGAATCCGGCGGTGACAATCTCGCCGCGACCTTCTCGCCTGAGCTCGCTGACATCACCATTTACGTCATCGACGTTGCCGCCGGCGACAAGATCCCGTCCAAGGGTGGGCCGGGCATCACGCGATCGGATTTGCTCGTCATCAACAAGATCGATCTGGCGCCTTATGTCGGCGCGTCGCTCGAGGTGATGGAGCGCGACTCGAAAAAGATGCGCGGGCAGCGCCCGTTCGTGATGACGAATTTGCGCGAGGGCAAGGATGTCTCGGTGATCGTCAAATTCATAGAGGAGAAGGGCGGCCTGCGCCAATAACGAAAAAAGGCGCTCCCTGTTCGGAAGCGCCCCTTCTTCGACTCGTCGCCTGACAAGTCAGCACTACTCTGAAATTACCGATAGCGGCAGCGGCGCTCGCCGAAGTCGTTGGTCCAGCAGGTGCGCTCGCGATAGCCGCGGCGGCGCTCGCCGGCATTGGCGCCAACAGCCGCGCCTGTGGTGCCACCGATGACAGCGCCAACCGCGGCGCCCTCGGCGCGCCCGGTTACCGCACCCCCGATCACAGCACCCGCGCCGGCGCCAACAATCGCGCCACCAACGGCATTACTCTGAGCATTGGCGCTTATCGGCATCACGGCCAGTGCGGCAAAAGCCGCAGCTGCAAGAAGGGTCTTGCGCATGGTCTGTCTCCACTGTCGAATGAAGTGCCAAATTCGTTTATTGTTCGAATTAACGTCGATCCGGATTGTTGGTTCCAAGGAAATTGCATGGCGAAGTTGTCCTCCGGCGAGCGTTTAACGGCCGCGTTGCAGCGCATTGACGATGCCGCCGGCGAAGGCGGACGCGCGTGCCTGTCGGTCTATCGCGAGCAGGCGCTGGCGGCGGCGGAAGCGTCCGACGCACGTGCCCGCGCCGGCATTTCGCTGGGGCCGCTTGATGGCACCATCGTGTCGATCAAGGACCTGTTCGATGTCGCCGGCGAAGTGACGCGCGCGGCTTCTAAAGTGCTGTTCGAGGAAGGCAAAGTCGCCGCGCAGGACGCGCCCATCGTGCAGCGGCTGCGCGCGGCCGGCGCTGTCATCGTCGCCAAGACCAATATGTCGGAGTTCGCCTTCACCGGCCTCGGCATCAATCCGCATTACGGCACGCCGGCCAATCCGGCCGATCGTGCCCGCGTACCGGGCGGCTCGTCGTCTGGCGCGGCCGTCGCGGTCGGCGATGGCTTCTGCGAAATCGCCATTGGCAGCGACACAGGCGGGTCGGTGCGCATTCCGGCGTCGTTCTGCGGCGTCACCGGCTTCAAGCCGAGCCGTCAGCGCGTGCCGACCGATGGCGCCTTTCCGCTGTCCTATACGCTCGACTCGATCGGGCCTTTGGCCAAGACCGTTGCCGAATGCGCCGCTGCCGATGCGGTGCTGGCCGGCGAAGCGGCGTGGACGCTAGACGTCGCGCCGCTCAGCGGCTTGCGTCTCGGCGTGGCGCAAGGTCTGCCTTTGGAAAATCTCGATGACACGGTCGGCCGCCGCTTTCCTGAAGCGCTCGACCGGCTGCAGCGCGCCGGCGCGCGCTTGTCCTATGAGAAACTGCCGCTGTTCGACGACATGATGCAGGTTCTTGGCCGCTCGAGCATCCTCGTCGCGGAAGTTTATTCCATTCACAAGGAGCGGCTGGCCAGGCGCGGCGACGACATCGACCAGATCGTGCGCGCCCGCGTCAGCAAGGGCGCCGAGATTAGTTCAGCCGATTACATCAATGTCATGCGCGCCCGCGCATCGTTGATCCGCGCCATGGATGCACGTCTCGCCGATCTCGATGCTCTGGTGCTGCCGACGACGCCGATTGTCGCGCCGCGTATCGATGAGGTCAGCACGCCGGCGGCGTTCATGGCGCGCAATGCCATGGCTTTGCGCAACACGACCATTGCCAATTTCTTCGACCTCACTGCCATCTCTTTGCCGCTGCCGCGCGATGGCGGCCTGCCGACCGGCTTGATGCTTTTCGAACGTAACGGCCATGACCGGCGCCTGCTGCGCATCGCCGCGGCGATCGAAAAGGTCTTCAGCTGACCGCGCGCAAAGCGTCGAGCATCTGCCGGTAACGCTCCGGACCGAGCTTGGGCAACAGGCTGGCCTCGTGTTGCGCGGCCAGCGCCTTGGCCTGCTTCAAGGTCGTCTGTCCGGCCCGCGTCAGCCGCAGCGCATGGCGGCGGCCATCGGCCGAGGAAGGCAGCCGCTCTGTTAGGCCGCGCTTGTCGAGCAGGTGCAGCATGCGCACCAGCCGCGCCCGCTCGATGCCAAGCGTGCTGCCTAGCTCGGATTGCGACAGGCCCTCATTGGCGCCGATGATGACCAGCACGGAGAACTGCGCCGGGCTGATGTCGATGCGGGATAAACGGCGGATGAAGTCCTGGAAGATCGCCACCTGAAACCGGCGGACGAAATAGCCGAGATGCTCGTTGAGCACGCCGAGGTCGATCACCGCCGGGCTCACCCGCTTCGGCTGCGGCGTTTTGCGCAAAGGCAAGGTTGCAGTGGCGCGTTTCGCAGGCGGCATAGACATTAACCCCGGTCGAGGCATGCCGGCCCGCAAAGGGTAGGTCCGGCAACAATGCTGTTGACGAGGATTGTTGTCGACGTCAACAATGCCGTCAAATCCACGGTGCGCCGGGACGGGGCCGGGGCGCAGACCGCGGCGTTCCAGCGCCATTTTCGAGCTTGTGAAAACCGGAGCAAATCCGGCATCATCCAGAATAACGGCCATCTCAGGCCCAGGGAGGACTTCAACAATGAAAACCAAACTCACATCGCCCAGCCGCCGCACCGTCGTCGCGGGTCTTGGTGCGACTCTTGGCGCAGTCGGCTTCACCGCCGGCACCGCGCCGTTCAACATCGGCCGTGCGCAAGGCGCTGGTCTCAAGGTCGGCGTGATCCTGCCGCGCTCGGGCTATCTCGCCGGCATTGGCCAGGACTGCCAGCGCGGCGTCGATATCACAGCCGGTCTGCTCAAGGATCTCGGCCTGCCGGACCTGCAACTGATGAGCGCCGACACCGAGTCGAGCGTCGACGTTGCCCGTTCGCGTGCCGAGAAGCTGATCGGTGAAGGCGCGCAGGTTCTGGTCGGCGCGTTCGACAGCGGACAGTCGAGCGCCATCGCGCAGGTCGCCGAACAGAAGGGCATTCCCTTCATCATCAACATTGCCGCCGCGCCGCCGATCACGGAGCAGGGCTACAAATTCGTGTTCCGCAACTTCCCGACCGCCGGCATGATCCTGCGCGACGCCTTTGTCGGTCAAAAGGAAATCTTCGCCGCCACCAATCAGTCGCCGAAGACGGCCGTGTTCATGCACGTCAACGACACCTTCGGCACCTCGATGGCCGGTGGCATCAATGCCGTCATGGCCAAGGCCGACATGCCGTACAAGATCCTCGATACGATCTCCTACGATCCGGCCGCGCGCGATCTCTCGGTCGAGCTCGCCAAGGCCAAGGCCACCAGCGCCGATGTCGTGCTGATGGTCAGCCGCCTGAACGACGCCATCCTGTTGACCCGTGAAATGGCCAAGCAGCGCTGGACGCCGCAGGCGATCTTCAGCATGGGCCCGGGCTGGTACGAAGACCAGTACATCAAGACCCTCGGCAAGCTGTCGGATGGTCCGTTCAGCTTCGCGCCGTGGTACGACCCGAACAAGAAGCTGTCGAAGGCGATGGAAGCCGCGCTCGCCAAGTCGGCGCCGGGCGTCAACCCGAACACCAACCACGTCTATACTTTTGAAGCCTTGCTGATCGCGTCCGATGCCTACAAGCGCGCCGGTTCGACCGATCCGAAGGCGTTGGCAGACGCGATCCGCGCCACCAACATCAAGGACAATGTCAGCATTGGCCCCGGCATCTCGTTCGACGCCAAGGGCCAGAATGACAAGATCATCGGCGGCTCGTTCCAGAACCGCGATGGCAAGCTGGTCACCGTGGCGCCGAAGGAAGCCGCCAACGGCAAGCCGGAATGGCCGCTGAAGCCGCATACCCAGCGCGGGTAGGCTGAGGCGTTTTGCTGCATCTCTAGACAAAAGATACGTCATGGCCGGGCTTGTCCCGGCCATCCACGTCTTGCTTTATGACAAGCACAAGAAAGTCGTGGATGCCCGGCACAAGGCCGGGCATGACGGCGGAGGGGCCGGCGCTGGCCCACGCTTCCGAGGATCGAGAATTGCCCTTTGACGTCTATCTCAATGTCGCCGTTGGCGGTCTGCTGACCGGCCTGGTTTACGGGCTGATGGCGCTTGGCCTGTCGGTCATCTTCGGCGTCGTTCGCGTCGTCAATTTCGCGCATGGCGAATTGATGACAGTGGCGATGTATCTCACCATCGTGCTGTTCACCGCGTTGAAGATCGACCCGCTGATCATGCTGGTGCCGATCGCCGCCGTGCTGTTCTGCTTCGGCTATGCCTTGCAAGCCGGCATCATTAATCCCTTCATCACCCGCGCGGAGCACAGCCAGTTTCTTCTGCTGGTGGCAGTAGCGATCATCATCATCAATGTGCTGCTGATCCTGTTCGGGCCGGACGCGCAGAGCGTGCAGACGTCGTATTCCTATGACAGCTACCAGATCGGCAAGCTGATCGTCGACGCCACCAAGCTCTATGCCGCCGGTGCGGCCTTGGCGGTCGCTTTGGTGCTCTATGCCTTCTTCCAGTTCACCTCGATCGGAACGGCGATCCGCGCCTGCGCCGATAATTACACCGGCGCGCTGGTGGTCGGCCTCGACGTCAAGCATCTCTATGCGCTGACCTTCGGCCTTGGCACCGCCTGCGTCGGCGCCGCCGGCGTCATGCTGGTGCTGATTGTCGACGTCACGCCGTCGCTCGGGCCGGCCTATACGCTGCTCGCCTTCGTCATCGTCATCACCGGCGGCCTCGGTTCGATGCCGGGCGCGCTGCTTGGCGGCATTTTAATTGGCATGACAGAGGCCATGGCTGGGCTGATCTTCACGCCCTCGGCGAAAAGCATGTTCGCCTTCGCCATTCTCGTGCTGGTGCTGCTGTTCCGGCCGCAAGGCATCATGGGCAAGAAGGCCGCATGATGTTGTCCCGCCTGTTTGAAAATGTCTCGGGACGCACGCTGGTTCTTCTCGCCGCCTTCGTCATTGTGATGTTTGCGGCGCCGCTCGTCGCGTCCGACTATCTGCTCACCGTACTCATTCTGATCCTGTACTTCGCCTATATCGGCCAGGCCTGGAACATCATGATGGGCTTTGCCGGGCAGCTCTCGCTCGGCCATGCGCTCTATGTCGGCTTGGGTGCCTACACGTCTGCAGCGCTCTATGTACATTACGGCATTGGCCCGTGGATCGGCCTCTTGATCGCGGTGCCGATTGCAGCAGCAGCCGGCGCCTTCATCGGCTTCCTCGCCTTCCGCTTCAAAGTCGGCGGCGTTTATTTCGCCATTCTCACCATTGCCGTTGCCGAATTCGCCCGCGTCGGCTTCGATCATCTGACCTGGACCAAGGGCTCGTCCGGCCTGTTCCTGCCGGTGGCGCAGTTCAGCGGCAATGATCTGTGGCTGCTGCGCGGCAAGCCGGTGATGTTCTATTACATCCTGCTGGTCGCGACCTTGCTCGCCTTCATCGGCTGCCGCGCGCTGCTGCAAAGCCGCATCGGCTATTTCTGGCTGGCGATCCGCGAGGATGAAGAAGCGGCGCGCTCGGCCGGCATCGACACGTTCCGTTACAAGATGATCGCGGTTGTAATCTCGTCGGGCATGACAGCCTTCGCCGGCGTAATATATGCGTTCTATTACAACAACCTGTTTCCGGAGCAGGTGTTTCACATCTCGCGCTCGATCGAAATCATCCTTGGGCCGATTGTCGGCGGCGTCGGCACTCTGTTCGGGCCGATCATCGGCGCGTTCCTGTTGACCGGCATGTCGGAAACGCTGATCGCGACGCTGCACGCCGTCGGCCTCGAAATTCCCGGCGCCAAGCAAGTGTTTTACGGCATCTGCCTGTTGCTGGTGATCATGGCGCTGCCGGACGGCATCTGGCCGTGGCTGTCGAAACGACTTGGCCTGAAGGAGCGCGAGAAATGAGCGCGATCCTGAAAGTCGACGGCATCAGCAAGCGCTTCCGCGGCCTCGTCGCCGTCGATCGCCTCAGCTTCGACGTGCCGGAGGGCGGCATCTTCGCCGTCATCGGCCCGAACGGCGCCGGCAAGACGACGTTATTCAACATGATCGCCGGCGTTTATACACCCGACAATGGCACGATCACCTTTGCTGGAGATCGCATTGACGGCTTGCCGCCCAATGAAGTCGCCCAGCGTGGCATCGGCCGGACGTTCCAGATCGTGCGGCCGTTCCCGGCATTGACGGTGGAAGAGAACGTGGTCATCGGCGCGCTGATGCGCCGGACCAGCGTCACCGATGCGCGTACGCATGCGCATGAGGTGCTGCGCCGTCTCGATCTCTACGACAAGCGGGCGCAACGCGCCTCGTCGCTCACTTTGCCGGACCGCAAGCGTCTTGAAGTGGCGCGCTCGCTGGCCACCGATCCGCGGCTGCTGCTGCTGGATGAAGTAATGGCCGGCCTGCGGCCGACCGAGACCGACCGAATCGTCTCGATCCTGAAAGAGCTCAACCAGACCGGCCTGACCATCCTGCTGATCGAGCATGTCATGCGTGCGGTGATGGCCTTGGCCGGCCGCATCCTCGTGCTGCACCACGGCGCGGCAATTACCGAGGGCGTGCCCACCGAGGTGGTGCGCAATCAGGCGGTGATCGACTCCTATCTCGGCGCGGAGGATATCTGATGCTCCGCATCGAAAATCTCGACGTGTTTTACGGCGACGCCCAGGCACTCGACAGCGTCTCGCTGGAAATCCCGCAAGGCTCCATCGTCGCCATTGTCGGCGCCAATGGCGCCGGCAAGACCTCGCTGATCCGCACCATTGCCGGTATGCACAAGCCGGCGCGTGGCCGCGTCATGTACAAGAATCAGGACATTGCCGGCTGGCCGAGCCACAAGGTCTGCGATCTCGGCATCGGCCAGGTCGCCGAAGGCCGTCAGGTCTTTCCGACTTTGACCATTGCCGAGAATCTCGCCATGGGCGCGATGTTGCCGCGCGCCCGCGCATTGCGCGAGCAGAACCTCGAACGGGTCTACGCGATGTTTCCGATTCTGACCCAGCGCCGCACCCAGGCCGCCGGCACCTTGTCGGGCGGTGAGCAGCAGATGCTGGCCATTGGCCGCTGCCTGATGGGCGCGCCTGAGCTTGTGATGTTCGACGAGCCGTCGCTGGGCCTGGCGCCGACCATCGTGCAGCAGGTGCTGAAAACGGTGCGCGACCTCAACCGCGAAGGCCTGACCTGCGTGCTGGTCGAGCAGAATGTCGCGGTGTCGCTGAAGCTGGCTAGCCAAGCCTATGTGCTGGAAAACGGCCGGATTACGCTATCGGGTACCGGCGAGGAGCTGCTCGGCGACGACCGCGTTCGGCAGGCTTATCTTGGAATGTAGCTGCGGCCGTTGACCTTGCGCTGGCGGCGCATCAGCAGGTCGAGCGCGGCGACGCGCATGCTCAAGGGGCAGTGCGGGAAGCTGGCGCGGAGCAATTTGAGGGCTTCGGAATCGGTCGCCGGGGAGAACTGCAGGACGCTTTCGGCCATGCGCGCGGCATCAGCCGCCAGAGATGCAGGCTGCCACGCCGTCTTGAGAGCTTCGCCCATTTTATCCGATTCCTTGTGGTGCCAGACCAACGCCCGGTCTGAGACCCCGGCACCACAGAGTGCGCGCGTACCCTTAGCAATTCCTTAACAACGCAAAACGGCCGGCGGTTCCACCCGCCGGCCGTTCCTTTTGCGTATTTTTGGGCCGTTAGGCGGCTACTTCAGCGCCGGTCCGATCGTGACTGACACGGTACCGATGCCCTCGACCGAGCACTCCAGCTTGTCGCCGGCCACACAGGCGGCAACGCCCGCCGGGGTGCCGGTCATGATGATGTCACCGGCTTCCAGGGCGACGATCTTGGACAGGTCGGCGATAATCTCCGGCACGTTCCAGATCAGTTGCTCGAGATCGCCGTCCTGACGGACCTTGCCGTTGCAGGAGAGGGTAATCTTGCCCTTGGTCGGGTGACCGCTTTCCGAGGCCGGCTTGATCGCGCCGACCGGGGCCGAGTGATCGAATGCCTTGCCGACTTCCCACGGCCGCTTCAGGTCGCGCGAGGCGATCTGCAGGTCGCGGCGGGTCAGGTCGATACCGACCGCATAGCCGTAAACATGGTCATTGGCCTTGTCGGCCGGGATGTTCCGGCCGCCTTTGCCGATCGCCACGACCAGCTCGACCTCGTGGTGCATGTCCTTGGTCAGCGACGGGTAGGGCACGGTGCCGCCATCGGCAACAATCATGTCCGCCGCCTTAGCGAAGTAAAACGGCGGCAGGCGTTCATCCTGGCCCATTTCGCGGATGTGCTCGATGTAGTTGCGGCCGACGCACCAGATGCGGCGCACGGGATAAGTCTTGGACGAGCCGGCAACCGCGAGGACGGGCTGCGGCGGCGCAGGAATGACGTAGTCCGCGCTCATGTTTTTTCTGCCTTTAATTGTGTGAAAAGGACCTTGGCGGCCGGGTTTTGGTGGCTTTCGGGTATCGCATAATTCGGCGCCAAACAAGGCATGCCGGACATTTCAGGCCGGGCTCAGACTGAGGTCGCCAGCGCCGCCGCCGGGAGGCGCGGTTCCTGCTGCTTGAGCTGCAGGCCGTAGAACGCCGCATAGCGCCCGGCGCGCGCCAGCAATTCGTCATGCCGGCCGGATTCCTCGGCGTGGCCGTCCTCGATCACATAGATGCGGTCGGCATGCGAGATCGTGTGCAGCCGATGCGCGATGGCCAAGGTGGTGCGGCCCTCGAATAGATGGTCCATCGCCTCGCGCACGGCGAGTTCGCTCTCCGAGTCGAGCGCGGCGGTCGCCTCGTCGAGCAGGATGATCGGCGCATTCTTGATCAGCGCCCGGGCAATGGCGATGCGCTGGCGCTGGCCGCCGGACAATTGCAGGCCATGCTCACCAACCGGCGAGTCGTAACCTTGCGGAAACTGCATGATGAAGTCGTGCGCATAGGCGCCCTTGGCGGCGGCGACGATCTCGTCCTCGCTGGCGTTCGGTCTGCCGAAGGCGATGTTCTCGCGGATCGTGCCGCGGAACAGGAACACGTCCTGCCCGACATAGGCGACGTGCTGGCGCAGTGACTTGCGCGACACCTTGCCGATGTCCTGACCGTCAATGGTGACCGTGCCATGCGTGCTGTCATAGAAGCGCATCAGCAGGTTGAAAACAGTCGACTTGCCGCCACCGCTCGGGCCGACCAGCGCCGTCAACTTGCCCGGCTCGGCCACGAACGACATGCCGCTCAGCACCGGGCGGTCGGTGCGATAGGAGAAGCGCACATTGTTGAATTCAAGCCGCGGCGAGACGACCTTGAGATCCGGCATGCCTGTGTCACTCGGCTCGCTCGGCGGTGAATCGAGCACCTCGAACAGGATGCGGACGCCGACGAGGCTGCCATTGAGTTCGATATTCAGCCGCGCCAGCCGCTTGGCCGGCTCATAGGCCAGCAGGAAGGCGGTGATGAACGAGAAGAACTGGCCGGGAGTGGCGCCGGTATCGATCACACGATAGCCGCCATAGGTGATGGCCAGCGCAATGGCGATGCCGCCGAGTGTTTCCATCAGCGGCGAAGCGCGCGCCGAGACGCGGGCCATCTTATTGGCTTCGTGCTCGACGGCGGCGACATTGGCGTCGAAGCGCTCACGCATCGTGTCTTCGAGCGTGAAGGCCTTGACGATACGCATGCCCTGCAGTGTTTCCTGCAGCGTTTCGAGGATGCGGGTGCCACCATGGAATTGGCTGCGGCCGATCTTGTAGATGCGGCGCACCAGCTTGCGCAGCACGAGGAAAGCAGGCGGCGCGACGATAAAAGCGAAGAACGACATATACGGGTCTTGCAGCACCATCACCGCGACCAGACCGATCAGCGACAGCGCATCGCGGCCGACCGACGTGATCAGCAGGTTGAGCGTCTGCGTCACCGCCGTGGCGCCGGCCGACAGGCGGGCTATGAATTCGCTGGAGTGACGATCGGAGAAAAAGCTCAAGCCTTCGCTCAGCAGTTTCGAGAACACGGCGCGCTGGTTATCGGCGATGATGCGATTGCCGATACGCGACAACACGACCGTATGGCCATAAGTCGCCAGGCCCTTGACCGTGAACAGCAGCGCAGTGATGAAGCCGAGGATGACAATGCCGTTCAGGTTACGATTGACGTAGGCCTCGTTGATGACGTCGCCGATCAGATAGGCGCTGCCCGCGGTGCAAGCGGCAGACAGTGCCATCAGCACAAAGGCAATGACGTATTTGGGCCAATGCACGGCGCCGTGTTCGGTCAACAGCCGCTTGACCAGAGGCCAGGCGCGGTACCGCTCGTCGTCCGATAATGGCAGCTTCGTGTCGATCATCCGCCCTCTGTCGGGCATTGATTATGGCACGTCAAGCGTGCGCCCGGCGCGGCTGGGGATGGCCGCCGGGCCGGGGTCAAATAGCGGGGAAATAAAGGGTTTTAGGCTTTACCCGCGTTGCGGCCCTGCAGCCGCTTTTCCCAGAAGAGGGCATGCGAGACGATGGTGTCGATGTCCTGAAACTGCGGCTGCCAGGCCGGCAAGGCGGCGCGGATGCGCTCGACATTGGCGACCAACCCTGCCGGATCGCCGGCGCGGCGGCCTTCGATCTCGACCGGGAAGTCACGGCCGCTGACACGGCGCACGGCGTCGATCACCTCGAACACCGAACTGCCGCGGCCATAGCCGGCATTGAACGTCATGCTGGCGCCGCCGCGGCGCAAGTGGCCGAGCGCGGCCGAATGGGCGCGCGCCAGATCGCTGACATGGATGTAGTCGCGAATGCCGGTGCCGTCCGGCGTGTCATAGTCGGTGCCATAGACCGACATCTTCGGCCGTTTGCCGATGGCGGCTTCGCAGGCGACCTTGATCAAATGGGTCGCGCCGGCGCTCGATTGTCCGGTTCGGCCGCGCGGATCGGCGCCGGCGACGGTGAAATAACGCAGGATGACGAAGCGCAGGCCATGCGCGCGCCCGGCATCATGCAGCATGATCTCGGACATCAGCTTCGACGAGCCGTAAGGCGAGATCGGCACGGTTGGCGCATCCTCGCTCAGAGAGGGCACGTCGGCATTGCCGTAAACGGCGGCGGTCGACGAGAAGATGAACTGGCGGACGCCGGATTCGATCGCGGTGTCGAGCAGGGCGCAGGTGTTCATCGTGTTGTTGTAGTAATAGCCGAGCGGGTCGGCGACAGAGTCCGGCACGACGATCGACGCGGCGAAATGGATGATGGCGGTGATGCCATGTTCGGCAATGGTGCGGGCGACCAGATCGCGATCGCCAGTCGAGCCGGAGACGAAGGGCACCGAAGCCGGCAGCAGATAGCGGAATCCGGTCGACAGATTGTCGAGCACGACGACGGAATCGCCCGCATCGACCAGCTCATGCACCATATGGCTGCCGATATAACCGGCGCCGCCCGTCACCAAAACCGTCATTGTCGTCCCCGAAATCGTTGCGGCGTTGTACCCGGTTAAGACCCAAAAAAGTCGATATAGGGGCCGCCGCCCATCATGGTTATGGCGGTCGTTGTTAATGACCGGTATATGATCGGCCTTAACCGCTCAAGCGATCCGGCAATGCCTGACATCCTTTTCATCAAGACATCTTCTTTGGGCGATGTGATCCATCACATGCCGGCCCTGACCGAAGCGCGGGCAGCGCTTCCCGAAGCGCGCTTCACCTGGCTGGTCGAGGAAGCCTTTGCGCCGCTGGTGCGGCTGCATCCGGCGGTCGATGCGGTGCTGCCGGTGGCGTCACGGCGCTGGCGCAAGTCCTGGTACGGCCCGTCGATCTGGCCGGAAATGGGAGACTCTCTGCGGGCCATCCGGGCCCGCGAGTACGACGCGGTGGTCGATACGCAGGGCCTGCTGCGCACCGGTATCCTGACGCGGATCGCGCGCGGCACGCGGCATGGCTATGACAGAAACAGCATCAAGGAGCCGCTGGCCTCGAGCTTTTATGACGTGCGCCACACGGTCAGCCGCGCGCTGCATGCCGTCGAACGCAATCGAACCCTGAGCGCGCTGGCTCTCGGTTATGAATCGAAAGGCGCAACGGACTTCGGCCTCGGCCGCGCCCGCATTCGCAACGAAGATGGCCGCTACGCGGTGCTGCTGCATGCCACCGCGCAAGCGCGCAAGGAATGGCCGGTACAGAACTGGATCGCGCTCGGCCGCGAGATCCAGAGTCAGGGCATCGGCATCGTGCTGCCCTGGGGCAGCGAGGCCGAGCGCCTGCGCAGCGAACGCATCGCCGCCGCATTGCCGGGCGCCCGGGTACCGGCGCGCGCGCCGCTCGATCAGGTCGCGCAGCTCATTGGTGGCGCGCACTATGTGGTTGGCGTCGATACCGGCTTGCTGCATCTCGCCGCCGCGCTCGACGTGCCGCTGGTGGCGATCTTCGCCGGCAGCAAGCCCGAACTCACAGCACCGGTCGGCAACGGACCGCTTACAGTGCTCGGCGCCGATGGCGCAGCGCCCGGCGTCCACGAAGTGATTGAAGCCTTGCAACGGATCGGCAGTACACCATGATGCCCGCGCCATGGGCAGCGACATCTGTCGATCGTGCTGCTGGCGGCGGCGATACCCCTGTCCTTCGTCGAGGAATGGATCGCGCAAGGCATCTATGCGGTGGTCGCGCTGACATGGCTGGTGCCGGACCGCCGCATCGAACGCGTCATGCCGCAAGAGTAAGGCTTACGCCGCGCCGGCGCGCAGCAGATCGTGCACATGAATGACGCCGACCGGCTTGCCGGCGTCGACGGCGAACAGCGCCGTCACCTTCATAGAATTGAGGATATCCAGCGTCTCGCTGATCAGCTGATCCGGCCGCACGGTCTTCGGCGCCTTGGTCATCACCTCATCGACCTTGGCATCGAGCAGGTTGTTGCGCATGTGCCGGCGCAAATCGCCGTCGGTGATGATGCCGACCAGCGCGCCCTGCGCATCGGTAATGCCGACGCAGCCGAAGCCCTTGGCCGACATTTGCAGGATCGCTTCCGACATCGGCGTGCCGAGCCGCGCCAGCGGCACCAGTTCGCCAGTGTGCATGAAGTCGCTGACCGTCTTGAGCAGCGTGCCGAGCTTGCCGCCCGGATGCAGCATGCCGAAATCCGACGCGGTGAAGCCGTGGCTTTCCAGCAGCGCGATCGCCAGCGCATCGCCGAGTGCGAGCTGCATCAGCGATGAGGTGGTCGGCGCCAGATTGTGCGGGCAGGCTTCGCGCGCCTGCGGCAGCGTCAGCACGACATCGGCGGTCTTGCCGAGCGTCGACTCGGCGCTCGCCGTCATCGCGATCAGGCCGATGCTGTAACGTTGCGAATAATCGATCAGGTTTTTCAACTCGGCGGTTTCGCCGGACCATGACAGCGCGAGGATGACATCGCTCTTGCCGATCATGCCCATGTCGCCATGACTGGCTTCGGCCGGATGCACGAACATGGCCGGCGTGCCGGTCGAGGCGAAGGTCGAGGCGATCTTGTGACCGATGTGACCGGACTTGCCCATGCCGGTGACGATGACGCGACCTTGCGCGGCGCGGATCAGATCGACGGCGGCGGCGAATGGTGCGCCGAGCCCGTTGCGCAGCGACTCGGTCAGCGCATCGATGCCGCTGCGTTCCGCATCCAGCGTGCGCAGCGCGCTGTCGATGGCAGCTTGGGCCGTGTGCTCTGTCATGTCCGAGCCTTAACGGGGCAGGCGCGGGCTCGCAAGCACCCCGCGCACCGCCTCCAGGACACTGTGGACGGCCACATCGTCGGTCCGGTGATGGGCGACGGCGTCATTGCCCTCAGTGCGGGCGCGCAGGCGGGCCGGCTGGTCGCCCGGCGGCTCAAGAATGGCGGCGACCGGGTTGAGCGGTTTCCAGTGCCAGGCGCTGGTCGGGCCGAAAATCGCGACCGTCGGCGTGCCTAGCGCCGCCGAGATGTGCATCAGGCCGGAATCGTTGGTCACGGCGACGTCGGCCGCCGCCAGCGCCAGAATGGCGTTGCGCAGGTCAGTGCCCGTGAGGTCGCGGACATTGGGGCCGGCGGTGTCGGCGATCAGCTTTGCCGTGCTGGTTTCGGCCGGGCTGCCGAGGACCCAGACGGCGGCGCCTTCCTTGGTAAGCGCGGTGGCCAGTTCGGCATAGTGGCCGGGCGGCCAGGCCTTGCCGGCGCCGACCGCGCCCGGCGACAGGGTTATGACCGGGCGGCCATCGGCCACCAGCCCGCGCTGCTGACGCCAGAGCGCCAGTTCGTCGGCGCGCACCTTCAGTTCGGGCAGGGGCCAATTGGCCGGCAGGTCAAAGCGCTTGGGCAGCGCGAGAGCGCCCATCTGGTCGATCATGCGGGGCAGGGACCGCTCGCCCCAGCGCATGTCGTTGATCAGGCCGAAACGGGCCTCGCCGGCAAAGCCGGTGCGGGTCGGGATGCCGGCGAGGAAAGGGGCCAGCGCCGCCTTCCACTTGCGCGACATGACCAGAGCCTGGCCATAGCCCTCGTGGCGCAGCCGGGCAGCGAGGTCCTGCTGGATAGCCCAGCCGAGCTGTTTGCGGGGCTGGTCGCTGATCAGCACCTTGCGGACGCCGGGCATGTAATCGGCAATCGGCGCGCACAGGGTCGAGGAGACCATGTCGACCGGCCGGTCCGGCGCCTCGGCCTTGAGCAGGCGGACAACCGAATGGCAGCGGACGAAATCGCCGATCCAGACGAACGGGACGATCAGGACCGGTCGATGATCTGAACCTTGGTTCATTTTAATTGCGCTGGCCGTTTCACGAGGGCGTGTAGGCGTTTGCCCGCTCCGCCGGGGGCTGTCCAGCGCCAATCTTTACCGTTTCCGCCGCGTTTTGCCCCGGCCATTTGCGCGCCCGCCGACTCTAAGGCAAAGCTTTGCCATGATCCTCGTCACCGGCGGCGCCGGCTTTATCGGTTCGAATATCGTCGCCAGCCTCAATGAGGCGGGGCGCACCGACGTGGTCGTGAACGACATCCTCGGTGACGGCGCCAAATGGCGCAATCTGGCCAAGAGGCAGATCGCCGATTTCGTGCCGCCCGCCGACCTCGCCGCATGGCTCTCCGGCCGCAAGCTGGACGCCGTCATCCATATGGGCGCGATTTCCGACACGACCACCAATGACGGCGACCTGGTGATGGAAACCAATTTCCGGCTGTCTCTCCGTTTGCTCGATTGGTGCACCGAGACGCAGACGCCGTTCATCTATGCTTCCTCCGCCGCGACCTATGGCGAAGGCGAGCAGGGCTTCACCGATGACTGGACGCCCGAAGCGCTGCGCCAGCTCAAGCCGATGAACCTGTATGGCTGGAGCAAGCATCTGTTCGATCTCGCGCTCGTCGACCGTTACGTGAAAAAGCAAAAGCTGCCGCCGCATTGGGCCGGCCTGAAATTCTTCAACGTCTATGGTCCGAACGAATATCACAAAGGCCATATGGCCAGCGTGCTGTCGAAAGTCTTCGCCAGCGCCAAGGATGGCGCGCCGGTGAAGCTGTTCAGGTCGCACCGCGACGGCATTGGCGATGGCGAACAGCGCCGCGATTTCATTTATGTCAACGACATTGTTGCGGTGATCCGCTGGCTGCTCGACACGCCGAAGGTGAACGGCATCTTCAATGTCGGCACCGGCAAGGCGGAAAGTTTCCGCGACATGATCGGCGCCATGTTCACGGCGATGGGCCGCGCGAAGAACATCGAATATGTCGACATGCCGCTCAGCATTCGCGACCAGTATCAATACTTCACGCAAAGCAGCATCGAGAATCTGCGCCGCGCCGGTTATAACGCCGGCTTCACGCCGCTCGACAAAGCCGTCGGCCAATACGTCACCGGCTATCTCGATCAGGCCGATAAATATAAGTAACCCATGTTCGACTTCGACAAACATCTCGCCGACCTCAATCGTCAGACGGTGCTCTGCATCGGCGATCTGATGCTCGACGAATTCGTCTATGGCAGCGTGACCCGCATTTCGCCCGAAGCGCCCACGCCGGTGATCGCCGTCAAGCGCACCGAAGTCATGGTTGGTGGCGCCGGCAATGTCGCGCGCAACCTGGTGGCGCTCGGCGCGCGCTGCATCTTCGTCGGCGTGGTCGGCGATGACGATGCCGGCACGACCTTGACCAAGGCGCTGACCGCCAACAAGCTCATTGAATTCCATCTTGCCATCGATACCAAGCGCCAGACCACGCGCAAGGTGCGCTTCGTTTCCGAGCATCACTCGGCGCATCTGCTGCGCGCCGATTGGGAAGTGGCCTCCGCCATTGATGCCCAGACCGAGGACGCGCTGATCGATCATGCGATCAAGGCGATGCCGCGCGCCGGCAGCGTCGTGCTGTCCGATTACGCCAAGGGCGCGCTGACGCCGCGCGTCATTCGCGCCGTCATCGACGCCGCCAACAAGCTCGGCAAGCCGGTCATTGTGGATCCGAAAGGCCGCGACTATTCGATCTATCGCGGCGCGACCTTGATTACGCCAAACCGGCAGGAACTCAGCGAGGCAACCGGCAGTGCCGCGCAAAGCGACGATGAGATCGCGGAAGCCGCGCTCGGCCTTGCCAAGTCGCTCGATGCCAAGGCCGTGCTGGTGACGCGCAGCGAAGCGGGCATGACCTTGGTCGGTGAGGGCGCGCCGATTCATGTGCCGTCTTATGCCGTCAAGGTGCGCGATGTGTCCGGCGCCGGTGACACGGTGGTCGCCGTGCTCGCCGCCATGCTAGCGATGAAGGCCGATTTCGAATCCGCCATGCGCGCCGCCAATGCCGCCGCCGCCGTTGTCGTCGGCAAGCCCGGCACGGCGACGCTCACGGTTGCCGAATTGCGCGGCCGCATTCTGCCGGCATCGAGCCGCGCGCCGGAAGAAAAGATCGTCTTCGATTGGGCTTTGCTCGACGAACATCTCGATGACTGGCGAAAAGACGGCCTGCGCATCGGCTTCACCAATGGCTGCTTCGATATCCTGCATCCCGGCCACGTCAAATTGCTGGCCGGCGCGCGCGCCGCGTGCGACCGGCTGGTGCTCGGCCTCAACAGCGATGCGTCGGTGACGCGGCTGAAGGGCGAGGGCCGTCCGGTGCAGAACGAGCAGTCGCGTGCCGAAGTGCTGGCCGCGCTTGCCGCTGTCGATCTCGTCGTCATCTTCGAGGAAGACACGCCGCGTGAACTGATCCGCCGCGTCAAGCCGACCATTCTCGTCAAGGGCAGCGACTACAAGCGCGAAGACGTTGTCGGCCATGACATCGTCGAAGCGCTTGGCGGTTCGGTGGTCCTTGTCGATCTCGTGCCCGGCCAGTCGACAACGTCGATCGTGCTGCGCTCGCGTGCCTCGAAATTGGAATAGCCTGGAAAGAAACTCTCCCCTGTGAAGCTAGACCCCGAGATGGAAATGGTCG
>JAURVZ010000060.1 GCA_030655215.1 Pseudolabrys sp. | reverse complement strand
TTCTTCTTCTTGGTCTTCTTCGCGGTCTTCACTGCCTTCTTCTTACGTTTTGCCATTGCTGCCCTCCTAGCGATGTAACATCGCGGGTGTCGCATATAGTGCGGTCGGGGATCGACCAGCACTGCATTTGGTTTACTACAGCGCGGCGAAAAAAACAGTGCATCGTCAACGACGTTGTGTGTAAGCGACGAATTTCCATCCCGAAAATCGATCAGGACAATCGCAAAACACCGCAGAGCGGTGCTTGACATCGTGTTTGCGTGTTAAGTCAGCGCCAAAATACCCTTGATGCAAATAATGCGATGAAATAAGGGTTTTAAGCGCGTTCTGTTTTCGGAATGTCACACTTCCGGCTCCGAATCTGGAAGCCGAAACGCGTTTTCAAAGAGAAATTTTCCGGCGCTTGTCCGCATCATGCACAGCACAAAAATTATTTTGTAAAAAGTGCGCGCGAAGCGGTGTCGGCAGACCTGAATCGATCAAAAACGAGCGAATCGGTGACAAGTGATTCGCAGAGCGCATATTCAAGCGTTCGAAATTTGCGCCGACGATCGCCGATCGCGACCCTCTCAGCGGCAAAGTTTGCCGCCGTCACGCAGCATGAGAGCGATCTCAGCGTTCACTTTGCCGCAGCGCGGCATGAAGCGCACACGACACGCGACCAAGATCGCAACAACGTTTGCGATCACACACCGAGTTTGGATTTTAAGAGATCGTTTACCGCTTGCGGGCTCGCTTTGCCGCCGGATGACTTCATCACCTGGCCGACGAACCACATCATCGCCTTCGGGTTGGCTTTGGCTTGCTCAACCTTGTCCGGATTTTTCGCGATCAGTTCGTCAACGATCGCACCAATGGCGCCAACGTCGGTCACTTGCGCCATGCCGCGGCTCTTCACCAGTTCGCGCGCATCGCCGCCTTCGGTCCAGAGGATTTCGAATAAGTCCTTGGCAATCTTGCCGGAAATCGTCTTGTCCGAAATCAGTTCGATCAATCCGCCAAGCTGTTCGGCGCTGATCGGCGACGTCGCGATGGTTTTTCCTTCTTTGTTCAAGCGGCCGAACAGTTCGTTGATCACCCAGTTCGCCGCGAGCTTGGCATCGCGCGCCTTGGCGACCGTCTCGAAATAGTTTGCCGTCTCGCGCTCGGCGACCAGTTGGCCGGCGTCGTAAGGCGACAGCGCGAAGTCGCGCACGAAGCGAACCTTCTTCTCGTCGGGAAGTTCCGGAAGCTTCGCTTTCAAGGCGGCAACCGCTTCTTCCGTCAGTTCTAGCGGCAGAAGATCGGGATCGGGGAAGTAACGATAGTCATGCGCCTCTTCCTTCGAGCGCATGGAGCGCGTCTCGCCCTTGTTCGGGTCGAACAGCCGCGTCTCCTGCAGGATCGTACCGCCATCCTCGATGATTTCGATCTGCCGGCGCGCTTCATGCTCGATGGCATCGCCGATGAAGCGGATCGAGTTCATGTTCTTGATCTCGCAACGGGTGCCAAGTTCGTCGCCGGGCTTGCGCACCGACACATTGACGTCGGCGCGCAAAGATCCCTCTTCCATATTGCCGTCGCAGGTACCGAGATAGCGCATGATCGAGCGCAGCTTGGTCAGGAAGGCCTTGGCCTCCTCCGACGAACGCAGGTCCGGCTTCGAGACGATCTCCATCAGCGCAACGCCGGATCGGTTGAGATCGACCGCCGACATGGTCGGATGCCGGTCATGCACGCTCTTGCCGGCGTCCTGCTCGAGATGCAGCCGCTCAATGCCGATGGTCACCGCCTCGCCTTCGGCCAGGTCGACAACGACGACGCCCTCGCCGACCACCGGCTGCTTGTACTGGCTGATCTGGTAGCCCTGCGGCAGGTCGGGATAGAAATAGTTCTTGCGGTCGAATACCGAGCGCAGATTGATCTGCGCGTTCAGGCCAAGCCCCGTGCGCACCGCCTGGTTGACGCACTCCTCATTGATCACCGGCAGCATGCCCGGCATCGCCGCATCGACCAGCGACACATGACTGTTCGGCGCCGCGCCGAAGGCGGTCGACGAGCCGGAAAACAGTTTCGACCGGGACGAGACCTGGGCATGGACTTCCATGCCGATGATGACTTCCCAGTCGCCGGTCGCACCCTTGATGAAATTGGAAGGCTTGCTCTGTACGGTCATGTTGCTGTCCTTGAGCTGACAGCTAACTTTTTACCGGCCAAACGGCAAGATGGCGGAAAATCCCCTCATTACACCGCCAATTCGCGCCCCAGGGTCTGCTCGACCGCGTCGAACGTGTCGCAGAAGCCGCGATACTCGACCAGCCGGCCGTCGTGCACCCGGTGGAAGCTGGCGATGCGGCACTGGATGACCCGCGATGTCGCCCGCTGCGTCATGGTAACATCGGCGATGCTCGCCGCCCAGTCGTTCTCGGCCACGACGTGGTCGGTCACATAGCGCTCGAAGTGATAGAGCGTGTTGAGCCGCTCGAACGACCGGAACACCGCCGCCTTGCCGCGGCGCAGGCCGATCTCCGGGAAGATCGACACCGGTCCGTGAAACAGCCAGTCAATGTCGTCATCGTACAAAGCCGCCATGCGCGCATAGTCGGCGCGGCGAAACGCTTCCTGCAGTGCCAGCACGACCGCGCGCGCCGCGCTCTCGCCCGATGGCACGCCATCATGCGCTCTGAAATTGCTCTCGATCGTCATCGGCCGCCTGCTTCGACAGGGTTAGACGTCGACCGTATGACCAATGGCCTGCTCGACCAAGTCGAAACTGTCGGCGAATTCACGAAATTCGATCAGCCGGCCATCATTGAAGCGCAGAAAATGCGCGACGCGGAAACGTATCAGCCGGCCGGTGGCGCGCTGCTTGAAGCCGGCATCGGCCAGAATGGCGGCGCGGTCGCCATCAATGATGGTCTGCTCGACCTTATAGGTCTCCATCTCGTAGACTGCGGCGATCGCCGCCATCGCCTCGAGCACGGCGGCGCGGCCACGGCGTGCGCCGGCAAAGGGAAACACGGTCACCGGGCTATAGATCGCCCAGTCAATGTCTTCGTGCAGCAGCAGTGCGACGCGCGCCTGATCGCCGCGCGCATAAGCGCCGTAAAGATCCCTGACTGCCGCCCGCGTGCCCAGATCGCTCAAATAATTGCCTCCTAATCAGTCAAAGTATGTCGGCACCTCCTCGCCGGGCCAAGCAATAAATGGACGTTATCAAATATATTCAGACGCTATGATAAATCGGGGCAGCGCGGCTTCACCACCAAGGCTTGGCGACGAAGTGCCCGGCCTCACGCTCGATGGCCGCCCCGAGCGAGAACAATGTCTCTTCGTCGAACGGACGGCCGATCAGTTGCAGGCCAAGTGGCAGGCCCTGCCCGTCGGTGCCGGCCGGCACGGCAATGCCGGGCAGACCAGCCATGTTCACCGTCACCGTAAAGACGTCATTGAGATACATCTCGACCGGATCGGCGCCACCCTTCTCACCAATGCCGAACGAGGCCGATGGCGTCGCCGGCGTCAGCATGGCGTGCACGCCCGCCTCGAAGCATTGCTCGAAGTCGCGCTTGATCAGCGTGCGCACTTTCTGCGCGCGTAGATAATAGGCGTCGTAATAACCAGCCGACAAAACGTAAGTGCCGATCATGACGCGACGGCGCACTTCGGCGCCGAAGCCTTCGCTGCGCGTCTTCTCATACATGTCGGTGATGTCGCGGCCCGGCACGCGCAGGCCGTAACGTACACCATCATAGCGCGCCAGGTTGGACGAGGCTTCCGCTGGAGCTACAATGTAATAAGCCGGCAGCGCGTATTTCGTATGCGGCAGCGATACGTCAACCAGCTCGGCGCCGGCCGCTTTGAGCCATTCGCAACCCTGTTGCCAGATCTTCTCGATTTCCGGCGGCATGCCGTCGAGCCGGTATTCCCTCGGAATGCCGATGCGCAGGCCCTTCACCGATTTGCCCATCGCCGCTTCGTAATCCGGCACGGGAATATCGGCGCACGTCGTGTCCTTCGGATCAGGACCGGCCATCGAGCGCAGCATGATGGCGGCGTCACGCACCGTCTTGGTGATGGGACCGGCCTGATCGAGCGATGAGGCAAAGGCGACAATGCCCCAGCGCGAGCAGCGGCCATAGGTCGGCTTGATGCCGACCGTGCCGGTGAAGGCCGCCGGCTGGCGGATCGAGCCGCCGGTATCGGTCGCCGTTGCCCCAAGGCAAAGCTGCGCCGCCACAGCCGCGGCCGAGCCGCCGGACGAGCCGCCCGGCACCAGTGGCGTATTCGAACCCTCGCGCCGCCACGGCGACTGCACCGGGCCGAAATGCGAGGTCTCGTTCGACGATCCCATGGCGAATTCGTCATTGTTGGTCTTGCCGACCATCACCGCGCCGTCGCGCCAGAGCTGCGACGACACCGTCGATTCATAAGTCGGCACAAAGTCGCCAAGGATTTTCGAGCAGGCCGTGGTGCGCACGCCCTTGGTCGCGAACAGGTCCTTGATCGCCAGCGGAATGCCCTCGAGCGGACCGGCCTCGCCTTTGGCAATGCGCGCGTCGGAGGCTTTCGCCATGCTGACCGCCTGCTCCGGCGTCTCCAACACATAGGCGTTGAGCGAGCGCGCCTTCTCGATCGCGACGACATGGGCGTTGGTCAGCTCGAGCGCGCTGATGTCTTTTTTGGCGAGACGGTCGCGGGCCTCGGCAAGCGTCAGCGAAGTCAATTCAGTCATTTCGGAGCATCACACATAAAGGGATTGGTTTTCTTCAGCGCTTCGATTTCCGCCGGCGAGCGCTGCTTGATCAGGATCGTGCCGTCCGCCTGCTCCTCGCGATATAGTTCGCCCGGCAGCGGCAGGCCCATGGCGCGCAGCTCGTCGGCGGTGTGGCCAGCAGGCATCTTGCCGGTCGAGATGATCTCAACCAGCTCCCACATTCTTTCCTGATCGCCCTGCTCGCAGGCCAGACACATTTAATTCTCCGTCATGGCCGGACTTGTTCCGGCCATCCACGTCTTACGGCCCGAGATCCCCGGGTCTCGTTGCACTCGCCCGGGGATGATTGAACGCTGCGCTTCGCGCATCATTCAATCACCTTCGGCACCATGTAATAGCCATCGTCACTCTGCGGCGCATTGGCCAGCACCGCTTCCGCATTCTCGCCATCGGTTACGTCGTCGGCGCGCATCCGCATCGCCATTGGCGTTACCGAGGTCATCGGCTCGACCCCGTCCACATTCACTTCCGAGAGCTGCTCGACGAAAGCCAGCATGGCGTTGAGTTCGCCCTGCAAGTGCTCGACCTCGTCCTCGGCAACCGCAATGCGGGCGAGACGAGCGATACGGCGGACGGTCTGGGCGTCGACGGACATTATTTCCTCAAAAAACGGCCACACCGGCCGGGCAAAGAACCATACGGGCTGTACGTAAAGCGGATCGGCCCGATTTGCCAGTAGCAAACCTTCCCGGTTCCCGGTTCCCTTCCCCTGATCGGTCACCGACCAGCTATTGCGGCTCGCAACGCTCCAAACCCGTCATCCTGAGGTGCGAGGCATTCGCGCGGGCACGCGCGAATGCGAGCCTCGAAGGAGACGGCCAAGGAGTCGCGGGCCGTCGTCCTTCGAGGCTCGCTTCGCTCGCACCTCAGGATGACGGATTAGTCACCGCGCGGGCGCCGCTCCTTCCATCACGTTCCAGCCTTCGCTCTTCAACTGCTTCTTCGCCAAGGCCGTCGCCGTTCCGGTAATGCGCAATTCGCCGGTCGTGCGGGGCGCCAGCGCATTGCGTTCGGTGGTGAAGTTGCCGAAACGCACTGACGTATCCGATGTCCACGACAAAGCATCGATCGGCGCAACCGTGATGATGCGACCATCGCGGCCGAGTGCAAACGGCAAGCCGCCGAGCGCAACGATCTGCGTGTAGCCGCGCGGCCTCGCCTCTTTCGCCATCAACTCAGCTTGCTGCCGCATAAAGAACGCGGTGGCGCGTGAATCGGCTGCTGCGGCGCGATCGATGAAAACCGGCCTGCCCGCGACATCCTTCATCGAGTCGAGCGCAGCAACCATCGCGGCCATGTCAATCGGCGTATAATTGCGGTTGGCGAGAATGGCCGCATTCAACTCCGGTGCAACGCCCATCGCCGTCAGCCGCGCGCGATTGATGTCAAGGATCTGCGCCGCTGTGTATTGCCGCGCCAGTTCGGATATCGAAATATTGTCGAGCCGGTTGGCGGTCGACAGGTTCGACACGACAATGCCGGCTGCGCCCGGAACGGCGAGCAACGCGCCGCTGACAGCAAGACCGCCAAGTGCTGCCGCTTCCGACAATTGCTTGAGCTTGGCATCGAGCGGCAGGAAGTCGGTATAGGGATCGACGCCGTAAGCGGCGGCGATGGTGCGCCGTTCCTGCGTCACACCAAGCAGACCGGCGAGCGGATCGTCCTGCGTCTTGCCGGCATTGTTCAGGCCGGAGCCGATGCGGCCGAACATCGCGCCAATGCCGCCGAGCGTGCTTTGCACCGTGCCGATCGGATTGGTGATCAGCCGTCCGGTATATTTCAGCGGGTTGAGCCCGGCTTCGACCAGCGACTTGGCGAATGTGTCCGAGCCACTCACCTTCTCCATCAGTGACAGCGCGACGAATTCGTTGAGCCGCATCTTCAGCATGGCGTCGCCGGTGACGTGGACGTTGCCATAGGGCGTCGTCAGCACGTAATTGCGCATCAGCCCGTCGCTGCGCACCGGCGTCTGCACCGTGTAATTGGCGCCAACGCGGTCGATGCCGCGAATTTGCGCGGCGTTATAGGACGGCGGCGCTTCCACCTTTTGCGCGAGCGCGCCTTCGGCATTGAGCGCAACAATCATCGGCGCGCACAGCAGCGCCCTGGCAACAGACATGAACATGAAAATCCCCCGACCCATGATCTTGGGTCATTCTGCCTTGCCGGCAGCGATAGCGCCAGTGCAACGCGAGCCGTTGGCGGCCCTTTCGCCACGTGCTACGGCTCAGCGCGAAGGGATTTTTATGGGCGTCACATTGCCATTGGTCGAAGCGGCTGCACATTTACCCGCGCGCGGCGGATTGATCGGGCTCGACCTCGGCACCAAGACCATTGGCGTCGCGGTCAGCGATCCGGATCGCCGGCTGGCGACCGGCGTCGAGACCGTGGCGCGCAAGACCTTCACGCTGGACGCCAAGCGCCTGCTGGTGCTGGCTGCCGAGCGCGGCTCTGTCGGCTTCGTCCTTGGCCTGCCGATCAATATGGATGGCTCTGAGGGCCCGCGCGCGCAGTCGACGCGCGCCTTTGCCCGCAACTTCTGCAAGCTGACCGAACTGCCGATTGCTCTATGGGATGAGCGGCTGTCGACCGCTGCGGTCGAGCGCGGCCTGATCGAAGCCGACATGCGACGCGACCGCCGCGCGGAGGTCATCGACCAGCATGCGGCGATGTTCATCCTGCAAGGCGCGCTCGATCGCCTCACCGTCCTGGCGCGCAACGAGCAGCCTTGAAGTCCAGACACGAAAAAGGCGGGCCCGAAGACCCGCCTTTAATGTCTATCCCGTCAGCTTAGTTGCTGCCGCAGGACGTGAAGTTCGACTTGCCCGGGCTGCCGCCACAATTACGGTCGCTGGTGTTGCGGCCGTTGTAGTAGTAGCGCGGGGCCGGCTCATAAGCATACGGGGTCGCATCGCCGCCGTAATAGGTACGGCTATAGCTGCGATCGGTATAAGCCGGTTCATAGGCATAGTCGTCGGCGTAGTAGCCGTTGTTCGCCGAGCTGGCGACAGCGGCGCCAACAACAGCACCGGCGGCGAAGCCGCCAATGGCAGCCGCATTGCGGCCGTTACGCGCTTCACTCGGGGTTGCCATCGCGAGCGCCAATGCGCCGGTCATCGTGGCAGCCGCAGCAAATTTCACAAAAGTGTTCATGTTAACCTCCGTTGCCCGCGTACCGGGCGCTGCCCGAAATCAGGGCGGTTCGCACCATTAACCCCGGAACAGCGCCTCTGGTTCCTGCCCCGATTAAGGCAATAAGCAGGCGGCTGTGGATCGCACCGAATCGCGCTTGCGGCGCCCTTGCCCGTATGGGGTCATCCGCTTATAGAACTGGCTTTAATGACCACTCAGCCGAAATCCTCATTCGTCCTCAGCCATCGTCATCTGCTGGGTATCGAAGGGCTTTCCGCAGCCGATATCACCGGCTTGCTGGATCTCGGTGAAGAATTCGTCACCCTTAATCGCCAGATCGACAAGAAGAAGGCCTCACTGCGCGGACGCACGCAGGTCAACATGTTCTTCGAGCATTCGACCCGCACGCAGGCGTCGTTCGAACTGGCCGGCAAGCGCTTGGGCGCTGATGTCATGAACATGTCGGCCTCCTCCTCGTCGATGAGCAAGGGTGAGACCTTGATCGACACGGCGATGACGCTGAACGCCATGCACCCGGATATTCTGGTCGTGCGGCATCACGCCTCCGGCGCGGTTGCCCTGCTCGCCGACAAGCTCGACTGCTCGGTGATCAATGCCGGCGACGGCACCCATGAACATCCGACGCAGGCGCTGCTCGACGCGCTGACCATCCGCCGCAACAAGGGCCGCATTGAGGGCCTGCTGGTCGCCATTTGCGGCGACATCCTGCACTCGCGCGTCGCCCGCTCCAACATCATGCTGCTGAACACGATGGGCGCCCGCGTCCGCGTCATCGGGCCGACCACTTTGCTGCCGCCCGGCATCGAACGCATGGGCGTCGAAGTCGCCCGCGATATGCGCGAGGGCCTGGCCGACGCCGACATCGTCATGATGCTGCGCTTGCAACGCGAGCGCATGAACGGCTCCTTCGTGCCGTCGGTGCAAGAGTACTTCCATTACTGGGGTCTCGACGAGAAGAAGCTGGCCTATGCCAAGCCTGGCGCTCTGGTCATGCATCCGGGCCCGATGAACCGCGGCGTCGAGATCGACTCTATTGTCGCCGACGGCGCGCAGTCGCTGATCCGCGAACAGGTCGAAATGGGTGTCGCCATGCGCATGGCCGTGCTTGAGGCCTTGTCGAGGAACCTGCCCAATGCGTAGCGATGACGTCATCGCTACGGTGTCCCGGTTCATCGCCGATACGATGGCCCGCAAGTTGCGCTGGCTGCTGATTGTCGTCGGCCTTGGCCTGATCGGCATCGTCTATGCGCACGGTATGACCTGGACGACCTTCTTTGTCGTCCTGATCGGCTTGATGGCGCTCGGCTCCGGCTGGATCGCTTTCTCGTTCTGGATCTGGTTCTTCCGCAATCTCGGACGTTCGAAAGAAGAACAACGCTGATGCTGTCCGATCGCCGACCGATGCTGTTTGCCAACGCCCGGATCATCGATCCGTCGCGCGATCTCGACATCATGGGCGACCTGCTGGTCGCCGATGGTGTCATCCGCGAGGCCAAGAAGGGCATTGGCGCGGCCGGCGTGCCGGAAGGCACCGACGTCATCGATTGCCGCGGCAAGGTGATCGCCCCCGGCCTCGTCGACATGCGCGCCTTCATCGGCGAGCCCGGCGCCGAATACCGTGAGACCTTCGCCTCCGCGAGCCTCGCCGCCGCTGCTGGCGGCGTCACCACGATCATCTGCCAGCCCGGCACGTCACCCGTCATCGATGATCCCGCGACGGTCGACTTCGTCCTCCGCCGGGCCCGCGACACCGCGATCGTCCATGTCCATCCGATGGCGGCGATCACCAAGAACCTCGAAGGTCGCGAGATGACCGAGATCGGCCTGTTGAAGGCCGCCGGCGCCGTGGCCTTCACCGACGGCTCGAAGAGCATCACCAATGCACAGGTCATGCGCCGCACGCTCACTTACGCCCGCGATTTCGACGCGCTGATCGTGCATCACACCGAAGATCCGGACCTGACCGGCGAAGGCGTGATGAACGAAAGCGAGTTCGCCGCCCGCCTCGGCCTGCTCGGCATTCCGAAAGCGGCCGAGACCGTGCTGCTCGAGCGCGACATGCGCCTCGTGGCGCTGACCGGCGGCCGCTATCACGCCGCCGCCATCACCTGCGCGGAATCGCTTGAGGTGCTGCGCCGCGCCAAGGATGCCGGGCTGAACGTCACGGCGTCCGCCTCGATCAATCACCTGACGCTGAATGAAATCGACATCGGGCCGTACCGCACCTTCTTCAAGGTGAAGCCGCCGTTGCGCTCGGAAGACGACCGCAGGGCGCTGGCTGAAGCCGTAGCCTCCGGCCTGATCGACGTTGTCGTTTCGGATCACAATCCGCAAGATGTCGAAACCAAGCGCCTGCCCTTCGCCGAAGCCGGCGCCGGCGCCATTGGCCTTGAGACCATGTTGAGTGCCGGCTTGCGGCGGGTGAACTCTGGCGACGTGACGCTGCCGGCGCTGCTGAAAGCCATGTCAACGACACCGGCTCAGTTGCTCGGCCTGTCCGCGGGGACATTGGCTAATGGCGCGCCGGCCGATGTCATCGTCATCGACACCGACGTGCCGTGGCTGGTCAATCCGGATGAGCTCAAGTCGAAGTGCAAGAACACGCCGTTCGATGAAGCGCGCATGACCGGCCGCGTGGTGCGCACCATCGTCGCCGGCCGCACGATCTACGAGTCGCTATGAGCGCCCCGCTCGTCCTCACGCTTAGCTTTGCCTTCGGCTATTTGCTCGGCTCGATCCCGTTCGGGCTGGTGCTGACCAAACTCGCCGGCGGGCCGGATGTGCGCAGCATCGGCTCCGGCAATATCGGCGCGACCAATGTGCTGCGTACCGGCCGCAAGGGCCTGGCTGCGGCGACGCTGCTCTGCGACGCGTTCAAGGGCACGATTGCCGTGTTGATCGTCGCCTACTTCTACGGCTATGACGCCGCGCTGGTCGCCGGGCTTGGTGCGTTTCTCGGCCACGTCTTTCCAGTCTGGCTCAAGTTCAAGGGCGGCAAAGGCGTCGCCACCTATATCGGCCTTCTCATTGGTTTGATCTGGCCAGCGGCGCTCATCTTCATTGGCATCTGGCTACTGGTCGCGTGGCTATCGCGCTATTCGTCGCTCGCCGCACTCGTTGCCGCCGCGCTGACGCCGATCGGCATTCTCGGCCTCGGCGAACCGAAGGCGTCCGCCCTGTTCTTCCTGCTGACCATCATCACCTGGGTCATGCACCGCGCCAATATCAGCCGCCTGCTGAACGGCACCGAAGGCAAGATCGGCGCGAAAGGCTAGATCGCCCTTCGGTTGCATATCGACAAATCCGGTTGTATCCGATGCGCCGCTGGGCGATGCTGTGCCTCGTAATATCGGGGGCGTCTTTGGGCGACGGGGTCAAACTGACCGATGAGCAGCGGCTCGACTGGCTGCGTCTCGTGCGCAGCGACAATGTCGGCCCGCGCACCTTTCGCGATTTGATCAACACCTATGGCGGCGCGCGGCGCGCGCTGGAAGACCTGCCGCGCCTGGCGCGGCGCGGCGGTGCGTCCGGAACGCATATTTGCACAATCGAGGAAGCCGAGGCTGAACTGAAAGCCTGCCGCGCACGCGGCATTTCCTTAATCGCGCTCGGCGAGCCGGATTATCCAACGCATCTGCAAACGATTTACGATCCGCCACCTTTGGTAGCCTTGCGCGGCAAGCTGTCAGTGTTCGCGCAGCCGCTCGTCGCCATTGTCGGCTCGCGCAATGCCTCGGCTGTGGGCATGAAGTTTGCGCAGGGCCTGGCGCGCGATCTCGGCGCCGCCGGGTTTGGTGTCGTCTCCGGTCTGGCGCGTGGCATCGACACCGCCGCGCATCGCGCCAGCATGGCGACGGGCACGATTGCGGTGCTCGCCGGCGGACATGAACGCATCTATCCAGCCGAGAATGTCGAGTTGCTGAACGTCCTGCTCGCTGACGGCGCGGCGATTTCGGAAATGCCGCTGAACTGGGAACCGCGCGCGCGCGACTTCCCGCGTCGCAACCGGCTGATCTCTGGCCTCGCGCTCGGCGTTGTCATTGTCGAGGCGGCGCGGCGTTCCGGCTCGCTGATCACCGCGCGCATGGCCGGCGAACAAGGCCGCGAAGTCTTTGCCGTCCCCGGCTCGCCGCTCGATCCGCGCGCCGAAGGCACCAACGGCCTGCTCAAGCAAGGCGCGACTTTGGTGACCGAGGCCGCCGATGTCATCACCGCGCTGGAACCGATCATCGGCCGCGGCTTCGACCTGCCGGTGCAGGAGCCGGACACGCCTTTGCCGCACGATGCCGAGCCCGGCGATGACGAACGCAGCCGCATCGTCTCGCTGCTCGGCCCGACGCCGTCGGCGATTGACGATCTGGTCCGCCTGTCGCGCTCCTCCCCCGCGATCGTGCGCATGGTCTTGCTGGAGCTTGAACTGGCCGGCCGGCTGGAGCGGCACGGCGGCGCCATGGTGTCCTTGGTGTAGACTGCGTCCGAGTCGAAACGCCGGACATTCTCATGCTCTTCAAACGCGCGGCATTGCTGATCTGTCTGGCCCTGTGGGCCGCACCGGCTTTGGCCCAAGAGCAATCCTTCGCCGCCTTCCTCAATGAACTTTGGCCGGATGCGCAGGCCAAGGGTGTCACCCGCGCCACCTTCGACAAGGCGATGCAAGGCGTCACGCCCGACCCGAAAGTCATCGCCGCGACCAAGCGCCAGCCGGAATACGGCAAGCCGGTCGGCGCCTATATCAATGGCATCGTCACCGACCGGCGTATCCAGCGCGGCGGTGTTGAGGCGCAGCAATGGTCAAAGACCCTCGACGGTGTCGAGAAGAAGTTCGCCGTCGAACGCTGGGTGCTGTTGTCGCTATGGGGCATGGAAACCGATTTCGGTTCGGCCAAGGACAAATGGGACGTCTTCCGCTCGCTCGCCTCGCTCGGATACGTGAAGTATCGCCACCCTTACTTCCGCAACGAATTGATCGTCGCGATGGGCATCATGCAGAAGGAGCAATTCCCGCGCGACAAGATGGTCAGCTCTTGGGCCGGCGCGATGGGCCAGAGCCAGTTCATGCCGTCGAGCTACGTCAACTATGCGGCGGATTTTTCCGGCGACGGCCATCCCGACATCTGGACCAATGTGCCCGACGTGCTCGGCTCAATGGCCAACTACTTGCAGAAATTCAAATGGCAGCACGGCCTGCCCTGGGGCTTCGAGGTCATCGTGCCGAACGGCTTCGACACGATGAAGAGCCGCGCGACCTTCGCAGAGTGGCAGAAGCTCGGCGTGCGTCGCGGCGACGGCAAAGCTTTTCCGCGCGATGCGCAAGGACAACGCGACGCCATCATGTTCTTTCCGGCCGGCTCAAAGGGACCTGCCTTCATCGTCACCGAGAACTTTGATGTGCTGAAGGCCTATAATAACTCCGATGCCTATGCGATTGCCGTCGGCCATCTCGCCGACCGGATGCATGGCGGCGTGCCGATCAAGGCCGCATGGCCGACCGATGATCGTCCTCTGCCGCGCGAGGCGCGCGTTGCCTTGCAGCGCCGCCTCGCCGCGCTCGGCTACACGGTCAAGGAATTCGAAGGCCGCATCGACTTCGACTTGCGCGACAACATCCGCACGGAACAGGCGAAACACGGCATGGTGCCGGACGGTAACCCGACGCGGCTGCTTCTGGAGAAACTGGGCGTGAAGATGCCGTAAGGCGCGGCGTCAGCGCCGGCCGTTCGGCCCATGGTTATGCCGGGCGAGATTTTCCGCCTCCAACCGCACCATTTCCAGGAGGTAGCCGAGGGTGTCGAGCCCGGTCCGGCGCGACATATGGGCGAGTTCGTTCGAGATCGACGCCACGTAGCTAGCGACCGCGATCTGGCCGTTTGGCGCTTCCGAAGGTTCGGCCATTGCTCTATTCCGAGGCAAAACGTCTGTGTCTTTGTTTAAAATACACAGGCCCGCGGAAAAGGTAATACCTCCAATGGCATAACGGCAAAAATACATCTTTTGGTTGTATTCGGGTGTACTTATCCTAGAGGTCGTTTTCGACGGTATTTCGGGCGTTTTAAGCCCCTTGCGGAACCCGCGCGACTCGCCCCGATTTGACAGCAGGGGTCACCTTCCCCATGTTCCCGGCAAGTCGAGCCGTCGATTCCGATCCGTTACGGTTCGGTCCGGGCGTCTAACCTTTTGGAATTACATGAAAGTTGTCGTTGTCGAGTCGCCTTCCAAGGCGAAGACGATCAACAAGTATCTTGGTCCCGGGTACGAGGTTCTCGCCTCGTTCGGGCATATCCGTGACTTGCCGGCCAAGGATGGTTCGGTCGATCCGGACGCCGATTTCAAGATGCTCTGGGAAGTCGACCCGCAGTCACAGAAGCGGGTCAACGATATTGCGCGCGCTCTCAAGGGCGCCGACACCCTCATTCTCGCAACCGACCCTGACCGCGAGGGCGAAGCGATCTCCTGGCACGTGCTGGAAGCGCTGAACGAAAAGCACGCCATCAAGGGTCAGACGATCCAGCGCGTCGTCTTCAACGCTATCACCAAACAGTCCGTCACCGAGGCGATGAAGAAGCCGCGCGACATTGATAGCGCGCTGGTCGATGCCTACCTCGCCCGCCGCGCGCTTGATTATCTCGTCGGCTTCACGTTGTCGCCGGTGCTGTGGCGCAAGCTGCCCGGCGCCCGCTCGGCCGGCCGCGTCCAGTCGGTCGCCTTGCGCCTCGTCTGCGACCGCGAACTCGACATTGAGAAGTTCATCGCCCGCGAATACTGGTCGATCATTGCCAAGCTGAAGACGCCGCGCGGCGACGAGTTCGACGCCCGTCTCACCGCGGTCGACGGCACCAAGATGCAGCGCCTCGATATCGGCACCGGCGCGCAGGCTGAAGATATCCGCCAGGCGCTCGACGGCGCCAAGTTTACTGTTGCCTCGGTTGAGGCGAAGCCGGCGCGGCGTAATCCGCCGCCGCCTTTCACCACCTCGACCATGCAGCAGGAAGCTTCGCGTAAGTTGGGCTTTGCGCCGGCGATCGCCATGCGTCTCGCCCAGCGCCTGTATGAAGGTGTTGAGATCGACGGCGAGACCACCGGTCTCATTACTTATATGCGTACCGACGGCATCGACATGGCGCCGGAAGCGATCAGCGACATCCGCTCCATGATCGGCCGCAACTTCGGCAAGGAGTATGTGCCGGGCTCGCCGCGCACCTATCAGAACAAGTCGAAGAACGCACAGGAAGCGCATGAAGCCGTGCGCCCGACCTCAGCGTCGCGCACGCCGGCGCAGGTCGCAAAGTATGTCGACCGCGATCAGGCCCGCCTTTACGAGCTGATCTGGAATCGCGCCGTCGCCAGCCAGATGGAATCCGCCGAACTCGAGCGCACCACGGTCGATATCGTCGCCAAGAATGGCGGCCGCACCATCGACCTGCGCGCCAGCGGCCAGGTCGTGAAGTTCGACGGCTTTTTGACGCTCTATCAGGAAGGCCAGGACGAAGCCTCCGATGACGACGAGTCGAAGCGCCTGCCGGCCATGTCGGAAGCCGAGATCCTCGCCAAACAGTCGATCGAAGCCGCCCAGCATTTCACCGAACCGCCGCCGCGCTTCTCGGAAGCCGCCCTCGTCAAGCGCATGGAAGAACTCGGCATCGGCCGTCCTTCCACTTACGCCTCCATCCTGCAGGTGCTGCAGGATCGTGGCTATGTGCGCATCGACAAGAAGCGCCTCATTCCGGAAGACAAAGGCCGCGTCGTCGTCGGCTTTCTTGAGAGCTTCTTCCAGAAATATGTCGAATACGATTTCACCGCCGCGCTGGAAGAACAGCTCGACAAGGTGTCGAACAACGAGCTGAACTGGAAGAAGGTCCTCCAGGATTTCTGGATCGACTTCATCGGCGCCGTCAACGAGATCAAGGAACTGCGCATCACGCAGGTTCTCGATGCGCTCAATGAACTGCTCGGCGCGCACATCTTCCCGGCGCGTGCCGATGGCGGCGACGTGCGCGAGTGCCCGACCTGCGGCACCGGCAAGCTGTCATTGAAGGTTGGCCGCTTCGGCGCCTTCATCGGCTGCTCGAACTATCCGGAATGCACCTATACGCGCCAGATGACGCCGGGCGCGGCCGGCCAGCAGAGCACCAAGGTGCTCGGCACCGATCCGGAAACCAACTTGGAAGTCACGTTGCGCGGCGGCCGCTTCGGCACCTATTTGCAACTCGGTGAGGAAGTGAAAGCGCCGAAGCTGAAGAAGGGTCAGAAGAAAGACCCGGACGCGCCGGAGCCGTCGAAGCCGAAACGCGCCAGCCTGCCGAAAGGCGTGCAGCCGGAAGACGTCGATCTCGAGAAGGCGCTGGCTTTGTTGTCGCTACCACGTGAAGTCGGCGTCTCGCCGGAAGACGGCGAGCAGATCTTGGCCGGCGTCGGCCGCTTCGGTCCTTACGTCAAACACGGCAAGGTCTATGCGAGCCTCGAAGAAGGCGACGACGTTCTCACCGTCGGCCTCAACCGTGCCATGCATTTGATCGCCGACAAGATCGCCAATCCGAAACAGGGCCGCCGCTTCGGCGCCTCTGCCGGCAAGACGCTCGGCGATCACCCGAACAAAGGCGGCCCGATCGTCGTCAAAAACGGCCGCTTCGGCGCCTATGTCAGCAATAATGGCATCAACGCCACGTTGCCGGCCGACAAGACGCCGGAGACGATCACGCTCGACGAGGCCATCGTCCTGCTTGAGGCGCGGGCTGCCCAGGTCGGCAATAATCCGCGCGGCAAAAAGGCGCCGAAGAAGGCCGCCGCACCCAAGGTTGCCAAAGTAACGAGCAAGGGCAAGGCGAAGAAGATCGTCGACGATACGCCGGAGATCGGTGACGAGGCCGGTAATCGTCCCGTTCCCAAGGCTGCCGCTAAGACCAGCGCGCGCAAGAAGCCGGCGGCCAAGAAGGCTGCTGCCGCCAAGAAGCCCGGCGGCAAGACGACCAAGGCCACGGCGGCTGAATGAGCCGTCATGGCCGGGCTTGTCCCGGCCATCCACGATTTGCTTCAAAGCAGAAAGACGTGGATGCCCGGCCCGAGGCCGGGCATGACGGTATGCGCTCGCCGCTGGCGAAGCCTGCCTCAAACCCTTACATTACATCTCATAAGCGCCGTTTCGGCGCAGGAACTCCCTTTTGACCAAACCTCCCAAATACACGACTACCCTCCCCAGCAAGGCCGAGATCCTCGAATTCATTGCCCGGACGCCTGGCAAGGTCGGCACCCGCGAGATCGCCCGCGCCTTCGGTCTCAAGAACGAGATGCGGGCCGAGCTGAAGCGCATGCTGCGCGACCTCGCCGATGAAGGCGCCGTCGAGCGCAAGGGCAAGACGCTCAACAAGCCGGGCACGCTCGATTCCACCCTGCTGGCCGACATCGTCTCGCGTGATCGCGATGGCGATTTCATTGCCGTGCCGGACGAATGGGACGAAGCCAACGGCCCTGCCCCCAAGATCCGCATCTATACGCCGCGCAAGATGAAGCCCGGCGAAGCCGCCGGCATCGGCGACAAGATTCTGGTCAAGGTCGAGGAAAGCGGTGAAGCCGGCGTCCGCTACAATGGCCGGGTCATCAAGATCATCGATCGGCCGAAGCAGCGCATCCTCGGCATCTTTCACAAGAACCCGAAGGGCGGCGGCGGACGCATCGAGCCGGTCGACAAGAAGATGCTCGGGAAGGAATTCGCCATTCCCGAAGGTGCCACGGGCGACGCCGAGGAAGGCGATCTCGTTGCCGTCGAGACCGCACGTCCCTCCCGCTTCGGCCTGCCCAATGGCCGCGTTGTCGAACGGCTCGGCTCCATGGCCAGCGAGAAAGCCGTCAGCCTGATCGCCATTGCCGCGCACAATATCCCGAACGTCTTCCGCAGCGAGACTTTGCGCGATGCCGAAGCGGCGAAGCCTGCGACGATGTCCGGCCGTGAGGACTGGCGCAAACTGCCGCTGATCACCATCGATCCGCCCGACGCGAAGGATCATGACGACGCGGTGCACGCCGAACCGGATGAAGACCCCGGCAACAAGGGCGGCTTCATCATCACCGTCGCCATTGCCGACGTCGCGCATTATGTGACGCCCGGTTCGCCGCTCGACCGTGAGGCTTTGGTGCGCGGCAATTCGGTGTATTTCCCCGACCGCGTCGTGCCGATGCTGCCCGAGCGCATTTCTAACGATTTGTGCTCGCTGGTGCCGCACCAGGACCGCGCCGCGCTCGCCGTGCGCATGATCATCAATGCCAATGGCCGCAAGCTGTCACATACGTTTCATCGCATCATGATGCGCTCGGCCGCGAAGCTCGCCTATGAGCAGGCGCAGTTCGCCATTGACGGCCGTCTCGATGACACCACTGGCCCCCTTCTCGAGCCGATCATCAAGCCGCTCTTTGCCGCTTATGAAGCTTTGGTGCGGGCTCGCGACGAGCGCCAGCCGCTCGATCTCGATATCCCCGAGCGCAAGATCTTGCTGAAAGCCGACGGTACAGTCGACCGCGTCGTCGTGCCGGAGCGGCAGGACGCCAACAAATTGATCGAGGAAATGATGATCCTCGCCAATGTCGCCGCGGCGGAGACATTGGAAAAAGCCCGTATTCCCTTGATCTATCGCGTGCATGACGAGCCGAGCATCGAGAAGATCAATTCGTTGCGCGAGTTTCTGGCGAGCCTGCAAATCCCGATCGCCAAGGCCGGTGCGCTGCGTCCCGCGACCTTCAACGGCATTCTCCGTCAGGCCAAAGGCGGCGAGCGCGAACAGCTGATCAACGATGTCGTGCTGCGTTCACAGGCGCAGGCCGAATATGCCGCCGAGAACTACGGGCACTTCGGCCTCAACCTGCGCCGCTATGCGCACTTCACCTCGCCCATTCGCCGCTATGCCGATCTCATCGTGCATCGCGGCCTGATCCGCGCCTTGAAGCTCGGCAGCGATGGCCTGCCCGACAGCTTCGACGTGCCGGTGCTGGCCGAGATCGGCACCGACATCTCCGCCACCGAACGCCGCGCCATGCTGGCCGAACGTGAGACCAAAGACCGGCTGATCGCGCATTTCCTCGCCGACCGCATCGGCGCCAGCTTCGAAGCGCGCGTCTCCGGCGTGCACCGCGCCGGATTGTTTGTGCGTCTCTCCGAGACCGGCGCCGATGGCTTCGTGCCCGCGCGCACCATTGGCGACGAGTATTTCGGCTTCGACGAAGCCAACCACGCCATGGTCGGCCAGCGCTCCGGCGAAACCTATCGCCTTGGCGACTCTGTCACCGTCAAATTGGTCGAGGCAGCGCCTATTGCCGGCGCCTTGAGATTTGAGCTTTTATCGCCCGGCAGCGGCAAACGCCCGGGCAAGAAGAGCCACACGCCGAACCCGCCGAAGCGACCGATGAAAGGCCCCGCCAGCCGCTCACGCGGCAAAGGCGGCAAACAACGGAAATCACGATGACCGACGATCTCGGCCAAAGACTGACCGACCGCATGACCCGGTCGGAACGCGAACAGTCATCGCCTGACACCGAGCCGCGCGACGCCGCGACCGTCATGCTGATCGACCGCGCCGGGCCGACGCCGAAAGTGCTGCTCGGCCGCCGTCACCACAGCCACAAATTCATGCCAGGCAAGTTCGTCTTTCCCGGCGGCCGCATCGAATTGCTCGACCGCACCATGTCGGCGATCAGCGAATTGCATCCGGACACCGAAGCCAAGCTGCTGGTCCGCGTCCCCGATCCCTCGCCGGCTTTGGCGCGCGGCTTTGCGCTCGCAGCCGTGCGTGAACTGGCTGAGGAAACCGGCCTGCTGCTCGGGTCGCAAGGCGACACGCCTCCGGTCACGCCCGGCGAGATCTGGGAAGAGTTCGCCAAAGCCAAGGTCCATCCCGATCTGGGTGGGGTGCACTTCATTGCCCGCGCCATCACGCCACCGAAACGGCCAAAGCGTTTCGACACCCGCTTCTTCACAGCCGACGCCGCCGGCGTCGCCCACAAGATCGAGGGCGTGGTCGGCGCCGATTCCGAACTGGTCGAACTCGTCTGGATGCCGATCGACGAGGCGGCCACCATCGATATGCCGACCATCACCAGCGTGATTCTCGAGGAACTCGGCGCCCGCGTCGACGCCGGCATGGTGCATGCCCTGCCCGTGCCGATGTACTACCAGCAGGACGGAAAATTCTTCCGGGAACTGCTGTAAACGGCGAGTTTTGGCCCGAAATCGCGCCAATACCCGCTTTTCTTGACATTTGCCGGTCGGACGTTAGGGTCCGCGCCGCAGGCACAGTTTGCCTCCCCAATTCAGGTTTTTAAGGACAGTTCGAAAATGGCAAAAGCCGTCAGCCTCAAGATCAAGCTCGTGTCGAGCGCCGACACCGGCCACTTCTACGTCACCAAGAAGAACTCGCGCACGCAGACCGACAAGCTGGTCAAGAAGAAGTATGACCCGATTGCCAAGAAGCACGTCGAGTACAAGGAATCGAAGATCAAGTAGTCGCGGCTCGCGACGCTTAATCTGATGCTTTGGGCGCCCTCCTCGGGCGCCTTTTGCATTTGTGGCAAGCTGATATCCTGCCGCGCATGACGAAATACGATTGCATCGTCGTCGGGCTTGGCGCCATGGGCAGCGCCACGACGTATCAATTGGCCAAGGCCGGCGCCAAGGTGCTCGGCATTGATCAGTTCTCGCCGCCACATAAACTCGGCTCATCGCATGGCGGCAGCCGCATCACCCGCTCCGCCATTGGCGAAGGCGTCGAGTATTCCGAACTGGCGCTGCGCTCGCACACAATCTGGCGCGAGGTCGAAGCGGCCACCGGCAGACAACTGTTCCTGCGCAATGGCTGCCTGACGATCTCCGGCACGGACGCTGTGGTGATGCACGACGTCGATGACTTCTTCGCCAATATCGGCGCCGCGGCGCGGCAGTACGACATCCCTCATAGGATGTTCGAAACGCCGGAGGCAATCCGTGCCCGCTATCCGCAATTCGCGGTCAAGGCCGGCGACCACGGCATTCTTGACGAGGAAGCCGGCACCTTGTTTCCGGAAACCTGCGTCGCCGCACAACTCGAACTGGCCGAGCGTCACGGCGCGGCGATCCTGCGCAACACGGCGGTCGCCAGCATCGATGGTGCCGACGTCACCACCGCCGATGGCCAACGCTTCAGCGCCGAGAAGGTCGTCATTGCCGCCGGCGCCTGGCTGCCGCGCTTTGCCGCAGAGGAGCTTGCTAAGCATTTCACAGTGACGCGGCAGGTGCTGCTCTGGTTCGAGATCAAAACCAATCCGGAGCGCTTCGCGCCGGAGAATTGCCCGGTCTACATCTGGCAGCTACCGCGCAACGCGCATGTGCACAGCAGCATCTATGGGTTCGCCCATGATGGCGATCCGAGCCACGGCGTGAAGGTCACACATGAGGAAAGCGGCGGCGTTGCCGATCCCAACCACGTTGATCGCACCGTCGATCAGGCCGAGGAAATCGACCGCGTTTACCGCAATTATATCGAACCGTTCCTGCCCGACCTTGGCCCGCACTGCCTGCGCACCGAGACCTGCCTGTACACCCGCGTCGACCGCTCACGCTTCGTCATCGACACGGACCCGCGCAACGACCGCGTCATCTTCGTGTCGGCCTGCTCAGGGCACGGCTTCAAGCATTCAGCGGCGATTGGTGAGGCTGTGGCGCAGCAAGTGACGAACGGCCGCGCCGCGCATGTCGACATCGCGCCGTTCAAGCTGGCGCGGCTCGCCGATTATCTGAAGGCTTAAGCCGCGTCCTGAACAACGCGGTTGCGGCCGTCGCGCTTGGCGCGATAGAGCGCCGTATCGGCGCGCTTGAGCATGGCCGCTGCCGTATCGCCCTCGCCGCCCAAGGCCGCCAGACCGATTGAAATCGTCACATCCAGCAGCTTCATACCTTGCTGGATCGGGAACGGCTCGGTGGCAATGCGGCGGCGGATACGTTCAGCCACCATGCCGGCCACCGCGGCATCGGTTTCCGGCATGACGATGACGAATTCCTCGCCGCCATAACGGCAGGCCAGATCGATATTGCGGATCGACTTGCGGATGCGCACGGCGAACTCGCGCAGCACATCGTCGCCGGCGTCATGGCCATGGCCGTCATTGATCGACTTGAAGAAGTCGATGTCGAGGATCAGCACCGAAATCGGCTTGCCGCGCTGGGCTGCCTGCTCGGTCAAGGCCGCCAGATGGGTTTCCATATAGCGGCGGTTATAAAGGCTGGTCAGCGCGTCGGTGATCGCCATTTCGATCGACATCTGCACATTGTCGCGCAGGCGCTCGGTGTAGCGCTTCTTCTTGATCTGCGTGCGCACGCGCGCCAGCATCTCGTTCTTGTCGATGGGCCGGATCAGGTAATCATTGACGCCGATCTCAAGCCCGCGCACCAGCCGCGCATTGTTGTCGGCTTCGGCCACCGCCAGGATCGGCATGTTGCGGGTACGCTCGAGCGAGCGGATCTGGCTGCACAGGCGCAGCCCGTCATGTTCTTTCAGGCCGAGCGAGACAATGACCAATTCATAGTCGCCCTCGGCGACGGTGAACAAGGCTTCGGCCGGGTTCGGCTGCACCTCGACCGTATGCTCGGTCTGCAACGTCTGCACGATGCGCTCATAGGATGACTGCCGGTCGTCGACAATCAGGATGCGCCCGCCACGGCCGGTCTCGGCGACAGCATCCCGTTCCGGGCTCTGGATGCCGATTTCCTTGGTGGTCAGCGCGCGCATGCGCAATTCGTCGGTGACCATCTTGAGCCGCGCCAGCGAACGCACGCGCGAGATCAGCGCCACGTCGGTGACCGGCTTGGTCAGGAAATCATCGGCGCCGGCTTCCAGGCCGCGCACGCGGTCGGACGGCTGATCGAGCGCCGTCACCATCACCACCGGAATATGATGCGTCACCGGGTTCGACTTCAGCCGGCGGCAAACTTCAAAACCGTCCATGTCCGGCATCATGACATCGAGCAGGATGATGTCGCATTCGGCGCGTTCGGCAACGACCAACGCTTCTGCGCCGCTGTACGCGGTCGACACGTCGAAATACTCGGCCGACAGCCGCGCTTCGAGCAGCTTCACATTGGCCGGAATGTCATCAACGACAAGGACGCGGGCAGTCATACGGTCACCAAACTTGCCTCAGGCGGGGCCGAGGAAATGACGGATCGTCTCGATGAACTTGCCGACCGAAATCGGCTTGGACAGATAGGCCTCGCAGCCGCCTTCGCGAATGCGCTCCTCGTCGCCCTTCATGGCGAAGGCCGTGACGGCGACGACGGGAATATGTTTGAGTTCCGGATCGTCCTTGAGCCATTTGGTCACTTCGAGGCCGGACACTTCCGGAAGCTGAATGTCCATCAGGATCAGGTCAGGCCGGTGCTTGCGGGCCAGGTCGAGTGCCTCGATGCCGCTGCGCGTGCCGACGATGTCGTAGCCATGCGCCTCCAGAAGATCGTGGAAGAGCTTCATATTGAGCTCATTGTCCTCCACGATCAGGACGGTCTTCGCCATTTGCCGCCCCACTTTTCCCCAAAGCGCCCTTTAAGGCTCGGCCGGCGGCGTCGCCAGTCCTGCCGCGCTCGGGCATGATCGAAGCTATACGGTAGTGCCGAACCCTTTAAGAAAGGCAAACAAAGCCGATGAAACAGCCCCGCACCATGCCAGCGGAAGCGGCAGAAGCGCTTGCAATTCAAGCGCTTACCTATCTGGCCGGGGATGAGGGGCGGCTCGAGCGGTTCCTTGCCATCACCGGGGTCGGCGTCGACCAGATTCGCGATGCGGCCGGCGAACCGGGGTTCCTGGCCGGCGTGCTGGAATATCTCGCCTCCGACGAGCAACTGGCCGCCGCCTTTGCCGTCGAGAGCAAGTGTGGCGTGACCGACATTGCCCGCGCCCATCATGCACTGGGCGGCGAACCCTGGGAGCGTGAAATTCCGTGACGGCGTTTTGCCGCGATTGCCTGAAGGACACGGCTGAGGCGGCGAAACGCTGCCCGGCATGCGGCTCGCCGCGCCTTGTCCGGCACGCGGAGTTGGCGACGCTGACCATCGCCCATGTCGACTGCGACGCCTTCTACGCCACGATCGAGAAGCGCGACGACCCTTCCTTGGTCGACAAGCCTGTCATCGTCGGCGGCGGCAAGCGCGGCGTCGTCTCGACCTGCTGCTATGTCGCGCGCACCTATGGCGTCCGTTCGGCCATGCCGATGTTCAAGGCCCTGGAGCTGTGCCCGCACGCCGCTGTGGTGAAGCCGAACATGTCGAAATATGTCGAGGTCGGCCGCGCTGTGCGTGAGAAGATGCTGGCGATGACGCCGCAAGTCGAGCCACTGTCGATCGATGAGGCCTTTCTCGATCTCACCGGCACCGAGCGGCTGCACGGCATGACTGCCGCCAAGGCGCTGGCGCGCTTCTCGTCGGACGTCGAACGCAACCTCGGCATCACAATTTCCATCGGCCTGTCGGCCAATAAATTCCTTGCCAAGATCGCGTCCGACCTGGACAAGCCGCGCGGCTTTGCGGTGATCGGCCAGTCGGACGCCCTCGCCTTCCTGGCGCCGAAGCCGGTCGGTTTCATCTGGGGCGTTGGCGCGGTCAGCGCTGCGAAGCTCGCCGCCGATGGCTATCGTCACATCGCCGACCTGCAGCGCGCCGATCAGGTCGACCTGATGCGCCGCTATGGCGAGGAAGGCGCGCGGCTGTGGCAACTGGCGCGGGGGCTCGATGTGCGCCGGGTCGATCCGGTGCGCGACACCAAGAGCGTGTCGGCGGAAACGACGTTCAACGAGAATATCGGCGACCTGCGGCCGCTTGAGCAGCATCTGTGGGAGTTGACCGAGCGCGTCTCGTCGCGGCTCAAGAAAGCCGAGCTTGCCGGGTCGACCGTGACGCTGAAACTGAAGACCGGGGATTTCAAGCTGCGTACCCGCGCCCGCTCGCTCGGTAATCCAACGCAACTGGCGGCCCGCATCTTTGCCGCCGGCCGCGACCTGTTGCGCAACGAGGTCGGCGGCGGCACCCGCTTCCGCTTGATCGGCATCGGCGTCAGTCATCTGGAAGACGCCACCGGCGATGATCTCTCCGACCTTATCGATGGCCGTGGCGCAAAGGCCGAACACGCCATCGACAAGCTGCGCTCGAAGTTCGGCAACAACGCCGTCGTCAAGGGCCTGGCGCTGGACGACGACTAGAACGTCGCCGTTTCAGGCCTACTTACAAGGCTTCTCTTTCTTCATCTCCAGCGACGACATCTCGCCGACAATGGTGAAGTCGTTGTAGTCGAGAATGAGCCCGCGCGAGATGCCGTTCTCGTACAGCTCAAACGTGATGGCATAGACCGGGGTCTGTTCGCCGGTCTGCTCGGTCTTGTCGTCTTTCTTCTCGAAATAGCTGATCGTCACCGGCCAGCGCGACAGTTTCGCTAATTCCGGGGTTTTCGCACCGGCGTCCGTCACCGGCTTTTGGCCGGGCTCGATGGCGCGGCCGATCACGGTCAGGGTATTGTAGAGCTTCTCGCCGGTTTCGGAGCCGTCATAGACCGGGAATTCGAGAATAGTCTTGCCCTCGCGCGCTGCAACCAGGATGCGGCGCATATGGTCGGTCGGAAACACGGCGTTGACCGGAACGGTGAACTTGCGGTTCTTCGGCTTGCGCAGATCGATCGCCACATCCGACGCGTTGCGCTGCGCTGCGCCCTCGACAGCGCCGTCCTGCTTGTCGTCGAGCTTGTTCTCGGAGTTGAAGCGGAAGTTCTTGGCGGCGCCGTCTTCCCAGGTGACCGAACGCAGATCGCTCAGCGCGACCTTGCCCTGCCCTGAGTCGAGTTCGGAAACTTGGCGGAAATTCAGCTCATAGCCATCGCAGGCATTGCCGGAAAAATCATAGACGATGCGGCCGCGCACCGCCTGGATGCCGCGGCTACCGCTCGATTTGGATAACTTGAGATCGTAAATCGCTCGGTGCGGCACCAGCACAACCGCCTCGGGCTGTGCCGCACCGGCGGCGAGCGGCGCGGCCACGGGGGCGGACGTTGCCGGCTGGTAAGAGACAGCCACCAGCCCGGCTGCCATGACGACAAGCGACGGCAAAAGCAGGCGTCCAGCATTCAGGCGCAGTGTCATGGATTTCAAAGCCTCTCCGCGGCAGCGTGCAGCATCGACCGGATTAAGGGCGCCTATCGGGGCAAGAGCGAGGCGAAAAAGAGCGAGGCAAAGCCCGCTGATAAGAATAAGCGCCGGTAAGGTTTCCAGCAACCGCCGCCCCGGCTACGCTTGCGCATAAGTATCCGATCGGCCAAAGACAAACGCGAATACCCCCTCGTCACACTGCTGTGCTCCCGGAGACGTTTCTATGGCTGCTCTCGTTGAAAAGGCGCTGGTCAATCTCGGCATCACCCTGCCGACGCCGGCCGCGCCCATCGCCAATTACGTCGCCTTCGTGCGGAGCGGTAACCTCGTGACTGTGTCGGGCCAGCTCTGCTTTGGCCCGGATGGCCAGCTCGCCGCCAAGGGTCAGCTCGGCGCCGGGGTGTCCATTGAGGACGGCCAGAAGGCAGCCCGCGCCTGCGCCATCAACCTGTTGGCCCAGATGAAAGCCGCCGTCGGCGACCTCGACAACATCACCCGCGTGGTCCGGCTCGGCGGCTATATCAATTCGGCGCCCGGCTTCACCGATGGTCCCAAGGTCATGAACGGCGCCTCCGACCTGATGGTCGAAGTGTTCGGCGACCGCGGCCGCCATGCCCGCTCCACCGTCGGCGTCTCCGCCCTGCCGGCTGATGCGGCGGTTGAAGTCGAAGGTTTGTTCGAGGTCGCATAATAGCTTAGCTGGGAAACCTCATGCCGGGCCTGAGCTGGCTCACTGCCAAACCGATCGCGCACCGCGGCCTGCATGATGCCGCAACCGGCATTATCGAGAACACCGCTTCTGCCTTCACGGCGGCCATCGCCGGTGGCTTTAGCATCGAGACCGATGTCCAGATCAGCGCCGATGGCGAGGCCATGGTGCATCATGACGATGCGCTCGGCCGCCTGACCGACGGTAGCGCGCCGCTCGCCCATATGAGCGCCGCCGCGCTCAAGACCGTCACCTTCAAGGCGAGCAAAGACCGCATCCTGACGCTGAGCGAGCTGTGCGACCTGGTGCGCGGCCGCGTGCCGCTGGTCATCGAGCTGAAGAGCCGGTTCGACGGCGACATGCGGCTGGCCAACCGGGTGGCGGCAGTGCTGGAGACCTATTCAGGCCCGGCGGCGGTGATGTCGTTCGACCCTGCCCCGATTGCGCATCTGCGCAACGTTGCGCCGGATCTCACCCGCGGCATCGTCGCCGAGCGGCATTATGATCATGAGGAATGGGCTGGCCTTTCGGCGGGCGAGAAGTTTCGCCTCGCCCATTTGCTGCACGCGCCGCAGACCCGGCCACAGTTCATCGCCTATGGCGTCAAAGACTTGCCCGCCGCCGCACCGTGGATCGCACGCAACCTGTTCGGCCTACCGTTGTTAACCTGGACCGTGCGCAGCGAGGTCGACCGCGCAACGGCCGCGCGCCATGCCGACCAGGCCATTTTCGAAGGAGTGCCGCCATGACACGCCACCTCATGCTTAACTGCTCGCGGCCACCCTCGCCCTCGGTAGCACGGCCGCCCAGGCGCAGACCCGGCAGGACGGCGTCATCACCAAGCGATCGCAGGCCAAGAAGCCCGTCGTGCGCGTGCCGCGCGCCGTCGGTACCAAGATCGCCTGCCCAAAAGGCGGCTGCATCCGGATCCCCGCCAATTGCATCGTGACGATGGAAGAGAATTGGGACGGCGGCCCGACCGGCAATGAGCTGATCGCCTGTCCGTGGAGCCGGGCTGCCACCCGCAAAGGCGTGATCCCGCTTTGCCGGTTTCCGGCCTAGGATGGCGCCGGACCCGCCCTTCAGTGATCGCCCTGGAATGACCGACCTAGAAATCCGCATCCGCATAGAGCCGTCGCTGGCCAAGGTTCCGGCCGCCGCCTGGGACGCCTGCGCCGGACTTATCCCCGCTCATCCGATACATGAGGATAACTTATCCCCGGACTTATCCACACGAGGATACACCAACAACCCATTCGTATCTCATGACTTTCTCTACTCTCTTGAACGGGCAAAATGTGTCGGGGGCCGCACTGGCTGGCAGCCGCGCCATCTACTCGCCGAGACCACAGACGGCGAGCTGGTTGGCTGCGTGCCCTGCTATATGAAGAGCCATTCGCAGGGCGAGTATGTCTTCGACCACGGCTGGGCCGAGGCCTTCGAGCATGCCGGCGGCGATTACTACCCGAAGCTCCTGGTCGCCGTGCCGTTCACCCCGGCGACTGGCCCGCGCCTGCTCGCCCGCCCCGGCCCGCTGCAGGACCAGGTGCGCGGCGCGCTCGCGGATGCTCTGGCCGAGATCACCACGGCGAGTGAATTGTCATCGGCGCATGTCAACTTCCTGACCGAGCCGGAATGGACCGCGCTCGGCCAGCGCGGTTTCCTGCAAAGGACCGACCAGCAATTCCACTGGGAGAATGCCGGCTATGCCAGCTTCGACGACTTTCTCGGCGCGCTCGCCTCGCGCAAGCGAAAGGCGATCAAGCGCGAGCGCAAGGAGGCGCTTGCCCCGGGCATCAGCGTCCACTGGCTGACCGGCTCAGACCTGACCGAGGAGGTCTGGGACGCCTTCTTCAAGTTCTACATGGACACCGGCTCGCGCAAATGGGGCCGGCCCTACCTCACCCGCGAGTTCTTCTCGGTCGTCGGCGCGGCGATGGGCGATCGCATCCTGCTGATGATGGCCAAGCGCGAGGGCCGCTGGATCGCCGGGGCCATCAACTTCCTCGGGTCAGACACGATCTATGGCCGCAACTGGGGCGCCGTTGAGCACCACCCGTTCCTGCATTTCGAGCTCTGCTATTATCAGGCCATCGACTACGCCATCCAGCACAAGCTGAGCCGTGTCGAAGCCGGCGCGCAGGGCGAGCACAAGCTGGCGCGCGGATACATGCCTCACACGACCTATTCGGCGCACTTCATCGCCAATCCCGGCCTGCGTCGGGCAGTCGCCGAGTATCTGGCGCGCGAGCGAGCTTATGTACAGGCGGCCGGTGAAGAGCTTGCGGCGGCCGCGCCGTTCCGCAAGGATTTGGCCGAACAAGAGTAGGATACTTCAAGGGGGCGGACATGCCGGCTTACGATCCGAACAACATCTTCGCCAAGATCCTGCGTGGCGAACTGCCCTGCTACAAAGTCTATGAAGACGACAAGGCGCTCGCCTTCCTCGACATCATGCCGCGCGCCCCGGGCCACACTTTAGTGCTGCCGAAGGCCCCGGCCCGCAACATGCTGGACATCAGCCCGGACGACCTCGCCCATGTCGCCAAGGTCGCGCAAAAGGTCGCGAAGGCCGCTATGGCGACGCTTGGTTCAGACGGCATCACCGTTCAGCAATTCAACGAAGGTCCTGGCGGCCAGGTGGTGTTTCACCTGCACGTCCATGTCATCCCGCGCAAAAGCGGCGTGCCGATGAAGCCAGCGGCGAGCGAGAAGGAAAAGCCGGAAGCGCTGGCGGAAATGGCAAAGAGGCTGTCGGCGGCGCTGGCTGGCGGCTAACGGCCTACTGCACCGTGCCCTGCGCCACGTTGATCTCGTGCCGCTCGCCACCAACGACGACCGCAATCGTGTAGTTTTTCGCAGGGCCCTCGTCTGACGCCAGTGGCGCAATATGTAGCTGGCCGCCATACCACTCGCCCGGCATCAGCGTGTTGTCCTTGATGACTCCCTGCTCGAGCATCGCCAGATTTTGCTGGCCGCGTTCGATGGTGGCGTTGATCATCTCAGCATTCTGCGCGCTGGCATTCGACTGTGCGATGGCCGCTGCCGTCGGGCTGTAGCCGGTGGTGTGCACCTGATAGGCGCCGCGCGGCGTATAGACCGTCGAGTTGGCGTTATAGTAGCCGGCGCGCGAAGCGGAATAGGCATTAGCCCCTGCTGACAATCCGGTGGCGACCGCGGCGAAGACCTGCCGGGTCTTTTCTTCCTGCACCAGCATCTCGTAGGTGATGACCTTGAGCGGCACGGCTTCATCGCGCACCACTTGCGTGACCTGCACATTGGAAACGAGGAAATTCTCCGGCGTCTTGGTCAGGTTGTTGATGGCCAGCACAAAGACCGGCCGGCCGCCGATCTGAAACTGGCGCGAGGCCGGGCGCGCAATGACCACGGATTTCTTCTTGCGCGATACCAGCGCCGCCTGCCCGTCGCGAATGATTGATTGCTGGTCGGCCTGTGCCTTGAACTGGACCGTTTCGGTCGTCGTGCACGCCGTGCAAAAGCCTGCGGCCAAGACCGCGATCAGAATACGCATAACACCCCTCCCCCAAGGAGCGCGCATACTCAGACATTAACGCTGCCGCTGCAACGTGTGATTTCATGTCGCCGAGGTTCTAGTTAATGGCGGACGCCGCCCGACGGCCGCTCCTCTTTACCGCGCGAACAGATATCCGCCGAGCAACAACACTGCCTCGCCGACCGCAACGCCGGCGAAAACAGAACGGCGAACAAGCAAATACGCGACGAAGCCGATCACGGTGGCGCCGAGACGCACTTCCAACGGGATCGTCGCCAGCGAGCCGTTTGAAAACAGCAGCAGCTTGGCAATGACACCGGCCAACGTCGCGGTCGCAACCGCCCGCGACCACATCACGATCTCTGATTTTTCGTCCAGCCCGCGCGCCATCACCAGGCCGAAGGCGCGCCACATCTCGTTCGGCAGGAAGCCGACGGTGATCAACACCAGAAACGGCCACAGCTCGGTCATCGCGGCGCTCATGACGCCGCTCCGGCTTTGGCGGCGCGCAGGCGATGGATCGCATAAGCAATTGTGCCGCCGCCGACGCCGGCCCACATCAGGTCGAACTGCACATTCATGATTGTCAGCAAGGCACCTAGCGCGAGCCCGAACACCAGCGCCAGCCGGTCCATCATGATGCGGGCATTGCGCGCCGTTGAAATCAGGAACGACAAAGGCGTCATGAACAACAGCGTTGCCGCCAGCAGTGGCGGCAAACCGGCGGCGAGATAAAAGCCGACAAGGCCGAAGGTCGTGGCGACGCCCATATAGCCGACGGACAAACCGTTACAGAAGGCCAGCCGGTGCTCGGCCGCCAGGGTCGGCAAGACACGGTGCGACTCCACCCACATGCTAACGGAGGTGAAATGTGTCGGCAGGATCAAGTCGGCCAGGGTCGTCTGCCGCGTACGCACCAAAGGCAGCAGTGACACCACCATCGGAAACAGGCGAATGCCACTGAGGCTGACAGCGAGCGCCAGTTCAAGCAGCGCCGCGCCGGTGCCGAGACCGGAAATCAGGATGACCTGCGCCGGCGCCGCCCAGACGAACAATGTCGAGACCGTCAGCCACAGCGCGCTCAGGCCGAAATCATGAGCCAGCGCACCGAGACCGATATAGGTCCCGGCCATGACGATGACGAAAACGGATGTCCACGCCCACTTGATGCCGCCAAGAAAGGCGGCGGTCGGCGAATTGAATGTCAAAGACCAGGACATGGCCCAGCCCATGTCCCATAGCGGCGCGGCGGCTGCAACTCAGGAAAAGAAAAAGGCCGGGCTTGTGGCCCGGCCTTCGGATTTGTTCAACAGAGCGTATCAGGCTTTGAGCAGCGGCACCTTCGGCACTGAACCGCGCTTAGCACCACCGTCACCACCCTTGCCCGGACCGCCATCGCCTTTCGGCTTGGACGGCCGCGGTGAGGACTTGCGCTTGGCCTTGGGCCGAACCGCCGGCAGCTTCTCCGGCTTCGGTGTGACCCGGCCATCGAGGAACTCGAAGCCGATCTTGTCGCGCCCCTGCTCGTCCTTGTCGACGATGACGCGGACATGGCCGCCGGTCTTCAGCTTGCCGAACAGAACCTCGTCGGCGAGCGGTTTCTTGATGTGCTCCTGGATGACGCGCGCCATCGGCCGCGCGCCCATCAGCTCATCATAGCCGGTGGCAATCAGCCAGCGCGCCGCTTCCTCGGACAGCTCGATGGTGACGTTACGGTCGCCAAGCTGCGCCTCAAGCTGCAGCACGAACTTCTCGACCACCTGCGCGATAACCTCCTGCGGCAAATGGCCGAAGGTGATGGTCGCATCGAGACGGTTGCGGAACTCCGGCGTGAACATGCGGTTGATCGCGTCGGTATCCTCGCCTTCCCGCTTGCCGCGGGTGAAGCCGAAGGCCGACTTGGCCATGTCGGACGCACCGGCATTGGTGGTCATGATCAGGATGACGTTGCGGAAGTCGACCTGCTTGCCGTTATGGTCGGTTAGCTTGCCGTGATCCATGACCTGCAACAGCACGTTGAAAAGGTCCGGATGCGCCTTCTCGATTTCGTCGAGCAGCAGGACGCAATGCGGATGCTGGTCGACGCCGTCGGTCAACAAGCCGCCCTGGTCGAAGCCGACATAGCCCGGCGGCGCACCGATCAAACGCGAGATCGTGTGCCGCTCCATATATTCCGACATGTCGAAACGGATCAACTCCACGCCGAGCGACGCGGCCAATTGCTTGGCGACCTCGGTCTTGCCGACGCCGGTGGGCCCCGAGAACAAATAACAGCCGATCGGCTTCTCCGGTTCGCGCAAGCCGGCACGGGCCAGCTTGATCGAGGCCGACAGCGAGGTGATCGCATTGTCCTGACCGTAGACCACCGTCTTCAGCGTCTGCTCAAGATGCTGCAGCACTTCGGCATCGTCCTTCGACACGGTCTTGGCCGGAATGCGGGCCATGGTCGATATCGTGGTCTCGATTTCCTTGATACCGATGGTCTTCTTGCGGCGGCCTTCCGGCAGCAGCATTTGCGCCGCGCCGGATTCGTCGATCACATCGATCGCCTTGTCCGGCAGCTTGCGGTCATGGATGTAGCGCGACGACAGTTCGACCGCCGCCTTGATCGCTTCGTTCGTGTATTTGAGCTTGTGGTATTCCTCGAAATACGGCTTGAGGCCCTTGAGGATTTCGATGGCGTCCGGGATCGACGGTTCGTTGACGTCGATCTTCTGGAAGCGACGCACCAAGGCGCGATCCTTCTCGAAGTACTGGCGGTACTCCTTGTAGGTGGTCGAGCCGATGCAACGGATCGCGCCGCCGGACAAAGCCGGCTTCAGCAGGTTCGACGCGTCCATCGCGCCGCCGGAGGTGGCGCCGGCGCCGATCACGGTGTGGATCTCGTCAATGAACATGATCGCGCCCGGTGTGGCCTCGATCTCCTTGATCACCTGCTTGAGGCGCTCTTCGAAATCGCCGCGATAGCGCGTGCCGGCGAGCAACGTGCCCATGTCGAGCGCGAACACGGTGGCGTTCTTCAACACCTCCGGCACTTCGCCATGGATGATGCGACGGGCCAGGCCCTCCGCGATCGCGGTCTTGCCGACGCCGGCGTCACCAACGAACAGCGGATTGTTCTTGGACCTGCGGCACAGGACCTGGATCGTGCGGCTGATCTCGCTGTCGCGGCCGATCAGCGGATCGATCTTGCCCTCTTTCGCCTTCTTGTTCAGGTTGACGCAGTAAGCCTCCAGCGCATCGCCCTTCTTCTTGGGTTCGTCGCTATTGTTGCTGCCGCCGCCGCCCTTTGAGTCATTCTCTTCATCGGCGCCACGCACCGGACGTGTCTCGGCGAGACCCGGCCGCTTGGCAATGCCGTGGCTGATGTAATTGACCGCGTCGTAGCGGGTCATGTCCTGCTCCTGCAGGAAATAGGCGGCGTGGCTCTCGCGCTCGGCAAAGATCGCCACCAGCACATTGGCGCCGGTGACTTCCTCGCGGCCGGACGACTGCACATGGATCACGGCGCGCTGGATGACGCGCTGGAATCCGGCGGTCGGCTTGGAATCTTCCGCGCCATCGGTGATGAGGTTTTCGAGCTCGGATTCAAGATAGGCGACCAGGCTGCGGCGCAGCTTGTCGAGATCGACATTGCAAGCGCGCATCACGGCGGAGGCGTCCTGGTCGTCGATCATCGCCAGCAGCAAATGCTCCAGCGTGGCGTATTCATGATGGCGCTCATTGGCGAGCGCGAGCGCCCGGTGAAGCGACTGCTCTAGGCTACGAGAGAATGTAGGCATTCAAAATTCCATTCCCAATTGTATCGAACGCTCCCCGACCCCAATCCGTCTTCAGTCTTCTTGTTCGTTCACTGCTTTTCCATCACGCATTGCAAAGGATGCTGATGTTTTCTGGCAAAGTCCATAACCTGCGTCACTTTTGTCTCGGCCACTTCGTACGTAAAGATGCCGCATTCGCCGATGCCGTGATGGTGAACGTGCAACATGATTCGTGTCGCCGCCTCATTATCCTTGCTGAAGAAACGCTCCAGCACATGGGTGACGAACTCCATCGGCGTGTAGTCGTCGTTTAGAATAAGAACACGGTACATGTTCGGCCGCTTGGTCTGCGGCTTCGTCTTGGTGATGACCGACGTGTCCGGACCGCCCGGACTTCTCCGCTTCTTGTCGTCATCCGCCATCCGCGGCGCCAGATCCTCAGCGGACCGGCGCTCAGCGGATAAAGACGACATGCGGATCTCAGAAAGCATCATATTTGGCCGCAACAGCACGAGAGTGAACCTTCGAAAGCGTGACATTCCCGGACCGCCCCGTCACGAGGCCGGGGACAATTATCAAGCGTCATCTTAGAGACCCCCGCGGCGTCCTTCCAAGCAGGAACTGCCGCCCTCATCCCCTGATTTCTCCGCCCTACCGTCCCCGGCATTGTTGCAGATAGCCACTGGTTGCCGGTTCACAAGCCGTAAGTGACCCGGCCGGCACTGTTTTTCAGGATACGGAACGGCGCGGCGGCGGCCCGCCGGCGAACCAGGGCCGGCCGGCGCACCGGCGGCCAAATTCGGCGGTGTTAACCGCATGACTACAATCAGCGAGCGACCTCCCGGGCCGCTCGCCACTATTTTACAATCAGAATAACGGCGATCGTCCGGGCCCGTTCACCATGAAAACCTTGACAGGCAGCCACCAAAGCGGCGGCAGCCTGCAACATCCTTAGCGCGACAGCGCTAATTTGCCGGGATACCGGCGCAGCCCAGTTAACTTCTGACACCTAGGACAGCAGACGAATTCACATCGTTCTCTTGGTGATCGTCATGCGTGCTGTCTGGAACAAATTCGCCCACCATTTCGCCGCTTTCAAGGGCGCGAACCGCGGCAATGTCGCCATCACATTTGCCATCGCAACGCTGCCGCTGGTCGGCACGGTCGGGATGGCCGTCGACTACAGCCACGCCAATGCCGTCAAGACAGCCATGCAGGCTGCGCTCGATTCCACCGCGCTGATGCTGTCGAAAGATGCGGCCACGATCAGCAACGCAGCTCTCCAGACCAAGGCGAAGAGCTACTTCGATGCCGTCTTCCTGAAGCCCGAAGCCACGAACGTTGTCATTACCGCGGCTTACTCGACCACCGGCGGCTCGCAGGTCAAGGTCGATGGCTCGGCATTGGTACCGACGAGCTTTCTCGGCGTCATCGGATTCCAGAACCTGACGATCAACGGCACCTCGACCACTGCCTGGGGCTCGACGCGCTTGCGCATTGCCCTTGTGCACGACACCACCGGCTCGATGGATGCCGACGGCAAGATCGACGCGTTGAAAACCTCGACCAAGAATCTGCTGACGCAGCTGAAGTCCGCCGCCAGCAATCCTGGCGACATCTATGTGTCGATCGTTCCTTTCAGCCGCGGCGTTAATATCGGCGCCAACAACTACAACGCCGCCTACATCGACTGGACCGAATGGGAAGCGCCGCCGCCGTACATGGCGACCTGGCTGGCCAACGCGTCAAACAAGAGCACGTGGGACCAGACAGGTCCCGGCGATGCCTGCCCGTTTAGCAGCAATAAAACAGGCTTTGGCTGCACGACCGGTCCTGCGAGTACAGCGCCTGCGACGAATAACATCCCGTCGAGCGGCACTTATTCGGGCTACATCTGCCCCGGCGTCGACACCGGCAGCAAGGACAGCACCGAGGCGGGCTTCTATTATAATGGCTGCTATACCAGCACCACCTTCCGCGCGACCGGCAGTTCGGCCACATGCACCGGCCGCAGCAACTGCTCCTGCTCAGGCAGCGGCAGCAGCAAGGTTTGCAAGACGAACGACGGTTATTTCGAACATACCTGGGTCAAGAACGCGCGCAGCACCTGGACCGGTTGCGTCGCCGATCGCGGCGCCATGGCGGCGCCCGGCACCACGGCCGGCCCCGATCAGACTGCGGCCACACCGACGACGTCGGATGTGAAGACGCTATATCCTGCGCGGCAGGACTCGTATTGCCCGAAAGCCGTGATGGGCCTGAACTACAACTGGACATCGATGGCCGCGGCCGTGGATGCATTGGACACCAATGGCGGCACCAACCAGACGATCGGCCTCGCCTTAGGCTGGCACTCGCTGGTCGGTATCGGTCCGTTTACGGCGCCGCCGAAAGACTCGAACTATGAATACACCGATGTCGTCATCCTGATGTCGGACGGTCTCAACACCTGGAATCGCTGGTACGGTAATGGCTCGGCGACCAACACCAGTGTCGACTACCGCATGTATGACTCAAGCGGCCGTGGCACCTGCGCCAACATCAAGAACTCCGGCGTTACCCTGTACACGATCCAGGTGAACACAGGCGGCGACGCGACGTCGACCTTGCTGCAGAACTGCGCCGGCGGCCCGGACAAATTCAGCGACCCGTCGAAGTTCTACATGGTCGATACGGCAAGCGGTCTGGGCGCGGTTTTCACCGCGATCGGCACCAACCTGACCAAGCTGCGCGTCGCGAAATAGAGCCCAGAAATAAGGGTAAAGCGAGCGCCGGTGCGTCACCGGCGTTCGCCAAGTTCCAGTTTTCAACCAACCATTAATAACGTCGCATAAGAACTGCGCGGCATTTTCCGTGTCAGGGTACCCCTCATTCACCATCTAAGTGCTTGTGTCGTCGGGCATTCAGCTCGCGCGGCCAAGCGATTGATTACCGGAAGGCGGAGTTCCGGGAAGCACCCGTATACCGGTGATTTAACTGATGAGGTTTATGCAGATCGACGAATTTAACCGAGAACCGGTGAAACCGTCATGCATGCCGCCTGGACAAGAATTGCCCGACACATCGCCAACTTCCGCAGCGCCAACAAAGGCAACGTCGCGATCACCTTCGCCATCGCCACCCTGCCGCTCGTTGGCACGGTCGGCATGGCCGTCGACTACAGCCACGCCAACTCTGTGAAGGCGGCGATGCAGGCCGCGCTCGACTCGACAGCGCTGATGCTGTCGAAGGACGCTGCGACCCTGAGCAACACCGCATTGCAGACGAAGGCGAAGAGTTATTTCGACGCGCTGTTCAGCAAGCCCGAGGCCAAGAACGTTACTATCACGGCGACCTACACAAGCACCGGCGGCTCGCAGATCAAAGTGGACGGCGCCGCGCAGGTCCCGACCGGCTTCCTCGGCGTCATTGGCCACCAGAACATCAACATCAACGGCACGGCGACAGCGGCGTGGGGTTCGACGCGCCTGCGCGTCGCATTGGCTCTCGATAACACCGGCTCGATGTCAAGCGACGGCAAGATGGCGGCGTTGAAGAGCGCGACGAAAAACCTGCTCACCCAGCTTAAGAGCGCCGCCACCACCAATGGCGACGTTTACGTGTCGATCATCCCCTTCGCCAACGACGTCAATGTGGGTGCCAGCAACTACAATGCCAACTGGATCGATTGGAAAGACTGGGACGACGAAAATACGACGACATCCTGCACCGGCCGGCGCGGGCGCACATGCAAGACCGTCTCGCTGAACCACAACCAGTGGAACGGATGCGTCACCGATCGCGGCGGCAGCAATGGTCCGACCGGCCAGAATTACGACCAGAACGTAACCCTGCCGGGCAGCTCCGCCTCATCAAAATTTCCCGCGGACCAGGACGACAATTGCCCGGCAAAAATGATGGGCCTGTCCTACGACTGGACGGCGATGAATGATCTGGTGGACGATATGTCACCGGCCGGATCCACCAATCAGCCGATCGGCTTGGTCTGGGCCTGGCAATCACTGGTCGGCGGCGGCCCGCTCACCGCGCCGGCAAAAGACGCCAACTACAAGTACACCGATGTCATCATCCTCATGTCGGACGGTTTGAACACGGAGAACCGTTGGAACGGCAATGGCTCCTCGGTCTCGGCCGAAGTCGACAAACGCATGTACGATTCCAGCAAGAGTGGTGCCGGCACCTGCGCCAACATCAAGAATGGCGGCGTGACGCTCTACACCATCCAGGTCAACACAGGCGGCGATCCGACCTCGACCCTGTTGCAGAACTGCGCCGGCAGCCCGGAACAGTTCAGTGATGCCTCGAAGTTCTACATGGTGACGACGTCGAGCGGCCTTGGCTCGGTGTTCAGCCAGATCGGCACCAACCTGACCAAGCTGCGCGTCGCCAAGTAGACGGCCTCGCCTCACCGACCAACGAAAAGCCCGGCGCGAGCGCCGGGCTTTTTTTGCTTATTCAGTCAAACGTCCATAGGCCCCAAACCCCCATCAGCAGCATTTCTGCGCCTTTGGCGCGCAGCAAGACGCCGCAGACCGGGCAGTTTCCTCCACCAGCCAGCGATCGCGCGGCTTGCAGCTTGATGGCCTCGCCGACAGATGCACCCGCACGCTGTCGGCTACTTCAATGCGCTCGGCGCGATAGATCTGCATCGGGCGCACGCCGTCACTCACTTCAAATGTCAACTTGGCATCGGCATCCAAACCGACGGCCTCACCCACTTTGCCGATAATCGCCAGAAATTTCCTCACGCGCATGTGCTCGCGGTTGGCTTCCTCGATGTCCCAAAGCTGAATGAAGGTCTCGTTCCAATGCTCGACATTGGCGCCGCAGTCGAGCCCCCGGAAGGTGCCTGTCTTGACCTCGGTGACGTGATAGCTGGGCCGCACGTCGCGGCCCTCATAAAAAAAGATCAGGCTCTTTTCCGTGTGACCGGCCAGCCTGTCGAGCAGGGATTGAGCCGAGACTTCCTCGACCGGCATCAGCGCGCCGACCGTCGATTGGGGCTTGGCAACGGCATCCATGGCGGCTATCCTCGTTTCAATGATTCTTGAATTATAGGATTGTCGAAGAATGAAAGCAGGTCAAGCCCAGATTGCTTTCGCCGCCTTGTCGCAGGAAACGCGGTTGCGGATCGTGCGGATGCTGGTGAAAGCGGGCCCGGAGGGCATGGCGGCTGGTTCTCTCGCCGAAGCAGCCGGCGTTTCGGCATCCAACGTGTCCTTCCACCTCAAGGATCTTGAACACGCAGGCCTGATCAACGCCCGGCGCGACGCGCGCTCGATCATCTACAGCGCCGACTACAAGGCACTGCGCGGGCTGATCGAATTCTTGATGAAAGACTGTTGCGCAGGGCATCCGGACATATGCGTGCCTGCCCTGGCCGACGTCTGCTGCCCACCGCCGCCCGCAAAGAGGAAGCGCGCCCATGCGTGATCGTGCGTTCACTGTCCTGTTTTTATGCACCGGCAATTCCGCTCGCTCGGTGTTGGCGGAAAGCATCCTCAACAGATCAGGCGCTGGAAAATTTCAGGCATTCAGCGCCGGCTCGCAACCGAAGGGCGAGGTACATCCGCAAACACTTGCTTTGCTGTCATCGCTCGGACACGACATCAGCGCCTTGCGTTCAAAAACATGGGCTGAGTTCGCAGCGCCGGGCGCAGCGCCAATCGATTTCATCTTCACGGTTTGCGACAACGCTGCTGGCGAGACTTGTCCGATCTGGCCCGGCAAGCCGATGACAGCCCACTGGGGGATTTCCGATCCGGCCGCAGCCGACGGGACCGGCGCGGAAATCGCGCTCGCATTCAAAGAGGCTTACCGGATGCTGGGCCGCCGTATCGACCTGTTCGTCGCGTTACCATTTGAAAAACTCGACAGTATGACAATGCAAAGCCGCCTGCGCGACATTGGACGACTCGACCAAGCCGTTGCATCGCCGTGACCGCGGCGATTTACCGGCAGCTCTTTGCCGAGACGCTTGCAAGCGCCTTTTTGCTCGCTGCCGTGGTCGGCTCCGGCATCATGGCCGAGCGGCTGGCAAGCGGGAATGTCGCGCTTGCCTTGCTTGGCAACACTATTCCAACCGGCGCCGCACTGGTCGTGCTTATCCTGATCTTCGGGCCCGTCTCCGGCGCGCATATGAACCCCGCCGTTACGCTCGCCTTTGCCGCACGCCGCGAACTGCCTTGGCGCGATGTCGCGCCCTACATCGGCGCGCAGCTTGCCGGGGCCATCCTCGGCGTCATCGCCGCCCATGCCATGTTCGATCTTCCGATTTTGCAGATGTCTGAGAAAACCCGTTCCGGCGCCGGTCAGTGGTTTTCTGAGGCCGTAGCGACATTCGGTCTCGGTCTGACAATCTTTGGCTGCCTTGCCAATGCTCGCGCAGCCCTTCCCTACGCGGTCGGTCTCTATATCACGGCGGCGTACTGGTTCACCGCCTCGACGTCGTTCGCCAATCCGGCGGTCACCGTCGCGCGCGCGCTGTCCGACACATTCTCAGGCATCGCGCCGGCCAGTGTCATGCCGTTTGTAACGGCACAACTGGTCGGCGTCGGCGCGGCGGTTGCCGCCGCCAGAGTATTATGGACCAAGGTTTCCTGAACTGAGACGCCACGCTCGCACGCCACATCCGTCCAACGAAAAGCCCGGCGCAAGCGCCGGGCTTTTTTAGTTCTCAGCCTTGGAAACGAGCTACTTGGCTTTCGCCATCGCCAGTTCGAACGGCTTGAACGATTCCTTGGCCATCGCCTGGTACATTTCGCCGATCTTGGCGGCTTCGGCGACGAAACCTTCATACGCGGTCTTGGCGTATTCGGTCTGCAGCTCGATGGCCTTTTCGACCGACTTGACGCCGAACAGCTTCTCGAGCGCGGCAGTGCTCTCTTCGAAGGACTTCTTCGAATAGTCGGCGATCTCAACGGCGATCGCCTGGGCGCTCTTGGAAACGGTGCCGACGGACTTCACGGCAATGTCGATATTCTCTTTGCTGACCTGCTGGAGGTCCTCGAAATTCTTGACCATTTTCGTCTCTCCCGGCTCCGCTAAAACGGCGCCTAAACGTGCTTCTTGAGGTTCCGGCCTATCCCGGCGCACGGGCAGATTTATACCGCACTGCACAATAAAGTCAATTCTTATATTGCACTGCAAAATTTACCGCAAAATCAGCAGGATAATTTAAGATTTTGTATACCGCGTTCTCCTACGGTCTTACGTTCTTGCGCTGCAATGGCGCTATAAAATGGCCACGAAGGTGGTCCAGGAAGTTTTCCGTAACGGGGTTGGGGAGCACAGATGTCAGGTCCAGGAGGTCAGGTCCAACGCGTTGTCCGTTGGGGTGCCCTCGGGCTGACGGCGCTTCTGCTCGTAACCACGACGGCCGGCGATGCCGACGCCCGCGCCAAGCGCGGCCGTGGCAAGGCTCCCGCCGCCAAAGCCGCCCGCTATACCCCGCCGCAGTCCTCTATCGTCGTCGATGCCAATTCCGGCACGGTCATGCAGTCGTCCAGTCCGGACGCCATTCGCCACCCGGCCTCGCTGACCAAGATCATGACGCTCTATATGCTGTTCGAGCGTCTGGAATCCGGCAAGATCAAGCTCACCGATGAACTGCCGGTCTCGGCGCAGGCCTCGGCCCAGGCGCCGTCCAAGTTGGGCCTCCGGCCTGGCGAAACGCTTCAGGTCGAACAGGCAATCCGCGCTGTCGTCACCAAGTCGGCCAATGACGCTGCCGCCGTCATCGGCGAGGCGCTCGGCGGCGACGAAGGCAGTTTCGGCCGCATGATGACGGCCAAGGCCCGTTCGATCGGCATGTCGAACACGACCTACAAGAACGCCTCGGGCCTTCCGAATGAGGACCAGGTGACGACCGCGCGCGACCAGGCCCTGCTCGGCCGCGCCATCCGCGACCGTTTCCCTAACTATTTCAATTACTTCTCAACCAAGAGCTTCGCATTCCGTGGCCGCGTCATGCGCAACCATAACAAGTTGCTCGGCACGGTCGATGGCGTCGACGGCATCAAGACCGGCTATATTAACGCGTCCGGCTTCAACATCGTCACCTCGGTCAAGCGCGACAAGCGTTACGTCGTCGCCGTCGTCTTCGGCGGCTCGAGCGGCAAGTCGCGCGATGCCCGCGTGCGCGGCCTGATCGAAGGCCACATCGTCACCGCCTCGACCACCCGCACCGCACCGCCGGTTGCCGAAGGCACGGCGATGGCGGAAGTCAAAATGCCGGCCAAGCCGCCGGTGCCAGAGCGCGATCCGCGCGCTGAAGCCGTAGCCGCCGTTACTCCCCCGGCGAACTCACCCTCGCTGGGTTCCACTGAGCCGATCAAGCCGGTCGCCGTCAAAACCGTCAGCGTCAAATCCGGCGTGCAAATGGCCGCTCTCTCCGCCATCCCGTCCGATAACCGCAAGCTGACAACGCCGCCGGCGACGACAGCCACCGTTACAACTGTCGCGACGATCAAGAGCGAACCGCCGGCGCAGCCGCCCGGCGCCGGTACCGGCAATGGCATTCTCGGTGTCATGACGGTCAGCGACAGCAAGCCGTCGCGGCCTGCGCAACTGGCTTCCGTTGGCGATAAGGTCCCCGAGACGGCCATCGTTGCGCACCTGCCCGCTCATGCCGACCCTGCTGCCAAGGCCGTGTCGCGTCACGGCGGCTGGATGATCCAGGTCGGTGCCTTTCCCGATGAAGACAACGCCAAGGAGCGCCTCAACGCGGCGCAGACCAAGGCCAAGGATCAGCTCGGCAAGGCCGATCCGTTCACCGAGAAGGTCGCCAAAGGCGACAAGGCGCTCTACCGCGCCCGCTTCGCCGGTCTCGACAAGGATCAGGCCGAGAATGCCTGCAAGAACCTCAAGCGCAGCGAAATCCCCTGCATGCTGCTGAAGAACTAAAGACTGCCGCCTGACCCGGATAACCGGGCCTGCGTAACAACAAAAAACGATACGATAACGGGACTAAAAGTCAGACGATCAGGAGCCGCTGGTGATGGTATGTGCGGAGTACATCAGCGATGTCTGCGAAGCAGAATTTCTTTGGCCTCATTGATACGGGCCGCGAGATACGTCGAGCCCCCTTGGTCGGGATGGAATTTCTTCATCAGCGTGCGATGCGCGCGCCCGATGGCGTCCGCGCTCGCGCCAGCTTCCAGGCCAAGGATCTGATAGGCTTCCTGGTCCGACATTTTGCCGTTGCTCGTCGTACTGCCCCGCCCCGTTGCCGTGTCACCTTGCGCGTGTTCACGCCAACTGGCGTCCCGGCGGTCAAGATACGGAACAAGTAGCGCCCGGCTTTCGTCGTCGACTTCGGTCAGCAATTCGATCAGCAGCTTGGTATCGAGACTTTCAAACGTGCAGCCCTGAAACCGGCCGGCCAGCACCAGCCCGCCCATCGCGCCACTGTCGTGATCCAGCGCCATTTCAATGAACGCCGTGCGGACACGCGAGGTCTGCCCGGTCTTCTTTTGGGTGCGCTCGGAAAAGCCGGCCGGGCCGAACGGCACCCAGCCCAGCAAACCCAGTCCGAAAATGCCGAGCGGAATGGCAATGGCGAGTTCGCCGCGCAGGCCGAGGAAGCCGGCCATACCGACCGCCAGAATGCCGCCGCCGGCCTTGAGGATGCGCGCGCCGAGCTGCGGATCGACCTTGGACACCACATTGAGCGCCCAAAGGCCGAGCACCAGAGCAAGCAAGCCGAAGACGAGCATCATGATTTCATCTGCGCGAGCAACAAGCGTGCGCCACCGGCCTTGCGCGCCGACAGGTCGGAGAGCGCTTTAAGGCCGCCGGCGGCATAGGCGGCAACGGCGCGCAGCAGTTCGGCCAGTTGCGCCGCCGAGCCAGTATCAAACCGGCACCAGGCGCCACGCGACAGCCGGGCGATCTCGCGATAGGCGGTCTCGGCAACGGCGTCGTTGCCCTCCTGAAACATGAACACCGGCACGCCGAGCAGGCCGAGTTCACCGGCGGCATGCGCTAAGCTGTCGATGCCCTCTTCCATCGCGTCGCCAACAAACACCAGCGCCTGCACGCGCTGCGCCGCCTGCTCCTTGCGGGCATGGCTCAGCACCTTGCCGATTTGCGTATGGCCGCCCTGACAGGAGATGCGCCCCATCAAGGAGGCGAGTTTGCCGGAGTCGGCAACCCAGCCGGAGGCGCGGCACTCATTCAGTCCGCGAAAATAGACCAGCTGGATATCGAGCCCGCCGATCGAGGCCGCCTCGCGGAACATGTCCGCCTGCAGCGCGCAGGCGGTGTCCCAAGTTGGCTGGCGGCTCATCGTGGCGTCGAGCGCAAAGATCAACCGGCCGCGCTTGCCGGCGGTGGCGGCGGGCCCGAGGCCTTTCACTTTTTCCAGGAAAGCTTCGATCTCCGGCCGCGACGAAGTCTTGGCGGCGGGAGTTTGCGTGTCTTTGCGGGTCGGGGACGTCATGACCGCCAGTCTACACCAATTCGCGGCGCGACTTTGGCAGTCTAAATGCCTCAGGCCAGCAGGTCGTGAACCTGCAACGGCTGGTCCATGACCGAATACCATTCGGCCCGCGCAGCAGCACGGCGCTTGCCGTTTTCCGACATGGGCAGGTGCAGCGCGTTCAGCAGCGCGATGACTTCCTCGCGCGCGGTCAGATGCGACATGTTCGGCCGGGTGCCCAGGGTCGCCTCGTCGAGATCGTCAAAGGCGGTCAGGCCACGCGGGAAGAATTCGCGATAGACGACGCGCTCGGCGAAACCGTCGACCGTGCGGAATCCCATCCGCTTGCCGAGCGCGGCAATGCCCTCGCCGACCAGTTTCTTGTTGCGCGACCCAAGCGTCGACAGGCGGTTGCGCACGACAATCCAGTCCGTGTTGCGGCCATCGACCAGGCGGCGCTGGCGGCGCGCCTCGCGCACCATTTGCGCGTAGTGGCTTTCCCCAGTGACGGAGAAATCGGTGGGGTCGAGCGTCGCCAGCACGTCGAAATCGACGAAGCTGTCATTCAGCGGCGTGACCAACGTGTCGGCCATCGAGTGCGCCAGGCGCATCAGATAGGTGTCGTTGCCCGGCGAGTCGATGACGACAACGTCGTGGGTGTGCTCGATCGCGGCAATCGCCTTCGAGAAGCTGTTGAACTCGTTCGCCTCATTGGCTTCGACCGAATTGGTGTCGGAGCGCGGCACGCAATAATGCGTCGGCAGTTCGAGATTGAAGCGGGCGCGCTGCGCCCAGGCGCGGCGGTTCTCGATGTAATGGGTGAAGCTCTGCTGGCGCGAGTCGAGATCGATGGTGGCGACGCGCTGGCCGGCCTTCATCAAGGCGACCGCAACATGCAGCGCCGTCGTCGACTTGCCGGAACCGCCTTTTTCATTGCCGAGAACGACAACATGGGCCGATTGCGTGCTACTTTTGATCGGTTGGACCAGCATTCAGGGGCGTCCTTTGATGCGCCAATAGTCCATTAAATGCGGTAGTTTAGTCAAGTTTATCCGGGTTTAACCATTAACTTGCGTGGCTGTGGTTAACCTCGCGGGCTATTTCGTAATCCTGTTCCGTGACAGGAACCTGACGCGATCATTTTAAGGCAGCCAAGCATGGCGAAACGTCCGACTGTTGTGCACACCGTCAGCGCGCTGCGGCGAGAAATCGCGCGCTATCGTAAAGACGGCAAGTCGATCGCCCTCGTGCCGACCATGGGCGCGCTGCATGCCGGGCATCTGGCGCTGGTGCGCGAAGCGCAGAAGCGCGCCGACCTCGTCGTCGTCTCGATCTTCGTTAACCCGACGCAGTTCGCGCCAACGGAAGACTTCGGCAGCTATCCGCGCACGATGAAAACCGATGTCGCGGCATTGACCACGGCGAAAGCCGATCTGGTCTGGGCGCCCTCGCCGGCCGCGATGTATCCGGAAGGTTTCGCCTTGAAGCTTGCGCCGGAAGGCCCGGCGCTGGCCGGACTGGAAGACAAATTCCGCCCTCACTTCTTCGGCGGTGTCGCGACCGTTGTCGCCAAGCTGTTCACGCAAGTTACGCCGGATGTCGCGCTGTTCGGCCAGAAGGATTACCAGCAGCTGCGCGTCGTCACGCAAATGGCGAAGGATTTGGATTTTCCGGTGAAAGTGGTCGGCATCGCCACCGTGCGCGAGAAGGATGGTTTGGCGATGTCATCGCGCAATGTCTATTTGAGCGAGGTCGAGCGCCGCCATGCGCCGGTTCTGTACCGCACGATGAAGACCTGCGCCGCGCGCATCAAGGCCGGCGAGCCGATTGCCATGGTGCTGGAAGAAGGCCGCGGCCATATCAAGCAGGCGGAGTTTGCGGTCGATTATCTCGAGGCGCGCAACGCGCTGACCTTGGCGCCGGTTTCTGTTTTGAAAGACGGACCAATCCGGCTGCTCGTCGCAGCGAAGATCGGCAAGACAAGGTTGATTGATAATCTGGCGGTGTAGCTTACGGTCGTAGGGTGGGCAAAGCGAAGCGTGCCCACCGTCTTTTGTCGCGGTGGGCTCGGCGCAAGCGCGCCTTAGCCCACCCTACAACAACCCCAACTCCCGCAACTCCCTCCGCATCTCTTCCGGCATCAACGCCGCGCCCGGAGCCGCCTTGGAGAGGTCGCGCGGCGCGTCTTTCTCATCGAGATAGCGCCAGCCCTGAAACGCCTGACGCGGGCGCGGCTCGACCGGAATGCATTTCGGATCAAGCACCAACTTGCAGCGGCCGATGCCGTCCTTGTCCTTGAACGGCGTGATGGCGATGATGCGTTCGCGGCACATGATCTGGCCCTTGATCACCCAGTAGATCGAGCCACCGGCGAGCAATTCCTCGACACGCTTCGGCACCATGCGCGTCGTGTGCACACGTTCCGGCTTGAGGCCGCGCGCCTTGCGCTCCTTCTGCTTGAGCTTGATCCAGTGTTCGAGGTCAGCAACGCTATCCGTACCAACGGACAATTTGATCAGGTGCAGCGGCATACTTTACTCAGCCAATTCCACGTCAACCGCCTTCTTCACATTCGGGCGCGCCGCCATGCGGGCGCGGTGATCAAGAACGCGCGGGATGCGCGTTAGATCGACGCCGTCGGATTCCAGCCATTGCGACAATGTAAACAAATAGGGATCGGCAATCGTGTAGCTATCGCCCATGACCCACGGTCCGCGCAGCATGGTCTGCTCAATGATCTCGAAGCACGCCGTCACAGCTTCCGGCACTTTCTTCTGCATCGAGACGAAGGCGGCTTCATCGTCGGCCCAGCGATAACCGCGCATGCGGTGCGCGTGCGCGACATGCACGGTCGAACACAAATAACTGTTGAACGACTGGATTTCGGCGAAGGCGAAAGGATCATCGAAGGGCGCGAGCTTCGCGTCCGGAAACGACTGCGCAATAAAGGCGAGCATCGCCGGCGTCTCGGTCAGCACACCGCGCGGCGTTACCAGCGCCGGCACGCGCGCTTTCGGATTGATCTTCACATAGTCCGGCGATCGCTGATCGGCGGTCTTGAAGCTGAGGCGCTTCAACTCGTAAGCCGCACCGGCATCTTCCAGCGCGATATGCGAGGCCAGCGAACAGGTGTGCGCGGTATAGTAAAGCGTCAGCATAAAATTACTCTTCCATTATTCTTTCTTGGCTTCGATGACGATCATCTTGGCGCCTTCGGCGACCTGCTCGTCCTTGCCGACGGCGATTTCGCTGACCGTGCCGTCGAGCGGCGCGACGAGCGTGTGCTCCATCTTCATCGCCTCGATGATGGCGAGACGCTGGCCGCGTGTGACGGAAGCGCCCTGCTCGACCAGCACCGACAGCACCTTGCCGTGCATGGGCGCGCGCACCAGCCCACCGCCGGCGCCATCCGAGCCTTCATCAAGACTGAGATCGCGGAACGCCACCTTGGTCTGGCGGCCCTTGCGCAAGACGTAAACGGCGTCGGCAGTCGCCACTGCGACGGCATCCGCTGCCGCGGCAACGCCATCAATCGTCACCGTCGTCGTGCGGGCTTCCTGAATGACCTGCGCCGTCACCTTCTCGCCATCGGCAAGGATCGGCACAATCTGGCGGCGCGGGCCGGACAACTGGAAGCCGTCATCGGCATCCCACGGCGAGATATGGGTCGAGCGCGCTGCATCCGCCTCGCGCGAAATCTGGTCGGCGATGCGGCCGCGCTCGCGCGTCAGCAGTTCGCGCGCGCCGAGTGCAGCAGCGGCTTTGTCCATGCCTTGCGGCACGGCTCCAAGATCATCGAGATGGGCGTCGATGAATCCGGTGTCGAACTCGCCCTGGCGGAATTGCGGTGCCCGACACAGCAGGCTGAGGAAACCGGCATTGCTCCGCGGGCCGACAACCACCGTGGCGTCGAGCGCATTGGCGAGGCGATCGAGCGCCTGCTCGCGGTTGCGGCCATGCGCGATGACCTTGGCGATCATCGGATCGTAGAACGGCGTCACCTCGTCGCCACTTTCGACGCCGGTATCGATACGCAGCCCCTCGCCGGACGGAAACTTCAGCGCCATCAATTTGCCGGTCGATGGCAGAAAGCCGCGCTCCGGATCCTCGGCATAGAGCCGCGCTTCGACGGCGTGGCCGGTGAGCGGCACCTGATCCTGCTTCAATGGTAGCTTCTCGCCGGCAGCAATCTGGAATTGCCACTCGACCAGATCGAGGCCAGTGATCGCTTCCGTCACCGGATGCTCAACCTGCAGCCGCGTGTTCATTTCCATGAACCAGAAGCCACCGCTCTTCAGGCCGCCTGCACCGTCGGCAATGAACTCGATCGTGCCGGCGCCGACATAGCCACAGGCTTTCGCCGCGGCGACCGCCGCATCGCCCATCTCGGCGCGCAGAGTAGCGCTCATGCCCGGCGCCGGTGCCTCCTCGATCACCTTCTGGTGGCGGCGTTGCAGCGAACAATCGCGCTCATTCAGATGAATGGCATTGCCATGCGTGTCGGCGAAGACCTGCATTTCGATGTGGCGCGGCGCGGTGATGTATTTTTCGATCAGCACGCGGGCGTCGCCAAAGGCGGCCTTGGCTTCGCGCTGCGCGCCTTCCAGCGCGGTGTCGAACTCGGCATGCTTGTCGACGCGGCGCATGCCCTTGCCGCCGCCGCCGGCGACCGCCTTGATGAGTACCGGATAGCCGATCTCATAGGCCTTGCGCTTGAGGAATTCCGGGTCCTGCTTGTCGCCGTGATAACCCGGCACCACCGGCACGCCGGCTTTCTCCATCAGCGCCTTGGCGCGGTCCTTGAGGCCCATGGCCAGCATTGCCGAGGGCGGCGGACCGACGAAAGCAATGCCGGCATCGGCAACAGATTGTGCGAAGGCGGAATTCTCGGAGAGGAAGCCATAGCCGGGATGAATGCAGTCTGCGCGCGCTTCTTTCGCCGCCGCGATGATCTTCTCGCCGACAAGATAGCTTTGCGCCGCTTGCGCCGGGCCGATCGGGTACGCCGCGTCGGCGAGCTTGACGTGCAGCGCTTGGCTGTCTGCTTCCGAATAGACCGCGACCGTACGCAGGCCGAGCCGCTTGGCGGTGCGAATGATGCGGCAGGCGATTTCGCCGCGGTTGGCGATGAGGACGGTTTTGAACATGGCTCGGGCCAACCTGACGGGTCCGTGGGCGGTCCCGGCAGCCTAGCGCACTGTTGCGGTGGGCGCTGCCGGTTCTGGGGCGGGCTCGGCCCGCGCCTGTGGACGCTTTCGCGGCATCGGCACGTCGTCGTCCGGCCTGATTTCGCCCTTGAACGGGGCGGCGCCCTGGCCTTGAGCTTGCGCCGTTCCTTGGGCCGGGGCCTGGGCTTGCGCCTCGGCGGCGCCCTTCGGCAGCGGCGGCTCTGAATTCATGATGCTGACCGCCGGGATCGAGGCCGCCGACGGCAGCGTGTATTTGTCGGACATCGGCTGGGCGACCGGCGGACCGGCGACAGCGGCGGACTGCACCGGTGCCGTGGGCGGAGCAGCCGACATGGCGGGTGGCGCAGATTCCGCCGGCGCGCCCGGCGTTGCATTCCAGGCCGAAGCGTGGCGCGAGACATATTGATCGAAGGCCTGCGCCTTCATATTGGCCTTGACCGCGCTGGCATCGGTGAGATGGGCAAAGATGCCACAGCGGTCGACGGTGCAGCTCTCGCGCGACGCGAGCACGTGGGCGGTGATGCCGTAGCGGTCGAGTTCGAGCGCCCGGCGCGAGGCGGCCAGCGCTCTCAGTGCGGTAGGCTGGGTTTCGGCCGCTTCGGTGAGCAGCGACAGCCGGGCGCCGATATAGGCAACGGCAGCCGCAGCGCTTTGCGGCGTGGCGAAGACGCGGTCTTCGCAGGCGGTCTCGACGGTGTCGCCTGCCCCGGCGTCGAGGCATGACAGAGCCGAGCCCGGTGCAGCTGCGGCCGTAGTCAGTTCAGACTGGCGTTGGATCAGGGCACGGCGGTCGGCCGCGTCGCGGTCGAGCGCCATTTGCGAGACGACGACGAAGACGGACAGCGCCACGCAGGCGGCAACCGCCACCGCCAGTGCAACCTTGAGCAGGCTATTTAATGTGCCGTCTACGCTGGCCATTGTATCCTATTGAACTTTCGCGCCCGAGACCTTCACCACCTCGGCCCACTTGTCGATATCCTTGCGCATATAGGCGTCGAATTCCGGCGGCGTCATGGCCATCGGCACGGCGCCCTGCTTCTGCCAGGTGTCCTTGACCTCCTGCGCATTCACGACTTTCTTGATGGCGGCGTTGAGATAGGCAACCACCTCTTTCGGCGTATCCTTCGGCGCCATGACGCCAAGCCAGATAGTCGCCTCATAGCCGGGGATGGTTTCGGCGACCGTTGGCAGGTCCGGCGTCAGCGGATTGCGCGTGAGGCCGGTGGTGGCGACAGCGCGGACTTTGCCGCCGGTGGCCAACTCGGTCATCGTGGTCACCGCATCCAGCATCATCTGCACATTGCCGGACAACACGCTGTTGCGCGCATCGCCCGAGGCCTTGTGCGGGATGTGCACGATGTCGGTCTTACTCATGGCTTTGAACAGCTCGCCGGCCATGTGATACGGCGTGCCCGGTCCTGACGAGGCATAGTTCAGCTTGCCGGCGTCCTTCTTGGCCAGCGCGACGAACTCGGCCACCGTCTTGGCTTCGACCGACGGATGCACGACCATCAGCAGATCGGAATAGTTGATCGGCGCCACCGGCACGAAATCGCGCATCAGGTCGTATGGCTTGTTCGGGATCAGCGACTCGTTGGTGGTGTGTGTGTTCGACATGACCAACAACGTGTAGCCATCAGCCGGCGATTTCGCGACCGCGTCAGTGCCGATCACAGCGCCGGCGCCGGGCCGGTTTTCGATGACGAAGGGCTGCTTGGTCTCGTCGCTGAGATACTTCGCGAGAGCACGGGCATAGAGGTCAGCCGGACCGCCGGCGCCGAACGGCACGATCATCTTCACCGCGCGGTTCGGGTAGGTTTGCGCCTCTGCCGGCACTGGTGCGGCCAAAGCGAGTGCGAGCGGCAGTGCGGTGGCGATAGACCGAAGGGTAATGCGCATGAAACCTCCCAATTTGTTCTTTTGTTTTAGCCGCCGGCCGACTTGAAACTCGGCGCCAGGTCGCTGGCCACCGCAAACGCGCCCTTGGCCTCGATAGACGTCATCGCAACCGTTGTGCGCAAGTCAGTCACGCCCTTGCTGGCCCCCGCCGCCAGTAGCACGGCCGACATCTGCGCATTGTCCGGCGCCTCGGCGATGACCATGAAGTCGAACTCACCGAACGTGACGTAATAGGAAACCAGCTTGCCGCCGACCTTCCCGAGCAGGCGCGACACTTCCAGCGCCCTGTCCTCCGGCTGGACCAGCATGCCCTTGATGGCATCGCGGGTGTAGCGCCCTTGCGTGATATAGACCGGCATGCGCCCCTCCGTCGCGTCTGAACGATTCAGATCGCCCGTTTCTATAAAAGCAAAACGAAGGCGGCAGCGCCACCCGACCGCTAGACGCGGTCGAGCTGGCTTTCCTTGGCGACGCGCTCAAAGGCCTCGCCAGAGCTCTTGATGCGATACTGGTAATCGTCGCTCTCCGACGGTAGCTGCTTGACCACCGTATAGGTGCCCGAGGCAGCGGCGCGGCCGAAATTCGGCGAGGTGAAGTACACCGTCTCGCCGACCGAATATTTGTGCCGGATGATCGGCAGTTCAGGCGCTGCCGGCTGCACCGGCGGGCTGTAAACGCGAACGACCTTAGGCTGGGCAGCCGCTTCCTTCACGGCTTCTTTGGATGCCACCTTGGCGGCGATCTGTGCGGCGATCTTGGACACAGCCTTCGACAACGTCTTCGCAGCAGCTTTAGATTCCGCCTTCGATACGGTTTTCACCGGCGCCTTTGCGACCGGAGCGACGACAGGCGCAATAACGTGCTTGGCGACTGGCTTTGTCACGGCAACAGCCTTGGCCACCGTCTTTGACGTCGACTTCGCAGTCGTCTTTGCAATCGTCTTTGCAATCGTTTTGGCAACGGCTTTCGTTGCGACGGAGGTTTTCGCTGCCGGCTTGGCAGCAGCACGCGCGACAAAATTCGCGGTGACAGGCCGCGCACCGCGCGTTGTTGTCGCAGGCACGCGACGCGACGACTTGGTCGCCGGCTTCTTGACCGACGTGCGTGCGCTCTTGTCCGCGCTGGCGGATTTTCCGGATTTCTTGGTACCGCGGGCGGCCTTCGCAGTCCGCCGGGCGGTCTTCGTCGACTGTGTACTCATGCCGGTAATATAGCAGTTAATTTCAAAAAGGCGCGAACTTTTTGCGTCTGAAATTGCAACAAGATCAATAGGTTATTACGAGGCCCATGGTTAATATGCAACTTGAGGCCCCCGTTCCGCAAAAAGGCCCGTAGTGGCCCTATTCCACGATCGGCCCGTAAATAGTCGTCCGAGCACCCTTGCGAGCGGAACTCTAGGGTTCCCGGCGCGTTTTTGATGCCGGGACACGGGAGATTTAATCATGCGGCTTTTGTTCGGTATCATCATCGGCGCCCTGCTCACCATTGGCGGCGCCTACATTTACGACTCCGGCAGTTCGGCCAATGCCGATGCCAGCGCCTCGACACGGCCGATGGTTAACTGGGACGTCGTTGGCGTGAAGTGGCAGCACCTGACCGAGCGCGCCCGCACGGAATGGACCCGCGTCGCCGGCTAGTGTCGGCGGCGGCACGTCGAGCTATTTTGAGCCGGTGGCGTTTCGACGCCGCCGGCTTTCGCGTTCAGACCCGTGCGCATTGATTACTGCACACGCCTGAGCTGTAAGATGGCGCATGGTCTCTTATCGTCATGCGCAGGTGCTGGCTCTCTTGATCGTCGCCGCGATGACGGCGATCAGCCTGACGGCGCCGCCTTTCATCGCCTATGACCCGGCCTTCGGTCTGACGCGCTGGTATGGGCTGTTGCACAGCACGCCGTTCGATACGGCGATTGGGCCGGACCCGGCCGATATCTCGCGCGACATCGTGCAGGCGGCAAGCTGGTGGAGCCCGGGGCAGTATTTGGTGCCCGGACTGCTGACGCTGACCGGACTGCGACTCGGCACCGCGCTCGTGATGATTGCCGGGCTGTGTAACCTCACCGCCTTGCTTGGCTGGATCACGGTGGCGCGCGCATTTGATCTAGGGCCGCGCGTGGCATTGGCCGCCACGCTGCTGATCGCAACGTTTCGCTTCTCGAGCAGCGCCTACGGGATCTACAGCGGCGGCGAAATTTTGCTGCAGGCGGTGACGCCATGGATCGTGCTGGCGGCATGGCGCTTACCGCATGTGACACTGATGACGGCGATGCTAATCGCGTTCGTCGCCACGGCTATCGGATTTCTCGCCAAGCTGAATGGCTTGATTGTTGTCGCATCCGCCTTCGGCGCAGCCGGTATGCTGGCTATGGTCCAGGCGCGCCGCCTCACGCCCGGCCTGATCGGCGGCGTGTTTGGTGCGCTGATCGCTGTCGCGCTCGTTTATGTCTTCTGGTTTGCGGCAAAGCCGGTGACGCATTTTACCGGTGGTGGCCAAGGCTTTGGCTTTGTGAGGGCCGCGTTCGCCTTGAGTGCGCCGTGGACATCGGCGCTGTCATGGCAGGACTTCATTGTCTGGCTGACGCAGACGCCTCGGCGCGTGATTTTGCACGATGATGCGGCGCTGGTGCTGATCGGCTTGTTGCCGGTCGCCGTGCTGCTCGCCGCAGCATTGGCCTTCGACAGAAATGCACCGGAGAACGAGCGCGTCGTGAGGCGGTTCTCATTGCTGATGCTCGGCGGCTTCACGTTGCTGATGCTGGTGTTGTATTTGCGTGGCGCGCCGATCCCACTGGAAGAGCGGCATTTCCGCCCCGTCGGCATGCTCCTATTTTTGTGCCTGCTGGCGATGGCGTTGCGGCCGGGCATCCATCGCGGCGTTCGCTACGCCCTCCTCGCACTGTTCAGCACGATGTCGATGTACGGCCTTGCTTCCTTCAGCGCGCGCGTGATGAGCGCGCAACAGCAAACGGTCGAGCGTTACAGCTGGACGTTACAACCGAACGCCGATGCCTCGTCACTGGCGGCAATCCAACAGGCCTTTGCCACCGAAGGCCGCGACGCCCTCTTTTATCTCGGCGCGCCGGAGTTGATTGCAACACTACCGCCCAATGCTCGGATCATCGTCGAAGCCCCAGCCTTGATGAGCGACGCGTCCATATCGGCTGTTCGCTACAAAGGCCGCGTCAAAGGGCATATGTATTTGCTTCTCAGCAACACTCTGCCCGCCGAAAAACGCGAAGCCATCCTGCGGTCATTCGCCGATTACGATACGGACAAGTGGAGCAATTCCGTTTCCACACGCGCAACGCTCTATAGCCAGTAGCGGCACAGGACTTGCTTGGACTTCGCGACATCCAAGCCCTGAAGGAGCGCCTATGTTCTCACGTCTATTGATCGCCGCCTCGCTGCTCGCCGCCATGGCGGCACAGCCTGCCCTTGCGCAGCAATTCGAAAAGAAAATGTACAACTACAGCAAGTTCGCCACGGGCGCGTTCTCGGAAGCCGCGACCGTGACCGGTCCCGCGAAGACCATCTATCTCGCCGGCATCGGTGCCGAAGACCCGGATGACGGCTCCGTGCGCCACAAGGACAACTTCCTCGAGCAATGCCGCTTCACCTGGCTGAAGATCAAGCAGGCTCTCGCCGCCAATGGCGCGACCGTCGCCGATATCGTCAAGGCGACGACCTATGTCACCGACCCGCGCTATCGCCCCGAAATGCAGGAATGCCGCAAGGAAACCTACGGCACCCTGCCGCCACCGCCGCATACGTTCCTGAACGTCGTGCAGTTGGCGCGACCGGGCATGATGATCGAGGTCGATATTGTCGCGGCCGTGGCGGCTAAGTAGTCGGACACATGTGAGGGTCGGCGACGGTGCCGGCCCTCACATCTTGACCAAACCAAACCTCAGATCTCCGCGTCCGACCGGACAACGGCAACAATCTCGAACTGATCTTTCTCGTCGTCGTTCTTGCAAAAGGCGTTCAGTGACGTTCGCGCTTCAGCCGCGGCCTCTTCCACGGTCCAGCATGCGGAAACCGCCATGCTGTCATTCTCGCCGTCGAAGTAAACGAAATAGACTTCCCAATCGAATCCGCCGCGCTTTTTGTCTGTCATGCGTCAACGCCGCCAATGGCGCCGCCCTTACATTCTGAACACGCCAAACCTTGTCTCCGGCACTGGCGCATTCAGCGCCGCACTGAACGCCAAGGCCAGCACCCGCCTCGTCTCGCTTGGCGCAATGATGCCGTCGTCCCACAGCCTTGCGGTGGCATAATAGGGATTGCCCTCTTCTTCGTATTGATCGCGGATCGGCGCCTTGAAGTCTTCCTCCTCTTCCGCCGACCACGCGCCGCCGCCGGCTTCGATATTGTCGCGCTTGACGGTGGCGAGCACGGAGGCCGCCTGCTCGCCGCCCATCACCGAGATGCGCGAGTTCGGCCATGAGAACAGAAAGCGCGGGCCGTGCGCGCGGCCGCACATGCCGTAATTGCCGGCGCCATAAGAGCCGCCGAGGATGAGCGTCACCTTCGGCACCTGCGCGCTCGCCACCGCGGTCACCATCTTGGCCCCGTCCTTGGCAATGCCGCCAACTTCATATTCGCGGCCGACCATGAAGCCGACAATGTTCTGCATGAACAGCAGTGGAATGCGGCGCTGGCTGCACAGCTCGATGAAGTGCGCCGCCTTCAGCGCGCTCTCGGAAAACAGAATGCCGTTATTGCCGAGAATGCCGACCGGCATGCCGTGAATGCGGGCAAAGCCAGTGACGAGCGTCGTGCCGTAAAGCTGCTTGAACTCGTCGAATTCGGAGCCATCGACCAGCCGGGCAATGACTTCGCGAATATCATATTGCTTCTTCAGGTCAGCCGGCACGATGCCGTCGAGCTCATCGATGTCGAACAACGGATTGCGCGGCGCCGTTAGCGGGATGTCCGGGTTCTTCTTGACGTTCAAATTGGCGACGATGCGGCGCGCCAGCGACAAAGCATGATGATCGTCCTGCGCCAGATGATCGACAACGCCGGAGCGGCGCGCATGCAGGTCGCCGCCGCCGAGATCCTCGGCGCTGACCACCTCGCCTGTCGCCGCCTTTACCAAAGGCGGACCGCCGAGAAAGATGGTGCCCTGGTTCTTGACGATGATGCTCTCGTCCGACATCGCCGGCACATAGGCGCCGCCCGCCGTGCACGAGCCCATGACAACGGCGATTTGCGGAATGCGTAGCGCCGACATCGTCGCCTGATTATAGAAAATGCGACCGAAGTGCTCGCGGTCGGGAAACACTTCCGTTTGATGCGGCAGGTTGGCGCCGCCGCTGTCCACCAGATAGATGCAAGGCAACCGGTTCTCGCGGGCGATCTCCTGCGCGCGCAGGTGCTTCTTTACTGTCAGCGGATAATAGGTGCCGCCTTTGATCGTCGAGTCATTGCACACGACCATGCATTCGCGGCCTTCGATGCGGCCAATGCCGGTGATCAGGCCGGCGCCGTGAATGGCGTCGTCATACATCTGGTTGGCGGCAAGCGGCGACAGTTCGAGAAAAGGCGAGCCCGGATCGATCAGATTCATGACGCGGTCGCGCGGCAACAGCTTGCCGCGGCCGACATGGCGCTCGCGGGCGCGGGCCGGACCGCCAAAGGCCGCCTCAGTGCGCTTGGCCTGCAGCTCCTTGACCAGCTCCTGCATGCGGGCGGCATTGGCTTGGTAGTCAGCCGCGCTGCTGTCGATGGGATTGCCGATCTGCGCCACACCGCACCTCCGATTCTCAGGTCTCGGACGCCACTATGGCGCGCCGGGAGGGTTTAGGAAACGCCGCCGGCTGGGTTAGGCTGAGCGCCTTGATCGCAGACAGGAGACCCTCAATGATCACCCGCTTTCCCGGCCTCACCCCGACCCGCAGCCGCGCTGTCGTCCACAATGGACTGGTGCTCACCGTGGCCGTTACGCCCGATCCGGCGCCGCCGGGCATTTACGAGCAGACGGTCAATGCGCTGAAGCGGATCGATGAGAGCCTGGCCATGGCCGGCACCGACAAAAGCCGCATCCTGTCGGCGATCGTCTATATCGCCGACATCACGCGCAAGGCCGAGATGAACAAGGCCTGGGATGAGTGGGTCGACAATGACAATCCGCCGATGCGCGCCTGCCTTGGTGTCGATCTCGAACCGCCGCATCTCGTTGAGATCGTTATCACCGCAGCGGTAAAATGAACGGCGGCTAAACGTCCGCTTCAGGCGCCGTGGAACGGACCTGCGGCGCTTGACGTTCTTCACCATCGATTATCGGGCGGTAATGACATGGAGAAGACCATGAAACGGACACAGCTTCTTTCGACCGCGGCCATCATCTTGATGTTGGGCGCGGGCAACGCCTTGGCGCAGGCTCCTGCGCCGGCGCAAGGTCAGGCCCCGGCGCAACCAGCTCCGGCCGCGCAACAGAATGCACCGGCGGAAAAGATAGCGCCGGCGGCGCCGGTACGTCCGGCAACGCAGGCGCAAACACCTGCAGCGCCCAAGGCTGCTGACCCAGCGCAGAAGGCCCAAGTGCCTGCGGCACCAGCGAAGAATGCCGCCGATGCCAAGACCGACATGAAGGTGCCGCCCGCTGCGGCGAAGGCCGAGACCAAGTCGGAGACCAAGAGTTCGGCGGACGGGGCGAAGACTGCACCGGCCGATGCGCAGCGATCAACCACCGGACAAGGCGCCGCTGGCGCGGCGCGTCTTTCCACCGAACAGCGCAGCAAGATCACCACTGTGATCCGGCAGCAGAAGGTTCAGCCGGTTTCACTCAATGTGTCGATCCGCGTCGGCACGCGTGTGCCATCGAGCGTGCGTTACTATCCGCTGCCGAGCGAGGTCATCACCGTTTATCCGGAATGGCGTGGCTACGATTACATCCTGGTCGGCAATCAGATTTTGATTCTCGATCCGGGCACGCATGAGATCGTTGCGATCCTCGACGCGTAATTCGGAACTCGTGCACTGCAACGGCGCGGAACAATGTTCCGCGCCGTTTGCGTTGCAGCATCAAGCATAAGTCATTGCCGTTTACCAAATCACAGAGTTCCAACGGAACCATGTTCCGCCCGACATGTTGTCTTCACGTGTAACGAAACAAGCGCACCCACGAATTCCGAAACGACCATTCACCCGAGTTTTCCAACCCACCACGGAGGATTTTTATGAAAACGCTCGCCACCATGACTGCCGTTGCCGCCCTCGTCGCCGGTATGTCGGTTGCTTCCGCGCAGACCACTGTTTCGCCGGGCAATCCGAATGCCGCCGCGACCGATACCAAGCAGACCGGCGCGCAGACGAACAGCGGCATGCAGCAGGCCAACCCGGCCGGTTCCAGCGCCGTGAAGCCGACCAACACGACTGACACCTCGCCGGCAGCGCCGAATGCTTCCGCCTCGGGCGAAGCCCAGGCTGGTAAGAGCGGCATGCAGTCGACCGGCACGCAGACGCAGAGCGGCGGCGCGATGGGCGCCAAGCCGTCGACCACCGGCACCGGCGCGCCGAGCCCGGCCGACACCACCAAGATCCCGCCGGCCGCCGTTAAGTAACGACTGCTAGCAAGAACTGAGATTGGCCGCGTCAGATTTTTCTGACGCGGCTTTTCTTTGTCTCCGCCTCTGTGCTGTCACCAGATGATCACATTGCACTGCGGAACGGACAGTGATGCGGCGCGTTGATATTGCGAGTTTCAAAGACGCAAATGAAAGAGGATTATTATGGATAAAGATCGCATCGAAGGCAGCCTCGATCAGGCCAAGGGTAAAGTGAAGGAAGTCGCGGGCAAAGTGACCGGCGACGCCAAGCTTGAAACCGAGGGCAAGGCCGATCAGGTCAGCGGCAAGATCCAGAACGCCGTCGGCGGCGCTAAGGACAAGATCCGGGAAGCTGTCGACAAGTAAGTTCGGCACTTCGAATACGGTTACAGTAAGCCCGGCCATTGTGCCGGGCTTTCGCTTATGCGGTGGCGATACGGAAATCGGCGATCACCGGCAAATGGTCGGACAACGCCCTCGCCTCGCGGTCGACGAACGTCGCCACCATAGCCTGCGCCGGCCGGCAATAAATGCGGTCGAGGCGCAGCAGCGGAAAAGCCGATGGAAACGTGCGATAGCCGGTGCGTCCGCGCAAGGTCTTCGACAGCACGGCGCGCACTGAGCCGGGCCAGAACCAGTCGTTGAAATCGCCGATCACCACCGCGGGCGCATCGCCCGCTGAGAGTTCGACAAGCGCCTGCGCCTGCCTCCGCCGCTCACTAATGCTCAGGCCGAGATGCGTGGCGACGACGATCAGCGGGCCCTGCGGCGTTTCCACCACGGCGCGAATGGCGCGGCGCGGTTCGCGTTCGCCGAACGAGATGTCGCGGATCTCATGCGATGTCACCGGGAAGCGGCTGATCAGCATCTGGCCATAGTCGCCGTCGGCGCTTGTAATCGACTTGGCGCCAATGCCGTAAATGCCGACCGCCGTGGTGAGAAACTCAAACGGATTGGCGCCGCCGGCCAAAGCGCGGCGGGAATCGACTTCTTGCAAAGCGACGATGTCGGGGTCCCAACGCCTGACCAGCTTGACCACTTGCGCCAGATCGAAACGAGGATTGCGGCCGAACGTGCCGTGAATATTCCACGTCATGACACGGACAGTGTCCGCCCGGTTCGCCCTCACCGGCTGGGGCTCCAGTAACGCGAAATCACAACCTGCAGGCCGATCGACAAACCGATCCAGGCGGCCACTGCCGCGGCCAACAGGCCGAGATCGAGCGCCGTCGGATTTGTCATGATGCGGGCAAACTGATTGCCGACGGCCGAGATCATGATCATGCCGGGCAACATGCCGATGAACGTGCCAACCATATAATCGAACACCGGGATTGAGCTTGCGCCCGCCGCGAGGTTGACCACTGTGAACGGTGCGACCGGCACCAGCCGGATCGCCGCCACCGCGATAACCCCGCGTTTGGCAACGCTCTGGCGCACGCGGTTAAGCTTTGGGCCCAGCAGATTGCGCAAGGTGCGTTTGCCGAGCGCTGCGCCGATGCCGTAAGTAACCAGCGCGCTGGCCAGCGCGCCAATGCCGGCATAAGCGAAGCCGAGCCACGGGCCGAAGGCAGCCGCCGTTGCGGCAATCAGCACCGTCACCGGGAACATCAGCGAGCCGGCGACAATGAAGGCGCCGACAACAATCAGCGGCGCGAAAGTGTTGCCGTTGAGATCGGCCAGCATCTCGCGCACTGCGTCGGGCCGCGCCAGCGGTACGAACTGCCAAATTAGCGCCAGCATGACAATCACGACACCGGCCAGGACTACCTTGAGCACTGTCGAAAAATTGCGGGCTGGCACGAAACCTCCAAACATGTTGCTGACGAATTCCTCGGCACCGATCGGCTTTTCCGGATCGGCAACGCCCGAGATCAAGGCGAAAGCCTCCGGCGAGGTCGTTGAGTCCTCAATGATGTCGCGCAAGGCATGGCCGTTGCCGCTGAGCCCGCGCGCCGCGGCAATCAGCGCGCCCTTGTGCTGGTCAACCGCCGCAGCGGCGTCGGCTTCGGTGACGCCGCAATGGTCGGCCAGCAGCCGGTTGCGCATGGCGACGATGCTGGCGCGCTGCTCATCATTGGCGGCAACAACGGTCAGGTCGCATTCAGTGTCGGTGCCCATCGAACGGTTGTTGAGATTGGCCGAGCCAATGCGCAGGATCGTGTCGTCAACGATCATCACCTTGGAGTGCACCATGGTCAGGGTCTTTTCCTCGCCCTGCGCGACTTCCGGATAGCAAACCCACACGCGCTCGCCGAACTCCTCCAGCACCGCCGAAAACCGCGCCCTGCCCGCGCGCATGCTTTGCACCTCAAGCCACGAAACGTGCGACTGCGGCGTGATGATCAGTGCTTCCAGTTCGGGCTTTTCGCGCAAGCGGCTGGCCAGCCTGTTGGCAATCGGCAGCGCGGTGAGAAACTGGTTCTCGATGTAGATCGTGCGCTCGGCCGTATCGATCATGTCAAAGAATAATGCCTCGACCTCACGCGCCTGCGGCAGTTCGTCGAAACGCGGCTGGGTGCGCGAAATGGCGATGTCGGCATCGTGGAAATCCGGCGTGACATTGTCCGGCCAGTTTCCTGAACACGACTTGTAGGCCGGCACTTTCTCATAGGCCGCGCACAGCCAGCGGTCGCGCATCAAATCGCCGAGAGCTTCTGCGGCGTCGCCATCCACCACCATCTGCACGTCGTGGAATGGCGGATAAGGTTTGCCGGCCGGATCGACTCTGTGCGGGTCGTTGAATTCGTGCTTGCTGGTGTCCCAGCGCCGGATGGTGATGTCGAGGCCGCCGCTGAAACCGACGCAATCATCGACCACGACCAGCTTCTGGTGCTGCGACGAGCCGATCGGCACCCTGTCGTCGAGGCAGAAGCGGATATTGTGCGGGGTCTTCCAGTGCAAGGTCATGGTCGGGAACGGGTCGCGTTCCGCCGCATAGAGCATCGAGAAGTCCCAGAGCAGGATGCGCACCTTGAGTTCGGGGCGCTCCTTCACCAAAGCAGTCAGGAATTCGGCAAAGGGCGCCGGGTAACCGTCATCCACTTCGCCCGTCGGGCCAACCAGCCGGGTCTGGCTGTGAATGTCCCAGCCGGCGATCATGATCGACCGCTCGGCCTTGATCATGGCGCTGCGGATGGCGGCGAAATAGTCGGCCGCATCGACCAGCATAGCCGCACGCCGGCTGTGCGCGACGCGCCAGACGTTGTGACCGGGTTCGAACTTCATGGCGCTGGCCTGTCGGCAAACAAAGGCGGGTTCCGCCCCGCGGTAAAGCGGGCGGACTGTGGACCTCAACGCACGAATGGAACTTTGGTTCGGCGCCTTTCGTCGGCTCAGCCCTGCGTATAAGGCACGCCGCGCACCAGCGGCCAGTCCGGCTCGTTGTGCTGCATCACCCGGGTTTCCTTCATGGCGGCGTCGTACCATTCTTGCCAGGCGGGAAGGTCCATTACCGCTTTCATATAGGCGCGCGTCTCCGGCCCGACCGGCAGGCCGTGGTTATGGAAGCGCGCCACCACAGGTGCATACATTGCATCGGCATTGCCGAACGTGCCGAACAGGAACGGACCGCCATTGCCGAAACGGCCGCGGCACTCGGCCCAGATCGTCTCGATGCGCTTGATATTGTCCAGCACCTCCGGCGGCTGCGGCCGCTCGCGAGGCGGCAGCCACAGGTTCATCGTGCAGTGCTGGCGCAAAGGCTGAAAACCGCCATGCATCTCTGTCGCCGCCGCGCGGGCGTAAGAGCGGGCGCGGCGGTCGTCCGGCCACAGCCTTGCTGCCGGAAAGCGGTCGGCAAGATGCTCAAGGATGGCCAGCGACTCCCAGACCGTGTCGTCGCCGTCGATCAGGATCGGCACCTTGCCGGCCGGCGAATACTTCTGGATGTGCTCGGAGCTGCCCGGCACATAGAGCGGAATGACGACTTCCTCGAACGGGATATTCGCCACTTTCATCGCTATCCACGGCCGCAGCGACCAGGAGGAGTAGTTCTTGTTGCCGATAACCAGGGTTAGGGACATGCGTGTGCTTCCGCTCAGGTGATGTTGTGCGTGGCCGGCCAGTCGACTTCATCCTCGGCAAACAGCCAAGGCTCCTTGATACCGGCGTCAACCCATTCCTGCCAGGCCGGCAGCGCCATCACCGCCTTCATATAGGCGCGCGTCCCCTCGCTGACATCGACGTCATAAATATGCAAACGATTGACCACCGGGGCATACATCGCGTCCGCGTTGCTGAAGGCGCCAAACAGGAACGGTCCTGCGGCACCAAAGCGCGCGCGGCAATCGGCCCAAAGCGCCTCGATACGCTGCACATTGCCCGCCACCGGCGGCAGCAGTTCGCGCTTGATGACGCGCCTGGCAAAATTACACGGAAGATGATTGCGCAATGCCTGGAAGCCGGCGTGCATCTCGTTAGCCACAACGCGGGCATGGGCGCGCGCCGCGACGTCCTTCGGCCACAGGCCGGCGTCCGGGAATTTCTCGGCGACATATTCGAGAATGGCCAGCGACTCCCAGATGCTGAGTTCGCCGTCGATCAGCACCGGCACCTTGCCGGTGCCGGAGACAACGCCGACCTCGCGGGTGAATTCCTCGGTCTCGAACGGGATCACCCTCTCCTCGAACGGAATGCCGGCGACGGTCAGTGCGATCCACGGCCGGAACGACCAGCTCGAATACTTCTTGTTGCCGATAATCAGTTTCAACGTCATGGCCTGCCCGGCTCCCCGCCTGCGTTCGACAGTATCAGGGTGCGGGCCCGGCGGCGCGGCGGCAAATGAATTTTGCGAATGGCCGCCAACAGCCGCGCTCATCAATCACGGCCGGTTGTCGGAGGTCGTTCCAGCGGGCATCCTGTGCGGGACGGATTCTCCAAGGAATTTGCGATGCTGGCTTTCACCCTGCCCGATACTCTGGCGCTTGGCTGGTTTCTCGCCTGCTGGTTGATCTATTCGGTGGTGATCGAAAAGACCGCCAAGGGCAAAACCAGCCTGAACGCGCTGATGAACGCCTATCGCGATGACTGGATGAGGGAGCTGCTGACGCGCGAGGTGCGCATCGTCGACTCGCAGGTGACGGCCGCCTTGCAGAACGGCACGGCGTTCTTTGCCTCAACCAGCCTGATCGCCATCGGCGGCACGCTGACCTTGATGCGCGCGCCGGAGCAGGTGCTGACCGTGATCGGCACCCTGCCCTTCGCCGTGCCGGTGACGCCGGAAATGTGGGAGGCCAAGATCCTCGGCCTCGCCGTCATCTGCATTTATGCGTTTTTCAAATTCGCCTGGTCATACCGGCTGTTCAATTACCTCGCCATCATGGTCGGCGCTGCGCCGCCGGTGGAGGAGAAGGACACGCCCGGTGCCCGGCAATTCGCCCACCGCGCCGCGCGGCTCTGCGCCGATGCCGGCCAGCATTTCAACCGCGGCCAGCGCGCCTTCTTCTTTGCGCTCGGTTATCTCGGCTGGTTCATCGGCCCGCTCGAGCTGGCGCTGACGACCACCGGCGTGGTGATCGTGATGTGGCGCCGGCAGTTTTCGTCCGAAGCGCGCCGAGCGTTCGACCACGCCCCTTGAGAGCGGCCGAGTCTTGGTGCTTACCGTCAACCCGCCGGCACCAAAGCGCTCTCAACCGGCGCGCCGCTCTCGGCCCAATCCTTGAAGGCGCCGAGATTGAACACCTGACGATAGCCCATGTCCTTGAGGACCTTGGCGCTCAAGGCGGAACGGCCGCCGGAAGCGCAGTACAGGATGACCGAGCGGCTCTTGTCGAAACGCTTGTCATAATATGGCGAGTCCGGATCGGCGCGGAATTCGAGCATGCCGCGCGACACGTTGACCGCACCGGCAATCATGCCGGTCTTTTCAACCTCTTGCGCATCACGCACGTCGACGACAAGGGCGTCGTCCTGCGCAATAATCTGCTGCGCTTTCGCCGGCGTTATGCGCGGCACGGCGGCATTTGCCGCTTCCATCAATTGTTTGACGTTGATCATCATCAGCTCCTGTTGTTTTGACGGGCGCTGATACTGCGCCTCAGGCGCTCGGGAAATGATCGATCGGCTTGTTCAGTTGATCGAGCGTCCAATTCGAGGGTGCGCTTCAAGGCGTCGGGAAAAGCGCCGACGACCGGCCAGTCAGCCAATAGGCAAGCAGGCCGACATATTCGTTGGCGACGGAATCCAGCCGCGACAGGTTGCCGCCAATGCCCAGGCTCGGCGTGAAGCGATAGCGCACGTCGCTTTGCCACGCGACCGGGTAAGCCTCAACCGCAAAGCCGGCGTGCCGGAAGGCGCCGACAGAACGCGGCATATGCTGCGCAGACGTCACCAGCAGCCAGCGCTCGTTCGGTTTTGGCTGGGCGATGTCCTTGCTGAAGGCGGCATTCTCCGCCGTGTTGCGGGAGCGCGGCTCCAGCGTGATGCGCGCCCGGGCGACGCCGAACCTTTCCAGCAAAGGAACCACATATTCAGCCTCGGCGCCGTCCCTCGCCAGCAAGGTGCCGTCCCCGCCGCTATAGATGATGCGCGCATTCGGATAATCGCGCGCCAGCTTGGCAATTGCCGTGATGCGGCTGGCATCCTGTCCGATGATTGGCACGCCATGACGGCGCGACAGGCCCGGCGACAGCGCACCACCGAGAACGACAATGCCGTCCGGCACCCCGTGCGAGGCATCCCATTTCGGAAAGCGGCTTTCCAACGTGTGGGTGAGAATGCCGGCGAGCGGCGACACGCCAGCAATAATCAGCAGCACGACGCAAGCAATGACCAGCCGCTGACCGGTACGATTGAAGCGCGTCAGCAGCAAAATCAGTCCGGCAATGCCGACGATGGCGATCAGCGACGAGGGCCGCGACAGGGCGCCGACTGTCTTGGACAGAATGAAGAACATAGCCTTCGCTTCACCAGCCAAGAGTTAAGACGGACGACCTTAGCGCGACTTCTTCCAGTCCTCGTAACGCTTCTTGTTCTCGTCGTTCGGCGGATAAAGACCGGGCAGCTTGGCGCCCTTCTCCACTTCGCCGACCAGCCAGCTTTCCATCAGTTCGTGTTCGGCGCCCTCATGCGTGACGAACTCGACAAGATCATGCGGGATCACCACCGCGCCGTCATCATCGGCGACGATAATGTCGCCCGGGAAAATCGCGGAGCCGCCGCAGCCGATCGGCTCGTTCCAGCCGACAAAGGTCAACTGGTTGACCGAGGCCGGCGCGGCAACGCCCTGACACCACACCGGCAGACCCGTGCCGAGCACGCCGTGTTTGTCGCGCATCACGCCATCGGTGATGAGCGCCTGCACGTTGCGCTTGACCATGCGCATGCAGAGGATGTCGCCGAAGATGCCGGCGCCAATGTTGCCCATGGCGTCGGCGACGCAGATACAGCCGTCCGGCATCGCTTCGATGGCCGAGCGCGTCGAGATCGGATTGAGCCAGCTCGCCGGCGTAGCAAGGTCCTCGCGCACCGGCACGAAGCGCAAGGTGAAGGCCGGGCCGACGATGCGTTTGCCGGTGTGACCGAATGGCATCGCGCCCTTCATCCAGGAATGGCGAATGCCCTTTTTCAGCAGGATCGTCGTCACCGTGCCGGTCGTGACTGTGCGCAAGACGTCAAGCGTTGCGGGGTTGGCCGCGGTCGGCGTGATCGTCATCGTCATCGGTGTGGTCATGGATGCTACTCGCTTGAACGGTCAGACGGGCAAATCTAAACAGGATTGAGACCAAGTTTTACATCACGGCGGCGGAGATAGGCGACCAGCGGGATCGACAGAAGAACCATCCAGGCTTTGCCGACAATCTGGCCGGCGAGGAAATCCAGCGATCCGAAGGCAAGGTAAAGGAAGATGAACGAGTCCACGACCAGCCCGACCATGCTGGAGGCGACCACCGCCGTCACCAGCCGGCGCTTGGCCAGCGGCGTATAGACGGCGAAATCGGCCAGTTCGGACAGCAGGAAGGCCGCCGTGGAGGCGATCACCAGCGAGCGCGGCGCGAGGCCTGCCGACAGCGCGGCGCCGGCGATAATGGCGGCAATGCCGAATTCAACGCCAAGGCGGCGCTGCACCAGATCGCGCAGCACCAAAGCGATACCGATCATCAGTACGCCTGAGGGAGCCATCAGGCCCGGCGCCACCGGCAGCAGGCACGGACCGTTCGGGACACAGGCCGTGCCGACATTGCCAATCATCCAGTTGGCCACCGGAATGGTCAGGCAGAACAGTACCAGGAAGATGGCACCTTCGATGTTCCGGCGCAGGTCATTCGTCATCATTGCGAGGCGCTTTCGTCACGTCACTGGGCGATAAATTGAGCATAGCCTTGCGCCCGCAATTGGCAGGCCGGGCACGCGCCGCAGCCATAACCCCAAGGGTGCCGGTGCGCGCGGTCGCCCAAGTAACAGGTATGGGTGTCCTCGACAACGACATCCAGGAAGGCCTGCCCTGCGATTTCCAGCGCCAGAGCGAAGGTCGCCGCCTTGTCGATCCACATTAACGGGGTATGGATGATGACCCGCTTGTCGAGGCCGAGACTGAGCGCCACCTGCATCGCCTTGATCGTGTCGTCGCGGCAATCCGGATAGCCGGAATAGTCGGTTTCGCACATGCCGGCGACGATATGGCGGGCGCCGCGGCGGTAGGCCAGCGCGCCGGCAAAGGTGAAGAAGATCAGGTTGCGGGCGGGAACAAAGGTGTTCGGCAGGCCGCTCTCGGCGAAGGCGATGGCGGTTTCCGAGGTGAGCGCCGAGTCCGAGATGGCGCCAAGGGCATCGAGCGAAATACGGTGGTCGTCGCCGAGCCGGGCTTTCCATTCCGGTTTCAAGGCGGCCATGCGCTCGCGTAAGCGCGGCCGTACATCGAGCTCGATGACATGGCGCTGGCCATAGTCGAAGCCGATTGTCTCGACGCGGGCATAGCGCTCCAGCGCCCAAGCAAGCGCCACGGTCGAGTCCTGGCCGCCAGAGAAGAGAACGAGTGCGGAATCGGTGGAGGTAGTCAGTCCCACTTGGGTGACCACTGCCAGTCGACGATGCGCTTGCCTTGGCTTTGCGCCAGCGTAGCGATTTCCGCCATTTCGGCATCGCTCAGGGCAAAGTCGAACAGCGCGATGTTCTCCGCCAGCCGCTCGATCTTGCTGGTGCGCGGAATGACGACAATGTCGCGCTGCACGAGATAGCGCAGGCTGATCTGCGCCGCGCTCTTGTTATGCGCCTTGGCGATCTTCTCCAGCACGGCATCGCCCTTCGCGCCGCCGCGTGCGATCGGGCTATAGGCGACCACCGCCATGCCATGCTTCTTGCAGGCCTCGATCACCTTGGCCGGATTGAGAAACGGATGGCACTCGAACTGATTGCAAACCAGCGGCTCGCTGCAAACTTTAGTGGCCTCATCGAGCAGCGCGACGGTGAAGTTCGACACGCCCATATGCCGCGTGAAACCTTCCTTCTTCAGCTTGGCCATGGCGCCGAGTGTCTCGGCCAGCGGAACGCGCGGGTTCGGCCAGTGGATCAGCAACAGATCGACATGGTCGAGCCGCAGCTTGACCAGGCTCTCCTTGACCGAGCGCTCAAGGTCATGCGGCGCCAGCCGTTCCGGCTGCACCTTGGTGGTCACAACCACCTCGTTGCGCTTGCCGGAGGCGCGCACACCCTCGCCGACTTCCGCCTCATTGCCGTACATCTGCGCCGTGTCGATGTGGCGATAGCCGAGCCGGATCGCCTGCTCGACCAGCCGCGCGCAATCGCGCCCGGTCAGTTGCCAGGTACCGAGACCGACGATCGGCAGCTTGAAACCGTGGCTTTCAACAGATTGCATGGTGACGCTCCGCTATTTATGGTCATCGAGCAGAAATCGAAGCAGGAAGATCGCACGGCGCGCCGTTTCCCGGCTGGCGCATTCCGCACTCATCGGCACAGCCATCGTGCCCTGAGAGAAGTCCCAGTAAAACGCGCACGTCTTGTCACGCGAGGCAATCCAGGCGCGCTGCATGTCGCGCAACTTAATCTTCTGCGCGTCGTCCAGCTTTTCGCGTAGACGCTTGAAGGTTTCATTCAGCACATCGTCCCAGATCGATTGCTCGCGCTGCAGGCAGTTCGACATCTCCACCGTGGTGCCGCCGGTATTTTGCAGACACGGATCCGATACCACACCGAGGCAGCTTTCCTCCGCGCCCGGTTTTGACTTGATGCAGCCCTGCAGAGTCACGAAATCACGCACCGCCTGACCCGGCCCCTGCGCAGAAGCCACGCCCGACCATAGCAACGCGGCGACGGCCACCGCGAGGAAGGCGCGGCTCATGGAATATCCCACACAGGCGACTGGGGAGGCGTAATCAAACGCATGTTGGCGGCGTTCAATTTCTTCACTTCCGCCATTTCGGCGTCGCTAAGAGCGAAATCAAAAACGTCGAGATTGGCTTTCTGGTGCGCGGGCGTCGCGGTGCGCGGGATCGGCACCGCGCCACGCTGAATCAGATAACGCAGCGAGACCTGTGCCGCGCTCTTGCCATGCGCCTCGCCAATGCGCTCAAGCGCGTCGCCACCCTCCAGTTTGCCGCGCGCGATCGGGCAATAGGCGACGACCGCCATGCCGTGCTTCTCGCTCGCCGCGACGACCGTGTCCTGGTTGATGTAAGGATGCATCTCGATCTGGTTGCAGACCAAGGGCTCGGTCGTCACCGCCCAGGCTTCGTCCAGCATCGTGGTGGTGAAGTTGGCGACGCCGACATGTTTGGCGCGACCATCCTTTTTCGCAGCGCATAAAGCCGCGACGCTGACGGAAAATGGAATGTCCTTGTTGTTCCAGTGGATCAGCAACAAGTCGACATAAGGCAATTTCAGATTGGTGAGGCTCTGATCGAGCGACTTGTTGAAATTCTCAGGTGACAAATTGTTCTCGCGCACTTTCGTCGTGACGAATACGTCTTCGCGCTTGCCGCCCCAGGCCCGCAGCCCCTCGCCGACTTCGCGCTCATTGGCGTAGAACGCGGCGGTGTCGAGATGGGTGTAACCCATGTCCAGCGCGGCCTTCACCGCCTTCACGCAGACATCATCTTTCAGGGTCATGGTGCCGAGCCCGATCTGCGGGATATGGGCGCCATGAGCGTCAACGAATTGCATTCCGGTCTCCTGGGAACAAGCGGGCGGACCGGGACAATGCCCGGTCAAAGCCAGCCTGCCAAGCGACCAGAAAACCTTCAGCGGCGGCCACCCAGCGCGGCAAAAGCCGCTTCCGGGGCGCTATCGATCAGCTTCAGCAACGCCCGGGCCGGCCCGCGCGGATTGCGCTTGCCCTGTTCCCAGTTCCGTACTGTCTCGATTGGAACTTCGATCTTTTCCGCGAAAGCCGCCTGGGTCAGGCCGCAGCGCGAGCGGACGTGACGCACAAAAGCAGCCGGATCCCGGTGTTCGACGGTTTTCTCTTGGCCGTCCGGCAGGATCTCGACAATTCGGCCATCGGCTTTCAAGCGCACGCGCATCATGGATCATGTCTCCACTGGCTGAGTTGGTCGGCCAATGGGTCAGTGATTCGGCATTCGAATTCGTTAATGGCCGAGCTACTTGGTCTTCTCGAAGATCTCCCGGCCGATCAGCATGCGGCGGATTTCGCTCGTACCCGCACCGATTTCATACAGCTTGGCGTCACGCAGCAGGCGCCCGGCCGGGAAGTCGTTGATGTAGCCATTGCCACCTAGGCACTGGATCGCCTCCAGCGTCATCCATGTGGCCTTCTCGGCCGCATAGAGAATCGCGCCGGCGGCATCCTCGCGCGTCACCCTCCCCTCGTCGCAGCCGCGCGCAACCGCGTAGACGTAAGCCTTGGCCGCGTTCATCAACACATACATGTCGGCGAGCTTGGCCTGGATCAGTTGAAAGCGGCCGATCGACTGCCCGAATTGCTTGCGGTCATGGACATAAGGGATGACGAGATCGAGGCAGGCTTGCATGATGCCCAGCGGCCCTGCGGCCAACACGACACGCTCGAAGTCGAGACCTGACATCAGCACATTGACGCCATTGCCGACGGCGCCAAGAACATTCTCCGCCGGCACTTCGCAATCGGTAAACACCAACTCGGATGTATCCGAGCCGCGCATGCCCAATTTGTCGAGCTTCTGCGCCGGCGCGAAACCCTTCATACCCTTTTCGATCAGGAACGCGGTGATGCCGCGCGCGCCGGCGGTGCGGTCGGTCTTGGCATAGACAACCAGAGTCTCAGCGATCGGACCATTGGTGATCCACATCTTCGAGCCATTAAGCACATAGCGGTCGCCGACTTTATCGGCCCGCGTTGTCATCGACACGACATCGGACCCGGCGCCTGGCTCAGACATCGCCAGCGCGCCGACATGCTCGCCGGAAATCAGCTTGGGCAAATATTTGCGCTTCTGCTCGGGCGTGCCGTTGCGATTGATCTGGTTGACGCAAAGATTGGAGTGCGCGCCGTAGGACAGGCCGACCGAGGCGCTCGCTCGCGACACTTCCTCCATCGCCACGCAATGGGCGAGATAGCCCAAGCCGGAACCACCGTATTCCTCATCGACGGTAATGCCATGCAGGCCGAGCGCGCCCATTTCCGGCCAGAGGTCGCGCGGAAACACATTGCTCCGGTCAATCTCCTCGGCCCGGGGCGCAATCTTGTCCTGCGCAAAGCCACGCACGGATTGGCGCAGCATGTCGGCATCCTCGCCGAGGCCGAAATCAAAGCCCGCCCAGCTATTGGGGATCATGCGCCGCCTCCGGTGTATCGTTGGCACGCACTGTATAGGCTGAATGTCAGGCTGTCAGCGTCGCCGGCGGTGCCGAAATCCCTTTGCTGCCGGCGTTCTGCTTCTGCTGGCTCAGCAGCCGGTCGATCGTCGCGGCCGGTGCCGGTTTGGCGAACAGGAAGCCCTGCATCTCGTCGCAGCCGGCCAGCCGCAGCAGCACGCGCTGCTGCTCGGTCTCGACACCTTCGACCAGCACCGACAGGCCAAGCGCGCGCCCGAGCGCGACAATGGCCTGAATGATGACGCCGCCATTGGCCGACGTGCCGAGCGCGACCACGAAGCTGCGGTCGATCTTGAGCTTGTCGAGCGGGAAGCGCTGCAGATAGCTGAGGTTGGAATAGCCGGAGCCGAAATCGTCGAGCGCAACGCGCACGCCGAGCGCATGCAGGTCTTCGATGCGCCGGACCATCTCTTCCGGATTATCGATCAGCACGCCTTCGGTGATTTCCAGCATCAGGCGTGACGGCGGCACGCCGCTTTCCTCCAGTGCCGAACGCACCACATCAACAATCGTGTGGTCACGCACCTGTAACGGCGACAGGTTGACGGCGATATAGAGGTCGGGCCAACGCTTGGCTTCCTGCAATGCACGGCGCAGCACGAAGGCGCCCAGCGTATCCATCAGCCCCATCTGCTCGGCGACTGGTATGAATACGGCCGGGCCAATGGCGCCGCGTTGCGGATGGGTCCAGCGGAGCAAGGCCTCAACGCCAACAATGCGGCCGCCATGCGCGGCGATGATCGGCTGATAATGCAGTTCGAGTTCATTGGCGCTCAGCGCGCGCGGGAGTTCACGCTGGATGAACTTTTGGTCGGTCGTGACGGTATCGATGGCGGCCTCAAAACCGACAATGGCGCCGGGGCCCTTTTTGGCCGCCGCCCGCAAGGCCAGTTCGGCGCGGCGGGTGAGTTCCCCACGGGTCGTGGCGTGCCGTGGCGCTTGGGCGAAACCGGCATGGGCGCTGACGCGGACGACGCTCTCGAACCAATGCGGCCGCGCGATATTCTCCAGCACGGTGCGGATCATCGGCTCGACGTCGATTTCATCCTCGGCAATCAGCATCAGCGCGAAGCGGTCACTGCCGACGCGGCCGATGACGGCTTCGGCCGGGATGGCCTCGCGCAGACGATCGGCGACGGCGACGATCAGTTCATCGCTGCCGAGCACGCCAAGATGGGAAGTGACGTCTTCCATGCCATCAAGTTCGATCAGCGCGAAGGTGGTCGTCTCATGCGCGGCATGTTCGGCGAGATAGAGGTCAAGCAGTTCGAGAGTCTTGGCGTGGTTGGGCAAGCCGGTGAGCTTGTCTTCGTCGGCGGCGCGGCGCGCCTGCTCTTCGCTCAGTGTCAGTTCACGCCGGGTGCGGCGCAATTGCGCCAGTGAGAAGCCGGCAAAGCCAATCAGCGCAATCGCCAGCCCGGAGATATAGGGCATCAGCCGGTCCATCGCCGCGCCCATCGGCCGCGTCTTCTCCCAGGTGAAGAAGCCGGCGATGCGGCCTTGCGCATCCAGCACAGGCTGCGACTCACGGTCGCTTGCGGAGGGCTCGGTCTCGAATTTGAGGTCCTGCAGGCGCGCGCTGTGCTCGACCATGCGGACAAAGCGCGGATCGACCTGGCGGTTCTGGCCGAACAAGTTGCGGAATTCGCCGACCGCATTGCGCAAGGCGGTGCGCTGATCCGACCATAAATTCTCGTCGCTCTGTCGCGCCATGCCGTAGCCGACGCCGGCGCTGATCACGGTGGTACCGACGGCGAGCAAGGCGAGAAGGACGATCAGGCGCGACGCCGAGAATTTGCGGCGGGCCTTGGCGCGACTAACGCCATCCTGCGCATGCTTCTGTCCGGCCCCGGCGCCATTTGCCAAAGCCAGCCAGCCGCGCCCCGGAGCAGACCGGGCCTTTTTCGATACAGCTTCGCCGCGCACTCTTTACTCCCCGCGATACACTGCGGTCCCCAGCGCCTCAGGGATAAAGAGTCAGCCTTAATGTCGAGTCAGCAAAGACGGTGAATGAAGGGTAACCATAGCGCCGGGCAATCGGCTATCAGGCCTAATTATGCTGGTTTTCGCGCAATCAGCGCAGGCCGAACCACAAAGTGGCGATGGCCAGGAACGAGAAAAACCCGACAATGTCGGTCACCGTCGAGACGAATGGGCTCGACGCCACCGCCGGATCGATCTTCAGGCGATGCAGGCCGAGCGGGATAAGAATACCGCCCGCCGCCGCCGCGACCATGGTGCAGATCATGGCCAGACCCATGACAATGCCGAGGCCGGGGACGTTGAACCAGGCATAGGCGGCAACACCGGCAATCACGGCAAAGGCGATACCATTCAGCAAGCCGACCAGCAGTTCGCGGATGATGACGCGGCGCGCATTGCTGCTGCTGAGCTCCTGCGTCGCCAGCGCGCGCACGGCGATGGTCATGGTCTGAGTGGTGGCATTGCCGCCCTGCCCGGCGACGATCGGCGCCAGCACAGCTAGGGCCACCATCTTCTGCAATTCGCCCTCGAAGGCGCCAAGCACCGACGATGCCAGAAATGCGGTCCCGAGATTGACCAGCAGCCAGTTGAAGCGGCCGCGGGCGATCGACCAGACGGTGTCGGACAGTTCTTCATCGGCGGCGACACCACCGAGCGCCTTGATGTCCTCTTCCGCCTCCTCAACGATAACGTCAGCAATGTCGTCGTGCGTAATGACGCCAACCAGACGTTCATTGGCATCGACCACCGGCGCGGCGACCAGATCGTAGCGCTGGAACAGCCGCGCTACGCTTTCCTGGTCTTCGTCGGCGCGAACCCGGCGGCGCTCTTCATCCATCAGGTCGGCAATCGGCACCGGCCTTTTGCTGCGCAGCAGCCTGTCGAGCGATACGGCGCCGAGGAAACGGCCGTCATCATCAACAACATAAAGCTCGTAAAACTGCTCTGGCAGTTCTTCGGTCTCGCGCATGTAGTCGATGGCGCGGCCAACATCCCAGCCTGGCGGGACCGCGATATATTCGGTTTGCATCCGCCGGCCGGCGGAGTCTTCCGGGTAATCGAGGCTGCGTGTCAGCGCGAGGCGTTCGTCATCCGGCAAGCGGCCGAGAATGTCCGTCTGCTCGTCGCGCGGCATATCCTCGAGAATGGTGACGGCGTCATCGGAATCGATATCGCGGACGCCCTCGGCGACGGTTTGCGGCTCGAGTTCCTCGAGGATGTCCTCGCGGACGGTATCATCCACTTCGGTCAGCGCTGTGAAGTCGAAGTCGATGCCGAGCAGTTCGACCAGCCGCGGCCGGTCGTCGTGCTCCAAAGCCTCGAGCAGCGCGCCGACGTCGGATTCATGAAGGTCGCCGACGAGGACGCGCAGCGTCGGCACGTCGAGGGCTTCGATCGCGCGCGCGGCCTCGGCAACGAAATCGGCGCGGATGGCGCCGTTTTCGTCGCGCAGCGGCGGCTTCTCCAGGACTTTTGAGTTGGCTTGCGCGTTCATGCCGTGCCCCGGCAGGAGAAGATGAAACGTGAGGCGCTTGTACGCTTGGCGCTTGCGCGGAAGCAAACATTAATCGTGCAGAATGCGCCACTTAACCGCGTTTATCGCGCGGCCTTGCCGATCTTCGCCATTGCGGTCAAAGGTCGCGGCCGAGGCGCATTATGAGTCGTATTTTTGTCATCGCTCTTGCCGCTGTTCTGACAGCGTGGGCGGCCAGTTCTTCGCCTGCTTTGGCAGAGCCCTGCGCCAATCCCGATGCGCTCGGTACAGCGCGGGTGCTGACAGTCGACGCCAGTAGGACACCCAGGGTTGGCCGCAAGCATTTCCCGCAGACCCTGCCGCTGCGTGACAAGGAACTGGTGCTGACCTTCGATGACGGCCCGTGGCCGACAACGACGCCACGGGTGCTCAACGCGCTGAAGGCGGAATGCGTCCGCGCCACCTTCTTCCTGCTTGGCCGCAATACCGACGCGCATCCGCAGATCGTCCGGCGCGCGCTTGCCGAAGGCCATACCATCGCCCATCACAGCTATTCTCACCCAATGCTGAGCCAGATGCCGGTCGACAAGGCCGAGGCCGACATCAACCGCGGCATCGCCAGCGACGAACGCGCCGCCACTGGCCAGGCTCGCACCGACCCGACGACGCCGTTCTTCCGCTTTCCCGGCTTTGCCTCGAGCGGGCCGCTCCTCGACCGCCTCGAGCAGCGTGGCATTGTCGTGTTCGGCGCAGACGTCTGGGCCAGCGACTGGCTGCCGATGGCGCCGGAAACGCAGCTTCATCTCCTGCTCGACCGGATCGATCATGTTGGCCGTGGAATCGTGTTGCTGCACGACACCAAGGTGCAGACCGCCGCAATGGTCCCGGCCCTGCTGCGCGAGCTGAAGCGGCGTGGATATCGCATCGTCCATGTGGTGCCCGCGGACCACTAAAACGGCCGGCAAAAATTAACCCTGTTGAAAACATGGTTAATGCGCTTTTTGAGAGCGTAACAAAATCAATGGCTTAGATCGTTAACCATACGGGTTAATTGGTTAACGGCTATATCGCGTTTTAAGCCGCGTTCCGCCACCTTCGGTTTCGGCATCGAAGGCGGATTCGGTTCGGGGCGTTATGCAGAAAACTCTGATTGTTGTTGGTTGCCTTATCGGCAGCATGAGCACCCTATTGTCTTCAGCCTGGGCGGCACCCTGCCCCGGCAATCCGAACGCGCTCGGCACCAGCCGGACGTTAACGGTCGAAACCAAGGCCTTCCCGCGCATTGGGACGATGCAGTACCGGGCGACCTTGCCGCTGAACGACCATGAGGTGGTCATCACCTTCGACGACGGCCCGTTGCCGCCCTATTCCAACCGGGTGCTCGACGCGCTGGCCAAGGAATGCGTCAAGGCGACCTATTTCCTCGTCGGCACCATGGCGCGCAACAATCCGGACCTGGTGCGCAAGATCTACAATGCCGGGCACACGATCGGCACGCACAGCCAGCATCATCCGTTCAGCCTCGGCGAGCTCGGCCTCAAGCGCATTTCCAGCGAAGTCGATGGCGGCATCGCCTCGGTGAAGAAAGCCGTCGGCGATAACCGCGCCGTCGCGCCGTTTTTCCGCATTCCGGGCCTCGCCCGCTCGAACGAGGCGGAAGGCTACCTCGCCGCGCAGCGCCTGTCAGTGTGGAGCGCCGACGAGGTCGCCGACGACTGGCACCGCGGCATCACCTCGGCGCAGATTGTGCGCAAGGCGATGGACCGGCTCGCCGCCAAGGGCCATCGTGGCGTTCTGCTGCTGCATGACATCAACCCGGCAACCGCCAATGCCGTGCCGGCTTTGCTCAAGGAGCTGAAGGCCAAGGGCTACCGGGTCGTCCACGCTGTGCCAGGCGGCGAGCGTCCGGACAGCGTGCCGCCGTTACCGCCGACAATGGTGGCGGAGAAGCCGGGTTGGCCGCGCGTCGCACCGCAGAAGGAAGAGACCACCGGCTCGATCAAGACCGCCGCCCGCACCGACAAGTCGAAGCCTTCGCCGCGCGACATAAAACTGGCGGCGGCGCTCGAGCAGAAGACGCGCAGGACGCAGACCGCCTCAGCCTCGCTTTTCGGCGGCATGTTCCGGTCCCGCTAGGCTGGCCGGCCAATTGTCATAACCGCCGAGCCGGTGCAGCATTGGCGGTGCCGGACTTAATCGCTATTCGGAGCCCTCAAGCAGGGTCAGGAGCCAAGATGGACAAGCTACGCATTACCGCCGGATCGTTCGTGTTCGACGCCAAGTTCGAGACCGAACTGGCGCCCAAGACCGTGGCCATCTTCAAGAAGTTGTTGCCTTACGAACAGAAGGTCATCCACGTGCGCTGGAGCGGCGAAGGCGTGTGGGTGCCGCTCGGCGACCTCGATCTCGGCCTCACTTACGAGAACCACACCAGCTATCCGCATCCGGGCCAGATGATCGTCTATCCGGGCGGCATCAGTGAAACCGAAATCCTGCTCGCCTACGGCGCGGTGCATTTCGCCTCGAAGCTCGGGCAGCTCGCCGGCAATCACTTCATCACGCTGACGTCCGGCATGGACCGCTTATACGAATTCGGCCGCGCGGTGCTGTACGAAGGCGCCAAGCCGATCCGTATTGAAGCGGTGTGAGGGTCGTCGGCCTTCACTGAGCAATGCTTTCCTCGCACATCAGGGTGACGGTCAAACTGATCCGCATTGAGACTGTGTGAGCCGCTACCGCCGCGGCTTTCTTGCAGCGGCTGGTGCCGCCTGCCGGATTGGCTGCAGCGTCACCTTCAGCGGGTTCGGGTGATGATCCATCCCCGCGCCCGTGCCGGCATCGACGAGCATTCCAACACCGCCACCCACCAAGACGTTGCCGGCGACGCCGGCAGCGCCGCCGCCGGAAACCTGCACGCCCAGCTTGACGGTTTGCGGCTCGTAGCCGGCTTTGCTGAAAGTAACGATGAGCGCCTGGTTGCGCTTCACCTCGGCGACGCAGGGCGTCACGCAGGCCGGTCCGTTTTCGACCGGCGTCTTGACGTCCGACTCGACATAGGCGCTGCCGCCGGCCCCGCCTTGCTGATTGGTCGGGCACGGCCCGCCGCAGGGATAATCGACGATGGAGCGCATTTCGGCGCCCGGCGGCTCACTGTCGAACTGCACAGCCTCGGACGTGCCACGCACGACCGACGCACATCCCGCCAGCAGAAACAGACTCGCCAAAAGCCCCGCAAACCGCATCATGAAAGACCCCCGCCCCATTGCCGCCACAGTCTACGGCGGCGGTGGTGTAGCGGCAACCCGCTACCGGCGTCTGTTCGCTACCGGCCCGAGGTGAGCGGCGAGACAGCCGCGAGCCGTCGATTCCCGCACCTAATGGTGCGGGAATGAACGAAACAGCGATGTAAAAGATGAAGAGTGTACTGGTGCGGCCGAGAAGACTCGAACTTCCACGGATTGCTCCGCTGCCACCTCAAGGCAGTGCGTCTACCAATTCCGCCACGGCCGCATAGTACGAAGAGAACGCGTCGGTAGCCGCGCCCCTGTAACGGCGCATCGTCTAACAAATAGGGTTACAAGGGACAAGGCCCTGAGAGGCATTCTCTCAGGCAAGATCGACGGGAATTTTGCCGTGCCATCAAGCCGTTATGGCATCGGGCTGCTTGGACCCGAATTTGAGGCTGCAAACGGCCGTCTAGCGCATATCGGCCGGGCGCTGCAGCAATTCGCCAACCTCGACCGCGATGCGGTTGCCGTTCACAACCACCGTGCCCTTGGCGACCGGCAGGTTGTTGGCGAGGATGCTGACGGCGTCGTCCTCGCCGGCATCGAGTTCAATGATGGCGCCGCGGCCGAGACGCAGGACCTGATGGATCGGCATGGTCGTGGTGCCGAGCACCACCGTGATGTCGATTGAAACCTTGTCAAATGTGCCCACGTGCCCAACTTCCTGTCATGAATCGTCTTGCCCTCTCGGAAACGGGGCCTTGCGCCATGGTCACCATGGTATGGTTAATCAGTGGTTAATATGCGCGACGAGCTGAATTTAGGGATGCCCCAACCGGCCGGAATGGCGGCGGTGGAATGGCGCGTGAGCGACTCACCCGTGGCTTATGAGGACGCCGTTGCCTTCATGGATGCGCGCACCGAAGCGATTGCCAATGGCGAGGCTTCTGAACTGGTCTGGCTGGTCGAGCACCCGCCGCTGTACACCGCCGGCACCAGCACCAACCGCGCCGACCTGCTCGACGCCCGCTTCCCGGTGCACGATAGCGGCCGCGGCGGCCAACTGACCTATCACGGCCCTGGCCAGCGCGTCGGTTATGTGATGCTCGATTTGCGGCGGCGCGGGCCCGACCTGCGCCGCTTCGTCGCCACCTTGGAAGAATGGATCATCCGCACGCTCGGCGCCTTCAATGTGAAGGGAGAGCGGCGCGAAGACCGCATCGGCGTCTGGGTGAAGCGGCCGGATAAAGGTGACGGCTTTGAAGACAAGATTGCCGCGCTCGGCATCCGCGTGAAGCGCTGGGTGACGCTGCACGGTATCGCCATCAATGTTGAACCCGACCTCTCCCATTTCGGCGGCATCGTGCCCTGCGGCGTCAGCGTCGCGCGCTATGGCGTCACCAGCGTGGTCGATCTCGGGATTCCGGCGGCGATGACCGATGTCGATGTGGCGCTGCGCGGCGCGTTTGAGGAGTTGTTTGGCGAAACCGCCGATCAGAATGTCGGCAGTAGCGAGAATTCCTCGCCCGGCACGCGCGCTCTTAAATCAGCGTCCGAGCCGGCGCGCTGATCGATGGCATCGACGCGCGCGCCCGGCGGCCCGCGCCGACAGGCCGCGATCATGTCATTGATCACTTCCGGCTCAGCTTTGAACAAAGCTTCGACCGTGCCGTCGCGGCAATTGCGCACCCAGCCTTCAACGCAATGACGCGCCGCCTCGCGCTGCACGAAGACGCGATAGCCGACGCCCTGCACGCGGCCATGCACAACGATGTGGACGACGACGGGTGCAGGTTCGCTCATGTCAGGTTCCGCAACCGATCACCCGGCTGCCGGTCCAGCGCGATGTCGACCAGCGCGCGACCGAGCGGACATAGCGCTCCGGCAAACCCCATGTGCGCGCGGCAGCGGCGCACATTTCAGCATAACCCGGCTTCGGCCGGCCGTTGCTGCGCCGGCGCAGCACATAGAGCATGGCCAGCGCTCGGCGCGCACCGATCCGCACCGGTAAATAGCGCACATCATAAAGTCCCTTGTGCAGCAATTCGTATGAATGCAGCGCGGCGAGATCGCGCGGCGTCAGCCGCCACAGCACGCCGTGCACCGACCCGCCGGGTGCAGGCTTCACCGAACCCCAGCCATCAACGCCGATGAAGTACCTGTAGCTGTCGAGCTTGGCCGCGCCTAACGCACGCGCAGACGGACACCGCGCCTGCATGGCGGCGCGGTGCATGTTCGAGCCATAGGCGAAGTACAAAGTCATCGCCGTCCGATATACAGAAGGCTAAGCCCGCGATCAAACCGCGCTGTTGGCGTTGTCGATCTCGCGCTCATAGTCCTCCGGCCCGAGATCCTCTTCATCCTCATCGTGGATCGGATGATCGGGATTGCCGCCGTCTTCCGTGAGAGCGTCGCTCGGCGGAATGTCTTCGATCACGTCGGAGCCGACGATATCGGGCTCATTGTCGGGTTCGAGGTCGGGCGCGTCGCGCGGTTCTTTTGGCGGCATGGTGCTGGTCCTTGGGGTGTGCGGACCAACGCCCCGTCGCGTCGCGGGTTCCTGCCGTTGGAACGTCAGGCAAATTCGAGGATCACCGCATCGACCGCCAGGCTGTCGCCGGGCTTGGCGTTGATCTTCTTCACGGTGCCGTCGACTTCGGCGCGCAGCACGTTTTCCATCTTCATCGCCTCGACCACTGCGACGGTTTCGCCGGCCTTCACCTCCTGCCCTTCCTTGACGGCGACGGAGACAACAAGGCCCGGCATCGGGCACAGCACGAACTTGCCCGTGTCGGCTTTGACCTTGACCGGCATCAGCCGCGCATAAGCGGCCTCGGTCTCGGTATAGACATAGGCCTTGGTCTCGACGCCCTGATAGGACAGCGCGAAGCCGTTCGGCAGATTGCGCACTTGCACCGCGGCGGGATGGCTGTTGATCTCGCCACTCCATAGCGGATCGCCGGGCGCCCAGTCCGAAGCGAGATGGCGTGGTTTACTCTCGCCGGGAAAACGCACAGCGATGGTGCCGGTCTCGCGCTTCACCTCGAGCTTGTACTCCTTATCGCCGAGCCAGACCGCACGCTGGCTGTCGCGCATGACATTGCGGCCGGTCATCTGGCCGGAAATGTTGCGCTTGCGCTCGCCGAGAACGTGATCGATTGACGCGGCAACAGAAGCCAGCACCTGCGCGCGCTCGCCATCCGGCGCGATGGCGTGGAAGCCTTCGGGGAATTCCTCGGCAATGAAGCCGGTCGACAAAGCGCCGGACTTCCAGCGCGGATGCGCCATCAAGGCCGACAGGAACGGAATGTTGTGGCGGATGCCGTCAATGACGAAAGCATCAAGCGCATCGCCTTGCGCTTCGATCGCCTCAAGCCGCGTCGGCGCATGCGTCACCAGCTTGGCGATCATCGGGTCGTAGAACAGCGAAATCTCACCGCCCTCATACACGCCGGTATCATTGCGAACCGTGACGCCGCCGGTGATACGCTCGACCGGCGGACGGTAACGCGTCAGACGGCCGGTCGACGGCAGGAAGTTGCGGTACGGATCTTCGGCATAGACGCGGCTCTCGACCGCCCAGCCATTCAGCTTCACATCGCTCTGCTTGATCGAGAGCTTCTCGCCGGCGGCCGAGCGGATCATCTGCTCGACAAGATCGACGCCGGTGATCAGTTCGGTCACCGGATGTTCGACCTGCAAGCGCGTATTCATCTCGAGGAAGAAGAAGCTCTTGTCCTGGCCAGCAACGAACTCGACCGTGCCGGCGCTGTCATAGCCGACAGCCTGGGCCAAAGCGACAGCCTGCTCGCCCATCTTCTTGCGCGTCGCCTCATCGAGCAGCGGCGATGGCGCTTCCTCGATCACCTTTTGATTGCGGCGCTGGATCGAGCACTCACGCTCGCCGAGATAAATAACATTGCCGTGCTTGTCGCCGAGCAACTGGATTTCAATGTGGCGCGGATCGACGATGAACTTCTCGATGAACATGCGGTCGTCGCCGAAGGACGACTTGGCTTCCGACTTGGAGCGGGCAAAGCCTTCCGCGACTTCGGACTCGGACCAGGCGATGCGCATGCCCTTGCCGCCGCCGCCGGCGGAGGCCTTGATCATCACCGGGTAGCCGATCTCATTGGCGATCTTCACCGCTTCCTTATCATCGGCGATGACACCAAGATGGCCGGGCACGGTGGAAACCTTGGCGGCGGCCGCGGCCTTCTTCGACTCGATCTTGTCGCCCATGGCGGCGATGGCTTTGGCGTTCGGGCCGATGAAGATGATGCCGGCCGCTTCCAGCGCCTTCGGGAAAGCCTCGCGCTCGGACAGGAAGCCATAGCCGGGGTGGACGGCCTCCGCGCCGCTCTCTCTGCAGGCAGCAACGATCTTTTCGATGATCAAATAGCTTTGCGCGGCGGGCGGCGGGCCGATCAGGATCGCGGTGTCGGCCATCTCGACATGCAGGGCGTCCTTGTCGGCCTCTGAATAGACGGCGACCGTCTCGATACCCATCTTGCGCGCGGTCTTGATGATCCGGCAGGCGATTTCACCGCGATTGGCGATCAAGATGCGCTTGAACATAGCCGCCTTATTCCCCACCCCATTGCCTGTTTTGGACTTTGCGGCACTGCAGCGAAATGTCAATGCACCGGGCCGCCGGGCACTGAGAATATCCTTGCCGCCACGACGGCTGCCGCAGTGGCTTTGAGCTACGCCGCGCGCGCCCGGCGCTGTATCCATGCTCTTTCGCAGGCCACCTATTCCCCTCTGCAAGCGACACCTATATTAAGCGCCGGATCATTTCATTTTCGACGAATTGGAGATTCTCACATGACTTTGGCGATTGGCGACACCGCGCCGGACTTCGAAGCGGAAACCACCGAAGGCAAAATCCGCTTTCACGACTGGCTCGGCTCGTCCTGGGGCGTGCTTTTCTCGCATCCGAAGGACTTCACCCCGGTTTGCACCACAGAGCTCGGCACGGTCGCTCGCCTGAAGCCGGAATTCGACAAGCGCGATGCCAAGGTCATCGGCCTGTCGGTCGATCCGGTCGAGAACCACGCCAAGTGGGCGGTCGACATCAAGGATGTCGGCGGCTTCGCGCCGAACTATCCGATGATCGGCGACACCGAGCTGAAGATTTCGAAGGCCTACGGCATGCTGCCGGCCTCGACCTCAGGCACCTCGGAAGGCCGCACGCCGGCCGATAACCAGACCGTGCGCAATGTCTACATCATCGGCCAGGACAAGAAGATCAAACTGATCCTGGTCTATCCGATGGCGGTCGGCCGCAACTTCCAGGAAATCCTGCGCGTCATCGACAGTCTGCAGCTCAATGCCAAGCATCGCGTCGCGACGCCGGCCGACTGGAAGCAAGGCGACGACGTGATCCTGACCGCAGCGATCACCAATGATGAAGCCAAGACGCTTTATCCGGAAGGCTACAAGACCGTGAAGCCTTACCTGCGCACGGTGCCGCAGCCTAAGTAAACGCCGCGGATTTTCTTTGCTATAGACGAAGGGCGCGGGCCAAATCCGCGCCCTTTTCTTTTTGTGCCCTGCCCGGAGAATATAATGAGCGACGTCAACCCGATGGCCTATCAGCAGCCGCCTTTCGCCGAGTTTCTCGGCCTCAAGGTGACGCTCGTCTCGCGCGACAAGATCACCGCCGAGCTGACCGTGCGGCCGGAGCTGAACAACCGCTTCAACATCATGCATGGCGGCGCGATCATGGCGCTGGCCGATAATATCGGCGGCACGGCGGCGTCAGCCAATCTCACTGAGGGCCAGAGCACGACGACGATCGAGAGCAAGACCAATTTCTTTGCCGGCATACCGATCGGCGACACGGCTTACGCCGAATGCATCCCGCTGCATCGCGGCCGCACCACCATGGTCTGGCAGACGCGCATCACCCGCGGCGACGGCAAGCTGTGCGCCATGGTAACGCAGACGCAAATGGTGCTCGACAAAAAGAAGTAAGGCTTACGTCTTTTTCGGCGCGGCGCGATTGACCAGCACGACACCGGCGGCACAAACCACCATGCCGGCGATCGAAATGGCGTCAAGCTTTTCGCCGAACAAAATGTAGGCCATCAGGGCCGTCACCGCCGGCACCAGATAAAACAGGCTGGCGAAACCGGTCGAGGCCGAACGGCGGATCAGCCAGTACATCAGGCCAACGGCGCCGATCGACAGCACCAGAATCAGCCAGGCCAAGGCGAACACCAGTTCGCCGGTCCAGTGGATGACGCGCGTCTCGAAAGCAAAGGCGGCAATGCCGAATAGCACCGCAGCGCCGGCATATTGCATGAGGTTGCCGGCGCGCCAGTCGATGTTGCCGCAATAGCGCTTCTGGTACAGCGCGCCGAGCGTGATGCCGAACAGCGAGATCACATTGCAGATCCAGCCGAACAAAGTGCCGGACATGACCAGCGAACGGTCGTGCAGCACGAGTGCGACGCCAACAAGTCCGAGCGCGAGGCCGGCCCATTGCAGCCGCGTTACCGCCTCGCCCATGAAACGATTGGCAATGGTCGAGGTAAGGATCGGTTGTAATCCGGGGATCAGCGCCGACACACCGGCCGGCACGCCTTGGCTGATGGCGATGAAGACGCCGCCGAGATAGAGCCAGTGCACCATCGCGCCGACGACGAGGCTGTGACCGATCTCCGGACCCGTCAGCATGCGTGCACCGCCGATAACGGCAATCGCGCCGAGAATGGCGACGACGAACACCATGCGCAGGCCGAGAAAGGTCATCGGCTCGATATAAGGCAGCCCATAGCGCGCGCCGATGAATCCCGTGCTCCACAACAGCACGAAGATGACGGGCGCAGCGATGACCGCGAAACGGCTCAGGGGCATAAAAATCTCGTAAGAAATGACGCTCGCGCGACTCAATGAGGCAAGGCGCTATAGCATTCCTGCGCCAAGTGTGAGCACCTGAACTGTCGCCGCCGCCACCCGCAACGCAGTTGCGAGATGAAGCGGGCGAGAGAGAGGGTTCGCCGTGCAGATCATGATTTATTACATCGTGTTCGTTTTGATCGGCGATGTCGGCGCCTATGCCATTGGCCGGACAGTGGAACAATGGTCGCCCGCGACCAGCCTGCCGGTCTTCCTGGCGGCCTTTTTCATCGTTTTCTGGCTGGCCTGGGTCCTCGCCGTCCGCGTGACCACCCCCAAGGTGGTTCCCAAAACGGCATAGCAGCCGTGTTCCCTAAATAGAATCAGGAACCGGACTCGACCTTTGCGGGTTTCCTCTCCGAGACGAACAACGTCCGGAACCAAGGAGGATATCCATGTCAGATCCCCGTTATACCGACCAGCGGCTTGACGATCCGCGGAATACCGACCCGAATTTCATTCAACCAGGACTGCAGCCCGCCCTGCGCGAAGAGAGCAGCGGTGGCGTTTGGGGCTGGGTTGCCGGCCTGGCAGTCGTTGCCCTGATCGCTTTCGTCGTGCTTGCCGGCTGGAATAATGGCGGAACCGAGAACTCGGCCAGCGCGCCGGGCGCTAACCCGGCGCCGCTCACGACGACCAATAGCGGTCCGGTGCGCAATGTGACGCCTCCGAGCACAACGGGCTCAGGCTCGACGTCGCCGATGACCAATCCGGCGCCGTCAGCTGCCCCCGCTCCGGCAGCGCCCGCCGCTCCGGCTCAGCAGTAACCTGAACGAGCAAACAAGACATCCGGCGCCTTCATGGCGCCGGATGAACTCTATGCGGAGGCACAAATGGATTTGAATGTGAACAAGTTGCCCGAGAGCGAAGACTCGCGGCTCAAACCGAACACGCCGGAGCCGGCACCGCTGGTGACGCCCGAGCCGCGCGACTCCAATGCACTGGTCAAGGTGGCCGCCTTCCTCGCCATCGTCGTCGTGCTGACGGGCCTGGCGATCAACAGCCATTACCAAGGCTCGCAGCCGACCATGGCATCTGACACGCCGCCCGCTGTGTCGAGTTCGACAATGCCGGCAGCGACAGCGCCGACCGAGCGCGCCACGACCGGCTCCGGTTCAACCGCGCCGACCATCGCGCCGAACCCGCCGAGCGAAGCGGCCGAAGGCAAGAACAGCAATCAGTAGCGTCAGCTACTTCTGAAATGCGGGATCGACCGGTACGCGATAACCATTCGCGAGCCGGTTGGTCTCGTTTGCCATTCCGGTGACGGCCATCAACTCGCCGAACATGGCATCGGTCATGCCGGCCTTGCGCGCCGCGGCACTGTGGCTCGCCGTGCAATAGCCGCAGCCATTGGTAACGGACACTGCTAGGTAGACCAGTTCTTTGGTGAAGGGATCGAGCGCGCCGGGCGACATGACTTCTTTGATGCTCTCCCACGTGCGCTTCAGCGTCGCCGGATCATTGGCGAGATACTTCCAGAAATTATTGACGTCCGGCACATTGCGCGACGTCTTGATGTCGTCATAGACCGCACGCACTTGCGGTGAGGCATCGGCGTATTCGATCGGCGTTGGCATATTGAACTCCTCAGTTTGTTTTCGGACAGGGCCGATCGGCGCGACGTGAATCGCAGACCGAGACTTTCTTTAGATACGTCGTCCAGGTTTCGATCTGCGCTTTCGATGGCTCGAACTTGAACGCCTTCTGCACCAGATAGAAACTGTCTTGGCCCTGCATCGCCTTGAACCAGGTGATCTCCGGCTTGCCCGTTGTCGTGTTGCGCGGACAGGACGACACCCACAACAGAAATGGATAGCCATTCTCCGCGCCGTTGGCGACGGGCAGCGATTTTGCATTGGGACAGGACTTGGCCCAGATTTCTTGCATGTTGCTGGCATAGTGGGCCGGCGTGACGCCTTTCATGCCGAGGAAGACCTGCACCGTGACCATCTCGGTCCACGCCTCCACCGTTTCCGCCTGCGGCACCATTTCCTGCATGATCATCTTCGGCTGCTTGGCGTTGAAGCCGACCTTGTAGCCTTCGGGGATCGTGACCAGCAGGTTCTCGTTGACGAGTTGCGCGGACGCAGCGCTACAGAGTGTGGCGGAGATGGCGAGAGCAAGGAGAAACTTTTTCAAAAGGCCATTTCCTGTGAACGAAGGGCTCGCCGCCAATATAGCATCAGCGCGCCCCGACTGCACCCTACGACCAAATGCGCTGCCCCCGCGCGCTGATCTGACGCGACAGAACGGAGCACAAAAAAGCCGACTTCTGTTACGCTGTGTCCTCAACCGAATGAGCAGGAACCAACACATGCCTCCACAAGTCATGACGCGGCGCGGATTTTCGTTCGGGCTGCTGGCCGTTCCTGTTTTTTCATGTACCGGTTGGGCGCAAGGAAGCGGGAAAACCGCACTGCCAAAGATGACCGCGAGCAAGGATCCGCAATGCGGCTGCTGCGATGGCTGGGTCGATTATTTGCGCAAGGCCGGACTGAATGTCTCGGTGACGGCAACGGCCAACATGGACGCGGTGAAGAAACGCCTCGGCGTGCCGAAGGACCTCGCGTCATGCCACACCGCCGAGATCGGCGGCTACGTCATTGAAGGCCATGTGCCCTACCCGTCGATCCGCAAACTGCTGGCCGAGAAGCCGCGCGCTGTTGGCCTCGCCGTGCCCGGCATGCCTGCAAGTTCGCCGGGCATGGACGTGGCTGGCGCGAGCGATGTGTATGAGGTGGTGTTGTTCGGGGCTGAGGGGCGGAAGATGTTCGGGAGGTTTAGAGGGAGGAAGGAGGTTTAGGGGTGACGTCGCTGGTCCGCTCAACGGGCTTCGAAAGAGATAGCGAGAAGACCGGACACTCTTTGATCGAGGGATCGTAGCCCAAGGCAAGAAAGACGTCTGTGAGCATCTGAACCTCAAAGACCGCATCGTTCAAAAACTCATCTACCAAAGATCTACCGAGCACAAATTCATCCGTGATCAGTATGAGAATGTACTTTTGATACGGGCCGCCCTGGACCAATTCACGGCGATCTTTGCGTGATATTCTGGTTTGGATGGCGGCAAGGAGTGCCTCACGATCCCAGTCGAAATATTGCGGTTTACCTTTGATTGTAGATTTCAGGGTTCTCTCGTGGCCGGGACAAGCCCGGCCATGACGTTGTTTGTGGGCGATGCATCACTTCACTCCGTCAACCTGAGGTGCGAGCGGAGCGAGCCCCGAAGGGCGACGGCCCGTATAGCGCGGCCGTCTCCTTCGAGGCTCGCGCAAGTGCGCTCGCACCTCAGGATGACGGGTTAAAAGTTGAAGCGCTCGCGCCCCTGCCCCCTCACCACCCCATCAACGTCTTGGTCGACACCTCGTTGTCCTTCAGAAACTTCACATACTCCGCACCTTTGATGACGCGCGGCTCGAGGCTGAGCGAGGCCGCCTTGTCCTGGTGCTCCTTGGAATTCAGCGTCTTCTCCAGTGCGGCGACGAGCCTGGCCTCGACATCTTTCGGCAGACCCGCGGGCGCTGCGATGCCGCGCGACACCGACCAGTTCTGATTGAAACCCTGCTCCTTGAAGGTCGGCGCGTCCGGCATGAAGCGCGAGCGCTCCGGCGACATGACGCCGAGAATGCGGATGGTGCCGGCCTTGGCCTCCTCCGCCACTTCGCTGATGTTGGCCCCTAGCACATGGATGTGGCCGCCGAGCGCGGCGGTCTTGGCCTCGGCCGTGCTCTTGTGATGCACGGTGATCATCTTGATCTTGTTCTCGACCTCCATTGAAAGAATGGCGAGGTGATCGTCGGAGCCGGCGCCGAAGGCCGACACGGTGAGCGTCTCCGGCGTTTTCTTCGCCGCCTCGACGATGTCCTTGACGCTCTTGAACGGCGAGTCCGCTTTCACCGCCCAGACATTATAATCGAGCACGTGGTTCATCAGCGGCGTAAAGCTGTCGAGCGTCTCGCTGCGCTTGTATTGCTTGTCGAGATAGCCGGCATACATGCTCGGTACGTTGAGATAGCCGATGATGTAGCCATCGGGCTTGGCCTGCGCCAGTGCGCCCCAGCCGACCCAGCCGCCACCACCGGCGCGGTTCTCAACAGTGACCGGCTTGCCGAGCGCGGCTTCGAGATCCTTGGCCAGCATGCGCGCGGTGATGTCGGTGCCGCCCCCGGCGCCATAGGGCACGATCAGGGTGATGTTGCGTTCGGGATATTGGGCCTGCGCCGGCGCGGCGGCGAGGATGACGGCAGCGGTAGCGGTGAAAGCGAGCGTGCGGAATCCTGCGGCGAGCATGGCGGTCCTCCCCTAATGCCGCTCTGATGGCGGCTAAGGCACAAGACTGCGCGCGAACGCGCAGTCCGACAAGGGGGATCAGAGACGTCCGACGACTTTTAAGTTTTCACACCGGCAAATTGTCGTGCTTCCGCCGCGGCTGCTCGACATGCTTGTTCTTGAGCATGGCCAGCGCGCGGGCGATACGGCGGCGCGTCGAGTGCGGCATGATGACGTCGTCAATATAGCCGCGCTCGGCGGCGACGAAAGGCGACAGGAAACGGTCTTCATATTCCTTGGTGCGCGCGGCGATGGCATCCTTGTCCCCGATGTCGGCGCGGAAGATGATCTCGACCGCGCCCTTGGCGCCCATCACCGCGATCTGCGCGGTCGGCCAGGCATAGTTGACGTCGGCGCCGACATGTTTCGACGCCATCACGTCATAGGCGCCGCCGAAGGCCTTGCGGGTGATGACGGTGACCAGCGGCACGGTGCACTGGCTGTAGGCGAACAGCAGCTTGGCGCCATGTTTGATCAGGCCGCCATATTCCTGCGCGGTGCCGGGCAGAAAGCCGGGCACGTCAACGAAGGTGACGATCGGAATGTTGAAAGCATCGCAGAAGCGCACAAAGCGTGCTGCCTTGCGCGAGGCATCCGAGTCGAGCACGCCGGCCAGCACCATCGGCTGGTTGGCGACGAAGCCAACCGTCGCGCCGGCAATGCGGCCGAAGCCGGTGACGATGTTCTTGGCGTAAGCGGTGGAGATTTCGAAGAAGTCGCCCTCGTCCGCGACCTTGGTGATCAGCTCCTTGATGTCATAGGGCTTGTTCGGATTATCGGGGATGAGTGTGTCGAGCGATTCATCGATGCGGTCGGCGTCGTCGAGCGTCGGCCATGAGGGCGCACCCGCTTCGAAATTCGACGGCAGGAAGTCGATCAAGCGGCGCATCTGCAGCAAGCACTCGACGTCATTGTCGAACGAGCCATCGGCGACGCCGGACTTGGTGGTGTGGATCGAGGCGCCGCCGAGTTCTTCCGCGGTGACGACTTCGTTGGTCACCGTCTTCACCACATCGGGGCCGGTGACGAACATGTAGGACGTGTCGCGCACCATGAAGATGAAGTCGGTCATGGCCGGCGAATAGACATCGCCGCCGGCGCACGGGCCCATGATGACGCTGATCTGCGGGATGACGCCTGAGGCCTGCACATTGCGCCTGAACACTTCGCCATAGCCGCCGAGCGCGGCGACGCCTTCCTGGATACGCGCGCCGCCGGCGTCGAACAGACCGATGATCGGCGCGCGCGCCTTCAGCGCCATGTCCTGCACCTTGATGATCTTCTGCGCGTGGGTCTCGGAGAGCGAGCCGCCGAACACGGTGAAGTCCTTGGAGAACAGATAGACGATGCGGCCATTGACCGTGCCCCAGCCGGTGACAACGCCGTCGCCGGGAAACTTGGTCTTCTCCATGCCGAAGTCGGTCGAGCGGTGCTCAACGAACATGTCGAACTCCTCGAACGAGCCCTTGTCGAGCAACAGCTCGATACGCTCGCGCGCGGTCAGCTTGCCTTTGCTGTGCTGGGAGGCAATGCGCTTGTCGCCGCCGCCCTGGCGGGCCTCGTCGCGCCGCTCTTCCAGCCTGTCGAGAATGTCCTTCATGCCGCCTGCCGTCCCTTCTTAATCCTGAGGCGAGTTTAACCACTTTGGTGCGCTGCAAAAGGCATATGTTGCCAAGGCAAGCCGGAGGCTTGGCTTAAGCCCCGACCCTGCTTAAAAGCCCCCCATGACCGAGCAGCAGACCACCCACATGACCATGGCCCAGCTCCTGACCCAGGGGCTGTTTCACCACCGCCAGGGCCAGCTTGCCCAGGCCATGCAGCAATATAGCGACGTCCTGCAAAAGGACCCGAAGAACGCCGAGGCGCTCTATTACGTCGCGGTGATTGCCTGCCAGGAGGGCCAGTTCAAGGAAGGCGTCAATCTGGTGCGCAAGGCGCTGGCTTTGGTGCCGGCCGAGGCGCGCATGCTCAATCTGCTCGGCCAGGCTTTGGACCGGCTGGGCCAGCCGCTGGAGGCGATCAAGGCGCTCGACCAGGCGATCTCGCTCGACCCGAACCTCGCCGCCGCGCATGCCAACCGCGCCAATATCCTGACCGATGCCGGCATGCCGGTGGAGGCGCTGAAGAGCTTCGACAAGGCGCTGACGCTGGCGCCGGATTCACCCCCCGAACTGATCAACCGCGGCGGGCTTTTGGAATTGCTCGGCCGGCCTGCGGACGCGTTGAAGGATTACGACCGGGCCATTGCCTTGGCACCGGATGCCGCCGAGGTGCACGCCAACCGTGGGGCCGTGCTGAAGGATCTCGGTCTGATCGACATGGCTCAGGGCAAGACTGACACCGCCCATTTCACCGACGCGATCGGATCCTACGACCGCGCCGTCAAGCTCAAGCGCGGCCTGCACGAAGCCTATGCGTCGCGCGGCCAGATCAAGCTGATGACCGGTGACTGGGTTGGCGGCTTTGCCGATTACGACCACCGCGCCGAATTCGCCAACCCAACCTTCAAGCCGCTGACCGACCCGCACTGGCATGGCGAGAAGCGAGACGGCGAGCGCATCGTGCTGGTCGCCGAACAAGGCTTCGGCGACATCATGCAATTCGCCCGCTTCGCGCCGGCTTTGGCGACGCAAGGCCATGACGTCGTGCTGCTGGTGCGCAAGGGCATGGCGCCGCTGCTGAAGACGCTGACGGGCGTGAAGATCGTCACCGACGTTGCCGAGCTCGAGACCATTCGGCCTTTGCGCTGGTTGCCGCTGATGAGCGTGCCCAGTGTGCTCGGCACCACGCCGGAGACCTTGCCGCGCGATGTGCCCTACCTGACGCCGGAGCCGGCGCGGGTGAAGGCCTGGGCCGAAAAGCTGGGCAACGCCAAATTCAAGATCGGCATCAACTGGGCCGCCGGTAATCCCGACCGCACTCAAATGGCCGATCGCAATATTCCGCTGACCGCGTTCCGGCACATTGCCGCCCTGCCCGGCGTCGAATTCATTGCGCTGCAGAAGGGGCAGGCGGTGCAGGACATCCGCGGCGTCGCCTTCCGCGACAAGATCCGCAGCATCGATGCCGACACGAATGCCGAGAGCGACTTCTTCCTCGACACCGCCGCGGTGATCAGCCAGCTCGACCTGGTGGTCGGCTGCGACTCATCGATCGTACATCTGGCAGGCGCGCTCGGTACGCCGGTATTCACCGCCGTGCCGATGATCTCGGACTGGCGATGGATGCTGAACCGCGACGACAGCCCGTGGTATCCGTCCATGCGCATTTTTAGGCAAAATGCGCCGGCAATGTGGGATCCTTTGTTCAAACGTATCGCGGAAGCGGTCGCTGAACGCTTGAAATAGCCTCCGCGGGCCTTAAGTTGAGAAGTGGACTTTCATTGACCTCAAGGACATTCCACATGCCGACCAAGGGTGAACCGCGGCTGAAAACGCCGACCGACCTCAACAGCAACGCCACCAAGGAAGTCGCCGAGGCGCTGAACAGCGTGCTGGCCGACACCTTTGCGCTCTACATGAAGACCAAGAATTTTCACTGGCATGTCAGCGGCCCGCATTTCCGCGACTACCATTTGATGTTCGACGAGCAAGGCGCCGAACTGTTCGCCTCGACCGACGAACTGGCCGAACGCGTGCGCAAGATTGGCGGCAATACTTTGCGCTCGATCGGCGACATTTCGAAGAAGCAGTCTATCTCGGACAATGATGCCGACTACGTGTCGCCCGACGACATGCTGAAGGAATTGCACGCCGACACCTTGACCACGATCAAGGCGATGCGCGCCGCGCATGAAGTCTGCGACGAGCATAATGATGTCGCGTCGGCGAGCCTCTTGGAAAACTTCATCGACGCCGCCGAGAAGCGCGCCTGGTTTTTGTTCGAGACCACGCGCCAGGGGGATGGCAGCGGCCACTAGGCTGTCGTCACGCTCAATCGGATCGAATGACGCCGTCGGTCGCCCTGCTCCAGCAGGATGGCCGACGGCCTTTCTTTAAGCGGGCGCGGCTCGTCTTCCCATTCCGGCAGGCCGGTCCATTGCTCGATCGAGACGAATGGTGCCCCTAGCTTCGTCCAGATCGCCCAATGCGGGAAGTCCTCGACGGCGATATTTAATGACGCGCCGGAAGGCGACGTGAACGTCACCGCGTCGCTGCCAGCATCGGCGAAAACCAGAGCGCCCTGCTCGAACATCTGATCGTCAAGCACCAGTCGCGCCTCTGCCGACACCGAAGAACGCTTGAGCAGGCCATACGCATTCGGACGGACAATGGCGCGCGGCTTGTCTGACGCGAACAGGACCTCATGGCCCGCTTTATGATGGCTGAGGAACGGCCAGACGAAGGCCGGGTGCCAGCCGAGCTGATACGGCATCGTGCTGCCGCCGGTGTTCTCGACGGAGAACTCAATCGTCAATTCATCGCCGGCGAGTTTGACCGTCACGGCGAGCGCAAACGAAAACGGATAGTGCATGCGCGCGAGACCGTTGTCGATCAGCCGCAATGTCACTGCATCATCCGAACGCTCGACAACATCGAACACACTGTCGCGGGCGAAGCCATGCTGCGGCATGGCAAACGTCTTGCCGGCAATGCTGACGGCGCCGTCGCGCGACGCACCAACCACCGGAAACAATATCGGCGCCGAACGCGCCCAGTATTGCGGATCGGCGCTCCACATCACCTCGCGGCCGCCGACTGTCCACGATGTCAGTTCGGCGCCGTGCAATGCCACCCGCGCGGTGGCGTCGCCGGATCGCAGAATAATGGCGTCATCCGGCGACATGTTTCAGCACCGTCGCCGCCGCCATGAATTCGACAAAGCGGTTATCGCGGCGCTGTAGCGCCATGTCGTCGAGGCCCCATTGCGACATCTGGTAATCCTCATCGGCATGCGCGGCCTTCCACGCCGCGGCTGGATCAAGCGCGCCCTCGCTGACCGCCAGCGCGATCAAGGCCGAGCCGGTCAGCGTCATGATCGAGGCCACAGCGCCAAGCCGCCACGCGTCGTTGGGAATGCTCGTGGCAGCGGCGGAGATCGCTTCCTCCGGCTGCGCTGCAAAGACAACGCCTTCAACAAGGATGAAGCGCGCGCCGAGCGCATCGCGCGCCCAGGCGACCACCGGGTCCCATTCCGCCTTCTGCTTCTCGACCAGACCGGGCGGCGTATCGGCGCGATAGCAGACCAGATCCGAACCAAGATATTGCACGATCTCGTCAATGATCGGCTGCGGCGCCTTCGACACGCCATCGATGATGACGTTCGACAAACGGGTCAGCGGCATGGCGAAGGGATCGATGACCTCGACCTGCCCTTCCCATTCCTTGGCAATGGCCTCGGCTAGTTCGCGCCTAGGGGCGACCAGCGGCTGGCGCGCCGGCGTCATCACTTGCTTGCCGTCGAGCAGCAGCGGGAAGCCGTCGCCGGTGTCTTCACCAACTTGTGCCTGCTTGTAGAAACGCTTGCGCAAGTTCGCTTTGGCGCCTTGTCTTGCCGACACCATCGGATCGAGGGGCTGATTGATGAATATCTCTTCGATGAACTCACGCATCGGCTGGCACTTTCATCTTGGCGGACCACAGCGCCGCCAGCGCATCATCGAGCGCATTGAAATCGTCGACCACCGATGACGCGCCTGTCGCGTGCAGATCGGCAACCGCGTGATAACCCCATGACACGCCGATCGCCGACGCGCCGGCGTTCTTCGCCATTTGCATGTCGAACGCCGTGTCACCAATGACAACCGTGTCTTCCGGCCCGATACCGGTTTCACGCATGCCACTCAGCACCATGCCGGGATCCGGTTTTGATGGCGATGTGTCGGCCGTCTGGATGGTCATGAATACGCCTTCAAGTCCATGCGTCTCGACCATGGCATCGACACCACGGCGCGACTTGCCGGTGGCGACGCCGAGCACGACATCATCACGTTTGCGCAGACGCTCAATGGCATCGCGTGCGCCGGGATAAAGCGGCGCCTTCCAGGTGCCTGAAAGCCGCATGGTGCGGAACGCTTCCTTGTAGCCCTCAACGAGGCCATCAATCGGGTGGTCGCGCGCTTCGGCCAGTTGCCGTATCGCGTTGGCCAGCGACAGGCCGATGATAGAACGCACCGCCTCCGGCGGCGGGCACACAAGGCCCTGTCCGCGATAGGCCATGTCCATGGCCGCACAGATCATGTGCTGGCTGTCCATTAGTGTTCCGTCGACGTCGAAAAGCACCAGTTTCATAGGGTGAGCCTTAGCAACCGCCTTTGTGCACCGCAACACACTCGGGCGTAAAAAGCCGAGCCATATCCGATGGATATCTAGCCTAAAGCCATTCTAATGAATAAGCTCCAATCTGGAATCGAGCCAAACAATAAGGCTCGGCCGGGGAAACGACGCGAACCGCTCGTACAGAGATCACTTGCGGCCGCGTTCTGAGGTAGCAATGAAAAGTACCGATATTTCGGACCCGCAATACTTTCATAAAGTCGTCGACTGCCAATACGCCTGTCCGGCGCACACGCCGGTCCCCGAATACATTCGCATGATCGCCGCCGGACGATACGGCGACGCCTACATGGTGAACTGGAAGTCGAATGTCTTTCCGGGAATTCTCGGCCGTACCTGCGACCGCCCCTGTGAACCGGCCTGCCGCCGCGTGCGTGTCGAGGAAGAGCCGGTCGCGATCTGCCGCCTGAAGCGCGTCGCCGCCGACTTCAAGGAAGACATAACCGAACGCATGCCGAAGCCGGCGCAACGCCGCAATGGCAAGCGTATCGCGCTCGTCGGCGCCGGGCCTTCGGCTTTGACTGTTGCCCGTGACCTCGCGCCGCTCGGCTATAGCGTCACGGTGTTCGATGGCGATGCCAAGGCCGGCGGCATGATCCGCACGCAGATCCCGAAATTCCGTTTGCCCGATAGCGTCATCGACGAAGAGACCAATTACGTTCTCAATCTCGGCGTCGATTTCCGCGGCGGCCAGCGCATCGAGTCCATGAAGGCATTGCTGGCGCAAGACTGGGACGCGATCTTCGTCGGCACCGGCGCGCCGCGCGGCCGCGATCTCGACCTCCCCGGCCGCAAGGAAGCCGCCGCCAATATTCATATCGGCATCGACTGGCTCTCCTCCGTGTCGTTCGGCCACATCAGCAAGATCGGCAAGCGCGTCATTGTGCTTGGCGGCGGTAACACGGCAATGGATTGCTGCCGCTCGTCGCGCCGCCTCGGCGGCGACGAGGTGCAGGTTGTCGTCCGCTCCGGCTTCGACGAGATGAAGGCTTCGCCTTGGGAAAAGGAAGATGCCCAGCATGAAGGCATCCCGATCCATAACTTTCTGGTGCCGAAGGAATTCACCCATGAGAACGGCAAGCTGACCGGCGTGCTGTTCGAAAAGGTGAAGCCGGAGCTCGACGCCAAGGGCCGCCGCAAGCTGGTCAATGCCGGCGAGCCGGACCAGCACTTCCCCTGCGACGACGTGCTGGTTGCTGTCGGCCAGGAGAACGCCTTCCCCTGGATCGAGCGCGACGCCGGCATAGACTTCGACGAATGGAATATGCCGAAGGTCGACAAGGTGACCTTTCAGTCGAGCAATCCGCGCGTCTTCTTCGGCGGCGACGCCGCTTTCGGCCCGAAGAACATTATCTGGGCCGTGGCACATGGCCACGAGGCCGCTGTTTCAATCGACAAGATGCTCAATGGCGAAGACCTCACCGACCGGCCTCAGCCGGCGGTCGAGGTGATGAGCCAGAAGATGGGCATTCACGAATGGTCTTATGACAACCAGATCGACCTCGACAAGCGCTACAAGGTGCCGCATCGCGACCTCACCATTGCGTTGCGCGACATCAAGTCGGAGGTCGAACTCGGCTTCGATGTTGGCCTCGCGCTGAAGGAAGCCGGACGCTGCCTGAACTGCGATGTGCAGACCGTGTTCAGCGCGCCGCTTTGCATCGAGTGCGACGCCTGCGTCGACATCTGCCCGATGGATTGCATCACCTTCACGCCGAACGGCGAGGAAGCCGAACTGCGCACGCGGCTGACCGCGCCGGCGATGAATTTCGATCAGGCGCTTTATGTGCAGGAGGGCCTGAAGACCGGCCGCGCCATGATCAAGGACGAAGATGTCTGCCTGCATTGCGGGCTGTGCGCCGAACGCTGCCCGACCGGCGCCTGGGACATGCAGAAATACATGCTTGAGATGACACACGCAGGAAGCTCATGCCGACCGCCACAACGATCAGCCGCGTAAACGACTTCGTCGTCCGTTTCGCCAACGTCAACGGCTCGGGCTCGGCCAGCGCCAACGAGATGTTCGCCCGTGCCATTATCCGCATGGGCGTGCCGGTGGCGCCGCGCAATATCTTCCCGTCGAACATTCAGGGCCTGCCGACCTGGTACGAAGTGCGGGTGACGGAGGAAGGCCATCTCGGCGCCCGCGGCGGCGTCGACATGATGGTGGCGATGAACCCGCAGACCTTCGACAAGGACATCGCCTCGATCGAGCCTGGCGGCTATGTATTTTATGACTCGACCAAGGAACTGCCGGCGTCCAAATTTCGCCCGGACATTACTGTCATCGGCATGCCGCTGACGGCGATCTGCAACCGCGAATACACTGACCCGCGCCAGCGCCAGCTGTTCAAGAACATCATCTATATTGGCGCGCTGTCGGCGCTGCTCGACATGGACATCAAGGCGGTGGAGCAACTCATCGGCGAGCAATATAAGAGCAAGCCGAAGCTGATCGAGCCGAACCTGAAGGCGCTGCATATCGGCCGCGACTACGCCATTCTCAACCTGAACTGCCCGATCGGCCTGCGGGTGCAGAAAGCCGATAAGATCGGCGACCGCATTTTTCTTGAGGGCAACGCGGCGGCGGCTCTGGGCGCGGTCTATGGCGGCGCCACGGTGTGCGCCTGGTATCCGATCACGCCCTCCTCCTCGGTCGCGGACGCCTTCACCAAATACTGCGCCAAATATCGCGTCGATCCGGAAACCAACAAGGCGAAATACGCCATTGTTCAGGCCGAGGACGAACTGGCCTCGATCGGCATGGTGATCGGTGCGTCGTGGAACGGCGCGCGCTCCTTCACGGCGACGTCGGGTCCGGGCATTTCGCTGATGCAGGAGTTCATCGGCCTCGCTTATTTCGCTGAAATTCCGGCGGTGATTTTCGACGTGCAGCGCGCCGGCCCCTCGACCGGCATGCCGACGCGGACGCAGCAATGCGACATCATTTCGTGCGCCTATGCCTCGCATGGCGACACCAAACACGTGCTTCTGTTTCCGGAGAACCCGGCGGAGTCGTTTGAGTTCGGCGCATTGGCCTTCGATCTCGCCGATCGGCTGCAAACGCCGATCTTCGTCATGCTCGATCTCGACATCGGCATGAACAACCATTTATCGCGGCCCTTGGCCTGGGATGACAATCGCAAGATGGACCGCGGCAAGGTGATGACGGCGGAGCAACTGGAAGCCGGCCGCGACTTCGGTCGCTATCTCGATGTCGATGGCGACGGCATTCCGTTCCGCACCTATCCCGGCACGCATCCGACCAAAGGCTCGTTCTTCACCCGCGGCACGTCGCGCGACCGCTACGCCAAATATACCGAGGAAGGCGCGCCTTACGTCGACAACATGCAGCGGCTGGTGCGCAAGTTCGACAGCGCCAAGGATATTGTGCCGCGGCCGTTGCAGGCCAATTCCGGCAAGGCGACCAAATACGGCGTGATCTATGTTGGCTCGACCGCGCCGGCGATGGACGAAGCGATCCACATCATCGAGGGCCGCGGCCATGCCATCGACCGCATGCGCATCCGCGCCTTCCCGTTCCATTCGTCGGTGAATTCATTCGTCGCCGACCATGACTTTGTTTTCGTGGTCGAGCAGAACCGCGATGCGCAATTGCGTTCGCTGATCGTCAACGAATGCGGCATTGATCCGGTGCGGCTGGTGCCAATCCTGCATTATGACGGCACGCCGATTACCGCGCGCTTTATCGCCAAGGCGATTGGCGACCATCTCGATCAGTTGAAGGTGACGCCGATGAAGGTGACTTCATGACCTATCTCGCCAAGCCGAAATTCCATCACCCGAACCTGCCGAAGAACGATCTCGGCTACACGCACCGCGACTATGAAGGCACGGTGTCGACCTTGTGCGCCGGCTGCGGCCATGACTCGATCACGGCGGCGATCATCCAGGCCTGTTTCGAGCTGTCGATCGAGCCGCATAGGGTTGCCAAGATCTCCGGCATTGGCTGCTCGTCGAAGACGCCGACCTATTTCCTCGGCAATTCGCACGGCTTCAATTCGGTACATGGTCGCATGCCGTCGGTGCTGACCGGCGCCAATCTCGCCAACCGCGATTTGATCTATCTCGGCGTGTCGGGCGATGGCGACAGCGCCTCGATCGGCTTCGGCCAGTTCGCCCATGCCCTGCGCCGCGGCGTCAACATGGCCTATATCGTTGAGAATAATGGGGTCTACGGCCTGACCAAGGGCCAATTCTCGGCCACCGCCGACCGCGGTTCGAAGTCGAAGCGCGGCATCACCAATACCGACAATTCCATCGATCTCGTCGCGATTGCCTTGCAACTCGGCGCCAGCTTCGTTGCCCGCTCCTTCTCCGGCGACAAGCACCAGTTGGTGCCGATCATCAAGGCGGCCATCTCGCACAAGGGCGCGGCCTTTATCGACGTCATTTCGCCCTGCGTCGCGTTCAACAACCATGCCGGCTCGACCAAGAGCTTCGATTTCGTCCGCGAGCATAACGAGGCGGTGAACCGGCTCGACGTCATCTCCTCGCGCATGCCGATCGAGGTGAAATACGATCCGGGTACGGTTGAACTTGTCGAGCAGCACGACGGGACGACCATCGCGCTGCGCAAACTGGACGCCGACTACGATGTGCACGACCGCACTGCCGCGCTCGGGTTCTTACAGAGCCACGCGGCGAAGGGCCAAATCGTCACCGGCCTCCTCTACATGGACAAGGACGCCGACGACCTGCACGGCCACCTCGGAACAGTCGAGATGCCGCTGAATGCGCTGAACGAAAAAGAGCTCTGCCCGGGTCAGGCGATGCTGGACAAGTTCAACGCCAGCATGCGGTAGGCGCAGGGCTCCCACCCTCTCTTGCGTCATGGCCGGGCTTGTCCCGGCCATCCACGTCTTTACAAGACAAGAACCAAGTCGTGGATGCCCGGGACAAGCCCGGGCATGACAAGAGTATAAATCATGACCCTCCGCCCGCTCGGCCGTTCCGGCATTTCAATCGCGCCGATCATGCTCGGCGCCAATGTGTTCGGCTGGAGCGCCGACCGGGCGACGGCCTTCACGCTGCTCGATGCCTTTGTCGATGCCGGCTTCAACGCCGTCGACACCGCCGACAGCTATTCGCGCTGGGTGCCGGGCCATCAGGGTGGCGAGTCAGAAACGATCATCGGCAACTGGATCAAGGCCAGCGGCAAGCGCGACCGCGTCGTGCTCGCCACCAAGGTCGGCGCCGACATGGGCGAGGGCAAGAGCATCCGCAAGGATTACATTTTGCGTTCGGCCGAAGCGTCGCTGAAGCGGCTGCAGACCGACCGCCTCGATCTCTATCAGACGCATTTCGACGATGACGTCACCCCGGTCGAAGAAACGCTGGCCGCCTATGCGCAATTGATCAAAGACGGCAAGGTGCGCGCCATCGGCGCGTCGAATGTCTCCCGGGCGCGGCTTAAAGCCTCGCTGGAGGCTTCCAAGGCGGCGGGCATCCCGCGCTACGAGACGCTGCAGCCGCTGTACAATCTGCATGACCGGCAGAAGTTTGAGACGGAGTATGAGGCGCTGTGCCTCGAGGAGAACATCGGCGTCGTCTGTTACTACGCCCTCGCCTCCGGCTTCCTCTCCGGCAAATACCGCTCGGCTGACGATGCCGCCAAGAACCCGGCGCGCGGCGCCAAGGTCAAAGGCTATTTCGACGCCCGCGGCACGGCCATTCTTGAAGCGCTCGATGAGGTCTCCGACCGGCGCGACGCGACACCAGCGCAGGTGGCACTGGCTTGGCTGCTGGCGCGCAAAAGCGTCACCGCGCCGATCGTATCAGCGACCAGCCTCTCGCAACTCAGCGACATTCTTGAAGCGGCAACGGTGAGATTGTCTGGTGACGACATCGCCGCGCTTGACGCAGCCAGCGCCTATTAGGCAGCACGGATTCCGCCAGTCGGCGTTAACTGCCCGACCGAGATCTGGTTACGGCCGGCGGCCTTGGCCGCATAGAGCAGACGGTCGGCGAATTCGACGAGATCGGCCGGATTGCCCGACAGGTTCTTTGCCGTCGCTGCACCAATGCTAATGGTCAATCGCGGCCCTGCTGGCGAGCGCGGATGCGCAATGTCGGCATGGCGCAGCGCCAGTGCCAGCTTGTTGGCAACCGCCAGCGCGCCGGCCGTATTGATCTCCGGCATCAGCACGACAAATTCCTCGCCGCCATAACGCGCTACGATATCGCCGGGTCGTGCAACTGTGTCGACAAGCAGCCGCGCCAGCTGACGCAAACAGGCATCTCCTTGCGGGTGGCCGCAATAATCGTTGTAACTCTTGAAATGATCAACATCGATCATCAGCAGCGACAAAGGCGCGCCGGCGCGGCGGCAGCGCTGCCATTCGCGCTCCAGCGCGCTGTCAAAGCGGCGGCGGTTGGCGATGCCGGTCATGGCGTCGGTCGACAGCAAATGGCGCATCACAAGCCCTTGCGCATATTGCATGCGCTGGCTGCGTTGCAATGAATTGGCGGCGGTGAAGCCCAAGGCATTGGCCAGCGCCACCCAGACCAGGCCGCGGTAAAACACATCGGCCGGCAGCGCGTCGCCCATCACCTGCGACCACCAGAATGGTGCAATGCAGGAAAAGCCGGCGGCCAGCCCGACCGAGCCGGCGAGCCTGATCGGCAAATACAGGTAGATGACAAAGATGAGGCCGACCATCAGGGTCATCCACATGTCGACGGTGGCCGGCTGCAGCGTCAACATGCTCAGCCGGGTCACTGTGCCGACGACGACAAGGGCCAGCATCATCAATTGCAGCATGGTCGGCGAGCGCAGCCGCAGCGCCAGGCAGAAGCCGAAGATCGGCATGGCAATGCCGACAAGCCCCGGGATCAGGGTCGCGGTGAAATACGGCGCACTGGTCGCATAGACGACGATGAAATTGACCGTGCTGGCGACCCCGACCAGTGCCGTCAGAAAGAGCACCCGGCGGCGGTCATCGGCAAAGCGATGCAGCAGGTAGTCCCACTCGGTCTGCGGATCGACCAGCCGGGCGCCCCAGCGCGTCACAGCAACCGGCGTGAGCTCCGGGGCGGTCCCGAAGCGCTCGCCGTCGACCTCTGTTCGCGCACTTATCAAACGGACGCCCCTTGCCCCAAGGTATTCATATAGAGGCTGAGCCGTTGACAAAGTCCTAGCATGCCGGCCGCCGGACATATCCCCGGAAACCGTTTTGATCGTCCTATCAAATAGTTATCGATTTAACGCGGCAACGGCGTCTAATAGTTCCCGCGGCGGCTCGGCTTCGCTGGTGACCTATGACATCGAGGAGGCCGGCGGGCCATCGGGCGCCAATAGCCGAAAGACACCGCCCACTTTGGGCTCAATGGCGGCGGCAAAGCCGGCGAAGTAGCGTTTCGTGAATTCAGGCTCGGTGAGCCCCTGCCAGACCTTGTTGGCGGGCGCATCGATATAAATGGCGTAGGTAGTCTTCGGCTTGAAGTTGCTGGTGTCGATCATACTGTCCTCCGCACCGTTCGCGCTTACCCCACCCAATTCTAGCCAGGTAAGGCCGCTCCGGCGATTGGAACTTGGCTCCGAAGCGGACGTTGGCCTGCGACCTCCCTCACACAGGCTCCCTTATGGCTAAGAACAGCACACCCTCCGCTGGCAAGAAGTGCGCCGGGGCGGTGCATCCCCGGCACGGCATCAGCGACCGCGAGATCGACGACGTCGAAGAAATGTCGATGCCGCGCACGCCGGTGATCTATGAGGTCGTGCGCCGGATGGGCGAAGAGGAAATGCAGCGGCCGGCCACGTCGCTGTGGTGGTCGGGGCTGGCCGCCGGCCTTTCGATCAGCTTTTCGCTTTTGGCGCAGGCCGTGCTGCTGACCCACCTGCCCGACACCGAATGGCGGCCTTTGATCGTCGCGCTCGGCTACAGCGTCGGCTTTCTCATGGTCGTGCTTGGCAACCAGCAATTGTTCACCGAAAGCACCATCACGGCCGTGTTGCCTTTCCTCAAGGATACGACCGGGCGGAATTTCGCGCGGCTCGTCCGGGTGTGGGGCATCGTGCTTGCTGCCAATCTGATCGGTGTCCTGTTCGCGGCCTTGTTCATCACGTTCACGCCGGTTGTCTCACCAGAACTGTATCAAGGCATGTTGAAGGTCAGCCGGCATCTCATTGAAATGGATTTGGCGCGCATGTTCCTGGCCGGGGTGTCGTCCGGCTTCCTCATCGCCGCCATGGTGTGGATGATCCCGACGGCGGAGAGCGCGAAGTTTGCCGTGATCGCGTTGATGACCACTCTCATCGCCGCCGGCGGCTTCACCCATATCGTCACCGGCAGCCTGGAAGCCACCATGCTGGTGCTGGCAGGTGAATGGCAGTGGTGGCAGATGCTCGGGCAATTCATGGCGCCGGTGCTGATCGGCAACATGATCGGCGGCACGGCTTTGTTCGCGGTGATTTCCTATGCGCAGGTGATGGAGGAGATTTAAGACCCGTGCCCCGGACGCGATGCAGCACGAGCGAACAGCGAAGTGATGCGTCGCAGATCCGGGGCCCCGGTTACTTGCTTGAAACAATCGGGGTCCCGGATCTGCAGCGCACCGTCAAGCGACGCTGCGCTGCGTCCGGGACACGAGCCCGCTACTGATTAATGCACCCGCCGACGTAAGCTTCACGATTGCCGGTCGCATCGCCGTAGACCCCGGCCTGATGCTGGCAACGGATTGCGCGGTCCTGGCCCGTCTCGCGGCCGCCCGGCCCTGCTCCGGGCAAAGCCGGCATGTTGGGCAATAGCCGGCCGGGTTGCGGCACATAGATCGGCGGCGGCACCTCGGCGCGCAAAGGCGGATCGGACCGCCACTGGCGCGGCACGACGGCGCGCTCATTGCTGCCGCGGGGCGATCTGTATTTCGGCGCCAGCCAAGGTTCGACGGGCTTCGGCTGCCGCGTGCCCGGCTCCGGCCGCATGATGTTGTACGGATCGTCGACCGTTTGCCCGCGCGCCGAAACAGACGGCGCGAGCATCGCGGCAATCGCCAACGCTATGACAAAACGGCCCTGCATCCCCTTAAAATGGGGATGCGACGCGCGCTTGGCTAGTCCTCTTCCGGCGCGTCCATGATCGGGTCATAGCGCTCCATATCGAAGCCGAGCAGGTTCCACGACTGCTGCATGTGCGGCGGCAGCGGCGCCGAAATGTCGATGGTGCCGCCGCGCGGATGCGGCACGACAATGCGCCGCGCCAGAAGATGCAGCCGGTTCTGGATACCGCCGGGCAATTCCCAGTTCTCGATATTGAAATACTTCGGATCGCCGATGATGGCATTGCCGACATGCGCCATGTGCGCGCGCAGTTGATGCGTGCGGCCGGTGACCGGCTTCAACGAGACCCAGGCGACCTTCTGCGCCGCGGTTTCAACAACGGCGTAATAGGTCACCGCATGCACGGCATCCTTCTCGCCATGCGTGGCGATGCGCATGTATGAATCTTCCTCGTCTTCATACTTGGCGAGGTAGGTCGAGACGCGGCCCTGCTTCGGCTTCGGCACGCCGGCAACAAGCGCCCAATAGATCTTGCGCGCGGCACGGGTGCGGAATGTCTTGGACAGCGCAGCAGCGGCAAAGCGTGTCTTCGCCACCAGCAGACAGCCCGCGGTGTCCTTGTCGAGACGATGCACAAGTCGCGGACGCTGCGCATCGGCATGCTTGCCGCGCAATGACTCGAGCATGTCGTCAACGTTTTCCTTGACGCCCGAGCCGCCCTGCACGGCGAGACCTGCCGGCTTGTTCAGCACCAGCACATCATCATCTTCCGACAAGGTGATCGACCGCAGGAATTCGCGGTTCTTCATGTCCTGCGGCGCTTCATCGCGCACCTTCGGCGCTTCAAGCTGCAGCGGCGGAATGCGCACGGCCTGACCGGCAACGAGACGGCTCTTCGGTTCGGTGCGGCGGCTGTTCACGCGCACTTCGCCCTTGCGGACAATGCGCTGGATGTGACTGAAGGACAGGCCGGGAAAGCGCGCTTCGAACCAGCGATCGACACGCATGCCGTCCTCATCCTGCGTGACGAAGATCGTCTGCACGCCGGCAGAATAGTTGGCCGGGTTTGGCGCGGCTTTCGGCTTCGGCGCAGGGTTGGAAGCCTGCGTCGCGGCGACGGCGGCCATCGCATCCTTGGTCGAGAACGAGGCGCTGCGTGGCGGACGCGCCGGAAAGGCACGGCCCTTCTCGTTGCGGATCGAACCGGCAGGCGCATCCGGACGCGTGCGCGAGCGTGAACCCGGCCGCAGGCCCGGTGACGCCGGCGCGCGTGGACCCGGCTTGACGTCGAACTTGGCATCGAAGCGGCGGTTGGGGCGGCTCTCCGGCTTGGCCTCAGCGCGCGGGGCGAATTTGGCGCCTGGTCTTGCATCAGACCGTGCACCAAACTTGGGACCCGGCTTACTGCCGGAGCGCGCGCCAAACTTGGCGCCGTCGCGCTTGCCCTTGAAGTCGCCGCGCATGTCCGGCTTGCCGGCTGACTTGCCGCCGCGGTCCTTCTGCCGGTCCTGACGGCCGCCGCGCCCGGCGGGCGCCCGCTTGCCGTCCGACGTCCGGCCGACGGACGATTTGCCACTACCGGGGCGCGGGCCTTCTCTGCCGCCTCTCATCAAACTGCTCCAACCAGGGTTTTCGTGAGCGCGTGTCGCGGCTCAGAATCCGTCTGTAGCACACGATGCCGGTTTGGGGCGTTTTTCGACGGCGCGGGCGTTAACTAACTCAATCCGCTGGCTATTTGGCTATTGGCAGCGCTTGAGCTCGGTCCGCGCCGTCCGGTCCCAGGTCAGCGACAGGCGCTGGCCTTGCGGGCGGAGCGAGACGGGAATCGAGCGCTCGCCAGCGGCACCCCAGCAGAAGGCCTCCATGTAGAAGGTCTCGCCGGCCTTATACCGGCGGCCGATGCGGCAACTCTCGCCTTGCCAACGCACGGCGTAGCTGGTGACGACCAAAGGCGACGGCCCGGCGCTGAAGAAGTGCCCGGCGCAAGCGGAAGCATCAGTGGCCCAGCGGCCGGTGAGCGGCTCGGCGGCGTGCAACGGAGCGGACAGCATCAGCGCGGCGAGAATTGCCGCGATCCTCAGACACGTCATTCCCCGCCCTTTTCCTTGCGTATCTTCGCCCAGTAATCGAGGCGCTTCTTGATCTCGCGTTCGAAGCCGCGCTCCGGCGGATTGTAGAATTGCTGGCGCGGCAAAGCATCGGGGAAATAGTTCTGGCCGGAGAAGGCTTCCTCGGTGTCGTGATCGTAAGTGTAGCCGCGGCCATAGCCTTCCGACTTCATCAAATTGGTCGGCGCGTTCAGAATATGTTTCGGCGGCACCAGAGAGCCGGCGGTCTTGGCGACCTGCTTGGCGGTGTTGTAGGCGGCGTAACCGGCATTCGATTTCGGCGCGGTGGCGACATAGAGCACCGCTTGCGCAATGGCCAGTTCGCCCTCCGGGCTGCCGAGGAAGTCGTAGGCTTCCTTGGCGGCATTGGCGATAACCAGCGCCTGCGGATCGGCAAGGCCAATGTCTTCGATCGCCATGCGCACAACGCGGCGGCAGATGTAAAGCGGCGGCTCGCCGGCATCCAGCATGCGCGCGAGATAATACAACGCCGCATCGGGATCGGAGCCGCGCACCGATTTATGCAGCGCGCTGATCAGATTGTAATGGCCGTCTGCCGCCTTGTCATAGATCGGCGCGCGGCGCTGCACGATTTCCTGCAGCTTGGCCTGGTCGAAGACTTCGCCGGGGCGCGCGGCACGCCAGACTTCCTCGGCCAGCGTCAGTGAGGCGCGGCCATCGCCATCGGCCATGCTGGCGAGCGCGGTACGTGCGCCGGCATCGAGCGGCAAAGGTTTGCCTTCCAGTTCTTCGGCGCGCGTGAGAAGTTTTTCGACGGCAGTCTCATCGAGCGAACGGAAGACGAGCACACGCGCACGCGACAGAAGAGCGGCGTTGAGTTCGAACGAAGGGTTCTCGGTGGTGGCGCCGACCAGCACGATGGTGCCGTCTTCCATCACCGGCAGAAACGAGTCCTGCTGCGCCCGGTTGAAGCGATGCACCTCGTCGACGAACAGCAAGGTGCCCTTGCCGCTTTCACGGCGCATGCGCGCGGCGTCGAAAACTTTCTTGAGGTCGGCAACGCCGGAGAACACGGCCGAGATTTGCTCGAATTGCAGTTCGGTCGCATCGGCGAGAAGCCGCGCTACTGTTGTTTTACCAGTGCCCGGCGGTCCCCAGAACACAAGCGAGCCAAGCGAGCGCGTCGACAACATCCGCGTCAGCACGCCATCGGGGCCGAGCAGATGATCCTGGCCGACGACTTCGTCGAGCTTTGATGGGCGCAGCTTGTCAGCGAGCGGCCGCGGCGCATCCTTGTCGAGGCCGGCAGCAGCGAACAAATTGGGGCCTGATGGGCCGCGCGGGCTCATCCGCCGAAGACCGCGGAAATTTTCTGGCCGCGGCGCATGATGACAATGCGCCAGGCGCCTTGCGGCGTCTTGGCGGCGGCTTCCAATTCTTTGGTCACCTTGATCGGCGCGCCGTTGACCTCCTCAATGACGTCGCCGCGCTGAAAGCCGAGATTGCTGGCGTAAGAGCCATTGTCGATGTCGAGGATGACGACGCCATTGTCGATATTCTGCAACTGCAATTCATCGGCGAGCGCCGGCGACAGATTGGCGATCTTCGCACCAGAGAATGGCGAGCGCGAGCGAATAGTGATTTCCTCACGCGGCATGTCCGGCGCGGTCTGCAGCGCGACCGTCGCGACGATCTCCTGCCCGGCGCGCATGACACCGAGCTTGGCGGTGCCGCCGAGCGGCTTGGTGGCGAAGCGATAATCGAAGGCATTGGTGTCGTCGACCGCTTGTCCGTCAACTGAGACGATAAGATCGCCGGCCTTCAGCCCACCCTTCGCGGCAGGGCCGTTCGTCGTGACGCTCGAGATCAAGGCGCCGGCGGGGCGCTTGAGGCTCATACTGTCGGCAATATCGGCGGTTACGGCTTGCAGCTTGGCGCCCAGCCACGGCCGCTTCACGGCGCTGCCGCCGGTCTTGGCCGACGTCACCACGACGCGCACCATATTGGCGGGAATCGCAAAGCCGACGCCTTGCGAGCCGCCGGAGCGCGAGAAGATCGCGGTGTTGATGCCGACCAGCTTGCCGGTGAGGTCGACCAAAGCGCCGCCGGAATTGCCGGGATTAATGGCGGCATCGGTCTGGATGAAGAACTGATAATCCGACACGCCGACCTGCGTGCGCGCCAAAGCCGAGACAATACCGTGGGTGACGGTCTGGCCGACGCCGAACGGATTGCCGACGGCGAGCACGACGTCGCCGACTTCGAGCGAGTCCGAATTGGCGAAGTCGAGAATGGGGAATTTCTCTTTCGGCTCCTTGATGCGCAGCACGGCCAGGTCGGTGCGCGGATCCTTGAGCACGACGGTTGCCTCGAACTCGCGCTTGTCGGCGAGCGAAACCTTGATCTCATCGGCGCCTTCGATGACGTGCACATTGGTGACGATCAGGCCCGATGCGTCGACAATGACGCCGGAACCGAGCGACCTCTGCAGCTGATTGGCATTGCCGCCCGGCGCACCGAAAAAGCGGCGGAAGATCGGGTCGTCGAACAGCGGGTTTCGGGTCTGCACGTTCTTGGCGGCATAGACATTGACGACGGCCGGCGCGACGCGCTGCACAACCGGGGCATAGGACAGCCTGAGCTCGGCGGCATTCGGCACCCGGCGCTCGAGCGCCGGTCCTTGCGCGAGAGCCACGGTGGGCAGCATCACCAACCCAATGACCGCAAAACGGACCATCAAACCCATGTCGAATCTCTCCGGTCGCCGTGGCTCCGATATAGGCCGTGGCGCGGCCCGGTTGAAGGCATTGCCGGCAAATCGGCCGTTTTTACGGTGTAGTTCTTGCCAGAACCGGCCCGGCGCGGCATGACGACGGAAACCGCTCCCTCAAGAGGAACCTGCCATGAAGGCCATCGGCTATCTCAAGTCCCTGCCCCTCACCGATGCCGACTCGCTGATCGACATCACCGTCGACAACCCCGCCCCGAAGGGCCGCGACCTGCGCGTGGCGGTGAAGGCGATCTCGGTCAACCCGGTCGATGCCAAGGTGCGCATGCGCGCCCAGGCCGGCCCTGGCGAGCCGCACAAGGTGCTCGGCTATGACGCCGCCGGTGTGGTCGAAGCGGTCGGCCCGGACGTCACTTTATTCAAGGTCGGCGACGAGGTGTTCTACGCCGGTTCGATCGGCCGGCCCGGCACCAATTCGGAATTCCATCTGGTCGATGAGCGCATCGTCGGTCGAAAGCCGAAGTCGCTGAGCTTCGCGCAAGCCGCCGCGGTGCCGCTGACCAGCATCACCGCCTGGGAATTGCTGTTCGACCGTTTCGGCGTCACGCCCGGCAACACGTCCAATAAAGGCCAGGCCCTGCTGGTGATCGGCGGCGCCGGCGGCGTCGGCTCGATGATGATCCAGCTCGCCCGCAAGCTGACCGGGCTGACCGTGATCGCCACGTCGTCGCGGCCGGAAAGCGCCGAATGGTGCAAGAAGCTGGGCGCCCATCACATCATCGACCACACCAAGCCGATGCCGGCACAACTCAAGGACATCGGCCACCCCGAAGTCGCTTTGATCGCCGGCCTGACCGGCACCGAGCAGCACTATCCGGCGATCATCGAAGTCATCGCACCGCAAGGCAAGTTCGGCCTGATCGACGATCCGAAGTCGCTCGACGTCGTGCCGATCAAGCGCAAGTCAGTGTCGGTGCATTGGGAGCTGATGTTCACGCGTCCGCTGTTCAACACGCCGGACATGATCGAGCAGCACAAGTTGCTGAACGAAGTGTCGGCCATGATCGACCGTGGCGACATCATCACCACGGCGGCGGCGGAGCTGTCGCCGATCAACGCCGCCAATCTGAAAAAGGCGCATGCACAGATTGAAAGCGGCAAGACGATCGGCAAGCTGGTGTTACAGGGCTGGTAGGAAGCCCTACTCCCTCGCCGGCACCGTGCGCAGATAGGCGACGATCGCATCGAGGTCGTCGCCGGTCATCTTTGCGTAAAGCGGAAAGCCCATCGGCGGCTTGAGCTTGGTGCCGTCCTTGCGCACGCCGGTGGCGATCGCCGCCTTGATCTCCGCGTCGCTCCACGCACCGATGCCCTTGTCGTGGCTCGACGTGATGTTGCGCGCCACCGATTTGCCCCACGGCCCGTTGAATTCATGGCCGCCTTTGCCGAGGCTGACTTCAAAGTCCCTGCCTTTGGCACCGAGCGGCGTGTGGCACTCCATGCAATGCGCGGCCGTGGCGAGGTAGAAGCCCTTCTTCACTTTGTCGGTCAGCATCGCCTCGGTGTACGGCTTTTCCGAGCCCGGGAAGGCGTGGTGCGGGATCTGCATCCGGTAGATCGGGTCCGGCACGGCATTCTTGATCGGCTTCACGGTGCGCAAATAGGCGACCATCGCGTCCATGTCGCTCTCGGTCATGATGCCGTAGAAAGCCGTCGGCATGACCGCCGCCACCGGCACGCCATTCGGCCGCACGCCGGTGCGCAGCAGCGTCTTGATCTGCGCGTCGGTCCAGTCGCCAATACCGGTTTCCTTGTCCTGCGTGATGTTGGCGCCGGTGACCTTGAACGGCGGCTCATCGAAAACCTGGCCGCCGGAAAAGGCCCGGCTGAAGTCGCGGCCGTTGGGCCCCATCGGAGTGTGGCAGTTGTGGCAGGTCATCACCGTGTTGATGAGATAACCGCCGCGCTCGATCTTGGCGCTCTGCGCCTGCGCCGCGTCGTTCATTCCGCCGAGCAGCATGCCCGCCGCCAGCGCCAATAGCCCCTTGCCGATCATCATCGCCCCCGTCCGGCTTGTTTCAATGGCCGTGCGGATACCGAGATTACCGGCAGGCCGATGTGACAGCCAACACAGGTTGGAACTTTTCCAACAAAAAGTTCCATGGGGGCGAAGATGCCGCGTCCGTAGCGGCCGCGCGCCGACAACGGTAAAAACGTCAACGCGAAACAATCGCGCGCGTAATTCTACAAACCTGGGAAGGGAATAAGATGCGTTTGGCCTATTTTCTGGCGCTGTTTCTGATGCTTGGGCTGGGCGCTCAACCCGCCGCCGCTGACCAGATTGTCGGCCTTGCCGGCAAATGCCTGAACGTCAGCGGCGCCAGCAGCGCCGACGGCACACCGATCATCCTCTATCGCTGCGAAGGCTACGACAACGAGGAATGGGAATTCCGCAATGGCCGCATCATCGGCTTCGGCGGCAAGTGCCTGAACGTCCAGGGCAACAATTCCGCCAACGGCACCCCGATCATCCTGTACCGCTGCCATGGCGGACCGAACGAGATGTGGCGTCGCGATGGCCGGCAGATCGTCGGCCTCGGCGGCAAGTGCCTCAACGTTGAGAATGAAAACAGCGCCGACGGCGCGCGCATCATTCTGTGGCCGTGCGAGAACCGGCCGAATGACCGATGGAGTGTCAGGCGGTAGCGGCTCCATCCGTCATCATCCGCGAACGCGGATGATCCAGCGCTTCACCATCGACAAGAGCTGGATGCCCCGCATTCGCGGGGCATGACGGTAGATGGCTATCTCGCGCCGGCCGCTTCAAGCGTTGCGGCGATCGCGGTGAAGCCGTTGCGCCGTGCATGCGCGAGCGGCGTGACGCCGTCGCGGTCGGCGAGATTGACGTTGGCGCCGGCGGCAACAAGTAACCGCACGATCTCGCTATGCGCGCGGCCGCCATCGCCGAGGATCACCGCTTCGAGCAGCGCGGTCCAGCCGAGCTTATTGACGTGGTCCTTGTCGATCTTTGTCGCCAGCAAAATGCGCACGGTCTCGACATGACCGTGATGCGCCGCCGGGATCAGAGCGGTGCCGCCATAACGGTTGGTGCTCTTCAGATCTGCGCCGGCGGCGAGAGTCATCTTCAGGATCGCGTCGCGGCCTTCGGCGCCGGCATAGAGAAACGGACTGTCCTCTCGATTGTCCTTGGCATTAACGTCGCTGCCGGCGGCAATCAACACGCGCGCGGCCTCGATGCGGTTGCCATGCGTGGCAGCGAGCAAGGGCGTACGGCCCTGCCCGTCGCGTGCTGTGACGCTGGCGCCCTCGTCGATCAGACGCTTCACCGCAGACGCATCACCGGCCTCGGCAGCGGCGAACAACACAGCGTCCTGCATCGGGTTTGCCTGCGCGAGAGTGACGGCACAAAAGAAAAGGGCGGCGCTGAGCGCCGCCCTTAAAATCTGTCGGACCGAAACCACCTTTAGGCAGCCTCGTCCTCGTCGACCTTCTTCGCCTGCACCGGGCCCGAATCCTTGCCCTTGGCGTCGACGTCGCGATCGACAAATTCGATCACCGCAACGGCGGCATTGTCGCCGTGACGGAAGCCGGCCTTCATGATGCGGGTGTAGCCGCCCTGACGATCCTTGTAGCGAGGCGCCAGCACGTCGATCAGCTTCTTGACCATGGCGACATCGCCGATCTCGGAGATGGCCTGGCGGCGGGCGGCGAGATCGCCCTTCTTGCCGAGCGTGATCAGCTTCTCGATGATCGGACGAAGTTCTTTGGCCTTCGGCAGGGTCGTGACGATCTGCTCATGCTTGATCAGCGATGCGCACATATTCGCGAACATCGACATACGGTGCGAAGAATGACGACCTAACTTGCGATAAACTTTTCCGTGACGCATCGCGAAAACTCCCTGCCTCTATCCTGTATGCACCGGAGAAGTCCGGCACGCCGCGGAAGGCGGCATTAAAAACCGAACCGGGCGTCATGCCCGGCTCGGGAAACCCTAGTAGTGGTCTTCGAAGCGCTTGGCGAGCTCTTCGATGTTTTCCGGCGGCCAGCCCGGCACTTCCATGCCGAGGTGGAGGCCCATCTGCGCCAAGACTTCCTTGATCTCGTTGAGCGACTTGCGGCCGAAGTTCGGCGTGCGCAGCATCTCGGCTTCGGTCTTCTGAACCAGATCGCCGATGTAGACGATGTTGTCGTTCTTGAGACAGTTGGCCGAACGCACCGACAGCTCGAGCTCGTCGACCTTCTTGAGGAACGCCGGGTTGAAGGCGAGATCCGGAATGGTCTCGGTCGCCTGCTCCTTGCGGGGCTCTTCGAAGTTCACGAACACGTTGAGCTGGTCCTGGAGAATGCGCGCCGCATAAGCGAGCGTATCGTCCGGCGTGACCGCGCCATTTGTCTCGATGGTCATGGTCAGCTTGTCGTAATCGAGGATCTGACCTTCGCGGGTGTTCTCGACCTTGTACGAAACCTTGCGCACCGGCGAATACAGCGAGTCGACCGGAATGAGGCCGATCGGCGCGTCTTCCGGACGGTTACGCTCGGCCGGGACATAGCCCTTGCCGGTGTTGACGGTGAATTCCATGCGGATCTCGGCGCCCTCGTCCAGCGTGCAGAGCACAAGGTCGGGGTTGAGCACGACGACGTCGCCGACAGTCTGGATGTCGCCAGCGGTCACGGTGCCCGGACCCTGCTTCTTCACCACCATGCGCTTCGGGCCTTCGCCCTGCATCTTGATGGCGATGTCCTTGATGTTGAGGACCATGTCGGTGACGTCCTCGCGCACGCCAGCGATCGAGGAGAATTCATGCAACACGCCGTCAATGTGCACCGACTGCACGGCCGCGCCCTGCAGCGACGACAACAAGATGCGGCGCAGGGCGTTGCCCAGCGTCACGCCAAAGCCGCGCTCGAGCGGTTCGGCAACAACAGTGGCGATACGCGCCGGGTCCGACCCAGCGGTCACCTGCAGCTTGTTCGGCCGGATCAATTCTTGCCAATTTTTCTGAATCACATTCTCACCCATTATGCAGCGCTGGTTCCACGCCCGAAGGCTTCTGCCAGCGCACCCCACCCGCCGTGTGGGGGGAAAAGTCGGCGGCAGCGGACGCGCCCCTGCGCATCCGCTTCACAAAAAATCAGTTCTTAGACGCGACGACGCTTACGCGGACGGCAGCCATTGTGCGGGATCGTGGTGACATCGCGGATCGAGGTGACGGTGAAACCGGCGGCCTGCAAGGCACGGAGCGCCGATTCACGGCCCGAACCCGGACCCGAGACTTCGACTTCCAACGTGCGCATGCCGTGCTCTTGCGCCTTCTTGGCGGCGTCTTCGGCAGCCATCTGGGCGGCGTACGGCGTCGATTTGCGCGAGCCCTTGAAACCCATCGTGCCCGACGACGACCAGGCGATGGCGTTGCCCTGCGCGTCGGTGATGGTGATCATGGTGTTGTTGAACGACGCGTTGACGTGCGCGACGCCCGACGCGATGTTCTTGCGTTCGCGCCGGCGGACGCGGGTGGCTTCTTTGGCCATAGTCAGTCCTTTCGAGGTCCACGATCGATCGCCGTTTCACGGGCGGTGCGCGGACGAGGTCAAATAATCAGGTGGTCTTTTTCTTGCCGGCGATGGTCTTGGCCGGACCCTTGCGGGTGCGCGCATTCGTATGCGTGCGCTGGCCACGAACGGGCAGACCCTTACGATGACGCAGGCCGCGGTAGCAGCCGAGGTCCATCAAACGCTTGATGTTCATCGACGTTTCGCGGCGCAGATCGCCCTCGACCAGGAAGTCGCGGTCGATCATTTCGCGGATCTGCAACACCTCGGCGTCGGTGAGCTGCGAGACGCGGCGCTCCGGCGGCAAGTTAACCTTCTGCACGATGTCAGCCGCGATCTTCTGACCGACGCCGTGAATATACTGCAGCGCGATGAGAACGCGCTTGTTGGTGGGCAAATTTACGCCCGCGATACGAGCCACGGATGGTCTCTCCTGTTATCGGTCAGTGACGCTTAAGGCGCCGAATTCTTGTTTCCCTAGAAGGGCATAGCGCAAAGAATAACACGACACCTGCCCCCGCCGTTTGGGGGTGCGGCATCGCGTCAAAACTTTGAATGCGTGTCTTATTAGGGGATTCATGAGGCCCTAGTCAACCCGCTTCGGTTCCGGGCTTTTTTACGTCCCGGCGTGTTTTTTTTCGATCCGGACTTCAGCCCGGTTTTCGTCTTTTTGGCGCTCTTGACGGCCTTTTTGACCGTCTTTTTCGCCCTGGACTTCTTCACAGACGACTTTGCAGCCGTTTTGGCTGACTTCTTGGCCGTCGTGGTGGTCTTCGCGGATTTGGCCTTTTTGGCCGATTTCGCGGTTTT
>JAURVZ010000053.1 GCA_030655215.1 Pseudolabrys sp. | reverse complement strand
ACCCGACCTGGAAGCACGTCGCGTGTCCGCAGTGCGGCAAGCCGGCGCGGCGCGACACCGACACGATGGACACCTTCGTCGACTCGTCGTGGTACTTCGCGCGCTTCACCGATCCGTGGAACGAGACGTCGCCGACGACGCCGAAGGCCGCCAATGAATGGTTGCCGGTGGATCAATATATCGGCGGCATCGAGCACGCGATTTTGCATCTGCTCTATTCGCGCTTCTTCACCCGCGCCATGCACAAGACCGGACACATCGGCATCGACGAGCCGTTCAAGGGCTTGTTTACGCAAGGCATGGTCGTGCACGAGACCTACAAGTCGAAGGCGGGCGACTGGATCGAGCCGGCGAACATCACCATCGAAGGCATGGGCGATGCGCGCCGCGCCAAGCTGACGTCGACAGGCGAGCCGGTCGAAATCGGCTCGATTGAGAAGATGTCGAAGTCAAAGAAGAACGTGGTCGACCCCGACGATATCATCGAGGCTTACGGCGCCGACACCGCACGCTGGTTTGTGCTGTCCGATTCACCGCCCGAGCGCGACGTGATCTGGACCGAGGAAGGCGTGCAGGGCTCTTGGCGCTTTGTGCAGCGGCTGTGGCGCCTGATCGGCGAAATCGCCCGCATCGAGGCGCCGGCCGACAAGCCGGCCCAGTTCAGCGCGCAGGCGCTGGTCGTGCGCAAGGCCGCTCACCGCGCCATGAACCGTGTCAGCGAAGACATCGTGAAGCTCCGCTTCAACCGCTGCGTCGCCCACATCTATGAATTCACCAACACGCTGTCCGATACGATCGGCTCGGCCGAAACCGCGCCGTCGCCCGACTTCGCCTGGGCGCTGCGCGAAGCCGGCGACTTCCTGGTGAACCTTTTCCAGCCGATGATGCCGCACCTGGCCGAGGAATGCTGGGCGGCTCTGGGCCATAAGACCCTGATTGCCACGCAGCAATGGCCGCAGATCGAGGACGACCTGCTGGTCGAAAACACCATCACCATGCCGGTCCAGATCAACGGCAAGAGGCGGGCGGACATCACCGTATCCCGCCGGGCCGGAAAAGATGAAATTGAGGCTGCCGTTTTGGCGCTCGATGCGGTAATAAAGGCGCTGGATGGCAAAGGCCCGAAAAAGGTCATTGTCGTCCCGCAGAGGATTGTGAATGTCGTTGTCTAACGCCCCCCGCCTGATGCGCGTCCTGCTGGCTTTGTCGCTGGCCGGCCTGACCGCCGGCTGTTTCCAGCCGCTTTATGGCGACCGCACCGTCGGCAAGAGCGGCGGCAGCGCCATCATCGAGAAAATGAGCTCGATCGACGTGACGCCGATCAAGTCGCCGCAAGGCGGCCGTCTCGCCCGCCTCGGCGTCGAGGTGCGCGACCAGTTGCTGTTCGAACTAACCGGCGGCGGACCGCAGTCGTCCTCGGCGTACCGGCTCGATATCCAGATGAGCTCGACGCAGTTGCAGGTCATCGTCGACATCAACAGCGCGCGCCCGGAAATCCAGAACTACGGCATCGACGCGACCTACGCTCTGTTCGACTTGGCGAGCAACAAGGTGGTCGTGCGTGGCACCACCTTCTCGCGCGTCTCGTACAACATCCCGGGGCAGCAGCAGCGCTTCTCCGGCGACCGCGGTTTGCGCGACGCCGAGAACCGCGCCGCCAAGGTGATCGCCGAGAATATCCAGCAGCGCCTCGCCTCCCATTTCGCCGCCGGGACCTGATACCGCGCGCGGGTCACAAAAATGACCGCCATCAAAGCCGCCGACGTCGACCGCTTCATCGCCAAGCCCGATCCGCGACAACCCGTCGTGCTGGTCTATGGCCCGGACGCCGGACTGGTGCGCGAGCGCGTCGATGCGCTGGTGAAAGCCTCGGTCGACGATCCCAACGATCCGTTCTCTTTCGTCCGCATCGAAGGCGAAGACCTCACCGGCAATCCGTCACGGCTGATCGATGAAGCGCTGACTGTGCCGATGTTCGGCGGCCGCCGCGCCGTGCTTGTGAAGGCCGGATCGCGCAACATCGCCGCCTCCGTCGAGCCGTTGCTCAACACGCCGTCCGACGAATGCCGCGTCATCATCGAGGCCGGCGACCTGAAGAAGACTTCGCCGCTGCGCGCCTTGATCGAGAAATCGAAGACCGGCGCGGCGCTGCCTTGCTATGTCGATAACGGCGCCGCGTTGGGCATGCTGATCGACGACGAAATGCGCGAGGCGAAACTGACCATCGCGCCGGACGCCCGCGCCATGCTCGCCTCGCTGCTCGGCGGCGACCGCATGGCGTCACGCAACGAAGTCCGCAAGCTGGCCATGTATGCGCAAGGCCAAGGCCGCGTCGAACTCACCGACGTCATGGCGGTGGTCGCCGACGCTTCGGCGCTGGCGCTCGATGGCGTCATCGATGCGGCTTTTGCTGGCAAAACCGGCGATGTCGAAACCGAATTCAACAAGGCCCGCGCCGGTGGTTCATCGCCGGCGGCGATCATTTCGGCCGCCATTCGCCAGGTTGCCAACTTGCACAAGATGAAGCTCGCCGTTGACGATGGCGACTCGGTCGAATGGGCAATGAAGCGCGGCGCGCCGCCGGTGCATTTCAGCCGTGAGAAGAAAGTCGGCGATGCACTTCGCGTCTGGTCGCCGCAGCGGCTGGTGCGCACCATGGAGCTGCTGGCGGAAGCGTCGCTCGACGCCCGCCGCAATGCGCCGCTGTCGGAAGCGATCGCGCAGCGCACCTTGCTGTCGATCGCCTCCAACGCGCGGCGCCGCTAAACCTAAAGATTAAACTGATAGCTATACGGCACCCAGCGATACGTGCCGTCGGCCGCCGTATCGATCCAGCCGATGGCGGGGAACGGCATGTGAAAGCCGATCGCCAGCATCTTCTCCGATGCAAGCTGCGCCAGGATACGCTTGCGCGTCACCACCGCCTTCTCCTTGTCGTCATCCATGTCGAAGTGCCAATCCGGCCGCTGCACATGCATGACGAAATGCGTGAACGTATCGGCCGTGATCATCAACTTCTTGTCGTCGCTCTCGACCTGAAACGCCAGCAAGCCCGGTGAATGGCCGAACGCGTCAACAGCGGTAATGCCCGGCACCACCACATCGCCCGGCTTAATGAACGTCGCCTTCGGCTTCAACGGCTCACAAATTTTCACGAACAGTTCGCGGTTGAACTTGCGCGCCTCGCGCACATTCTCGTCCTTCAGCCAGAAATCATATTCCGCCGCGCCGAACAAATAACGTGCATTCGGATAGATCGGCTTGCCGCCATCGAGCAGGCCGCCAATGTGATCGGGATGGCCGTGCGTGATGACGATGACATCGATGTCTTCCGGCTTGTGACCGAGCTCGGCCAAGCGCTCGACCAGATGCCCGGCCGGCATGCGCGCCTTCAGCTGCTCGTAGTCGCGCGGCAGAAAACCATTGCCGGTGTCGAACAGCACCAGCTCCTTGCCGGTGTTCACCAAAGTCGGGACGTTTCCGTTCTCGAGCCGCTGCGGGTCGATATTGTTGGCGCGCGCCAGCGACTGCACCTCGTCCGCCGTGGTATTGGCGCCGAACAAGGGATGCAGATTGTCGCGAATGCCCTTGCTGTCGAGCAATGTGGCGACTTCAAAAGCGCCGAACTTGAAGCGGAAAACCGTCGGCTGCTTTTCGCCTGACATCGGTGCGGACACGGGCATTCCTCCAGAATTGTTTTATTGGCGGTAAAATACCTTTTACCGTCAGGCCGCCGCCCAGGCCAGCTTCCGGACGCAGCATGGCTGCCCCTCATGCCCGCTCCGGAACGTAGACAAGGTGGCCACGTTGGTGTTCGCTTCACCCGCTTAACCTGAAGGAACGCGCCTTGGTCAACTTTATGAAAACCTGGTTCGAGGCGGCCCGTTTTGCATCAGACAGCCAGAGCGTCATGACGCTGCGGCTGATGGAAATCGCCGGGGGCGGTCCGCAGGCGACGGTGGAAGCGACGCAGATGATTTCCGAGAAGGTCTCGGCCATGGCCGAAGCGCAAGGCGCGATGTTTGCCGCGCTTGCAACCGGCAAGAGCTTTCAGATCGCCGCCAACAAGGCTTATGCGCCGTACCGCCGTGCGGTACGGGCCAATCGCCGCCGCCTGGGTGCCTGATCCTTACTTCTTGTCCGCTGAATGGGCGATCACGTCGGCCATCCGCTCCTGAACCTTGCGATCAAAGAACGGATCGTCGAGGTCGTGGGGCAGCTGCGCTTCCGGGTCGTGGATGATCACCTCGGGCACCGGCTTTTCCGGCACCGTCGGCCCGGCCACTGTCGCCCATAAATTGCGCACAACATCAGTCAGTTTGCCGGTCATGCGAAGCGCCCCTGCTCGGTGGTGTTCGCTAAATCAACCGGTCCCGCCCGCGAAAGTTCCTGCGCCCTAACGTCCCGGCGCGGCGGCCGAGCCCGGCTTGAAGCCGGTGCCGCCACAGCGCTGGCACTTCATCTTCTTGTCGCCGACCTTGAGCAGGCCCTTGCCTTCGCAGTTCTTGCACTTCTGCTTCTTCTTCGGCGCCGGCTGCATGACTGGTCCTTTTGGTGGTTTCGTCAGCCTTACGCCGCGCCGCTGGGGAAAGCCATGCAGTTCAAGGCTTTTACCTCTCCCGCGCCGCGCGCCGATTTGATATCGATTTAGCCATGCTCCTGGTGAAAACCTATCTCGACAGAAGCCCGATCCATGGCCTCGGCGTTTTCGCCGGCGAGCGCATCGCCAAGGGCACCAAGATATGGCGCTTCGTCGAAGGCTATGACCGCTGTTTCACGCCGAAGCAGTTCGCCAGATTGCCGAAGCAGGCCCGCGATTATCTCAAGGACTATGCCTATCGCGTCGATGGCGAAATCCTCTTCACCGTCGATAACGACCACTACATCAATCATTCGGACAAGCCGAACACCTATCTCAAGGGCGGCTACACGATTGCATTGAAGAATATCGCCAAGGGCGCCGAGATCACCAACGACTACCGGGAATTCGATCCGGGTCTTTGCGCGGCGTTCCTGACGCCCGCGCAGAAAACATCAAAAAAGACGTAGTTGCGAACGCTGTCATTGCCGGGCTTGACCCGGCAATCCATGCGGGCGCGTCGCGAGCAGACTTACGTAAGCCCTCCGCTGACGCGACTAAGTCATGGATGCCCGGGTCAAGCCCGGGCATGACGGATGATGGCCATTTCACGCGCACTCCATGCGGAACCATGCGCCCGCGGCGCGGGTTACCTTCCGGGTCCAATTACATTTCAGCGGCAACGGCTCGGGTAATTTCCGTCATGGAAAGATTTTTGCGTATTCTGCCGCCGCGGCCAGGCTCTTATCTCACCCGCTACACGCTGACGGCCATCATCGTTGTCGCTTGCGCGGCGCTGGTTACCCAGCTGCATCGCGACGCCAACACCTATGGCTATTTCATTTTCTATTTCGCCGTGTTTGCGACATCAATCCTGTTCGACCACATGAGCGGCTTTGTCGCCACCGCGATCAGCACCAGCTTCATGTATTTCTGGCTGAAGACACCGGGCACCGCCTGGCCGAGTGAAGGCGCGCCGCTGCTCGGCGTCTTCGTGCTGATTTCAATCGGCGTCGCTTTTGTCAGTGAAGGCTTGCGCAAGGCCTGGGAGCGCGCCGTCGAAGCCGAGCGCGTCAAGGACCTGCTACTGCAAGAGCTACGCCATCGCACAAAGAACGATCTGGCGATGGTCATCTCCGTGCTGGCGTTGCAGGCGCGCGGCAATGTCAGCGAGGAAACGAGAACGGCGTTGCAGAATGCGATCTCACGCATCCGCGCCATTTCCGGCGCGCATGATCAGTTCGGCCCGCTTGATCCGCACGGCAAGATCGACATCAAGGATTATCTCGTCAGTCTGTGCGGCCACTTCAACGACAGCATGCGCGACATCCGGCCGGTGACGGTCGATGTGAAAGTCGACAGCGTCATGCTGCCGGCCAATGAAGCGCAGTCGATCGGCCTCATCGTCAATGAGCTGGTGACCAACGCCGTGAAACATGCGTTTCCGGAAGAGCGCGCCGGCACCGTGCGAGTCATCCTGAAGAATGGAACGCCGCGTGAACTGGTGGTTGAAGACGACGGTATTGGCTGCACGACGATCGCCAAAGGCGGCATCGGCTCGCGCCTTACTGGCCTTCTGGCCAAGCAGCTCAACGGCAAAATTGTCTGGGAAGACGCCGCGCCGGGTTGTCGGGTGCGGGTGACGTTGGTGACGTTGGGGGAGAGCCAATAAGTCAGCGGTAATCTTGCTTCCTTCACCCTCCCCTGGAGGGTGAAGGAAGAATCTTATCGACTACATCGTCGGCGCAGGTGGCGTCGGATCAATCAGCGGCACATCCGTCCCGGGATCAGGCGGATTTTGCTGCGGCGGGTCACGATAGGGCTGTGGGTCTTTGACCGGCGGCTCGGTGACGGGCGGTTGTTGCGGATCTTTTGGTTCGTTTGCCATGGACAGAGAACACGGCGGGCGCGGCTTCAGTTCCGTCCGCCGATGTCGCAGGGAGCCCTACTTCCCGTCCAGCTTCCGCAACACCAGATCCAGCTGATCAAGATCGGCATATTTGATGTGCAGCGTGCCGCCATTGCCGCGATGATCGACGGTAACTTCAAGTCCCAAAGCATCAGATACCCGGCGCTCCAGCGCGCGTGTGTCGGCATCTTTCACGACAGGCGCCTTGCCGCGCGGTCCGCTGTCCAGACCACCGGCAAATGATCGCTTCACTTCCTTGGCTTGCGCCGCGCCGTCGCGGCGCATCTCTTCTTCAAGCGCGCGGACGCTCATGCCGGTGTCGATGATCTCGATCGCAATTTCGTACGCATTCGGCTGGCCGACCAGCAAGCGTGCATGACCGGCGGAAATCTTGCCCTGCCGCACCAGGTTCTTCACCGGCTCGGACAGTTTGGTAATCCGGATCATGTTGGAGACGTAAGGCCGGCTCTTGCCGATGATCTTCGCGACTTCGTCCTGCGTATGGTTGCACTGCTCCATCAGCGCGACATAGCCGGCGCCTTCCTCGATCGGATTGAGGTCGGCGCGCTGGACGTTTTCAATGATGGCGAATTCGAGCGATTGCAGATCGGTCGCTTCGACAATGGCGATCGGCACTTCATGCAAACCGGCGCGCTGCGCCGCGCGCCAGCGCCGTTCGCCGGCGATGATTTCGAAATTCTTGTCGTCGGGCAATTGCCGCACGACGATCGGCTGGATGATGCCGCGCTCCTTGATCGAGTCCGACAACTCGGCCAGTTGCTCTTCGGTGAAAGTGCGGCGCGGGTTGCGCGGATTGGCGATGAGGTTTTCGATCGGCGCCTTGCGTGGCTTGCGTGACGACACGGTTTCCGCCGTTGCCGGCGCTTCTTCGGCGACTTCGCCCATCAGCGAAGCAAGACCGCGCCCCAAACGTGAATGATCCGCCATCGCCGCTCCTGATACTCTGCTCACGCGTCGCCTCTTACAGAAAGTGTTTCGTCGATTTTATTTGGCCGTCATGCTCCGCGAAGGCGGAGCATCCAGCGTTTTGGTTCGTTGCACGAAGTGCTGGGTCCCCGCCTTCGCGGGGACGACGAGTGTCCCTACACCGCCGCCAGCAATTCCTTCTCGCGCTGGATGATCTCCGTTGCCAATCGCAAATAGGCTTCGCTGCCGACGCACTTCAAATCATAAACCAGCACCGGCTTGCCGTAAGACGGCGCTTCCGAAATGCGGACGTTGCGCGGGATCACCGTGTCGTAAACCTTGCGGCCCATGAACTGGCGCACGTCGGCAACAACCTGGTTCGAGAGATTGTTGCGCGAGTCGTACATGGTCAGCACGATGCCGTGGATCGACAAAGTCGGGTTCAGCGTCTTCTTCACTTCCTCGACAGTCTTCAGCAATTGCGACAGACCTTCGAGCGCGAAGAACTCACACTGCAACGGCACCAAAATTGAGTCGGCCGCGGCCATCGCATTGACTGTGATGAGATTGAGCGACGGCGGGCAATCGACCAGCACATAAGTGAAGTCAAACGCCGGCGTGCCGTTGTTGATGTTGTTCAGCGCGGTGCGCAAACGATAAGCGCGGTCCTTCTCCTGGCCGATTTCGAGCTCGAGACCGGAGAGATCCATCGTCGACGGCGCGATGTGAAGCTTCGGCACTGCGGTCGGGATGACCGCGTCGCGCATCGGCGCCTGCCCGGCCATCACGTCGTAGGTCGATGTGCGGCGCGCCTTGCGCTCAATGCCGAGGCCGGTCGAGGCGTTGCCCTGCGGGTCGAGATCGACGATCAGCACGTGCTCTCCGATCGCGGCTAGAGCAGTACCGAGATTGATGGCCGTCGTCGTCTTGCCGACGCCGCCCTTCTGGTTCGCAATTGCCAGGACGCGCGGACGGCCACCGTCGACGCGCGCCTGCTTGGCGAAGGGCACTACCTGCGGCGCGGCTGGCGCCAGCGGCGTTTCGTTCGGCGGATTGGAATCGGGCGTGTCGGTCATGGCTCAGTGTCCGCTTTTGTTAGCGATCACAAGGAGTTAGACTCCTGATGATCACGATGCAGCCCTCAGGGCTGGTCTTGCTCGCCACGGTGGTGGCGTCGATATTCCAATATTTAGCGGCTTCCGTCAATTCGACCGCTACATCTAGTCCTTTCGGGAACAGGCCAATGGCCCCTCGCTCGATCAGAGGAAACGCCTGATCGCACAGCACTTTCAATGGCGCGAGGGCCCGCGCCGAGACAACGTCCACGCTGTTCACAGGCGCCCCGGTATATTTCTCGATTCGCTCCGCATGCACTTGCGCCGGCGCTCCGGTTACTCTGACCGATTCCCGGAGGAACGCCGCCTTTTTTCCGATGCTCTCAACCATATGGACCTGGACCCCGGCCGTGCCGGCCAAAGCGCAAGCGACCGGGATTGCCGGGAAGCCGCCGCCCGAGCCGAAGTCGACCCACACTTTCGAATTGGGCACGAGGTCGAGAAGCTGCAACGAGTCGGCGACATGCCGCGTCCAGATATTGGCGATGGTCGATGGCGCGATCAGATTGGTCTTGCTCTGCCACTGCAGCAGCAAGTCGACGTAGAGCTGCAGGCGCTTTTCTGTTTCACGTGAAACAGGAGTGAGCTTCAGCGCCCGCGCTTTATCGGCGCTGAGATCGGGCTGTCTCACGCGGACTTTGCGCTTGAAGCATTGGCGGCAGCGCGCGCTTTGCGACCGCGCTTCACATGCGCAACGAGCAGCGTCAGCACCGCCGGCGTCACGCCATCGATCTTCGCCGCGTGGCCTATGGTCCGCGGCTTGTTGGCGATCAGCTTCTGCTTGGCCTCGTTCGACAGGCTCGGCAGCGAGGCATAATCGAAGTCTTCCGGCAGGGTGAAGGCCTCATCACGGCGGTAGGAGGCAATATCCGAGGCTTGCCGCGCCAGATAGACGTGATATTTGGCATCGGTTTCGATCTGCTCGGCAATCTTGGGCTGAAGCTCACCGAGCTGCGGCCAGAACTTCGCCAGGTCGCTCATCTGGACGTGCGGATAAGACAGCATCTCGAAGGCCGTGCGACGCTGGCCGTCTTTGTTTATCTGTAGGCCGTGCGCTTCCGCCTCGTTAGGTGTCAGCGAGACCGAATTGGCGAAGCCGCGGGCCTCCGTCAGGGCTTTCATCTTCTTCTGGTGTAGGCCAGCGCGCTGTGGGCCAACGCACCCTAGGCCAATGCCCTTGTCGGTCAGCCTCTGGTCGGCATTATCGGCGCGCAGATGCAGACGATACTCGGCCCGCGAGGTGAACATACGATAGGGCTCAATGACCCCGCGCGTTGTCAGGTCATCGACCATGACGCCGAGATAGGATTCGGCCCGGTCAAAAATGATGGCGTCCGAGCCTGAGGCCGCGGCCGCGGCATTCAAGCCGGCGAGAAGTCCCTGTGCGCCGGCCTCTTCATAGCCTGTGGTGCCATTGATCTGGCCGGCCAAGAACAGCCCGGGCAGACGTTTGGTCTGCAAGGTCGGCTCCAGCTCGCGCGGATCGATGTAGTCATATTCGATGGCATAGCCCGGCCGCACGAAACGGGCTTTTTCCAGCCCCGGAATGGTCGCGACGATGGCGTGCTGCACCTCTTCCGGCAACGAGGTCGAGATGCCGTTCGGATAAACCGTTGAATCATCGAGCCCTTCCGGCTCGAGGAAGATCTGGTGGCCGTCGCGCTCGCCGAATTTGACGATCTTGTCCTCGATTGACGGGCAATAGCGCGGACCCGTCGAAGCGATCTGGCCGGAATACATCGGCGAACGATGCACATTCGCCCGGATGATCTCATGAGTCGCGGAAACAGTGCGGGTGATGCCGCATTCGATCTGTGGCGTGGTGATGCTGTCCGTGAGCATCGAGAACGGCTCCGGCACATCGTCGCCGGGCTGCATCTCGAGGCTCTTCCAGTCGATCGCCGTGCCATCGAGCCGCGGCGGGGTGCCCGTTTTGAGACGGCCGAGCGCAAAGCCGTAGCGCTCAAGGGTCTTCGATAGGCCCAGAGCCGGCGCCTCCCCGACCCGGCCGGCCGGAATCTTGGTCTCGCCGATATGGATCAGGCCGCGCAAGAAGGTGCCGGTGGTCAGAACCACCGCTGCGCAGGCGATTTCGCGGCCATCGATGAGCTTGAGGCCCGAAAGGCGGCCATGGGTGGCGATAATGTCATCGGCTTCGGCTTCGATCACCGTCAGGTTCGGCTGCGCGCTGATTTCGGCCTGCATGGCCTCGGCATAGAGCTTGCGATCCGCCTGGGCGCGCGGACCGCGGACGGCGGGACCCTTGCGGCGATTCAGGACGCGAAACTGGATGCCGCCTTTGTCCGCGACGCGGCCCATCAGGCCGTCGAGCGCATCGATCTCACGAACCAGATGGCCCTTCCCCAACCCGCCAATCGCCGGATTGCAGGACATAGCGCCGATGGTCGAGAACTTGTGCGTCACCAGCGCGGTGCGCGCGCCCATGCGAGCCGACGCAGCAGCGGCTTCACAGCCGGCGTGCCCGCCGCCGATCACGACAACGTCGAATTTGGTCAGAGTGTTTTCCATCGGACGCCGTGTTCTAGCGAAGGCCGCTCAGCCGGTCAAAAAGTCTTTGCCGGATGTTTCACGTGAAACATCGCCCCGTCACTTGCCGATGCAGAAATCCCGGAAGATGACGTTGAGGACGTCCTCGACATCGACACGACCGGTCAGGCGGCCGAGGGCGTAGGCGGCTGTCCGGAGCTCTTCTGCCAAAAGGTCTTCGCTAGCCGCTAGCTGATCAGCCCGCGCCAGAGCGGCCAGGGTCTCGTTCAGCACCTCGCGATGTCGAGCACGGCTAACCAGCGACTGCTCGGCGCCAGCGAGGAACTGGGCTGCAAAGCGCTGCAGTTCACTGATGAGTGTGTCGAAACCCTCCCCGGAAATAACGGAAAGACTGAACTCCATTTCACCAAAAGTGAGCTGCGGTTCATTAGTACCCGGTAACCGTTCATTAGCTACGTTCGCCAACATTTTGTTAAATCGGATTTCAGATTCACTTTTACGCCTAAAGTCGGTATTAGGCACTACACCTGATTCACAACTTGCAGAAACAATGGTTACTCGATCACTTTTTGCAACTCGTTGATCCAGAAGGTCTATTTTGTTCTGCACAAGCCACACACCGGGAGGTCGTCCATCAAGTCGGGCTCGCACCTCCGGAATCTCATCCGTGGCGTCGACGACCCACAGAACAAGGTCCGCATCAGCCGCCCGCGCGCGGGCGCGCCGAACACCCTCCAACTCAACCGGATCGGAGGTTTCCCGAATTCCGGCGGTGTCGAGCAAGGTCACCGGCAGGCCGCCGAGATCGAGATGCACCTCGATCACGTCCCGCGTTGTCCCGGCGTAAGGAGAGACAATCGCCGCCTCGCGCTGGGCCAGCCGGTTGAGCAAGGTTGATTTACCGGCATTCGGCGGGCCGGCGATCGCTACCACCAGACCCTCGCGCAACCGCTCGCCGCGCTGGCCGTCGGCCAAGGCCGCGGCGATCTCATCGCGCAGCTCGGCGGCAATCTTCAAAGCCGGCGCGACCAGCTCCTCCGGCACGTCGGCCTCATCGGAAAAGTCGATCCGCGCCTCGACCAGCGCCAGCGCCTGGATCAGCCTTTTGCGCCAGGTCTCGGCGCGATTGCCGAGCAGGCCCTTCATCTGCCGGAAAGCCTGGCGGCGCTGCCCCTCGGTCTCGGCGCCGACCAGATCGGCCAGGCCCTCGACAGCGGTGAGGTCGAGCTTGCCGTTCTCAAAGCCGCGCCGGGTGAATTCGCCGGGCTCGGCCATGCGCAGGCCGTCGATCTGCGCCAGCGCATCGAGAATCGCGGCGACGACGGCGCGGCCGCCATGCGCCTGCAGCTCGACGACGTCCTCGCCGGTCTCGCTGTGCGGCGCCGGAAAGAACAGGACCAGCGCCTCGTCGATGATTTCGCCCGAGCGCGGATCGCGAATGCGGGCAAGCCCGGCCTTGCGCGGCTCAGGAATCTTGACGCCGATCGCGGTCAGCGCCGCGGCGGCGCGCGGCCCGGAAATGCGGATGACGGCAATCGCCACCGGCGGCCGGCCGGAGGAGAGGGCGAAGATGGTTTGACGGTCCGACATGATGCGCGACGGAAGCGCCGCGCGGCGCAACGGTCAAGAGAGAAAGGCCGCCAGCCACCCGACCTCATTTTTCGCATCATCCAGCAACGTCACTTCGTCAGCAAAGCTGCGATGCGAAAAATCGTTGGTAATGAACCAGCGGCCGCCGTCTTCAGGATCGCGGCGGAATTCGCGATAGGTCAATCGCCCGTCGGCTCGTTGCAGGATGTCGACGCAGTGACGCGCGTCGCGATCGTGGATGCTGCGAAGGACTTTCAGGCCAAGCTCGGCATTGGAGCGGGGTGGGGCGTCGGGCATGCACTACTCCGCCTCATCCTGAGGAGCCGCGCAAGCGGCGTCTCGAGGGATGTGCAGCGCAGGTTCGTCTGCGGAACATCGTACCTGCCTCGTCGTTACTTATCCGCCGCGGCAAAGCGCGCCGCCGCGCGAAGGAACATTCGTTCCTGCCCACCGTTGAATCTCGCGGATTATCGCGCGAGGGCTCAACATGCGTTCTTCACCAGCAATGATCATCATCACCGGTATCCTTGCACTTGCCCTCGCTGGTTGCGGCGACTCATCGAAGCTGCCGGAGCAGGCCTCGCACGGCCCGAACCCGACGATCCCTGAGCCGGTGACGAGCTTGATCCCGACGCTGCATGTTGCCAAGGCTGTTGGCTGGCCGGAAGGCGTCAAGCCGAAGCCGGCGGCAGGCATGAACGTGAATGCCTTCGCCAGCGGCTTCGATCATCCGCGCTGGGTCTATGTGCTACCGAACGGCGACGTGCTCGTTGCCGAGTCGAATGCGCCGCCGAAGGAGCAAGGCGGCAGCGGCCCGCGCGCCTGGGCGCAATCGATCGTCATGTGGTGGGCCGGCGCCAAGCCGAAGAGCGCCAACCGCATTACGCTGGTGCGCGACAAGGATGGAGACGGCGTTGGCGAAACCAAGACTGTCTTTCTCAAGGACCTGATGTCGCCGTTCGGCATGGCCTTGATCGGCGACAATCTTTACGTCGCAAACGCCGACGCGATCGTGCGCTTCAAATATACCGAAGGCGCAACCGAGATCACGGCGCCGGCGGAGAAGGTCACCGATTTGCCGGGCGGCCCGCTCAATCATCACTGGACCAAGAACATCCTACCGAGCAAGGACGGCAAGAAGCTGTTCGCCACTGTCGGCTCGAACAGCAATGCTGCCGAGAACGGCATGGAGGCGGAAAACATGCGCGCCGCCATTCTCGAGGTCGATCTCGCCAATGGCAACAAGCGCGTCTTCGGCGCCGGTTTGCGCAATCCGAACGGCATGGGCCTTGAGCCGACGACGGGCGAGCTGTGGACGGTGGTCAATGAACGCGATGAACTCGGCAGTGACCTGGTGCCGGATTATCTGACCTCGGTGAAGGACGGTGGCTTCTATGGCTGGCCCTATAGCTATTGGGGCAAGCATGTCGACACACGCGTGAAGCCGCAAAATCCGGAGCTGGTGGCGAAGGCGATCGTGCCGGATTACGCGCTCGGCAATCATGTCGCGCCGCTCGGCATGACGTTTGCGCAAACCAGCGAAGGCAACACCGTCAAGCTGCCGCAGCAGTTCTTAAGCGGCGTGTTCGTCGGCGAACACGGTTCGTGGAATCGCAAGCCTTTGTCAGGCTACAAGGTGGTGTTCGTGCCGTTTGCCAATGGCAAGCCTTCGGCCAACCTGCCGCTCGATGTGCTGACCGGCTTTATCAGCGACGAGGGCAAGGCACTTGGCCGGCCGGTTGGCGTCACCGTGGCGAAAGACGGCGCGCTGCTGGTGGCCGATGACGTCGGCAACGTGATCTGGCGCGTCACAGCCGGCGCGCAAACCAGCGCCAAGTAACGCCGCAATTCCGCTCGCAGCGGCGTGCCATTCCGCGCTAGCATGACGGAGGCAGCGGAAAACCGCGCCTCTCACACGGGAGTGAAACATGACGTTCAAAATGTCAGCTATCGCGCTCGCCTTCGCTGTGTCAGCGATGACGATCGGCACAGCGAGCGCCGCCGACCCTTACGGCAACTGGACGCGGCCTTCGACCGGCACGCAGGTGAATTTCTATAATTGCGGCGGCAAGCTGTGCGGCAAGATCGTTGCGGTGAAGGACCAGTCGAAGAAGAGCACGGTCGGCACTGTGATCATGAAGGGCGCGGCGAAGTCGGGCGACAACACCTGGAAGGGCGACCTTCTCGACGTTGAATCCGGCAAGACCTATTCGGGCGTGGTGACGCTGGAGAGCGCCAGCGCGTTGAACTTGAAGGGTTGCGTTGCGGCGGTGATCTGCCGCGGCGAGACCTGGGTGAAGTAGGGTGCTGTCGTCACCGGGCTTGTCCCGGTGACCCCGCTTAGGGAAGCGCAGTGCCAACCTAAGCGGGATGGCCGGGACAAGCCCGGCCATGACGAGTAATGTGAACCGATGACCTCAGCAATTAACACCACCCACCTCAACCGCCTCGCATCCGCGACCTCGCCCTATCTCCTCCAGCACAAGCACAACCCTGTCGACTGGTGGCAGTGGGGACCGGAGGCCTTGGCGGAAGCCAAGCGCACCAACCGGCCGATCATGCTGTCGGTTGGTTATGCCGCTTGTCACTGGTGTCATGTCATGGCGCATGAGTCGTTCGAGAACGACGCCACCGCTGCGGTAATGAATGAGCTGTTCGTCAACATCAAGGTCGACCGCGAGGAGCGGCCGGACATTGACCAGATCTACATGAACGCGCTGCACCTGCTCGGCGAGCAGGGCGGCTGGCCGCTGACCATGTTTCTGACGCCGGCCGGCGAGCCGGTGTGGGGCGGCACATACTTCCCGCCGGAATCGAAATTTGGCCGGCCGGCTTTCACCGATATTCTGCGTGAAGTGTCGCGGCTGTTTCGCGAGGAGCCGGAGAAGATCGCGCAGAACCGCGCCGCCTTGCTCTCGCGGCTGGCCGACAAGGCGCGGCCGCAAGGCAAGGTGACCTTTGGTCTGGCGGAGCTCGACGGCGCTGCCAAGCAACTCGGCAATGCTTTCGACGTGACGCATGGCGGCCTGCGCGGCGCGCCGAAATTTCCGCAGCCTTCAATTCTGGAAATGCTGTGGCGGGCCGGCTTGCGCAGCGGCGATGTGCGTTTCTTCGAGACAGTTGAGCATACGCTGGAGCGGATGAGTGAAGGCGGCATCTACGATCATCTCGGCGGCGGCTACTCACGCTATTCGGTCGATGACAAGTGGCTGGTGCCGCATTTCGAGAAGATGCTGTACGACAATGCGCAACTGCTGGAGCTTTTGGCTTTGGCGTATCAGCGCGGCGGCAACGCCCTGTTCGCCACGCGCGCGCGCGAAACAGTTGAATGGCTCAAGCGCGAAATGACGACGCCGCAAGGCGCTTTCTCCGCTTCGCTCGACGCGGACTCGGAAGGCGAAGAGGGCAAGTTCTATGTCTGGTCGAAGAACGAGATCATCGAACTGATCGGCCCGGAAGCCGGCGGCTTCTTCATGCGGCATTACGATGTCAGCGACGAAGGCAACTTCGAAGGCCACAATATTCTCAACCGCAGCAACGCGCCGGCGCGCAGCGAGGCGGATGAGGCGCGGCTGAAGGCGTTGCGCGACATCTTGCTCGATGCGCGCGCCGCCCGCGTGCGGCCCGGCCTCGATGACAAGACATTGGCCGACTGGAACGGGCTGATGATCGCGGCTCTGGTCAATGCCGGGATCATTCTTGATGAGCCGTCATGGCTAGGGCTGGCGCAACGCGCGTTTGATTTCATCGCCCAGTCGATGAGCAAAGGCGATCGCCTTGGGCATTCCTGGCGCGAGGGCCAATTGCTGTTTCCGGGATTGGCCTCTGATTTCGCCGCGATGATCCGCGCCGCGCTCGCCCTTTTCGAGGCGACGGGCGAGCGGCATTATCTCGATCAGGCGGTGACGTGGCAGAACGCGCTCGACACGCACTACATGGATGCCGAGACCGGCGGCTATTACTGGTCGGCGGACGACGCCACCGATCTGCTGATGCGGCCGCATTCGACCGCCGATGACGCGACGCCTAATCCGAATTCGGTGGCGGCGCAAAATCTGGTGCGGCTGGCGACGTTGACGGGCGATGACAAATGGCGCGCGCAGGCCGACCGGCTGCTCGAGAGCGTTCTCGCCATTGCCGGCAAGAATCTGTTCGGCCATGTCGCGCTGCTCAATGCGCTCGACCTGCGCCTGCGCGCCGCAGAGATCGTCGCCACCGGGCCTGACGCAGAACGCTTCGCGCAAGCGGCGCTGAAGCTGCCCTTCGTCGAGCGCATCGTGTTGCGCGCTGCCTCCGCCGCCGATTTGCCGGCCGGCCACCCGGCGCAGGAGAAACTGAAGGCGACGGCAGCCAGCGCCGCCTTTGTCTGCGTCGGTGAGACCTGCTCGCTGCCGGTAACCGAGCCTGGCGCCATCGCCGCCCAGGCCAAAGCAATGCGCGGCGTTTGATCAATACGCTCAGTGGCTTAGCGGCAGAACAGGGATTTTTAATCCAGACCGCTTAAGCACGGCGCATGACCTTTTCGCGCTGCATCTGGGTGCTGATCGCCGTGATGGCGGCCTTCACCGTCGCCGGCTGCCTGCTGACCGGCCTGCGCGTCGCGCCGGCCAGCCTGCTGACGCTGGTTGTCCCCTTCGCCGTGCTCGGCGCGACCTGGTGGGTGTACAGCACCGTGCGGCCGGACGCCCGCGTGCGCGGTATGGCGGAAGGCTTCGTGCAAATATTGCTGGTGCTGATCTTCGGCACAGTGATGAGCTACGCCGCCATCGCGCTGACCTTCCCGCTAGTCGACGACAAACTACTCGCCATTGATCTCGCGCTCGGCATCGATCGGCGTATCTATCTCGACTTCATCAACGGGCAACGCCTGCTGCACAACGCACTGGTGCTGGCTTACTTCACCCTGATGCCGCAGTTCGTCATTGTGCCGGTGGTGCTGTTCTTCGCCAACCAGATGCAAAGGCTGCAGCAATTCACCTTCGCATCGGGCGTTGCCTTGTTCGCCACCGTGCTGATCTCAATCTTCACGCCGGCTTTATCGACAACCTATCTCGACCTCGGCCTGCCGGTTGGCGCGCCGGTGCCGGAAGGTTTGGGTGTGCATCTTCCGGTGATGGAGAAATTGCGCTCCGGCGTGCCGTTCCTGATGCAGCTCGATCAGCTTGAGGGCCTGCTCACCTTCCCGAGCTTCCACACAATTGGCGCGCTGCTGTTCATCTGGGCGACATGGCGCGTGCCTGTCGTGCGCTGGCTATCGCTCGTGCTCAATGCCGCGTTGATCGCGGCGACGCCGGTGATCGGCACGCATTACTTCATCGATGTGGCCGCCGGCTTTTTGGTCGCCTGGCTTGCCGTCTATGCCGCGATCAGGCTGAGCGCGCGCGCGTCGAGCCCGCATCATTCGTTGTCAGCCACTGGCTCCACGGCGCCGGCGCAATAAGACCTTTGCTGATCTGCACCGGCCAGATCTTGTTGCTGACATCCATGCGGCCGATCACCGACGGCTTGTGAAGATGCTGGTTCTGCGGATCAAGACGCACATCGAAGCCGGATGGCGCGCGAATGCTGCGGCCGGCCAGCGCGCGCCGCACCGCTTGCGGCTCGGTGGTGCCGGCAGCAGCGACGCTTTGCGCCCAGAGATTAAAGCCGATCCAGCTCGCTTCCATCGGGTCGTTGGTGATGGCCTCGGCATCGCCGGTGAAATTGCGCCACTCGGCAATGAAAGCGCGGTTCTCCGCCGTGTCGAGGCTTTGCAGATAATTCCACGACACCATGTGGCCGATCAGATTGCGCTCGGCGAGTGCCGGCATCTCGGCTTCGCCCAGCGACAGCGACATGACCGGCAGGATGTCGGCGTCCAGCCCTTGCCGCGCGCGTTCGCGGAAGAAGTGCACATTTGAGTCGCCGCTCAGCGTGGCAATCACCGCACCGTCGCGGCCGGCGAATTTGCGATTGCGCTGCACGATGTCGGCGAACGACGTTTCGCCGAACGGCACATAGAGTTCGTCAATCGCATCGGCGCCGACACCATGCGACATCAAATAGCGGCGAATGATGGCATTGGTCGTGCGCGGATAGACGTAATCGGTGCCGAGCAGAAGGAAGCGGCGGCGGCCAAGGCCGAGCAGATGATCGACCGCCGGCAGCGCCTGCTGTTGCGGCGTCGCGCCGGTGTAGATGACATGCGGCGACTGCTCTTCGCCTTCGTACTGGCTCGGATAGAACAGCAGGCCGTTGTGCTGCTCCAGCACCGGCAGCACCTGCTGCCGTGAGGCGGATGTCCAGCAACCGAAAATCGCCGCGACCTTGTGGTCGCGCAGCAAGGCTTCGGCTTGCGCGGCATAAGCGCTGGTGTCGGAGCGCGGATCCATGATCGCCGCTTCAACCGGACGGCCGAGCAGACCACCAGCCTGGTTCAGCCTCTCAATCAGCATGACAAGAATTTGCTGCAGTGGCCGTTCGCTGCCGGTCAAAGTGCCGGACAGCGAATGCAGGATGCCGACCTTGATCGAACCATGATCGAGATCGGCAAAATAGCGGTTGACCGACGAGGTCAGCGATTGCGCGCGCCCGATCAGGTCATCGGCGGTCTCCAGCACGGCGTCACCGGCCTGCGCCACGTCGCTGACAATGGCGCGGATGCCGGGCAGGGCCTCGCCCACCGTCAGCGCCACCTTGTTCGCCTCAGTGCCGATGCGGTCAAGCTTGAGAATTTGCTGCTCCATCAACCGCGTCACGTTCTCGTTGACGTGGCTCATGGCAGCGACGCTCTTGTCGACGGCGAGAATGGCTTCGGCTGCTTCCTTGACCGCATCCTGGATGCCGTGCACCTGGGCGCTGACTTCCTTCGTGGCGATCGCGGTGCGGCGCGACAGCTCCTTCACCTCGGCCGCCACCACGGCAAAGCCGCGGCCGGATTCGCCGGCGCGGGCGGCCTCGATCGTGGCGTTGAGGGCCAGCATGGAGGTCTGCCCGGCAATCGCCTGAATCAGCTTGATGACCTGCTCGATGCGGCCGGCGGCTTCACCCAAATTGCGCATGGTCTCGTCGGCACGGGCTAATTCCGTCACCGTGCGGCCATTGGCGGCGCGGGACTCATCTACCTGACGTCCGGAATCGACGGCCAGCGCTTGTACATCGCGGGCGGCCGCCGCCACATCAGCGACGTCCGAGGCCGCCTTCGCTGCGGTGTCTGCCGATGTCATCACCTGCGCTGCCATTTGCCGGTTGGTTTGGGCCAGCTCGGCAGCGGTGCCGCGGATGCGCTCGCCGGCGCTGGTGAATTCGTTGACGACATCGTCGATGCCGGTGCGGAAATTGCCGGTGAAGAAGTGCCGGCCGGCATGGTGCAGGCGGGCTTCGGTTTCGCGGCGGCTTTGGTCGACAGCCAGGGTATCGGCGGCGATCAAGGCATCGCGCATGCGGCCGGCGGTGTCGCTGAAACCGCGGATAGCGCCGTCGCCAAGATGGTTGGGCAAACTTGTGTAGCGGTCGCCGCCGGCGATCTTGCTGATTGAGGCAATGATCGAGGCGAGGCGGCTTTCAGCCAGGCAACCGACGGCGAGCGCGCCGAGCGTGCCGAGAATGAGAGACAGCAGCGTCGACTGCCAAATTTGAAACGCCACGACGGCAATGAAGCAGACAAGGAAAACCGGCACCGCGATCCACAGCGCGGGTCGCGGAAATCGTTTGCGCTTTTCGGCGGACATTCAAAACTCGGTATGGGAAATAGCTTCCGTCAAAATCGCCCGATTTGGGTTTCCAAATCCTTTCGCAATTGCGAAAACACCGCATGAAATAAGGGCAAATGCGCCCAAAGTTTGGGCGGCGCTTGCGAACATCAAGCGTTGTTGCCGAGGCCTTTGATCTTCGCCCATTCCAACGCCGCGATCTCGGCGTGAATCCAGCGGCGAAAGCCTTCAGCAGCCTTGCTTGGCCTGCGGCCTTTCGCCCAGACGACAAAGAAGGCGCGCCCCGACGGCAAAGCGAGCGTCACCGGAATAATCAAACGACCGGTGCGCAGGTCATCGTAAGCCATGAGGTCATGGGCGAGCAGCACGCCGGCGCCTTCACCGGCCGCATCGAGTGCGTGATCGGCGCTGTTGAAATGAAGGCCGCGGCGAAGGTCGACATCGGTCACGCCAGCCTTGTCGAACCACAGCCGCCAGTTCGGCGCATGACCGCGCGGATTGAGTGAATCATCGTGGATCAAAGGCAAGCGCGCGAGGTCCTGTGCGCTTGTGATGGCGCCGTGCCGCTCGATCAGGCGCGGACTGCAGACGGCAACGAAGGAAATATCGGCGAGCTTCTCGAATTCCAGCGCAGTGTTCGCCTCAGCCTCTGAGCCCATATTGCGCACCGCCATGTCGACGCCGTCAGTTTCGAAATTGGCGTTGGTCAACGATGAGGAAATGCGCACATCGACCTCGGCGAATTGTTCGCTGAATCGATAGAGCCGCGGCACCAGCCATTTCGACGTCAGTCCGGGCGAGGTGCTGACCACGAGAATGTTCGACGCATGCGCCGCATCGAGGCTGGCGACGGCATCGCGGATATGGCTGAAGCCGGTCTGTAGTCCCGGAAAGAGCTGGCGGCCTGCCGCCGTCAGGGCAATCGCGCGCACCTTTCGCTCGAACAGTTTGACGCCGAGCAGCTCTTCGAGCCCGCGGATCTGGTGGCTGAGCGCGCCGGGCGTGACGTGCAGCTCTGCCGCTGCCCGCGTCAGGCTGAGATGGCGCGCCGCCGCCTCGAAGGCGCGCAGGGCGGATAGCGGTGGTTGAGTGACATGCATGAGATTTGCTCAACTATCGGCTGAGGCAATATCCTTTGTCAATACACCTTAGGCGACTGATGTTCAGCGTTATAGGTGAGACCCGCTCATTCCCAGCCGAAAACGAGGAGAACAACCATGTCCTATGTTGCCCGTACGGCCGACTTTCACCCGCATTCCACAGCACCGGCACCATCCGCACGCGCAATTGCTGCGCCGCGCAGAAGTGCTCTCCGCTGGCTGTATGACGCCGTGATGCTGTCGCGCGAGCGGCAGACGCAGCGGGATATCGACCGGCTGGTCAGCTCCCGTGATGGCAATTTCAACGACAGCCTTGAGCGTGAGATCGCCGAGCGAAGCTATTCCGGCGGCTGGGGATTCCACCGCTAGGCCATAAAAAACGCCCGCGCGAGGCGGGCGTTTTCTTGTCGGAGTCCGCGGCTTTGGCCGCTCTTAAGTATTCATGCTCTCGAAGAACTCGCTGTTGCTCTTGGTATTGCGCAGCTTGTCCAGCAGGAAGTCGATCGCGTCCATCGTGCCCATCGGATTGAGGATGCGGCGCAGGACGTACATCTTCTTGAGCACGGCCGGCTCGGTGAGCAGCTCTTCCTTGCGGGTGCCCGAGCGGGTGATGTCCATGGCCGGGAAGGTGCGCTTGTCGGCCACCTTGCGGTCGAGGATGAGCTCGGAGTTGCCGGTGCCCTTGAACTCTTCGAAGATGACTTCGTCCATGCGCGAGCCGGTATCGATCAGCGCTGTCGCGATGATGGTCAACGAACCACCTTCTTCGATGTTACGCGCCGCGCCGAAAAACCGCTTCGGACGCTGCAACGCATTGGCATCGACGCCGCCGGTCAGCACCTTGCCGGATGACGGCACAACGGTGTTGTAGGCGCGGCCAAGACGCGTGATCGAATCGAGCAGGATGACAACGTCGCGGCCGTGTTCGACCAGGCGCTTAGCCTTTTCGATCACCATTTCAGCGACAGCAACGTGGCGCGTCGCCGGTTCATCGAAGGTCGAGGAAACAACCTCGCCCTTCACCGAGCGCTGCATGTCGGTGACTTCTTCCGGACGTTCGTCGATCAGAAGCACAATCAGATAGCATTCCGGATGATTGGCGGTGATGGCGTGCGCGATATTCTGCAGCAGCACGGTCTTGCCGGTGCGCGGCGGCGCGACGACAAGGGCGCGCTGGCCTTTGCCGATCGGTGCGACGATGTCGATAACACGGGCTGACAAATCCTTCTTGGTCGGATCGTCATGCTCCATCCGCAAACGCGTGTCAGGATAAAGCGGCGTCAGATTGTCGAAGTTGATCTTGTGGCGTGCCTTCTCAGGATCTTCGAAATTGATCGTGTTGACCTTGAGCAGCGCGAAGTAGCGTTCGCCGTCTTTCGGCGAGCGTATCTGGCCTTCGACCGTATCGCCGGTGCGCAGGCCGAAGCGGCGGATCTGCGAGGGCGAGACGTAAATGTCATCGGGGCCGGAAAGGTAATTCGATTCCGGCGATCGCAAAAAGCCGAAGCCGTCGGAGAGGACTTCAACGACGCCTTCGCCGATGATGTCGATTTCCTGCGCCGCGAGCTGCTTCAAAATCGCGAACATCAGTTCCTGCTTGCGCAGGGTTGAGGCGTTCTCGACCTGGTGCTCTTCGGCGAAAGATAACAGTTCGGCTGGTGTCTTGGACTTGAGGTCCTGGAGTTTCATTTCCCGCATGCGGGTAGGTCCTATTGGGAGTCCGGCGCGGTCGTTAAAAAATACAGGGACCAGGGCCGGCTAAAGAGAGAGGTAGGGATCGCAGGTCGGAAATTAAGGAGGGGCTTTGGGAAGAGTTTTCCCGGGGGCCCGATGCTCTGGACTGTGCCGAACGATTGGTTCGGTTAAGCATCCGCCTGCGTTCGGTGGGATTTGCCGAACATAAGTGAGGAAGCGATTTCGCGCAAGGGGCGGGGAATTCGTCCGCTTCTGTGGTTGGCGGGCGGTTAAAGCTAGAGGGGTTTGACGACCACCAGGATGACGATGATGATCATCATGACCGCCGGTACTTCGTTGATTATACGGTAGAATTTCTGGCTGCGCGCGTTCTTGCCGGCGGCAAAGTCACGGACGCAACGGCTGAGAAAGCCGTGCAATCCGGACAGGATGACCACAAACAGCAGCTTGGCGTGCATCCAGCCGGAGGTCATCCAGCCGCCCTGCCAGATCAGCACGAGGCCGAGGATCCAGGTCAGGCCCATGGCCGGCGACATGATGTAGGTGAGCAAACGATGCTCCATCACCTCGAAGGTCTTGGCCTGTGTTGAGCCGGGCTCGGCAGTGCAGTGATAGACGAACAGTCGCGGCAGATAGAGCATGCCGGCCATCCACGATATGACCGCGATGATATGGAAGGCTTTGATCCAGAGATACAGCAACTAGGGATTCCTGATCCGCTTCAACATCCGCTCGACATGCTCGATCGGCGTCGCCGGCAGAATGCCATGGCCGAGATTGAAAATCAGCGGACCGTCAGCCAGCGTCATCACATCATCGACTTCGCGATCGAGCGCGGCGCCGCCGGCCAGCAAAGCCAGCGGATCAACATTGCCCTGCACAGCAAGACGCGGCTGCAGAATATCGCGGGCGAGAGAGCGCGGAAACATCCAGTCGAGCCCTAAGCCGTCAACGCCGGTGATTTCAGCATAAGGCAGCGCCATCGCGCCGGCACCGCGGGGAAAGCCGATGATCTTGGCACCGGGCACCAGAGCGCGCACGCCTTGGACGATCTTCTGTGTCGGCTCGATGCACCAACGATCGAACTGCTCCGGCGGCAATACCCCCGCCCAAGTATCGAATATCTGGACACAATCCGCGCCGGCCTTGAGTTGGCCGACGAGATATTCAATGGAGCCACGAACCAACCGATCAATCAACCGAGCAAACTGCTCAGGCTCGCGATAGGCAAACAGCCGGGCAGGCGCCTGATCGCCGGTGGCTTCGCCGGCCACCATGTAGGTCGCGACCGTCCAGGGTGCGCCGCAAAAGCCGATCAGCGCCGTCCTGTCGTCGAGCTGAGCCTTGACCCGCCGGACTGTCTCGTAGATCGGCGCGAAAACCTCACCGTCGGCACGATCACGCATGCCCTTCAGGGCTTCGCCATCCAGCATCGGCTCAAGCTTGGGACCCTCGCCGGCCAGGAACTCAACCTTGCGGCCGAGGGCGAGCGGCAGGATCAGAATGTCGGAGAATAAAATAGCGGCATCGAAGCCGAACCGGCGGATGGGTTGCAGCGTTACTTCGGCGGCCAGTTCCGGATTGAAGCAGAGGTTCAGAAAGCCGCCTGCCTTCTCGCGGACCTGCCGGTACTCAGGCAGATAACGCCCTGCCTGACGCATCATCCAGACCGGCGGAATCTCTTCGCGCTGACCCTGAAGGACTCGAATAAGAGGCTTTATCCCCACACTGGTCGTTGGAAAGGCTTCTTCCATAAAGACTCTTTAAGTTCTTTTTGTAGTGTTTATTAGGCTGTCGATTGGACTCATGACTCGCAGCCAACAATCTGTCCACCGCTTGTCGGTCGATTATTCCGGTTCACCCGTTTTCCAACGCCTGTCCGTCCACAGCGGAACGTAGCTCTTTGCTGGGCTTTGGCGCTTTATCCCATGCCGTCCCCAAACCGCCTTCCACAATCCTGCGTGATGGCCTGACTCAAGGCCCCAAGTTTCCCGCACCGGCATGTTTGTGGACAAAAATTGACCTGTCCCGCCGCGAACGCTTACATGACCGCCGTTGAGCCGGGTTCCTCCCGCTCTGTCCACACCTCTCCCGGCAGCTATACAGATGGCAGACACCGGCTACTTTCATCTCCATCTTGTCTCCGACGCGACCGGCGAAACGCTGATTACGGTCGCGCGCGCGGCCGCGGCACAATACGCCAATGTGTCGCCGGTCGAGCATCTTTACCCGATGGTGCGCTCGAAGCGGCAGCTCGACCATGCGCTCGCTGAAATCACCGAAGCGCCGGGCCTGGTGCTTTATACGCTGCTGGAAGAAGACCTGATCAAGACGCTGGAAGATACCTGCCGGGAACTCGGGCTGCCGTGCATGTCCGTGCTCGGGCCGATCCTGCGTCTGTTCCAGTCTTATCTCGGCGCCGAGACGATTTTGCGCGCCGGCGCCCAGCACGTTCTCAACGCCGAATACTTCCAGCGCATCGAGGCGCTGAACTACAGCATGATGCATGATGACGGCCAGCATGTTGCCGGCCTGCATGAAGCTGACGTTGTGCTGGTCGGCGTATCGCGCACGTCGAAAACGCCGACTTCGATCTATCTCGCTAACCGCGGCGTCAAGACCGGCAATGTCCCGCTGGTGCCGGGTGTGCCGCTGGCGGCGGAAGTCGAGAAGCTGACACGGCCTCTGGTGGTCGGGCTGTTTGCCAGTCCTGAGCGCATCGTGCAGATCCGCGAAAACCGTTTGCTCGGATTGAACGCGCATCGCGATGACGATCAATATATCGACAAGGCGGCGGTCGCCGAAGAGATCGCGCTGTCGCGCCGCTTGTGCAACAAGCACGGCTGGCCGCTGATCGACGTGACACGGCGTTCGATCGAAGAGACCGCCGCGGCGGTGATGAAATTGCTCGGTGAGCGCCGCCGACGGCCGATCACCTCTTAAGGATAAGCATGCCGCTCTGGATGGCTCCGCAACCTTTGGTGCTCGCGTCGAAAAGCGACATACGCGGCAAGATACTCGCGGCTGCGGGTTTGCGCTTCGGCATTCGTCCGGCGCAGATCGACGAGCGCGCGGTTGAAGCACAAGCCGGCGTGCTTGATGCGATTGCGGCTGCTGCATTGCTGGCGCGGGCGAAAGCCGATGCTGTCGCGGCGACGCAGTCCGGCCACATGGTGCTGGGTGCCGATCAGACGCTCGCGCTGAATAATGAGCGGTTCAGCAAGCCGGCCAATCTTGAGGAAGCAGCCAAGCAATTGCGCGCCCTGCGCGGCAAGACGCATTCATTGCATTCGGCTTTGGCCTTGGTGCAGGACGGCAAGGTGCTGTTCGAACTTGTCGACACCGCGCATCTGACCATGCGCGATTTCTCCGACCGCTTTCTCGACGATTATCTCGAAATGGCCGGTGACGCGGCGCTGTCGAGCGTCGGTGGTTATCAGCTCGAAGGCATCGGCATCCATCTGTTCGAACGCGTCGAGGGTGATTACTTCACCATTCTCGGCCTGCCGCTGTTGCCGCTGCTGGCTTATCTGCGCGCCAATGATTTTGTGGACGGCTGAATGTTCATCCTCGGTCTGACCGGCTCGATCGGCATGGGAAAATCGGCGACGGCGACAATGTTCGCTGACGAAGGCGTGCCGGTGCACGATGCCGATGCGGTGGTGCATCGTCTGTATGAAGGCGAAGCGACGCCGCTGATCGAAGCGGCATTTCCCGGCACGACATCAGGCGGCAAGGTCGATCGAAGCAAACTCGGTCAGCGCGTGCTCGGCGATGACGTGGCGCTGGCGGAACTGGAGCGCATCGTCCATCCGTTGGTGATGCAGGCGCGCGCGCGTTTCATCGAGGAAGCGGAACGCAGCGGTGCGCCGGTGGCGCTGCTCGATGTTCCGCTGCTGTTTGAGACCGGCGGCGAAGGCACTTGCGACGCGGTGCTGGTGGTCACCGCACCCGCCGATGTGCAACGGGCGCGGGCGTTCCAGCGGCCCGGCATGACGGAAGAAAAGTTCGCCGCCATTCTGGCCAAACAAATGCCGGATGCCGACAAGCGCGCGCGGGCGGATTTTATAGTGGACACGTCGCAGGGTTTCGACGCCGCGCGAAAACAGGTGCGTGAAATTTTGGCGCAGGTTGGTAGGATGGCTGCGAAATCCACCTGAGTCGTTTAAGTGCTGGATCATCCGCCTTCGCGGATGATGACGAGAAACAAAATGCGCGAAATCGTCTTCGATACAGAAACCACCGGCCTCGATCCCAACAAAGGCGATCGCCTGGTTGAAATCGGCTGCGTCGAACTTCTCAACCGCATTCCGACCGGCGCGACGTTTCACGCCTATCTTAATCCCGACCGCGATATGCCGGCGGAAGCCTTCAACATTCACGGCCTGTCGATCGAGTTCCTGCGGACGCACAAGCGCTTCGCCGACGTCGTCGACGACTTCCTCGCGTTCATCGGCGACGATGCGCCGCTGGTCGCGCACAATGCCAACTTCGATCACGGCTTTCTCTGCGCCGAACTCAAGCGGCACAATCGCGCGGTGATTTCGCGTGATCGGCTGGTCGACACTTTGGCGCTGGCGCGCCGCAAGCATACCGGCCCGTACAGCCTTGATGCGCTATGCGGCAAATACGGCATCGACAATTCGCGCCGCACCAAGCACGGCGCGCTGCTCGATGCCGAAATTCTCGCCGAGGTTTATCTCGAATTGCTCGGCGGCCGTCAGTCGTCTTTCGGCCTGGCGGAAACCGTTGTCGCCCGCAAAGTCGGCGCCGATGGCATTGCGCTGGTGCGTGAACGCCCGGCGCCATTGACACCGCGCCTCACCGACGCCGAGCGCGCCGCGCATACGGTCTTTATCGCCACGCTTGGGGAGAACGCCATCTGGCGCAGTTACTCGACCAATTGATTGCGACGGTCCGGCTTAGGCCGGGATCGTCTGCATCTCTTCGGTCAATGTCTGCGCCTGCTGGCGAATGCGCCGGGTCTGGTCGGTGACGCCGGTGGCGGCTTCGGTCAGCTTGGTCGCAGAACGCGATGCCTGGTTCGCGACATTCTCAATTTGAACAATGGCGCCGCTGACCTGCCGCACGCTGTCGGCGGCGGCGTGGACATTGGCGGAAATTTCGCGCGCCGCTTCCGCCTGCTGCTCGACGGCAAAAGCGATACGCGCCGAGAACTGGTCAAGTTCGCGAATCGTGCCGGAGATTGATTGGATCGCGTCGACGGAGCGCCCGGTCGCATCCTGCATTGCGGCGATGCGCTCGCCGATTTCCGCGGTGGCACGCGCTGTCTGACCGGCAAGTGCCTTCACTTCCTGGGCGACGACGGCAAAGCCGCGGCCGGCTTCACCGGCGCGCGCTGCTTCGATCGTCGCATTGAGCGCCAGAAGATTGGTCTGCGCGGCGATGGCGCTGATCAGGCCGGTGACTTTACCGATTTCACCGGCAACAACGGCAAGCTCATCAATCGTGGCGCTCGTCTTGGTCGCCTGGCTGACGGCGTCAGCGGCAAGCTGTGACGACTGCGCCGCGTTCGAGCCGACCTCGGCAATGGTCACCGCCAGTTCCTCGCCGGCAGCGGCAGCGGACCGCATCTTCTCAGCGGTTTCTTCCGATGCCGATCCGGCAGTGATCGACTGGTCGTTGGCGTTGGTCGCGGTCTTGTCGAGATTGTCCGCGTCCGACTGCAGCGATTGCGCGGCGAGATAAAGGATCTCGGTCGACTCCGCCATTTCCCGTTTAAAGCGGGCGAGCAATTCGGTGGTCTGGTCGGCGCGCATTGTCGTTTCCGACAGGTCGCTCTCCCGCCGCAAGGCGACGCGCTTGAGCTCGCCAGCGGTCAGTTCGGCTTCCTGATGCGCTTTCTCCGCCTCCGTGAAGGCTGACCTGATCGTGTGGCCAATGCCGACAAGCATCGCCGTTTCGACGATGACAGCCAAGGCGTGAATAAGCACGCGCACGAAGTTGCTGCCGCCGGGGAATATCGCTTCGGGCAGAATGGTGTTCAGTGTGAGGTGATAGACGGCGATCAGGCCGGCTGCGCCAATCGTCACGCGCCAATCGCAGAAGCCTGACACCAGCGCGAGCATGACGAAATAATAGAAGTGCATTTCGACTTGCCACGGATGGCCGTCAAAGGTGAAGACGAGCAGCGAGGTCTGGCCGGTCAGCGCCACAGCGACGGCGAAGGCCACGACGATCATGGGCCGTCCGAGCAACAGGGCCGCGGCCGGCGCTGCGGCGAGGACAGCGGCAATCGCTGCGGCCGATGCAACCGGCCGATTAATCGCATAGGCTGCCAGGGCCTGCACGGGAATGCCAAGCACAACGAGTGCGGTCAGCGCGCGCGCGACGGTTCGTTGCAGCGTCTCGACACTTGTCATGCGTTTTTCCGGGCCGTCAGGTTCGCGCGGGAACAGCCGCCGGGCCCCTGCGAATCGACAACGAGCCAGGCGCCCGCGCCGAACATGCGATCCGGGTATGTCGCGTCATCGGGAATGACGATGGCGATGAACGGCAAGCCGCCGAAACGGACGAAGCGGCTGCCGGCTGTGGCCGTCTGCGCGAAGACCTCGCTTGCCGATGTCCATGGCGCGAAGATCACCGCGACGCCTTGCAACGGATCTCGCGGTGCTAGCCCGGTTCGCGCCCCGGCATAGAGCGCACCAAGTGACAGGCATACGAGAAAACCGGCGTCGAAAATTTTTCGGCGTAGGCCGTATGCGTGTTCCAAGGGCATTCCAGGACGTAAGAGAAGTACGTCTCTGATTAGTATGATGCGGTTAACGGTTCGTTCCGCAACGTTTCCGTGCGAAGGCGCGCAATGTTGCCAGCGGTTGAGTGCATCTTTGCGCAAAAACGAAAACGCCTCCGCGTCGGTGACGCGAAGGCGTTGGCAGTCAGTGATGGTGGGCTTGAAGCGCTACTGCGCCGGCGCGTCGGCGGCCGGCATCTGCGCCATCTTCTGGCGATAGAGCGCGACGAAATCGACCGGGTCGAGCAGCAGCGGCGGGAAGCCGCCATTGCGCACGGTGGTGGCGATGATCTCGCGCGCGAACGGGAACAAGAGGCGCGGGCACTCGATCAGCACAACCGCGTTCAGGCTTTCCTGCGGCACGTTGCGAATGCGGAACACGCCGCCGAAGGCGAGCTCGAAGTTGAACATCAGGCTGCCGGCGGTTTCGGCCTTGCCGGCGATCATCAGCACGACCTCGATGTCGGTGTCCGACATCGGCGCGGCATTGACGTTGATCTGGATGTTGATCTGCGGCGGCTCCTGGCTACCGCCCAGCGACTTCGGCGCATTCGGATTCTCGAAGGAGAAGTCCTTGATGTACTGAGCCACCACATTGAGCTGCGGCATCTCTTCTGGGCCGGCTTCTGCACCCTGGTTGCCGTTCGTGGTCGTCATGACATCTCCTTGAAACACGCTCTGATTTGCGGCGGTTGGCTAACATAGGGTCCAGAAGCGGACAAGGACGCTAGCGATCACAGGGTTAGCGCTGCGGGTCTTTCGGCCGCCGGTCCGACAAAGCGGGATCATCAACCCGCCGCCACTGTTCCGGCTCGAGATCGACGATGCCGTCGGTGCGGGCTGGCGGGGCCGGTGGACCGGTCAGCATCCGCCAGAGCGGCACGGTCAGCACCAGAAGGCCGAGGGCGTCGGTGATAAACCCCGGAATAACAAGGAGAATTCCTGCCAGCAGGATGAGCCCGCCGGTGCCGTCGGCCTGCAAGGCGGTCAGGCCCCCTTGCGCCATCGCCGTGCGGACGCGGGCAATGTGGTTCCCGCCGGCATGGCGCAGCACCATGACGCCAGCGACCGTGCCGAGGATCAGCAGGCCCAGCGCCTGGAAAAAGCCGAGAGCGGCGGCCACGGCAATAAAGGCCACCGCCTCAGCCAGCGGCAGCGCCAGAACGCTCAAGAGCAGCCATTTTGCCACAATCATCGGTCTTTCTTTGACAGGTCTGGTTATGTTGCGTCTACGCCGTGATCGTTTAAGGTTTGCCGGGTGAGGCAAATCGCCCTGCGAAAACGGCGCCGGAAACCGAACTTGCCACTAGATCGGTGCGACCATCAGCTTAGATAGTACGGGCGGGCGCGGCTGCTATGCCGTCTAGCCAAAGCCCACCGGGATTTAGGCGGGATGCCGACCTTCCGGAACCGTAGCCGAAAGATTGCAAGACGTGTTCGACATTTACACCATCATCTTCCTGGCCCTCGCAGTGTTCATTTTCCTGCGCCTGCGTAGCGTACTGGGCACGCGCACCGGCCGCGAGCGCCCTCCGTACGATCCCTACGCCGCGCGCGAGCCGGTGCGGCCGACGCCCGAGAACGTCGTGTCGCTACCCAACCGCGCGACCGAAACCGCGGCCAAGAAGGCCGAAGACGCCGAGCCGGTTGTGCCGGCCGAGCGCTGGAAGGGCATCGCCGAAGCCGGCACGCCGCTGGCCGCCGGGCTTGACGCCATTGCCGCCGGCGATCGCGAATTCGACGCGCCGCACTTCCTGACCGGCGCGCGCTCCGCCTACGAAATGATCGTCAATGCCTTTGCCGAAGGCGACCGCCGCACGCTGAAGAATTTGCTGTCGCGCGAAGTCTATGACGGCTTCGATGCGGCGATTGCCGATCGCGAGAAGCGTGGCGATACGGTGGAGAGCCGTTTCGTGTCGCTCGACAATGCGACGATCACCGCTGCGGAATCGCGCGGCCGCAATGCGCAGCTCACCGTGCGCTTCCAGTCCAAGCTGGTGTCGGTCACGCGCAACAAGGCCGGCGACGTTATCGACGGCAATGCCGAGGCCGTAACCGATGTCACCGACGTCTGGACCTTCGCGCGCGATCTTGGCTCACGCGATCCGAACTGGAAGCTGATCGCCACCGAAGCCGGACAATGAGCCGATGGCTGCGCCTGCTCAACGAAAATTGGCGCAGGTTGGTTTGGGGCTCTGCCTTCTCGTTGCAGCGGGCGAGTCCGCAGGCGCGAGCAAGCTGAAACTTAGCGGCGCCAACGCGCAAGCGCTGACCTTCGCAGCACTGAACGGCTGGCGCGACGACGATCACGCCGCCGCTTATGCCGCTTTCCAGAAAAGTTGCGGCGCCATCAAGCATGGCACCATGAAGATGCGCGCGGCGCGTCCCGTGTACGGCGCGCTGTTCAATGTCTGTGCGCGGGCGATTGCAGCGGGCAATCTCGACCGCGACCAGGCGCGGGCTTTCTTCGAAGATAACTTCAAGCCGGTGCGGCTGTCGTCGAAAGGCCAGGAGCAGGGCTTCTACACCGGCTATTACGAGCCAGTCGTAGAAGGCTCGCGCGTCAAGACCGAAGAATACAGCGTGCCGCTCTACACCGCGCCGGCGCACACGGTGAAGAAGAAGCAGAGCAAAGTTTTCGCCGCTTTTGACCGCAGCAAGATCGAAGACGGCGCGCTCGCCGGCAAAGGTCTCGAAATCTGCTACGTCAAGAATCCGGTCGATGCCTTCTTCGCGCAAATCCAGGGCTCAACGCGCGTGAAGCTCGATGGCGGAAAATTGCTGCGGCTGAATTACATCGCCAGCAACGGCCATCCTTATACGCCAGTCGGACGGTTCCTGGTTGATCGCGGCATCGTCGCCAAAGAAGACATGTCGATGGACAAGATCCGCGACTTCATGGAGTCGAACCCGGACGAGGGCAAGGAGCTGCGCCGCAAGAACCGCTCCTTCGTGTTCTTCCACGAAACGTCGCTTGGCGAAAACGATGAATGTATTGGCGCGCAAGGCGTGCAGTTGACGCCACTGCGCTCAGCCGCGGTCGACAAGTCGCTGCATGTCTACGGCACACCGGTCTGGGTTGATGCCGAGCTGCCGATTGAAAACGAAAAGCCGGAGACGCCGTTCCGGCGTCTGTTGATCGCGCAGGACACTGGCTCGGCGATTATCGGTCCGGCGCGCGCCGATATTTATTTCGGGCACGGTGACAAGGTCGCCAGCATTGCCGGCCGCATCAAGCAGTTCGGTACATTCGTCATGCTGGTGCCGCAGTCTGTCTCGTTGAGCGGCGCGGACGCGCAAGGCGTGCCTCTGCCGAAGCCGCGTCCGAAGGACATTGTCGCGGCCGCGAACTAATGACCCGTGACGGCAAGAGGCGCCGCGGCCTGACTTACGAAGACCGCGTGCTGTGGACGACGATTGCCAAGTCGATCAAGCCGCTGCGGGCCGAGGCGAAGAACGTCGCCAGCGATGATCCGGAAGCGCCGGAAGCAGTGAAGCCGCCGCTCAAGCATCCACCGAAATTCATCAAGCCGGCCAAGGTGCAGAAAACTTTCGCGCCCGCAGCAGCACCGCCGCCCAAACCGGTTGCACCATCCATGGAGCCGCTGACGCGCCGCGCCAAGTCGCGTGTTGCCAAGGGCAGGCAGGGGATCGATGCGCGGCTTGATCTGCACGGCTTCACGCAACACGAGGCGCATTCGGTGCTGCTGCGGTTCTTGCGGACGGCGCATGACCGCGACGCCCGACTGGTGCTGGTCATCACCGGCAAAGGCCGCGGCGGCGAGATGGGCGTGCTGCGGCGCCAGGTGCCGCAATGGCTCGGCCTTCCGGAATTCCGTTCGCTTGTGGTCGGCTTCGAAGACGCCGCCATCACGCATGGTGGCGAGGGCGCGCTGTACATCAGGGTGCGGCGCGCCCGCGCCGATTAGCGGCGAGGCGGCCGCTTTTTCCTGGGCGGTCTCGGCGGGCCGTCCTGCAAGGCCGCCATCAGCCGAGAAATGCCGAGATAAAGCTCAAAAACAGTGCCGAAGACTTCTTCACGCCAGCCGCCGCCAGGTTTCTTGGTACGCATGACTAAACCCCCCGAAACAAACTCCCGTTAAGATTGCGGACGAGCATGACCGCAATCATAAGATATTCCCGCGATCGGTGGTGTCAAGAATTATTGTATTTTGATTATACGCAACCTCCGGTTACACGTTGAATTGCCGAATCAGAGGTCCGGGGTGGTGGCGAGGTGGAAGATCTCCAGACCAACCACGGGCTGTCCCGAGTTCAATTGGATCGGTCGTTTGTTGACATTGAACAGGCTGAATTCAATCTCGCCCTTGAACCCCGGCTCAAGTTGCAACGCATGGATAGCGAGGATGCCACCGGCCGCGAGCGCACCAACGATGCCTATGCGGCCGAGATAATCCACCGGCAACTCGACTCGTTCTCTCGTGCGCGCGGTTGCCACCACACCGGGCGTGAGCGTCAAACCTTTGCCTAGCGTGAGATCGACCGCGGCTGCGCGGACATTGTGGGAATCGAACGGTGCAACGCGAATAACACCGTCTTTCACGGCGCGAATGAGCTGATGGTTGACCAGGAATCCGCTGACGTAACTTTCGCGGGCGCTGTGGGTCTCGCCGTCTTTGTCAAAAAACGCAGCGAGCCAGTATTCGGAGTTGCGCCCGGTCAAGCGGCCGAGCTTGCCCGCCAAGGCTCGCGAAACGGTTTGCCGGCCATTGATGACATTGTTGATGGATTGCCGAGAAACACCGGTCGCTTTGCTGACGGCGACCTGATCAAGGCCGAGCCGCTCTATCTCCGCTCGCAGGTGCGCACCGGGAGTAAGGCGCCCGGCCTCGTCAACTGCGCCTGACTTGCTGCGGCTTCCCGCGGACATGGTCGCCCCCCAGGATAAATTGTTTCCCGGCGGCAATAGTAATGGCCTTACAAAAGATTCAACCATTAATTGTGATTCACGATAAACGCCGTGTCGGACAGGCCGGCTAACTATAGAATAAACCGGCTCAAATCGGCGTTTTTGGCCAGGTCGCCGATGTGCTTGTCGACATAAGCGGCGTCGATGCGCACCGTTTCTCCGGCGCGGTCGGTGGCGGCAAACGAGATTTCGTCGAGCACCCGCTCCATCACGGTTTGCAGGCGGCGGGCGCCGATATTCTCGATCGACGAATTGACCGACACGGCGATGTTGGCAATCGCGTCGATCGCATCCTCGGTGAAATCGAGCGTGACGCCTTCGGTGTGCAGCAATGCGACATATTGTTTGATGAGCGACGCTTCCGGCTCGGTCAGGATGCGGCGGAAGTCGTCACGCGTCAGCGCTTGCAGCTCGACGCGGATCGGCAAGCGTCCTTGCAGTTCGGGCAGCAGGTCCGACGGCTTCGAGATGTGGAACGCGCCCGAGGCAATGAAGAGAATATGATCGGTCTTCACCGGACCATGCTTGGTGTTGACGGTGGTGCCTTCGATCAACGGCAGCAGATCGCGTTGTACGCCTTCGCGTGACACATCGGCACCGGAGCGGCCTTCACGGCCGGCGATCTTGTCGATCTCGTCGAGGAAGACGATGCCGTTCTGCTCGACCACCTTGATCGATTCAAGAATGAGCTGCTCATTGTCGAGCAGCTTGTCGGACTCTTCGTTGATCAGGATGTCATGCGACTCGAGCACGGTGACGCGGCGCGTCTTGGTGCGGCCGCCGCTCATCTTGCCGAAGATGTCGCCGATATTGATGGCGCCCATTTGCGCGCCGGGCATGCCGGGAATTTCAAACATCGGCATACCGCCGCCACCGCCGGCCTGAACTTCGACTTCGATTTCCTTGTCGTTCAACTCACCGGCGCGGAGGCGTTTGCGAAAACTTTCGCGCGTCGAGGGGCCGGAGCCGGGGCCAACCAGCGCGTCAAGAACGCGCTCCTCGGCAGCCGTTTCAGCCCGTGCCTGCACGTCTTTTCGCTTGCGGTCACGCGTCAGCGTGATCGAGATTTCGACGAGATCACGGATGATCTGTTCAACGTCGCGGCCGACATAACCAACTTCGGTGAACTTGGTCGCTTCGACCTTGAGGAACGGCGCACCGGCCAGCTTGGCGAGGCGGCGCGATATCTCGGTCTTGCCGACGCCGGTCGGCCCGATCATCAGAATGTTCTTCGGCAGCACTTCCTCGCGCAACTTGTCGTCGAGCTGCAAGCGGCGCCAGCGATTGCGCAGCGCAATGGCAACGGCACGCTTGGCGTCGTTCTGGCCAACAATGAAGCGGTCGAGTTCGGAAACGATTTCGCGCGGGGAGAAGTCGGTCAAATGAATACTCGACTATGATTTCAGGGTTTCGACGGTGACGCTGCGATTGGTGTACACGCAGATATCGGCGGCGATATCGAGGGACTTACGGACGATCTCCTCGGCGCTCAACGGCCCATCGACCAGCGCGCGCGCGGAAGCGAGGGCATAATTGCCGCCGGAGCCGATGCCGGCCACACCCATTTCCGGCTCCAGCACGTCGCCTGTGCCGGTTAGCACAAGAGAGACATTGGCGTCAGCAACGATCATCATTGCTTCGAGGCGGCGCAAATAGCGGTCGGTGCGCCAGTCCTTAGCCAATTCGACCGAGGCGCGCAGCAATTGTCCTGGATATTGCTCGAGCTTGCTTTCCAGCCGCTCGAACAAGGTAAACGCATCGGCCGTGGCGCCGGCAAAGCCGCCGATCACGTCGCCTTTGCCGAGCCGGCGGACCTTCTTGGCATTGGCCTTGATGATCGTGGCGCCGATCGACACCTGGCCGTCGCCGCCCACGGCGACAATGCCGTCCTTGCGGACAGTGAGGATGGTGGTGCCGTGCCAGGTCGGCACTTCATTGCTTGCCATAACGCTCTTACCCCTGCGATCCGGGTCATCTAGGCACGGCCTTGGGGGTTTGCAAACGCCGGGTAGGGGGCTGTGGCGAATCCCCGCAACCCCTGATAAAAGGCCCGCGAATGAAGGATCCCGGCATGCGAACCGCCACCATCAAGCGCAAGACCAAGGAAACCTATATCGAGGTCTCGGTCGACCTCGACGGCAAGGGCACGTCGACGATTTCGACGGGCATCGGCTTCCTCGACCATATGCTGGACCTTTTGGCCCGGCACTCGCGCATTGACCTCACCGTCAAGGCGGTCGGTGACCTGCATATCGACTTCCACCACACCGCCGAGGACACCGGCATCGCGCTCGGCCAGGCCGTTCGCCAAGCGCTCGGCGACATGAAGGGCATCACCCGCTATGCCGACGTCCATATTCCGATGGACGAGGCACTGACGCGCGTCTGCATCGACATTTCCGGCCGGCCGTTTCTAGTGTTCAAGGCGACGTTCTCGCGCGACAAGGTTGGGACGTTCGACACCGAGCTGGTGCAGGAGTGGTTCCAGGCTTTCGCGATGAACGCCGGCATCACTTTGCATGCCGAATGTTTGTACGGCACGAACGATCACCATATTGCCGAGTCATGCTTTAAGGGACTGGCGCGGGCGCTGCGCGCCGCCGTGGCGATCGACGAGCGGGCCAAGGGCGAAGTGCCGTCGACCAAGGGAACGTTGGGGGGCTGACTTCTTTGCCCTCCCCCTTGTGGGGAGGGCGGCGAACGACCGAAGGTCGTGAGCGGGTGGGGGTAGTTGAAATTATCAATGAGCGTCATTCAATAACCAGTACCCCCACCCCGCTCACCTTCGCTAAAGCTCCGGTGAGCGACCCTCCCCACAAGGGGGAGGGTAAAGAAAGCGACCGATGCCCACTTTCACCGTGCACGAACCGCCGCCGCGCAAGAAAGCGCCCGAGAGCGTCATCGCTCCCGAGCGTTTTGCTTTCGTGCGCGATGGATTCCACTTCTGGGCTTTCGTGCTGGCGCCGCTCTGGCTGTTGTTCCGGAGGCTGTGGCTGGCGTTCTTCCTCTATGTCGCGCTGACCATCCTTGTTGCCGTTGGCTTGCATTTCGCCGGTGCGCCGTCGATCGTGCAGACGACAGCCAGTGTGCTGATCGCGCTGCTGATCGGCTTTGAAGCGGCGACCATCCGCCGCTGGACGCTGACGCGCCGGCGCTGGAAGATGCTCGGCTTTGTTGTCGGCGAAGATCGTGAAATCGCCGAGCGGCGTTTCTTTGCCGCGTGGACAGAACGCGCGGCGGATGTTGCCGCGGCGCCGGTCGCGGCAACATATGCGACACCGGTACGGCGCGGTGCGCCATCGCCGTCCGATGTTATCGGTCTGTTTCCCGAGCCCGGTGCGCCGCGATGAGCGTCGCCATTGTCGATTACGGCTCGGGCAATTTGCACTCGGCGGCAAAAGCTTTCGCACGCGCCGCGCGTGACAGCGGCCACGATCAGCCGATCCTCGTCACCAGCAAGCCAGAAGACATTGCGAAGGCGGATCGCATCGTGTTGCCGGGCGTCGGCGCTTATGCCGATTGCCGCCGTGGGCTCGACGAAATCCCCGGAATGATCGACGCGCTCGAGCAGCGCGTCAGGAAAGATGGGAGACCGTTCTTCGGCATTTGTGTCGGCATGCAGTTGATGGCCGATGTCGGCCGCGAGCATGGCGAAACGCCGGGCCTTGGCTGGATTCCCGGGGCGGTTGATCGTATCGCGCCGTCAGATGCGGCGTTGAAGATCCCGCATATGGGCTGGAATACGCTCGACCTGCGCAAGGCGCATCCGCTGCTCGACGAGATCCCGCTTGGCAGCGATGGCCTGCATGCCTATTTCGTGCACTCCTATGAACTGAAGACCGCGCAGCCAAGCGACCTGGTGGCGCAGGCCGATTACGGCGGTCCGCTCACGGCAATCGTCGGCCGCGACAACATGGTCGGCACGCAGTTTCACCCGGAAAAGAGCCAGCGTCTGGGCCTGCGCTTGATTGCGAATTTTTTGAAGTGGAAGCCATGATCCTGTTTCCTGCTATTGATCTGAAGGAAGGCCTCGCCGTTCGTCTTGAGCAGGGCGACATGGCGCGCGCCACCGTGTTTCACCGCGACCCGGCGGCGCAGGCGGCGGCGTTCGAAATGCAGGGCTTCGATTATCTGCACATCGTCGATCTCGACGGCGCCTTCGCCGGCAAGCCGGTGAACGCCGATGCGGTCGATCGCATTCTCGAGACCATCGGCATTCCGGTGCAGCTCGGTGGCGGCGTGCGCGACATGGCGACTTTGGAAGGCTGGCTCGGCAAAGGCGTTGACCGCGTCATCATCGGCACCGCCGCGGTGCGCGATCCGGACTTCGTCAAAGAGGCGGCGAAGAAATACCACGGCCGTGTCGCCGTTGGCCTCGACGCGCGCGACGGCAAGGTGGCGGTGCAAGGCTGGGCGGAAACGTCTGAGCTCAGTGTGCTCGACATTGCCCGCCGTTTCGAAGACGCCGGCGTATCGGCGATCATCTATACAGACATTGCCCGAGACGGCCTGCTGCAAGGCCTCAATCTCGATGCGACGATCGCGCTGGCCGAAGCCATCGATATCCCAGTGATTGCCTCGGGCGGGCTTGGCTCGATCGACGACATCAAGGCGATGCTCGAGCCGCGCGCCAAAAAGCTTGAAGGCGCCATTGCCGGCCGCGCCCTGTATGACGGCCGGCTTGATCCTGCGGCCGCTTTGGCAATGATCAAGAGCGCCGCGCGGTAGGGTGCCATGAATACCAAGAAGACAATGCTCTTGGTTCTGGTGCTGATCGTTCTGTTCGCGCTTGCGCCGATCATTTCGCTGCTGACGGCGATCGGCATTGCCAATATTGGCGGCTGCCAGCTGGACGAAGGCAATGTGCATGCCTGTGTCCTGCTCGGCATGGACTTTGGCACGCTGCTCTATGCGATGGGCGTCATGGGCTGGATGGCGTTGATGACGGTGCCGCTGGCCGGCATGGCGCTGGGTGTCTGGGCGGTCGCCGCGCTTGTTCTTTACATCCGCGCCCGGCGCGCGGTTTAGGAAACGTCATGTTCAAGGTTCGCGTCATTCCCTGCCTCGACGTCAAGGACGGCCGCGTCGTCAAGGGCGTCAACTTCGTCAATCTGCGCGATGCCGGCGATCCGGTTGAAGCGGCGATTGCCTATGACGCTGCCGGCGCCGACGAGCTTTGCTTTCTCGACATCACCGCGAGCCATGAAAACCGCGACACGATCTATGATGTGGTGACGCGCACGGCTGAAGCCTGCTTCATGCCGCTGACGGTCGGTGGTGGCGTGCGCACGGTCGAGGATATTCGCAAGCTGTTGAACTGCGGCGCCGACAAGGTGTCGATCAATACCGCTGCTGTAACCCGGCGTGAATTCGTGCGTGAAGCGGCCGAGAAATTCGGCACCCAGTGCATTGTCGTTGCTATCGACGCCAAAAAAGTGTCGCAGCCGGGCGAGAAAGACCGCTGGGAGATTTTCACCATTGGCGGCCGCAAGTCGACAGGCATCGATGCCGTTGAGTATGCGCGTGAAGTGGTGTCGCTCGGCGCCGGTGAAATCCTGCTGACCTCGATGGACCGCGACGGCACTAAGTCCGGCTTCGACATCGCGCTGACGGCGGCGGTGGCCGATGCGGTGCCGGTACCGGTGATCGCCTCCGGCGGCGTCGGCAATCTCGATCATCTGGTCGAAGGTATTCGCGGCGGCCATGCCACCGCGGTGCTGGCGGCCTCGATCTTCCATTTTGGCGAATATTCGGTGCGCGAGGCCAAGACCCATATGGCCCAATCCGGCCTGCCGATGCGGCTGGACCCGTAGTTCCCGAAAGCGGCAGCAAGTGGTAAGAGAAGCCTCATGAGCAAGTTCACTTTGGCCGATCTCGAGAAGCGCATTGCCGAGCGCGCGCAAGCCGACGCCGCGCAGTCCTATACGCGTGCGCTGCTCGACAAGGGCGTAGCGCATTGCGCCAAGAAGATGGGCGAGGAAGCTTTCGAGACGGCGATCGCCGCCGTGCAGGAAGACAAGGCGCATCTCGTCGCCGAGGCGTCGGACCTGATCTATCATCTGCTGGTGGTGCTGAAGGCACGCGGCGTGTCGCTGGCCGAGGTTGAAGCGGAACTGGACAAGCGCACAGCGCAATCCGGGCATGCTGAAAAAGCCGCGCGGAAATAATTATGGAACAGCGCACCGAAGAAAACCTGTCGCCGTACCGCACCTTCTCCCGCGAGGCTTGGGCGGCGTTGCGCGAAGACGCGCCGATGACGCTGACGCTTGAAGAGGTGCAGCGGCTGCGTTCGTTGCACGACCGCCTCGACATTCACGAGGTCGAGGACGTCTATCTGACTTTGTCGCGGCTCTTGTATCTCTATGTTGCGGCGACGCAGCGGCTGTTCCGCGCGCAGCAACGCTTCCTCGGCACCGAAGACCTGAAGATGCCGTACATCATCGGCGTTGCCGGCTCTGTCGCGGTCGGAAAGTCGACCACGGCGCGCGTGCTGCAGGCGCTGCTGGCGCGCTGGCCGCATGTGCCGAAGGTCGAGCTCATCACCACGGATGGCTTTCTGTTTCCGAACGCGGTGCTGCAGCGCGAAGGCCTGATGGAGAAGAAAGGCTTTCCGGAAAGCTACGACCTGCCGGCGCTGCTGCGCTTTCTTACAGATGTGAAAGCCGGTCGCGCGCCGGTGCGGGCGCCGATCTATTCGCATCTGGTTTACGACATCACGCCGAACCAGTGGGTCGAAGTCGATCGCCCTGACATTCTCATTGTCGAGGGCTTGAATGTCTTGCAGACCGGGCGACTGCCGAAGGATGGCAAGGCAATCCCGTTCGTGTCCGACTTTTTCGATTTCTCGGTCTATCTCGATGCCGATGAGGACGTGCTCAAGGCCTGGTACGTCGACCGTTTCCTGACATTGCGCTCGACCGCATTCCGCGATCCGAAATCATACTTCCATCGCTATTCGAATTTGTCGGACGACGAAGCGGTCACCACGGCATCGTCGATCTGGGAACGCATCAACCTGGTCAATCTGCACGAAAACATTTTGCCGACGCGGCAGCGTGCTGATTTGATTTTGAAGAAGGGCGCGAGCCATCACGTCGAGAACGTGTCGCTGCGCCGCTTATAATTAAGCCGCGCGACGTCCGTCGCCGAAGTGCGCCATGTAGCGCTCCTTGATCGCCGCCACCGGCAGCACGATCAACACATCGGTGGTGCCGAATTCGTGGTCGACCACCGCGCCGTCGCCGATATAGGCGCCCAGGCGCAGATAACCCTTCACCAAAGGCGGTAGCGCGCGCAGCGCTTCCTTCGGATCGATGGCTTCCTTCGAGATGCGGTTCATCTCGACATAGCGTTCCGGCAAAGCCTGCGCCCGCCACTCTTCCGGCGCCCGCGCATAGTGATGCAGGAACGACAGCGGCAATGCGAGACGCTTCGGCTCGGTGCCGTCAAGGCTGGCGCAGCCGATCATCACGTCGCAGCGATTTTGCGTGATGTAAGTGTGAATGCCCTGCCACAGCAATTCAACCGTGCGCTTGTTGCGATAGGGCGCGAGCACGCAAGAGCGGCCGAGCTCAAGGAATTGCAATTTGCCGTGCCGCGCAATCAAGCCGCCAATGTCGAATTCAGCCGACGTATAGAAGCCGCCGTGATCTTCGGCGAGCTGCTGGCGCAACAGGCGATAAGTGCCAACAACAGTCGGGCGGCTCGCGGGTTGGCCTTCGGCATTGTTGTGATCGAGCACGAGAAGGTGGTCGCAGATCGCGTCATAGCCGTCGACATCGCGGCGCGCGAACAGGCGCCCCGGATTGGGGATGGCCGAACCTTCCTGATAAAAAACGCGATAGCGCAGTTTCTGCGCCTGACGCACTTCGGCAGCGGTCTGCGCCAACCGCACTTCGAGCGAGCCGATGCGGCCCAAGGTTTGCGACGGGCGATGCGCGCGGGCGGCCCAGGCCTGCAATCCGCCATAGGCCTGCAACGATGAGATCAGTCCGGGCGCTGCCGGCGCCGGACGCAGGCGGCCGATCAGATTACGCTGTGGGCTGAGGCTCTCGCGGGCCATGTGGCTTTCGGTTCCTTCCGGCGCAAACGACAGGCCTGTTATGGAGAATGTCGGGTCGCCGAATCCAATTTCAAGTGCCGTCAGATACCTAACAGCACGCCACCGATACGAATTTATGACAGCTTTGGGAAGCGCGTTTTAGGCGGCCAGCGATGCGCGTTTGGCTGCCGTCTCCAGCGCGTCGCGCAGCCGCTCGCGATCCAGCGGTTTGACCAGCAGTCCGTCCATACCCGCGGCAAGACAGGCGTCGCGGTCCTCGGCATAGGCATTGGCGGTCAGCGCAAGAATGCGCGTGGGCGGAACAGAGGTATCGAGACTCTCTGTGGCGCGAATGCGGCGGGTGGCTTCCATGCCATCCATCACCGGCATCTGCACGTCCATCAAGACAAGATCATAGGGCGCGCCTTCGGTCCGTGCCTTGCTCCAGTGTTCGATGGCCGCTTCGCCATTCGGCACGATGACCGGACGATGACCGAGCCGTGTCAACAATGCGCGGGCGAGCAGTGCATTGATGTCGTTATCCTCGGCAATCAGGATTGAAAGACCCTTGGCGGCTGGCGACGCATCATCATCCGCTTCGTTGATTTCCTCGACGCCGTCGGCGAGCGCATGCTCGAATGAACTCTGCGCCTGCAAGCGCGCGGCCAAAGATGCGGCGCGCACCGGCTTGATGAGATAGCCGGTGAAGCCGGCCGCCTTGAGCGCGGGCAATTCGTGGCGGTCGCTCGGACGGATCAGCACGATGCGGCGCGGAATGTCGCTGGCGGCAAGACTGTTCTTGGTCATCATCGCCTGTGCAACGGGGAAGTCGATCAGCAACGTATCCCAATGGCGCTCCGGCAGTAATGCGAGCGCAATCTTTTCATCGGCGGCGATGCAAGCCTTGGCGCCCCAATGACCGAGCCGGCGCGCCAGCAAAGCGGCTTCGACTTCGGCGGCGGTGACGATCAAGACGGCGCTATGCCTGAGATCGGGGCGCGTCAATTCATGGCCGTCGGCTGGCGCCTGCGGAAGTGCGACAGTGAAGCTGAAGGTCGAGCCCTGGCTGAGTTCGCTTTCAACCGAGATCGCCCCTTGCATGCGCTCGACGATGCGCTTGGAAATGGCGAGGCCTAAGCCGGTGCCGCCGAATTTCCGCGTTGTTGAATCGTCGGCCTGTTCGAAGTCGAGGAAGACGCGCGCCTGATCCTGCGGCGCCAGGCCGATGCCGCTGTCGCGCACGCGGAAGAGGATTTCGCCGTCGCGCTCGCCGGGATCGGCGACGACCGCAACTCCACCGTGCTCAGTGAACTTGATGGCGTTTCCGGCGAGATTGAGCAGCACCTGCCGCAGCCGCGCGGCATCGCCGACCACCATGGGCGGCAGCCGGTCGTCGATGAAAGAGGCGATGTCGATGCCCTTGGCCTGCGCGCGGGGCGCCAGCAATTCGACCGTCTCCTCGACCAGCGCAACAAGCGAGAGCGGCTTTGTTTCGAGATCGAGCTTTCCGGCTTCGATCTTGGAGAAGTCGAGCACTTCCTCGATAAGCGACAACAGGGTCTCGCCGGAGGTCTTGGCGGCCTTCGCGTAAGTCAGCTGCTCCGGCGTCAGCGGCGTGTCGAGCAACAAGTCGGCCATGCCGAGCAGGCCGTTGAGCGGCGTGCGCACTTCGTGGCTGACCATGGCGAGGAAGCGCGACTTGGCGCGGTTGGCGGCTTCGGCCAGATCGCGCGCTGCAGTGAAGGCGCGTTCGGCTTCGACACGATCGGTAACGTCGCGGCCGACGCCTTGCACTTCGTTGCCGGCGTCGCCACGCACGGCGACTTCGCGCCAGGCGATCCAGCGCGCGCCGAGGGCGCTGTCGATTTTCTGGTCATGCGCGCGCGTGCCATCCGGCAGCATCGCGGTCGCGCCCTGTTCGGTGACCGGCAGCGCCGGTTCATGGCCAATCAGTTCGTCGCGGCTTTTGCCGGCGAGCGCGCAATAAGCGTCGTTGACATAGGTGACGAGGCCGTTTGCATCGCGGCGCACGATCAGATCGCCTTGCGCCTCGAGCAGGCTGCGGGCGCGCACTTCCGCCTCGCTCAATTCCCAGTTCTTGTCGGATAATTCCTCGATACGCATTTCCAGCTTGCGGATCTTGGTTTTGCCGGCACGGCGGCGCCCCAGCAGCAAAACGATGATCAGGCAGGCGCCGGCAAACAAGGTGCCCGCGCCCATCGCATAAGCGTGCGGGTCGTAGGTATCGCCGGACAGGATAATGCCGCCGTAGAAGCCCATCGCGCCGAAGAGGAGCGCGACCGTGACATAGGCCGAACGGCCAAACAGGATCAGCGCCGCCATGTTGCGCGACGGCGGGGCAGGAACGCGGGGTACTTTCTTGCCGGACTGCATGTCGAGGGCCATTTGGCCGCAGGAATCTTGCGATTCTATGCAGTAGCGGATACCCGGCGAAGCCCCCGCGCGATCATGGTGAAAGCCAGGTTAAGGCGGACGGCTAACGCGCATTTACCGTGACGGCGCTGTTCAGGCGGCGCGCCGCACCTCGTCCGCCATTGCGCGATAGGACAAGGCCTCGGCCAGATGGACGCGGCCGACTTTGTCGGCGCCATCGAGATCGGCGAGTGTCCGCGCGACGCGCAAGACGCGGTGATAACCGCGCGCCGACAGATGCATCTGCTCGGCCGCATCGCGCAGCAATGTTATGCCGGCATTGTCGGCCTTGGCGATGTCTTCCAGCATCGGCCCGCTCGCCTGCGCATTGCAGCGGATGTGCGGCATGCCGAGCGCCGCGTAGCGCTGCGCCTGGATATCGCGGGCGCGGGCCACGCGCGCGGCGACTTCGCGGCTGCCTTCGGTCGGCGCTGGCAGGATCAGATCGGCGGCGGTGACGGCCGGCACTTCGATATGCAGATCGATGCGGTCGAGCAGTGGTCCTGACAGCTTGCCTTGATACTCGGCGGCGCAGCGCGGATTCGGGCCGCGCTTGCAGGCAAAGCCGGCATCGCTGGCGCGGCCGCAGCGGCACGGGTTCATCGCGGCGACCAGCATGAAGCGCGCCGGATAGGTGATGCGGTGATTGACGCGGGCAATCGCCACTTCGCCGGTCTCCAAAGGCTGGCGCAGCGAGTCGAGAACCTGCGCGGTGAATTCCGGCATCTCGTCGAGGAACAGCACGCCGTTATGCGCCAGCGAAATTTCGCCGGGCCGCGCGCGCAAACCGCCGCCGACAAGCGCCGGCATCGATGCCGAATGATGCGGCGCGCGGAACGGCCGCTTATTGGTGAGCGCGCCACCCTCGATCTCGCCGGCGACCGACGCGATCATCGACACTTCAAGCAATTCGGCCGGTGATAGTGGCGGCAGGATCGATGGCAGCCGCGCCGCCAGCATCGATTTGCCGGAACCGGGCGGTCCGACCATCACCAGATTATGACCACCGGCCGCGGCGACTTCGAGCGCGCGCTTGGCGCTTTCCTGACCTTTGATGTCGGCAAGGTCGAGCGGCACGCCATCGATCTCGCGAATTTTCGGCCGCGGCCGCGACAAAACTTGTGTGCCGCGAAAATGATTGGCGAGTTGAATGAGCGAACGCGCCGCGATGATTTCGATTTCCGGACTGGCCCAGGCCGCTTCCGGCCCGCACGCTTCCGGGCATATCAGGCCTTGCCCGCGTGCATTGGCGCCAATGGCGGCAGGCAGCACGCCGGCGACCGGCGCGATGGACCCATCAAGTCCGAGTTCACCGAGAACGGTGAAACCGGAAATCGCATCCGGCGGAATGGCGCCGATCGCCGTCATCAGCCCGAGCGCGATCGGCAGGTCATAATGGCTGCCTTCCTTCGGCAGATCGGCCGGCGCCAGGTTCACGGTGATACGGCGCGCCGGTAATCCCAGCCCTGACGCAACCAAGGCCGCGCGCACGCGTTCTTTAGCTTCAGAGACGGCTTTGTCGGGCAGGCCGACAATGTTGAAGGCGGGCAGTCCGGGTGCGACCTGAACCTGCACGTCAACGGCGCGAGCATCGATGCCCTCGAATGCGACCGTCGCTACACGCTGTACCATGGTGCGTATCCTCAACCTGCTACCTGTGAGTGTAGCCCAAGTTGTGGAAGCCGACAAGAACATTTACAGAACAAACTAAGGCGATTATATTCGAATCAGAACACGACAGGGAAACAGGCCATGATCGACCGCAAAGCGATGCAAAACGACCTTCACCAGGCCCGCCAGGCGCGTATGGAAGCCCAAGCGGCCAATAGCGCCGTTGAGCAACTGATCTGGGAGCTGCAGCACGTCCAGCTCGGCCGCCAGAGGCTGGTGTTCTCGATTGCCGGCTTCGATCAGGAGCCAGCCGAGACCGCGCACTAGGCTCTCAGCCGCCTCTTCGGGCTTTGGGCGTGGCGAGTTCCCGCGCATAATACGGCTCCTGTACCGGAGCCGTTGTTGTGAAATCCCTTCGCCAGTTTGTCATTGCCGCTTTGAGCGCTCTGGCAATGGTCTCTGCCGGCAACGCGCAATCCGGTCTGGTGTGGCTGGTGCCGGAAGTTGGCGCTCTGCCGCGTGATGCCAGCGGCATGCAGGTTCGCGAAGGCCGGGATTTGATCACCGCGACCTACGCGCATATCGGCCCGAACGTGCGCGATACGTCGAGGCGCTATGCCGGCAATAATCTCGCCTGCACCAATTGCCATCTTCAGGCCGGCACCAAGAAATTCGGCCTGCCGTTGTTTGGCCTGTTCGGTGCGTTTCCCCAATACAGCGCACGATCCGGCAACGAGATCAGCATCGAGGATCGCGTCAATTCCTGCATGACGCGCAGCATGAACGGCCGCGCCATGCCCGTGGATGCGCCGGAGATGCAGGCTATGGTCGCTTACATCAAATTCCTCAGCAGCGGCGTGCCATCCGGCGTGACGCTGCCCGGCATGGGCGCCGGCAACATGCCGGAGCTGGATCGCGCTGCCGATCCGGTGCGCGGCCGGCCTGTATATGCGCGCGCCTGTTTGGGCTGTCACAACACCGATGGCTCAGGCGTCCGCAACAGCATTCCGTCCAGCGCGATGGGCTACATGATGCCGCCGCTGTGGGGCCCTGACTCGTTCAACAATGGCGCCGGCATGGCGCGGCTGAGCACGATCGCCAACTTCGTTCACTTCAACATGCCGCACGGCGCGGATTACTTAAATCCGCAGCTCAACGTCGAGGAGGCGTGGGATGTCGCGGCCTACGTCGTGTCGCAGGCGAGGCCGCAGAAAGCCGGGCTGGAGCACGATTTCCCCAACCGGCTCGACAAGCCGGTGGATGCGGGCTTTGGGCCTTACGCCGATGGCTTTAGCCAACAGCAGCATACTTACGGGCCGTTTGCGCCGATCCGCGCCGCGCTTGAGAAGCTGAGAAGTGAGAAGAAGTAGCGCTTACGCCTTTCGCTTCTTCTCGATCACATCCCAGACCAAGGCGGCCGCGTCCGGGCCGCCGAGGTTCTTCACCGCGCGAATGCCAGTCGGCGAAGTGACGTTGATCTCGGTCAGCCAGTCGCCGATCACGTCGATGCCGACGAAGATCATGCCGCGCTCGCGCAAATGCGGGCCGAGCGTGTCGCAAATCTCGCGCTCGCGTTCGGTGAGATCGGTCTTCGCTGGCGAGCCGCCACGTACCATGTTGGAGCGCAGATCGTCAGCCGCCGGCACGCGGTTGACCGCGCCGGCAAATTCGCCGTCGACCAGCAGGATGCGCTTGTCGCCCTGCTTCACCGCCGGCAGGAATTTCTGGATCACCCATTGCTCGCGGAACGTCGCGGCAAACATGTCGTAGAGCGAGCCGAAGTTCAGATCGTCGCGGGTGATGCGAAATACCGCGCCGCCGCCATGGCCGTAGAGCGGCTTCATGACGATGTCGTTGTGCTCTTCGCGGAATGCCTTGATCTCGCTGAGATCGCGCGTGATCAGGGTCGGCGGCATCAGCTGCGGAAAGTCGGTGACGAAAATCTTCTCCGGCGCATTGCGCACGTGCGCCGGATCGTTGACGACCAGAGTCTGCGGGTGAATGCGCTCAAGCAGATGCGTGCTGGTGATGTAGTTGAGGTCGAACGGCGGGTCCTGCCGCAGCAGGACGACGTCGAAGTCGGCCATCGCCGTGCGCTTCGGTTCACCGAGGGTGAAGTGATCGCCAGCCTGGTCGCGCACGGTCAGCGCCTCGACGCTGGCGAACAACTTGCCGTTAAGCTGGGCCAGCCGGTCCGGAGTGTAATAGGAGAGCGCATGGCCGCGCTTCTGAGCTTCCAGCAACAGAGCGAAGGTGGAATCGCCCTTGATGTTGATCCGCTGGATCGGATCCATCTGAACTGCAACTTTGAGAGGCATAAGCAACCTTCAGTTCGTTGATCATTAAGGCAAACAAAAAGTTAACATATTACCGGCACTATCGCCGCACAACGCGCAGAGTGAGACCGGTAGTGACACCCCCGAAGGCTTCAATCGCCGCCAAGCTTTATGCCATCTTCGCCCTGATGGCCACCACCACCCTCGCGCTGGTCATCGTCGTGATGCTGGGGGCGCGGCACCATACGGCCTCAACCAATGAATTCGAGTCGGCCAATTCCGGCACCCTGAACGTCGCGCGCGTCAACGGCCTGATCTACGCGATCGTCGCCGAGTCGCGCGGCATTTACATGACGACGGACGAAGCCGGCCGCAAGCCGTTCGTCACCGGCATTGGCGAATTTACCGGACAGATCGAGCAGCTCGTCAGCAACTGGCGCCTGTCAGTCCGCGAGGACGATGCCGCGGTGTTCGACGGATTCTCCAAGCGTATCTCGGCCTTCATCACGCAGCGCCGTGAACTCGCGCGCGTCGGGCTGACCGACCAGGTCTCGGCTCGGGAGATGGGTGAATCGATCCGCACGGCGCGTCAGGCGCTGAACGCGGATCTTGAACAACTTACAGCCGTCTATGCCGAGCGTGCCAAGCGCGCTTATCAGGCCATCGATGGCGGCCTCAATAACACAGCGCTGTGGCTTGCTTTGTTCGGCGCTCTCGCCATGCTCGCCAGCGCTATTATCCTGATGATTTCGCGCGGCGTGGTGAAGCCGTTGACCGAGATCACGCGGGTCACCGGCATCGTCGCCAAGGGCCGGGACATCATCGAGATTCCGTTCCGCGACCGCACCGACGAGATCGGCGCGCTGGCCCGTTCGATCAACGTCTTCCAGCAAGCGATGCACAGCAACGACGCGCTCAACCGCACGGTCTCAGACGATGCCTCGGCGCGCGCCGTTCGGCAGGAAACGATGGCGAAGGAGATCACGCGCTTTTCGGCTGACGTTGAGGCAACCCTGTCGGAGCTCGGCCGCATCTCGGATCAGATGCTGGAAGCTTCCACGCAATTGTCCGGCTCGGCCGATAATGCGGCGGAGAAAACTGCGCGCGCCGATGCCGCCTCGAGCGAAGCCTCGGCCAATGTCCGCGACATCGCCTCCGCTGCGGACGAACTATCCGCCTCCGTTAACGAGATCGACCGGCAAGTGGCGCAGGCCAATGCCGTCGCCACCAAGGCGGTGCACGAAGCGAGCCACACCAATCTCGCGGTCAAGGAACTGGGCGATGCCGCCGCGCGCATCGGCGATGTTGTCAAGCTGATCACCGACATTGCCGAGCAGACCAATCTGCTGGCGCTTAATGCGACGATCGAAGCCGCACGCGCCGGCGACGCCGGGCGTGGCTTCGCCGTCGTTGCTGGTGAAGTAAAGGCACTGGCGGGCCAGACCAGCCGCGCCACCGAAGAAATCAGCGCCCAGATCGCCGGCATGCAGCGCGCCGCGTCGACATCGATCACAGCGATCAGCGCCATTGAACGCACGATTGCCGAAATCGGCAATATCAGCAGTGCCATTGCAGCGGCGGTGACTGAGCAGGGCGCCGCCACGAGCGAAATCGCGCGCAGCGTCGAAACGGCGGCGCAGCGCACGTTTGAGACGGCCGAGCAGGTCAATCTGGTCGAAGCCGCCACTGGCGATACGCGCGCCAGCGCCAGCGCCGTCAAAGCGGTTGCTGATGATCTTGGCCAGGTGGCCGGGCGCATTCGCGGACAGGTCGACCAGTTCTTCGACCGGCTGAGCGCTTAAGTTTCAAATGCGCCGGGAATGTGCTTTGGCAGCTTGCCGGGCACGATCAGGATGGCGTCGAAGCGCAAATCCGTGAATGTCACCTTCGGATTATTGGCCAGCCAGATCTCGGCAGCCGTTGCGATGCGTGAACGCTGCCGTGGTGTCACGGCCTCCGCCGCCTCGTCGAAGGTAGCGCGTGCCTTCACCTCAACGAAGATGATGGTGTGACGGCGGCCCGCCACGATATCGATCTCGCCGGCGGCGCAGCGAAAGCGCCGCGCCAGAATGCGATAGCCTTTGCCGATCAGCCAGGCGGCGGCGATGCTCTCCGCCGAAATGCCGCGGCTGAAGGCGGCAACGCGATCGGGATTGGGTTCGGGCTTCGGCTTCTTCGGCTGCAAGCCGGGTACGCGCGGATTGCGCGGCAGTGGCGGCAGCGCATCGTCGTCATTCGGCATTGGTGCCGTCCTTCGTCAACTCCAGGGCGCGCTGATAGACATCGCGCCGGGCGCGGCCAGTGGCTAGAGCCACTTCGCCGACCGCATCCTTCACCGAGACGCGGGCCAGTGCCTTGCGCAGCATGTCATCGACATCGGTATCAGCGGTTTCAACCTCTGCCGGTGGCGCAATGACGATGACAATCTCGCCGCGGGTTTCGGCATCCTCTTCATAGTGCGCGGCCAAGGTCGCCAGATCGTCGCGGCGGATCTCCTCGTGCATCTTGGTCAGTTCGCGGCACACGGCGGCAGCGCGCGGGCCTAAGCCTGCAGCGAGATCGGCAAGGCTGGCGCCGAGACGCGGGCCGCTTTCGAACAAAACCAACGTCGCCGGGATCGCCAAGAGTTCGGCGATGCGCTTTTGCCGCGCGCCCTGCTTGGGTGGCAGGAAGCCCTCGAAGAAAAACCGGTCGGTCGGCAGGCCCGCCAGCGAAAGCGCCGCCAGAACAGCGGAGGCGCCCGGCAATGCCGTCACAGCGTGACCGGCTTCGACCGTCGCACGCACCAGCCGGTAGCCCGGATCGGAGATCAAAGGCGTGCCGGCATCCGATACCAAAGCCACCGACTGGCCCTGATCGAGCCTTGCGATGATCTTGGGCAGCGCCTCGTCGGCATTGTGCTCGTGATACGACATCAGGTGCGTGCCGATGCCGTAGCGCTCGGTCAGCTTGCGGGTGACGCGGGTATCCTCGCAGGCGATGCAATCTGCCGCCGCCAGCGTCTCCAGCGCGCGCAGGCTGATATCGCCGAGATTGCCGATCGGCGTGGCGACCAGATACAGGCCCGGCTCGACGCCGGAGGCGGCGATCGGCTTGCCCAAAGGCGCGTAAGTGGGCGCGTAGGTGCGGGTGCTGTCGTCATTCATGCGCGCACCATAGCCTGATGAATCGGCAACAGCGATGCTGCCGCACAGGCGCCGGAATTTGCCGACGCATGGCAAATTCCCTTATCTTTTCATTGATTTAACTTTTACAGGACAAAATAGCCGATAACGTTTACGAATGAATTTGGTGTTGTGGCGCGGGAGCGGCCCTCTTGGGAACGCAGTTTGGGAATGATGGAATTGGCCGGCGGCGCCTGTGCATGGCGCTGGGCTTTGCCGTCGCCGCCTTCGGCCTCGCCGCCTGCACCAGCAGTTCGTTCGATCGCCTCGGCGCTGAAGCGCCGCCGCCGCTGGAAGCCGATGCGCCGCCGCCGGTCGCGCAAATGGGCGCCGGACAAGTTCGCGTCGCATTGATCCTGCCGCTGTCGGCGCAGGGCAATGCCGGCATCGCCGCGATCTCGATGAAAAACGCCGCCGAAATGGCGCTGGCTGAATTTAAAGAACCGAACGTCCAGTTGCTGGTGAAGGACGATGCCGGCACGCCGCAAGGTGCGCAGGCCGCCGCCCAGCAGGCGATCGGCGAAGGCGCCGAGATGATCATCGGCCCGCTGTTCGCGAACTCGGTCAGCGCCGTCGGCGCGCTGGCGCGCACGCGCAATATTCCGGTGATCGCTTTCTCGACCGACGCCAGCGTCGCCGCACGCGGCGTCTATCTGTTGAGCTTCCTGCCGGAGTCCGACGTGCGCCGCATCGTCGATTACGCAGCGACGCGCGGCAAGCGTTCGTACGCGGCTTTGTTGCCGGACAATGCCTATGGCAGCGTCGTGGAAGCGGCATTCCAGCAGACCGTGGCGCGCCGCGGCGGCCGCGTCATCTCGCTCGAGAAATATCCGCCCGATCCGACCCGCATGGGCGAGTCGATTCGCCGGCTGGCGCAAAGCGCCGCCAATGCCGACTCGCTGTTCATTCCCGATGGCGCCGATGCCGTGCCGCAAGTGGTGCAGCAGCTGGAAGCCAATCGCGTCAACGTGAAGCGCCTGCAGTTGCTTGGCACCGGCTTGTGGGACGATCCGCGCATCATGGAAAATCCGTCGCTCGCCGGCGCGTTGTTTGCCGCGCCTGAGTCGGCCGGTTTCCGCGCTTTTGCCGGGCGCTATCGTTCGCGCTACGGCGGTGAGCCTGTGCGTACCGCGACATTGGCTTATGACGCCGTCGCTCTGGTCGCGGCTTTGGTGAAGACGCAAGGCGCGCAACGTTTCAGCGAACAGACGTTGACGGGATCGTCCGGCTTTGCCGGCATTGACGGGATCTTCCGCTTCAAGGCCGACGGCACTAATGAGCGCGGCCTTGCCGTGCTGCGTGTCGCACCCGGTGGCGCCCAGGTCGTCAGCCCGGCGCCGAAGGCGTTCACGCCGGGGACTTAGTTTTTTTGGCGCGTGATCTTGTCCGAAAACCGGTGACCCTTTCGGGATCACGCGCTAAGCCGCCAGGTCAGCCACCACCGCATCGAGCAACGGAAAACCGCTCTGCGTCACGCGCAGGCGGCCATTGTCCATCGTCTCGACGGCGCCGCCGCTCTGCAGATAAGACACGCGATCCGGATCGAGCGTGCGGCCCGACAGTGACGTGAAGCGCGCCGGATCAATGCCTTCGGCCAAACGCAGGCCCATCAGCAAAAATTCATCGGCCACTTCGCCGGGCTGCAATTTCTCATCGACGGTGAGGCCGTGGCCCTGGCGCTCGACCAGATCGAGCCAGGCTTCCGGCTTGCGTTCGGTTTCGGTGGCGTAGCGGCGGCCATCGATATTCAGACGACCATGCGCGCCGGGGCCGACGCCGGCATATTCGTGACCGCGCCAGTAAACCAGATTGTGCCGGCACTCGGCGCCGGGGCGCGCGTGATTGGACACTTCGTAGGCCGGCAGGCCGGCATCGTTGCAGATGACCTGCGTCATGTCATAGAGGTCGCGGCCGTGATCGTCGTTCGGCACGATCAGCTTGCCGGCCTTATGCAGGCCGAAGAACGGCGTGCCGGGCTCGATGGTCAGTTGATAGAGCGACAGATGCTCGGCGGCTTCCGAAATGGCCAGCTTGAGTTCGGCCTTCCACGCTTCAAGCGTCTGTCGCGGGCGCGCATAGATAAGGTCGAATGAATAACGATCGAAGATCGAGCGCGCGACAGCAATGGCATCAAGCGCTTCGCGGGCCGAATGCAGGCGGCCGAGTTCTTTCAACGATTGATCGTCAAGCGCCTGCACGCCAAGTGAGACGCGATTGACGCCGGCCGAGCGATAGCCACGGAAGCGCGTCGAGTCGACGCTGGTCGGATTGGCCTCGAGCGACACTTCGACATTGTCGGCAACCGTCCAATGCTTGCCGATCGTATTGAGAATGCCTTCGACAGTTTGCGGCTGCATCAACGACGGCGTACCGCCACCGAAGAAGATGGTCGACACCGTGCGGCCCGGCGCGCGCTGCGCAGCAGCGGCAATCTCGGTCTGAATCGCGCGCAGATAATGCGCTTCGTCGTAGCCGCCGTGGCGAACATGACTGTTGAAGTCGCAATACGGGCACTTCGACAGGCAGAAGGGCCAGTGAACGTAGACGGCGAATTCAGGAGCGACTGTGGTTAACGTCATTTAACGACCATAGGCTGACTCGCGCCAGACAACCAGCATCTCCGCGTCTTTTCTGCGGAGAAGTAATTACAATTGTAATGAAATCTAAGGCTTCAAACACGCCGCTGCGAGCTTCACGAAAGCGCGCGCGCGATGCGACAGGCCGAGCCCCAGGGGCGGCAGGCCGTGTTTTTCCAGCGCGGTCATTTCGCCGAAGGTGCGATCGTAGTCATCCGGCAGGAACAACGGGTCATAGCCGAAGCCGGCGTCGCCGCGCGGTGGCCAGACGATAACGCCATCGACGCGGCCTTCGAATTCCTCAACGTGACCATCCGGCCATGCGATGCACAATGCAGCGATGAAGTGCGCCTTGCGCTGATCGGGCTGCGTCGCGCCTTTCTCGACCAGAAGGGTCTGGATGCGATTCATGGCGAAGCGGAAGTCTTTGTTCGGGCCGGCCCAGCGCGCCGAGTGAATGCCCGGTTCGCCGCCAAGCGCGTCGATCACCAACCCTGAATCATCGGAGAAAGCGGCACGTTCGGTTGCCTTGGTTGCCGCCATTGCCTTGATGCGGGCATTGGCGGCGAAAGTGGTGCCGGTCTCTTCCGGCTCGGCGAGACCCAACTCGCCGGCCGATTGTGCAGCGATGCCATAAGGTGCCAGCAAGTCGCGCATCTCGGCCAGCTTGCCCGCATTATGCGTGGCGATGACGACCAAGCCGGTGAGCTGGCGATGCGAGGTCAACGCTAGCCCACCGCGATCTTTTGCAGATCGACCAGCTTGCCGATGCCCTTGCGCGCCAAGCTAAGCAAAGCCAGCAACTGCTCTTCGCTGAACGGATCCTTCTCGGCGGTGGCCTGGATCTCGACGATGTTGCCCTTGCCGGTCATGACAAAGTTGCCATCGGTATCGGCTTCCGAATCCTCGGCGTAATCGAGGTCGCACACCGCGGTGCCCTTGTAGACGCCGCATGAGACAGCAGCGAGATGATCGCGCAGCACCGGCGCATTGCCTTGTGCCTTAAACATGTCGCGCGTTTTCATCCACGACAGGCAATCCGACAAAGCCACCCAGGCACCGGTGATGGAGGCGGTGCGGGTGCCGCCGTCGGCCTGGATCACATCGCAGTCGATGGTGATCTGGCGTTCGCCGAGCGCCTGCAAATCGATGACCGAGCGCAACGAGCGGCCGATCAGGCGCTGGATTTCGACGGTGCGGCCGCCCTGCTTGCCGGAGGCGGCCTCGCGGCGGGTCCGGGTTCCGGTGGCGCGCGGCAGCATTCCGTATTCGGCGGTGACCCAACCGCGGCCCTGGCCCTTCAGCCATGGCGGCAGGCGTTCCTCTAGGCTGGCGGTGACCAGCACATGGGTGTCGCCGAATTTCACGAAACACGAGCCTTCGGCATATTTGACCACGCCGCGCTCAAGCGACACGGCACGCAGTTCATCGACTTCCCGGCCGCTGGGCCTCATAGCGCAGTTCCTTTTTTGTAAACGCGGCACACCATAACCATATGCGACGCTTGAACAAGACCGGGCCGGCAGTCATTGTAACCGGCGGTAGGAGTTGAATTTTGGCTTCCCACGACGTTCCGATAGGCGCCAGCCAGGTGAGCCTCGCCGCGCTCAATGAGCGTTCGCGCGAGATTTTCCGCTCGATCGTGGAAAGCTACCTGACAACCGGCGAGCCGGTCGGTTCGCGCAATCTGTCGCGCATTCTGCCGATCTCGCTGTCGCCGGCCTCGGTCCGCAATGTGATGTCGGACCTTGAGGACCTCGGCCTGATCTTTGCGCCGCATACCTCTGCCGGCCGGTTGCCGACAGAGCTTGGCCTGCGCTTCTTTGTCGATGCGTTGATGCAGGTCGGCGATCTCACCGAAGACAGCCGCCGCTCGATTGAGGCGCAGGTGGCGGTGCATGGCGCCAACAAGTCGGTCGACGCTGTTCTGACAGAAGCCTCGCAAATGCTGTCCGGCCTGACGCGTTCCGCCGGCGTGGTGCTGACGACCAAGATCAATGTGCGCCTGAAGCATATTGAGTTTGTCCGGCTTGAGCCGGAGCGCGCCCTAGCTGTGTTGGTGGCCGAAGACGGCCAGGTTGAAAACCGTGTGCTCAATGTGCCGCCCGGTTTGCCGAGTTCGGCGCTTGTTGAAGCCGGGAATTTTCTGAACTCGCGCATTCGCGGCCGGACGCTCGATGAGTTGCGCATTGAGATCGAAACCGCGGTGACGCAAGGCAAGGCCGAACTCGACGCATTGACGCAGAAGGTGATCTCCGCAGGCCTGGCGAGCTGGTCCGGCGGCAATAGCGACGAGCGGCAGTTGATCGTGCGCGGTCACGCCAATCTGCTCGATGATCTGCATGCATTGGATGATCTCGAACGCGTCCGTTCTTTGTTCGACGCCCTGGAAACCAAGCGTGGCGTGATCGATCTGCTCGGCCGCGCCGAACGTGCCGATGGCGTGCGCATTTTTATCGGCTCGGAAAACAAGCTGTTTTCGTTGTCCGGATCGTCGACGATTGTTGCGCCTTACCGGGACAATGAGGGCCGTATTGTTGGTGTTATTGGTGTTATCGGCCCGACGCGGCTGAACTATGCGCGGATTATTCCGATGGTCGATTACACCGCGCGCGTGGTCAGCCGGTTGTTGAGCGGTTAGCTCCCTTCTTTACCCTCCCCCTTGTGGGGAGGGTCGAACGCAAGAGCGGAGCGAATGCGTTCGGGGTGGGGGTGATTGCTATGTCCGCTACCCCCACCCGGCTCGCTTCGCTCGCCACCCTCCCCACAAGGGGGAGGGTAAAAGAGCCGCTAATACCCCACCGTAAAACGCTTCCTTGAATGCTTCGGCGTTTCGGCTTCGTCGGCCAGCGCGATCGCGTAGTCCTCAAACGAAATGCTGCTGCCCTTGTCATTGGCCAGCAATTGATCGGTGCCGAGGCGGAATATGCCGGTGCGCGGACCGTCAATGAACAGCGCCGAGGGCGACAGGAACGTCCAGTCGAGCTCTTTCTCGCCGCGCAGCAGATCGAGAAACACGCCGCCGGCGGCAGCTTCGATTTTGTACTGTGCCGGGAATTCCGGCGTGTCGATCAGCTTCTTGCCCGGCGCCACGTCGAGGCTGCCGGCGCCGCCGACGACGAGATAGCGCTTCACGCCGGAGGCGCGCACCGCTTCGATCAGCTTCACCGGATCGCTGGCGCTGAAATGCACCGCGCTGATGACGGCGTCGTGGCCCTTGAGCAGCGCGGCAAGGCTGCCCTGGTCGAGCACGTCGCCCTTCTTGGCGGTCACCTTCGGTTGGGCGGCGACCTTGTCCGGATTCCGGACGATGGCAGTGACCTCATGGCCGCGGCGGACCAGTTCGTTGAGGATGGGAGCGCCTGCATTGCCGGTGGCGCCGATGAGAGCGATTTTCATAGCCAGTACCTTTAAGTGGTTTCGATAAGGTACTAGGTGTGATAAACTATCACTGGTGTAAAGAAGGCACTGTTTCGAGACCTGGTTTCCTCGACGAAACCATCAAGGATTGCAAATGCTTGCACCGAACGCCTACGCGTCCGACTGCCCGACCCGGCAGGTGCTGGACCGCATTGCCGACAAATGGGCGGTGCTGGTGCTGGGTCTGCTCGCCGACGGGCCGGTCCGTTTCAACCGGCTGCGCAAGGCGATCGACGGCCTGTCGCAGAAAATGCTGTCGCAAACGCTGAAGAACCTCGAGCGCGACGGCCTGGTGCATCGCGAGGCCAAGGCCACGGTGCCGGTGACGGTCGAATATTCAATCACGCCGCTCGGCCGGACGTTGTCCGAAACCGTCGAGGCTATCCGGATCTGGGCCGAATCCAACATTGCCGACGTGCAGCAGGCGCAACAGCGCTACGACGCGATTTCTCATCATTCTTGATTTTTGCGTCCCGAAACCTGATATCGGGGGCAGACATTCCCGAAAAGACATTGGATCTAAGCCATGACGGATAAGCCCGCCGCCAACGACATTGTTGCCCCGCAAGGGAGCCTTGAGGGCGAAGCGCCTGTGGCTGCCGCTGCGCCGGAAATGGTGCCGGCCGAGCAGGTGACCGCGGCGCTGGAAGCGGCTGCCGACTTCAAGGACAAGCATCTGCGCCTGCTGGCCGAGATGGAAAATCTGCGCCGCCGCACCGAGAAGGAAGTCGCCGACGCCCGCGTCTATGGCATCTCGCGCTTCGCCAGTGATGTGCTCGGCGTTGCCGACAACATGCATCGCGCGCTTGAAACGCTGGATGAAGAAGTCCGCACCGGCGCAGACGCCAAGCTGATCTCGCTGATCGAAGGCGTCGAGCTGACCGAGCGTGAGCTGATGAAGACAATGGAAAAGCACGGCGTGCGCAAATTCACGCCGCAGGGCGAGAAGTTCGATCCGAACCTGCACCAGGCCATGTACGAAGTGCCGAACTCGGACTTTCCGGCCGGCCATGTCGCGCAAGTGATCCAGTCCGGCTACATGCTCGGCGAACGCATGTTGCGCCCGGCGCTAGTCGGGGTTTCGAAGCCTGCGGCGAAGGCGGCTTCCAACTAAAGCTTTCTTACTTCCCCTCTCCCTCAAGGGGAGAGGGAAGAAGAATTAGCGCGGATCGACGCCATCGCGGACAGCGCGGAAACGCGTGAACATCGCGTCCCAGTCGTTCTGCGCGCTGACGCCGATAATGCGCAGGAATCCGCTGCCGCCGAAGCGCACCCATTGCACCAGCGACACCGCGTCGCCGCGCGGGCCTTGCGCCTGGGCGCGGATCTCATAGCCGGGACCGCCGCTGATGCGCTGCGGCTCCGACAGCTGCACACGCAAGTTAGCGAGCGGCGCGGTCGATAACATCTCGGTGGCAAAGCGGCCGCGCTCGCTGGCTTCCTGCGGCGCGCCGGGGCCGACGGCGAGGAGCAGATAAGGCTGCGTCGTGATGTCGTCGGTCGGGCCTTCGGTGAGGATGACGCCGCCGGCCGGCAGCACCTGCATGATGCGAAAACCCGCCATTTCATTGAGCTTGAACGGCAGCAGGCTGAGCTGCTCCTGCACCGGCGTCGGCCGGAATTTGACGCTGGACAGCGCCTTGCGGATGACCGCGTCGGTGTAGACCGTCATCGCTGTGTCCGGCACCTGTACCTGGATCAACGTGGTCAGATCCTTGACCTGGCCGCCGACCGGGGCCTGCGCCAGCAAAAACCATTTATGGACCGGGCCGCCGCCTTCATTGGCGGTGCCGGTCACCAGAATGCCCATGCCGCTCTCGAACGGAAAACTTTCGCGCTTCAGGTCGGTGACGCCCTTCTGATCGGCGGCGAAGACGGAGCGCGACAATTCCTCGTGCGCCCGTGCCGGCAGATCGAGAATGGTAATGATGGCGCTGCGCGCGGTGTCTTCAAAGCCGGAGAGGCGCGTGCTGACCGTGAAGTCGCCGGGCGGCTCAAGGCCGATGCGCAGGCCGGGCGGGAAGACGGTCTCGGCCGCGGTCGCAACGGGGACCTGCAAGAAGGTGAGGGCCAACAAAGCGAGAATAGGGGTCAGCAATCGTCGGATCATGCGAGGGACTGCTTTTTGTTTGTTAACGGGATCGGCCATCTGCCTAACCGGCTGGGCCGGAGGCGGCAATGGGGCCTTAACACTCAGGCTATTTTAGTGCCCGCCGCGCGGCTTCCAATCGCGATTTCGTGAGTGCCCCGCTTGCAGGGCGGGGTAGCCCTCCTATATGAGCTTCGAGCCGCGAAACAGCGGTGAATCGCGTATCCAGGGGGCTGGATCAGGGGTTCTGCGGATTGGCCGCGGACCTCATTCGGGCGCTAGTTTGGCCCGGCCGGCCTGCCGCAAATTGAAGAGGGACAGCTATGGGCAAGGTCATCGGGATCGACCTCGGCACCACCAATTCCTGCGTTGCCGTTATGGAAGGCAAGGCACCGAAGGTTATCGAAAACGCCGAAGGCATGCGCACGACGCCGTCGATTGTCGCCTTCGCGGACGATAACGAGCGGCTTGTCGGCCAGCCGGCCAAGCGCCAGGCGGTGACCAATCCGGAGAAGACGATCTTCGCGGTGAAGCGCCTCGTCGGCCGCCGCTACGATGATCCGATCATCGAGAAGGACAAGAAGCTCGTCCCGTACAAGATTTCGAAAGCCGGCAATGGCGACGCCTGGGTCGAAGCGGACGGCAAGGGTTACTCGCCCTCGCAGATCTCGGCCTTCATCCTTCAGAAAATGAAGGAGACCGCGGAAGCCTATCTCGGCACGACGGTCGATCAGGCCGTCATCACCGTGCCCGCCTACTTCAACGACGCGCAACGTCAGGCCACCAAAGATGCCGGCAAGATTGCCGGCCTTGAAGTGCTGCGCATCATCAACGAGCCGACCGCGGCGGCGCTGGCCTATGGCCTCGACAAGGCGAAATCCGGCATCATCGCCGTGTACGATCTCGGCGGCGGCACGTTCGACGTGTCGGTGCTGGAAATCGGCGACGGCGTGTTCGAAGTGAAGTCGACGAACGGCGACACGTTCCTCGGCGGCGAAGACTTCG
>JAURVZ010000042.1 GCA_030655215.1 Pseudolabrys sp. | reverse complement strand
GCGCCGTGCGCCAGTGCCGCGAGGAGCAGGATCGCCACGATATTGGTGATCTTGATCATCGGGTTGACCGCCGGACCCGCGGTATCCTTGTACGGATCGCCCACGGTGTCGCCGGTCACCGCGGCCTTGTGCGCCTCGCTACCCTTGCCGCCGTGGTTGCCGTCTTCGATATATTTCTTCGCATTGTCCCATGCGCCGCCGCCCGAAGTCATCGAGATGGCGACGAACAGGCCGCCGACGATCACACCGAGCAGAAGTGCGCCGAGTGCTTCAAGCGCCGCGGCCGGACCCGCAACCGCGCGGATTACGAAATAGACGACAATCGGGGCCAGCACCGGCAACAAGGACGGGATGATCATTTCCTTGATCGCCGCCTTGGTCACCAGATCGACCGTCCGCGCATAATCGGGCTTTGATTCATACGTCATGATGCCGGGGTTATTCTTGAACTGGTCGCGGACATCCTTGACCACTTCACCTGCGGCACGGCCGACCGCGGTCATGCCCATCGCACCGAACAAATACGGCAGCAGCGCGCCGAGCAGCAGCCCGACGATGACATAAGGCGACGACAGCGAGAAGGTCAGCGGCTCGGTCAAGCCGAGCTTTGCCGAATATTCGGTGATGTCGGCGGTGAAGGTTCCGAACAGAACCAACGCTGCCAGCCCCGCCGAACCGATGGCATAACCCTTGGTCACAGCCTTCGTCGTATTGCCCACGGCGTCGAGCAGGTCGGTCTTTTCGCGAACCGAGTCATCGAGGCCCGCCATTTCGGCAATGCCGCCGGCGTTGTCGGTGACAGGACCATAAGCATCGAGCGCAACGACCATGCCGGCGAGCGCCAGCATCGCGGTTGCCGCAAAGGCGATACCGACGATGCCCGCAATCTGATGCGCGGCGATGATGCCGAAACAGATTACCAGCGTGGGTAAGGCGGTCGATTCCAGGCTGACGGCAAGGCCCTGAATGACGTTGGTGCCATGACCCGTTTCCGAAGCCTTGGCGATCGACCGCACCGGACGATAGTTGGTGCCGGTGTAATATTCGGTGATCCAGATGATCAGGCCGGTGATGACAAGGCCGAGCAGCGAGCAATAGAAAAGATCCCTGCCGCTGAAATCGGTGCCTGCGATATCGGCATTCATGTCGCCGAGCGTATATTGTGTTGCGAACCAGATCGCCGGGATCGAGAGGACCGCGGTGACAAGGAAGCCTTTATACATGGCGCCCATGACATTCTTCCCGCTGCCGAGGCGGACGAAATAGGTGCCGATGATCGAGGTGATGATGCAGACGCCGCCCATGAGCAAAGGCAGGCTCATCAACGGAACGAGCTGATCGCCCGCGCCCTTCAGGAGCAGCGCCAACAGCACCATCGTGGCGCCGACGGTAACGACATAGGTTTCGAACAAATCGGCGGCCATACCGGCGCAGTCGCCGACGTTGTCGCCGACATTATCGGCGATCACCGCAGGGTTGCGTGGATCATCCTCGGGAATTCCGGCCTCGACCTTGCCGACTAGATCGGCACCGACATCAGCGGCCTTGGTGAAGATACCACCGCCAAGACGCGCGAAGATCGAGATCAGCGAAGCGCCAAAGGCGAGTGCGACGAGCGCATCGACGACGGTGCGATCATCGCCGCCGACGGTGTAGCCGCCGGGGCCGATCAGATACCAGAAGAAGACCGAGATCGCGAGGAGCGCAAGCCCCGCCACGAGCATGCCAGTGATCGCACCGGCGCGGAACGCCATGGTGAGGCCAGCCTGCAACCCGGTCTGCGCCGCCGCTGCAGTGCGGACGTTCGCTTTCACTGAGATGTTCATCCCGACGAAACCGGCAACGCCCGACAGGACGGCACCGATGACGAAGCCGGTTGCCGAAATCGGGCCGAGGAAAACCCCGACGAGAATGGCGACGACGACGCCGACGATGGCGATGGTGCGATATTGGCGGCCGAGATAGGCCTTGGCGCCTTCCTGAATGGCGGCGGCGATTTCTTGCATTTTCTCATTACCGGCGGAGGCGCTGAGCACCTGCCGCGAGGTAATAAATCCATAGAGTACGGCGATCAGGCCGCACGCTATCGCGATCAAAACCGGATTCATGCGTGACTATTCCTTCCCCATTGAGAAGGGCGACGACG
>JAURVZ010000038.1 GCA_030655215.1 Pseudolabrys sp. | reverse complement strand
CGACTTCGACGGTCAGCCCTACTCGAACCAGTCGAACGTCTGGTCGTCGAACAACGGCGGCAACGGCGTTGATCTGTTCGCCTACACCGCGCAGCTCGGCAACGGCCTGTCGGCGTCGATCGCGGCGGAAAACAACTACGGCCATCGCCTCGGCGTCTCGACGGTTGCTGGTACGGTTGAAGCCGTTGGTGGCCAGACCATGCCGGACATCGTTGCCAACTTGCGCATCGATCAGGCTTGGGGTTCGGCTCAGGTCATGGGCGCTGCCCACGAGACCAACTACGGCGGCCTGATCGGTGGTCCGTCGGATCAGACCGGCTACGCTTTCGGCGCCGGCGTGAAGGTCAACCTGCCGATGCTCGGCAAGGGCGACTACATCCAGGGTCAGTTCACCTACGGCGTCGGCGCGATCGACTACGTCGGTTCGGGCCTCGGCAATGCGCAGACCCGCGTTCAGAGCGGCACCAGCTCATTCGGTCCTGGTTTCGACTCGGTCGTCACCGGTGCAGGCTCTGCCGATCTGACCACTGGCTGGTCGATCACCGGCGGTTACGAGCATAACTGGGTTCCGGGCTGGAAGACGTCGTTGTACGGCGCCTACGGCAAGCTGGAATACAGCGCTGCCGCCAGCGCCGCGCTGCGGGCACCTGTCGCCGCCCTCACCGCCGTCGGTTCTTCGGCCGACTGGTCGTACTGGCAGGTCGGTTCGCGCACTGTCTGGACCCCGGTCACCAACCTCGATCTGAGCGTCGAAGTGATGTACCAGAAGCAGGACAGCGCCTTCACTGGTCCGACTGTGAGCGACAACAGCTGGTGGTCGGGCATGTTCCGCGCCCAGCGCAACTTCTACCCGTAGGATTTTCCTAACGGTTAGCGAGTTTGAAGCCCCCGGCAGGAAACTGCCGGGGGTTTCTTCTTGTGTGGAGGCCAACAAGGTCGCCGATTGCCAGCACGGCCCTTCCGATTTATACGGGCACACGTCCGCAGCTGCTCAAAAGGCTCGTCATGACCGCGCGAATCTACAAACCGTCCAAGAACGCCATGCAGTCGGGCTCGGCCAACACCAAAAACTGGGTGCTGGAATTCGACCTCGAGCAGCCGCGTCAGGTTGAGCCGTTGATGGGCTGGACGTCGTCAGGCGACATGCGCCAGCAGTTGAAGCTGCGTTTCGAGACGCAGGCGGAAGCGGTGGCCTATTGCGAGAAGCATGGCATCGCCTATCAGGCCTTCGAGGAGAAGCCGCAGGTCCGGCGCATCATGTCGTATTCGGATAATTTTTCGTTCAAGCGCCGCGAATCCTGGACGCACTAAAGGGCAGCGCTACTTGTCGGCGGTCGCCAGTTCGCGGCCATTGGCGCCGGCGCGCTGACGCAGAAGCGAAATGAATCGCTCTTCCGGCATTGGCTGACCCAGCAAAAAACCCTGACCGAAGTCGCAGCCCATGGCGACCAACGCCATTGCGTCGGCGGCTTTTTCGATCCCCATCGCGACGGCAACACGGCCATAATTATGCGCGAGGTCGATCACCGTCTTGCATAAAGGCGCGTTGACGCGATCGCTGCCGCAATCGGCGACGAAGGAGCGGTCAAGCTTCAACTCGGCGAAAGGCATTTCGCCTAGTCGCGCCAGCGATGACGTGCCGCGGCCGAAATCATCAATGGCGAGCCGCACATTGCAGCGCTCAAGCCGCTTTGACAGATCGCTCGCCAGCGCCAGGTCAGTGACGATCTGCTCTTCCGGCACGTCGATGATCAGGCCAGCCCATTTAGAACCGCTTGGCCGGTGGCTTCGAACGATATCTTCGACCCGTATTTTCTCCAGCGCGTTGACCGGAATATTGACGGTCACGCTCAGGTTCAATCCAAGCTTGGAGAAGCTCAGTCCGGCTTTCAGTGCACTTGTCAGTGCCATTTCGGAGAGTTTGATGACGCTGGATTCTTTTGCGTCGGGCATGAACGCGCCGGGCAGGGCAATGCCGTGCATCGGGTGGCGGGCGCGGGCATAGGCCTCCGCGCCGGCCAACTGCTTCTTGCGCAGATCGATTTTAGGCTGATACCAGAATTCGATCCAGCCGCTGTTGATCGCTTCATCAAGATCAATGCGCGAGGCAACCGCCGCCGGCGTGCCGATATTGAGATCGCGCAGGATCTTGACGATCGCGTCCGTCTCATAGGGCTTCTTCAGCACGGTCAGCATGTTGAGCTTGTGCTGGATGCCGATGTTCTTGACGTGGTCGAGCACCGCAGCGCCGCGCGTACTGGTCAACTGCACATTGCCACGGAAGCTTTTCTTGCCGAGCGCGATCACCGTCTCGATGGCCTCGGCCGACTCCAGGGAAATGTTGAGGAAGACGAGATCGGGCATACGGTGGGCGATTGCGGCGCGCATGCTGGCGCCGTCAGCGAATTCCATCGTGTCGATGCCGGCGCCATGCAGCACCAGCGACAGGAAGTGGCGGATGCTGGCATCGTCATCGACCACATAGCAAAGCGGTGCGGTGGCCGGCGCCACGGACGGCGCAAGAGGCGGCGAGGCGACCTCAGGTTGGATGGACGTTGATGCCGGCGACTCGGCCATAAAATCTCGAGCGCATGAAATGGACGCTAAACGTGTCCTCGGAAGGTATCAGTGTGCCAAAGTTGTTAAATTTAGGTTTCGGAACTCTACAGCAAGCCTAGGGGAGCGGCCGCCCGAACCGCGCAAAGTCCAAGTTTTTCAGGTGAAATGCTGCGTAGAGCGCTAATCGCAGCGCACGCTCATGCCGCCATCGACGACGATTTCAGTGCCGGTGACAAAGCGGGCCTCGTCCGAGGCGAGATAAAGCGCGGCGTTGGCGGTGTCGCGGCCATCGCCCATGAAGCCTGCGGGAATGCGCTTGAGCCGTTGCTTGAGCAGCGCTTCGACATCGCCGCCTGAGCGCTGGCCGGCGAGGCGAGCCTCGACCATGGGCGTATGCAACTGGCCGGGAACGACCGTGTTCACGCGGATGCCCTTGGCGGCATATTGCACGGCGACGACACGCGACAACTGAATGACGCCAGCCTTGGTGGCGGCATAGCCGACCTGGAAAGCGCCGGTGAAGCGGATGCCCGAGGTCGAGGCGAAGTTGACGATGGCGCCTTGCTTCTGCGCCTCCATCACGGGGAGGACGTGCTTCAAGGTCAGGAAGACGCTTTTCAAATTGAAATCGACCTGCGAGTCCCAAACCTCTTCCGACATTTCGACCGGGCCGCCGGGTGCCGAGCCGCCAACATTGTTGACCAGAATGTCGATGCGGCCGTAGCGCGCGAGGCAGGCTGCGACCATTGCCGCAACTGACGCGCTGCTGGTGACGTCGCATTGATGCACGTCTATTTCGCCCCCGCCGGCTTCGACTCGCTCGACTGTCTCCTTGAGACTGTCGAGATCGCGATCGACCGCAAAGATCTTGGCGCCTTCCTCAGCAAAACGTACGGCGGTGGCGCGGCCATTGCCCCAGCCGGGCCCGACGGAGCCGGCGCCGGTGATGATGGCGACGCGATCCTGCAAACGTGCGGTCATGACCATGACTCCGGGTGCTTTGCAAAGCCGTAAAGCCGCTGCGGATTGTCAACCAGCAGCGCCTGCCGGGCGGCTTCCGATGGCGCGATACCGGCAATCAGATCGACGAGTGCGCCATCGTCCGGGATAGGACCCTGGTGATTGGGATGCGGCCAGTCAGTGCCCCAGACAACACGGTCTGGAAAGTCCGCCGCCAGCTTGCGCGCGAACGGTACGGCGTCGACGTAAGGCGGACCCAGCGCCGTCGAGCGATCGGCGCCGCTGACTTTCATCCAGACATGCGCACTGTCCATCAAGCGCAGCAGATGTTGGAACGCGGGCTGATCGAGACCAAGCGATGCATCGATCCGGCCCATGTGGTCGATCACGACTGGCACCGGCGAGGCGGAGAGGGCCGGGCTCAATTCGCCGATCAACTCCGCCGCCATATGAATCTGCAAATGCCAGCCGATGCTGGCGAGACGTTTGCCAAAAGCGATGACGTCGGCGATCGGTGTGCTGTGGCCGAGATGCGGCATGTAATGAAAGCGCGCGCCGCGAAAGCCCGCCGTGTCGAGGCGCATCAATTCGGCATCGGTGACATCGATCGGCACCAAGCCAATGCCACGATAGGCGCCCTTGGTGGCGGCCAGTGCATCGGCGGTGACGGCATTGTCCATGCCATGCGCCGCGGTATGGACGATGACGCCGTGCTCGAAACCAAGCCGCTTATGCAGCGCGAACAGGTCTTCCTTCGTTGCATCGGCCGGCGTTGACGTGCGGCTGGGCGCGTAAGGAAAACGGGCGCCGGGCCCGAAGACATGGAAATGCGCATCGCAAGCGCCGCGCGGTAATTTCAGTTTTGGTTTGGACGGCGACGCCATACGGGTCGGCGGCGCCAAGGGCGGCGTGATGTCTGCCATCGTCATGCCGCCGGAGCGCGCGTACGCGCATAGGCTGGTTCGTGCCGCGCAAAGGCATCAAGCCATTCGACAAGGCGAGGGTGTTCGCCGCGCCACTCCATCGGTTTGCGCCAGTCGAGATAACCGAAGGCACAGCCCAGCGCGATAGCGGCGATGCCGGTCTTGTGCGGATCGGGCGGCGCGGCTTCGAACGCGGCCAGCGCGCGCATGATCTTGCCGCGCTGATGCTTGAGCCAGCGCTCCGAATACATGCCCTGGTCGCGGAAGCGGCCTTCATAGACCATCAGCAACGCAGCATCGGTGATGCCATCGGCCAGTGTCGTCAGCGTCAGCGCCTTGTAGCGCTCAAGGCCGCGCAGCGGCAGAAGCCGGTCGGTGCCGGCGATTTCCTGCAAGAACTCGACAATGACCACGCTGTCATACAGCACGGTGCCGTCGGCGAGCAGCAAGCACGGCAACTTGCCGAGCGGGTTCTGCTGCCGCAGCGTGTCGGTCTCATCGAGCGTATCGGCCGGGATGATGGTGACGCGGTCGCTGAGGCCGAGCACGTCAATCGCCATCCGGACTTTGCGTCCGAATGGCGATGTCAGCGTTGAACGCAGCACATAGTTTTCGCTCATCGCGCGGGCCTTGGCGCCGGTGCTACTTCGACACCGGCACTCCGGCGTCCTTGATCACCTCGGCCCACTTCTTGATCTCGCTGGCGATGTAGTCGCGGAAATGCTCCGGCGTGTCGCCAACCATGGTCGCGCCCTGGTCGGCCAGCTTGGCGACGACTTCCGGATCCTTGGTCGCTTCGACCGCGGCCTTGTTCAGCGCCGCGAGGATTGGTGCGGGCAGGTTTGCAGGGCCGACCATGCCGTACCAGTTCTCGGTTTGCAGATTAGGCAGGCCTTCTTCGCCGGTGGTCGGCACGTTCGGCGCGGTCGGCACGCGGGCCGGTGCGCCGATGGCAATAGCGCGCAGCTTGCCGGCCTGCACCTGCGCCAGCAGCACCGGCAGATCGAGGAACACCATTTGCACCTGCTGGCCGAGCAGATCGTTCACTGCCGGCGCCGCGCCGCGATAGGGCACATGCACGATGTCGATCTTGGCCTGCAGCTTGAACAGCTCGCCGGCGAGATGCGGCAGGCTGCCATTGCCGGAGGAGGCGAAGTTCAGCTTGCCCGGCTGTGCCTTGGCCAGCGCGATCAGCTCTTTCATGTTGTTGGCCGGCACGCTGGTGGCGACGACCAGCATCTCCGGCACCTTGGCGACCAGCGTGATCGGCTGCAGATCCTTCAGCGTGTCGTAGGCCACCTTCTCCATGGACGGGCTAATGGCGAGCGCGCCGGCGCTGGAAATGGCGATGGTGTAGCCATCGGGTGCGGACTTCGCGACGACGTCGGTGCCGACCACGCCGCCTTGTCCGGCGCGGTTTTCAATGACCACAGGCTGCTTGAGAATTTCGCCCATGCGCTTGCCGACCAGGCGGGCGATGATGTCATTCGGGCCACCGGCCGGGAAGGGCACGATCAGCTTGATCGCCTTGTTGGGGAAGTCCTGCGCCACAGCGAGCGCCGGGCTCAGAAGCGCAGCGCACAGTCCGAGCATGGCGACTTTGGCGACATTGGCGATTTTGATGGTTGTCACGGGCAGCCTCCCAACATGTTGCTTCTTGTGCCGGGAGGGTAGGCGGCAGGGGCTCTGGCCGCAATGCACGGCAGCCTGTCGAGCGATACTTTATCGGCATGGCGATATTAGTGCGGGATGCTTCTCGCCATGCTGATCAAAGTAAAACGGCGCCGGCCCAGGTCTTCTGCTTGACCAGCACGCGGCAGACATCGTGCAGCATGTCACTGGCTTCCTGCGTCAGCTTCGGCGTCTGCTTTTCGCGCGCGGTGACGATGCAAACGCGCGTCGACAAAGTCGGCTGCACGATCGGATAGGCAGTCAATGTCTTGCGCGCCAGTTCGTCTTGCACGGCGGCATAAGTGAGGATCGTATAGCCAAGCCCGTCCTCGACCATTGCCTTGGCGAAGGACACGCTGTCCGCCTCGATCTTGATGCGCAGCCGCACGCCATGTTCAAGCGCAGCATGTTCGACCAGCCGCCGGTTGGTGTGCGCCATGTTCGGCAGGATCAAGGGCAGGTCGCCAAAGTCCTTGATGCGAAAAGTCTTTGGATGCTTGCGGCCCTTGATCCGTGACGCCGGCGGGCCGACCACCAGCATACGCTCGCTCAAAACAGGGCTTATATTCAAGGCTTCCAAGTGCGGCGGATTGTGCAACAGCGCGAGATCGAGGCGCTTGTCGGTCAGCCATTCGAGCAGCGAACTGGTGACGCCTTCGCGCATATGCAGTGTCGTTTGCGGCCATGTTTTCTGGAAACGCGCGGCGAAGGGCGGGATCAATAGCCGTCCTGCCGCCGGCGGCGCACCGAAGGTGAAGCGGCCGCGCGCCTGCGCCGGATCCTCCTTGATCTCTTCGCTGGTGTCGTGAACGAGCTTGGCGATTGTTTCGGCACGTTCGAGCAGAACGGCGCCCTGCACGGTGAGGCGCACGCCGCGGCCGTGACGGGTGAACAGCGACACGCCGAGTTCATGCTCAAGCTTCTGGATTTGCCGGCTGAGCGCTGGCTGTGCCAGCCGTAACTCCTGCGCCGCACGGCTGACACTGCCGGTGCGCGCAACCTGCATGAAATTCCGAAGTTCGCGCAATTCCATAAGGCCAAATCCTGATATGCCAATGCAGCATAGCTTAGCATTCCGCTGGCTGAGGTCCAATCTTGCACTCGCCCCCACAGCGGCTGCGGCTCCTTCCGGGCTCCGGTAGCATTCCGGCAAGGCATCGGCTAAACCGGCACGAATTGCGGCCCCGTAGCTCAGTTGGATAGAGCGCGAGCCTTCTAAGCTTGAGGTCGCTGGTTCGAATCCAGCCGGGGTCGCCATCAGCCAGCACAGATCGACCTGCGACGTCCTGCCGCAGGGGTAGGTCGCGGCTTAAATCGATCTAAATCGCCGGCGTTTCGGCCTGCTTGGCCCTGTGCCGCAGCGGCTTTCGCTACGGCGCACCGCCCGCCCGCGCAAAACGGCCGCTCCTTGTCACCGGCAAAAATCGGCGAATACAATCTCCCCTCATAAAAAAGGCGGCAGGCCTAACTGACCGCCAGCACAAGGGAGGATCTACGAATGCGATTCGTCGCAGGCATAGCCGCGCTTTGCATGTCTCTCGCCGCCAGCGCCGCGCAGCCCGTTCAAGCCCAGCAAGTCATCACGCTCAATGGCGCCGTTCAATTCAACGACGACCATGCCTTCAACAAGTCGCTGCTGAAATTTGAAGAGCTGGTGAAGAAGTATTACGGCAAGCCGATCAACTTCATCCTGCACCGCAATTCGTCGCTCGGCCTTGAGAAGCAGTATTTCGAGTACATGGCGCAGGGCAAGGCGGTCGATTACGGCATCGTCTCGCCTGCGCATATGTCGACTTTTTCCAAAGCCGCGCCGTTCATCGATGCCCCGTTCCTGTTCCGCGATCTCGCGCACATGAACAAGGTGCTCGACGCCGATCTGCTCAAGCCGGTTGCCGACGAGATCAACGAGAAAGCCGAAGTGATGCTGATCGGTTATGCCGGCGGCGGCACCCGCAACATCTTCGTCAACAAGCCGGTGAAGAACCTGGCCGAGATCAAGGCTCTCAAGGTGCGCGTGCAAGGCGCGCCGATCTGGAGCAAGACTTTCCAGGCGGCCGGCATGGCGCCAACCGTGATCGCTTACAACGAAGTCTACAACGCCATCCAGAACAACGTCATCGCCGCCGGCGAGAATGAAGCGGCCGGCGTCGAAGCGATGAAGTTCTACGAAGTGGCGCCGAACCTGGCCATGACAGAGCACGCCATCACCATCCGGCCGATCTGCTTCTCGGCCAAGACCTTCAAGACGTTGCCGAAGGACTTGCAGGACGCGATCATCAAGGCTGGCAAGGAAGCGGGCGTCTATGGCCGCGAGGTGGAATCGTCGGAAGACGCCGCCAAGCTTGAGGCGCTGGAAAAGGCCGGCAAGCTGAAGCGCATTCCCTTCGCCGACCGCGACGCGCTGAAGAAGATGGTCGACCCGGTGATGGCGACTTACGCCAAGGAAATCGGCGCCGACAAGATCTTCGCCGACATCAACAACGTCAAGTGAACCGAGCTGTCAGCTTGCACTGACAATTGACACAGCGGCCGGGAGTTCATCCCGGCCGCCATCGTCCTCACCTCAGGCAATTCCCGATGACACATCTGACCGAAACAACGCCGCCGGGTCTCTGGCGCCGGCTGACGGCGGCTTATGCCGAACTGCTGTCCTGGACGATGGCCATCACCGTTGGCCTCTTGATTATCCCGGTCTCGCTGCAGATTTTCTCGCGCTACACCGACCTGATCCCGTCCTACATCTGGACCGAGGAAATGGCGCGCTTCATGTTCATCTGGACCATCATGCTCGGCGCGATGGTCGGTGTGCGCGAGTCGACACATTTTGACGTCGACCTGTGGCCGCAAATGCCGCCGAGGGGCGAGGCGGTGGCGCGGCTGCTCGGTCGTCTCGGCGTGCTGACCATTGCCTGCGTCTTCGTCTGGGCCGGCATTGAATTCACGAAGTTTGCCTGGAAGCGGACGTCTGAACTCGCCGACTTGCCGCTTTGGCTCATCCACATTGCCTGGCCGATCACCGGCTTCTCCTGGATCGCGTTTCTTGGCGAACAGGTTGTCAACGACCTGCGTATTATTGCCGGGAGACAGAAGTGACAGGGTCCTTACTTTCGCCAGGCATGGCGGCGCTGGTTTTGTTCGGCACGTTTTTCGGCTGCATGTTCCTGCGCGTGCCGATCGCCTTTGCGCTGGCGCTCGCGTGCCTGCCGATCCTCGCGATCGAGCCGCGGCTCGACACGATGAATCTGATGCAGGAGACGTTCAACGCCTACAACTCCTTCATCCTGCTGGCGGTGCCGTTCTTCCTGCTGACCGCCAATTTGATGAATATCGGCGGCACGACCGACCGGCTGCTGACACTGTCGCGGGCGATGGTCGGGCATTGGCCCGGCGGGCTGGCGCAGATCAACGTCGTGCTGTCGATCTTCTTTGCCGGCATCTCCGGCTCCTCGACCGCGGACGCGGCGAGCCAGTCCAAGATTTTCATCGATGCACAGACGAAGGAGGGCTACGACCTGTCCTTCTCGGTCGCCATTACCGCCGTATCGGCGGTGCTGGCCGTGATCATCCCGCCGTCGATCCTGATGATCGTCTGGGGCGGCATTCTTACCGTGTCGATCGGCGCGTTGTTTCTGGCGGGCATCATCCCCGGCCTGCTGATCGGCGTCGCGCAAATGGCGACCGTGCACGCTTACGCCAAATCGAGGGGCTACCCGACCTATCCGCGGGAAACCTGGCGTGCGCTGGTCTGCGCCACCTGGGTCGCGGTGCCGGCGCTGCTGACGCCGGGCATTATCATCGGCGGCAAGATCTTCGGCTGGTTCACGGCGACCGAGTCCGCCTGTATCGCTGTGCTCTATGCCGGGGTGCTGTCGCTGTTCGTCTATCGCGAGATGGACATGCGTGGCCTCTATGCCGCCTTGCTCGACACGGCCAAGCTCGCCGGCATCGCGCTGTTCTGCGTCGGCACGGCCAGCGCCTTCGGCTGGCTGCTGGCCTATTACAAGATCCCGGAAGCCATTCTCGCTGGCGTCTCCGCTTGGGGCATGGGTTTCGTCGCCACCGGCTTCTTCATCGCCTTTGTCTTTCTCGTGGTTGGCTGCTTCCTCGACGCCATTCCGGCGATCATCATCTGTGCGCCGATCCTGGAGCCGCTGTCCAAGGCGGTGCAGATGGACCCTGTGCACTTCGCCATGATCGGCATCGTGTCGCTGGCCTTCGGTCTGGTGACACCGCCTTACGGGCTGTGCCTGATGATCGCCTGTTCGGTCGCCGGCATACGCATCCGCGACGCCATCAAGGACACCAGCCTCATGCTGATCCCCATGTTGATGGTACTGGCGCTGGTGATCATGTGGCCGAAAGTGTCGCTGTTCCTGCCGATGCTGATCTCGCCTGAGTTCTTGAGATAACCGAAATTATCGAGATTAAATAAAGTCTTAGTGCCGCTTTCTGCGGTTAATTCATCACGCAAGGAGGCCTGTGACCGCCAGCACAGTGGCGTTCTCCACGCTACGCTAGGCTCCCGCGATATTTGTCAGCGTCGCCCGCTTTGCCACGGCCTCGACACCATCAGCCGCTGCAATGATAGTCACGCTGCCGATTCCGGGAGGGTCTCTTTCCATGCTCACATCCGTTCGCGCTGGTCTTGCCGGCGTCTTTGCTGCTGCCTTCCTGATGCTGGCCGCCGCGCCGGGGCTCGCCGCCGACAAGGCCTACCAGAACCCGGAACTGGATGAGGCGGCGATCAAGCTGGAAGCGCAGATCAAGAGCGATGCCGGTGAGGTGACCAAGCCGGCCGCGCAGCTCCGTAGGGATGCCGATGCCGCGTTCCAGAAGCGCGACTATCGCGCCGGCATGACTGTGCTCGGCCAACTGGTCACGTCGACGCCGACCGACGCCGCGTCCTGGCTGCGCCTGTCGCGCGCCATATTGCAGATCCGGCCGCGCGATGATCGCGAGAAGGCGCTGCTGCTCGACCGCGCCTCGACGGCTGCTTACATCGGCTATACCCGCGCCAGCGACAAGGCACTGGAAGGCGAGAGCCTCGCCGTGCTCGGCAATACCTTGGCCAGCCGCCGCATGTTCCGACCGGCGCTGAACACGCTGCTGCTGTCGCTCGACCTCCGCGAAGCCGCCGACACCCGCGGCGAATATGAGCGGCTGCGCGCCACGCATGGTTTTCGCATGCTGGACTACACGGTGGATAGCGACGCCGTGTCTCCGCGCGCCTGTTTCCAGTTCTCCGAAGAACTACCCGGCAAGAAGACCGATTTCTCGCCCTTCGTCGCCGTGGTCGGGCAGGACCGCCCGGCGGTGTCAGCGAATGACAAACAGCTTTGCGTCGAAGGTCTTAAGCACGGCGACCGCTACGCGATCACTCTGCGCGCCGGTCTGCCATCGACCGTGCGCGAGACGCTCGCCAAGACCACGGAGTTCACGATCTTTGTGCGCGACCGCAAGCCGTTCGCGCGCTTCTCCGGCAAGGCCTATGTGCTGCCGCGCACCGGCCAGCGCGGCATTCCGGTGCTCAGCGTCAACACCGGCGCGGTCAATCTGGCGGTCTATCGCGTCGGCGACCGCAACCTGATCGACACCGTGCTCGGCTATGACTTCCAGCGAAATCTCAGCAAGAGTGAGGCCGAGAACCTTGCGGCTGAACGCGGCAGCAAGGTGTGGAGCGGCGAACTCGCCGTCGAGCAGAAGCTCAATACCGAGGTCATTACCGCTTTCCCGGTCGCCGAGGCGCTCACCGACCTGCAGCCCGGCGTCTATGCCATGACGGCGGCGCCGAAGGATGCGGTTGCCAGCAATGACTACGAGTCGCTGGCGACGCAATGGTTTATCGTCTCCGATTTCGGTCTGACAGCCTATTCGGCGCAGGACGGCATTGACGTTTTCGTGCATTCGCTGGCCAGTGCCCAGCCTATGGCCGGCACCGAGGTCAAGCTGGTCGCGCGCAACAATGAGGTGCTGGCGGTCAAGCCGAGCGATGCCAATGGCCGCGTTCATTTCGATGTCGGTCTGACGCGCGGCGAGGGCGGTCAATCGCCCGCCGCCGTGATTGCTAGCGGCAAAGCTGACTACGCCTTCCTCAGTCTGAAATCGCCGGGCTTTGATCTGTCCGATCGCGGCGTTGCCGGGCGTGCGACTCCGGCCGGCTATGACGCCTTTGTCTATACTGAGCGCGGCGTCTATCGCACCGGCGAGACCGTCGCCATTACGGCGCTGCTGCGCGATGCCCGTGGCATTGCGGCGCTGAACGTGCCGGTGACGCTCGTCGTCGAGCGCCCGGATGGCGTCGATTATCGCCGCGTCGTGCTGCCCGATCAGGGCTTCGGCGGCCGCTCGCTGGTGGTGCCGATTGTCTCGACGGCCGCGACCGGCACCTGGCGCGTGCGCGCTTTCACCGATCCTAAGCGTCCGGCAGTCGGCGAGACCACCTTCATGGTCGAAGACTATGTGCCGGATCGCGTCGAGTTCGATCTGACCACGGCGGCCAAGATTTTGCCGCGCAGTGGCGAGGTGCAGCTGAGCGTCGATGGCCGCTTCCTCTATGGCGCCCCGGCGTCCGCACTCGACCTGAGCGGTGCTGTCACCATCACCGCCGCCAAGGAGCGCCCCGGCTTTGCCGGCTACAGCTTCGGCCTCGCCGACGACACCGTCACCGCCCTGCGTCAGGAACTGAGCGACGTGCCGCCGACCGATGCCAATGGCAAGGCGACGTTGCCGGTGGCGCTGGAGAGTGTGCCGGAAACATCGCGCCCGCTCGAGGCGACGATCACGGTCAGCATGGCGGAATCCGGCGGCCGCGCTGTCGAGCGCAAGCTGACGCTGCCGGTTGCCGCCGAGGCGGGAATGATTGGCGTCAAGCCCGCCTTCTCAGGGCGGTCGCTGGCCGATGGCGCCAATGCCGACTTTGATGTGGTGTTCGCCGCGCCCGATGGCGCGACTGTCGAGCGCAAGGGTTTGAAATACGAATTGCTGCGCGTTGAGACGACCTATCAATGGTATCGCCAGAGCGGGCAGTGGAATTACGAACCGGTCAAACGCACCGAACGCGTATCGAACGGCACCGTCGATGCCACTGCAGGCAAGCCGGCAAAGCTCAGCCTGCCTGTGAGGTGGGGGCGCTATCGCCTTGAAATCACTGACCCGGCCGCGAACGGCGCGGTGACGACTTTGGCCTTCGATGCCGGCTTCTATGCTGAGTCGAGCAGCGATACGCCGGACCTTTTGGAGGTCGCGCTCGACAAGCAAAGCTATCAATCAAGCGATGCAATCAATGTTGCAGTGACGGCGCCGACCGCCGGGCGGCTGACCCTCAATGTGTTCACCGACCGCCTGGTGGCCAGCCAGTCCCAAGACGTCACCGCCGGCACCGCCAAGATCACGCTGCCAATCGGCCAGGATTGGGGCACCGGCGCCTATCTGGTCGCCACGCTCCGCCGTCCGCTCGATGCCCCCGCGCAACGCATGCCGGGCCGGGCCATAGGCGTACAGTGGTTCTCCATCGACCGCGCCGCGCGCACTTTGGCGCTCGACATGAAACTGCCGGCGATGATCAAGCCGGACAGCACGCTCACCATCCCGGTCAAGCTGAATGGCCTCAAGGCCGGCGAGGAAGCCCGCGTGGTGGTGGCCGCCGTCGATGTCGGCATCCTCAACCTCACCAATTACAAGCCGCCGGCGCCGGACGATTATTACCTCGGCCAGCGCCGCCTGACCGCCGAAGTCCGCGATCTGTACGGACAACTGATCGACGGCATGCAGGGCGCGCGCGGCGCGATCCGCTCCGGCGGCGACATTGGCGGCGGCGAACTGTCCGGCTCGCCGCCATCGCAGGCGCCTTTGTCGCTCTATTCCGGCATCGTCACGGTCGGCGCCGACGGCACGGCCAATGTCTCCTTTGACATTCCCACGTTTGCCGGCAGCGTCCGCGTCATGGCGGTGGCCTGGAGCGGCGACAAGGTCGGCAAGGCCTCCGGCGACGTCATTGTCCGCGACAGCGTCGTGCTGACCGCGACACTGCCGCGTTTCCTGCGCACCGGCGACAGCGGCGCCGTGCAGCTTGAGCTCGACAATGTCGAAGGCGCGGCCGGCGATTACAATGTCACGGTGGCCACTGACGGCACGGTCAAGCGCGACGGCGAGGGGCCGCAGCGACTGACGCTGGCCGCCAAGCAGCGCGGCCGCCTCTCGGTACCGGTGACGGCGCAAGGCTCCGGCGTCGGCACGGTGACCATCAATGTCGCCGGCCCGAACGGCTTCACCCAGGCGCGCGGCTATGCGCTCGATGTCCGCCCGGCCACGCAATTGCTGACACGCCGCACCGTCCGCGCGCTGGCGGCCGGCGAAACACTGACCGTATCGCGCGACCTGTTCGCCGATCTGGTGCCGGGCACCGGCCGCGTCGGCGTCTCGGTTGGCCTGTCGACCTCGCTCGATGTCGCGACCTTGTTCAATGAACTGGATCGCTATCCCTTCGCCTGTTCGGAGCAGATCACCAGCCGGGCGATGGCGATGCTCTACGTCAACGACATTGCGGCGCAGGCGCGGCTTGCACCCGATGGCGAAACCGACACGCGCATCAAGGACGCCATTGCACGCCTGACCGCGCGGCAGGGCAGCAATGGCTCGTTCGGCCTGTGGTCGGTTGGCGGCGACGATCCGTGGCTCGACGCTTATGTCACCGACTTCCTGACGCGGGCGAAGGAGAAGAAGTTTGAAGTGCCGGCAACGGCTTTCACCTTGGCCATCGACCGCTTGCGCAACTACGTCGCCACAGCGCCGGAGCCGAACAAGGATGGCGGCCGCGAGCTGAGCTACGCGCTCTATGTGCTGGCGCGCAACGGCGCAGCGCCGGTCGGCGACTTGCGATACATCGCTGATACCAAGTTGAACGATCTGGCAACGCCGATTGCCAAGGCACAGATCGCCGCGGCTTTGTCGATGCTGGGTGACAAGGCGCGCGCCGACACGGTGTATCTCGCGGCGCTTAGCGCCATCGCACCGCAGCCGAGGCTCGACATCGGCCGCGCCGATTTCGGCTCGGCCTTGCGCGATGCCGCGGCGCTCGTGACTTTGGCCTCGGAAGGTCGAGCGCCGCAGGCAACGATCACGCAAGCCGTCGGCCGCATCGACAGCGCGCGGCGGCTGTCGACCTACACGTCGACACAGGAAAGCGCCTGGCTGGTGCTGGCGGCGCGGTCGATTGCTGCGCAGCTCAATGCGATCTCGCTGTCGGTCAGTGGCGAGGCACGCACCGGCGCCTACTATCGCAGCGTCTCCGCCGACGCATTGGCGCAGCCGATGACGGTTGCCAACAGCGGCACCGGCACGGTGCAAACGGTCGTGTCGGTCTCCGGCGCGCCCCTGACGCCGGAGCCGGCGGCCGAACGCGGTTTCAAGATCGAGCGCAACTTCTTCACGCTCGGTGGTGAAGCGGCCGATGCGACGAAGGCGAGGCAGAACGACCGCTTCGTCGTCGTGCTGAAGATGACCGAGCCGAAGCCTGAGTTCGGCCGCATCATCGTTGCCGATTATCTCCCCGCCGGGTTCGAGATCGATAATCCGAAGCTGGTGTCGTCGGGCGAGACCGGCACGCTGCCGTGGATTACCGACGCTGTGCCGCCGGTGAACTCCGAATTCCGCGATGACCGCTTCAGCGCGGCCTTCGAGCGCAAAGCGGATTCACCGCCTGTGTTCTCGGTCGCCTACGTCGTACGGGCGGTGTCGCCCGGCCGCTATGCGCTGCCGCAGGCGAAGGTCGAGGACATGTATCGGCCCGACCGCTTTGGCCGCACGGCGACCGGCACCATCGAGATCGCACCGAAATGACGCGAACACGTCTCATCCTTGCAAGCGTCGGCGGCGCGGCGTTATGCGCCGTCGTCGCTTGCGCGGGATGGGTCTGGTCGCTGGGCCCGGCGCCGCTTGGTGTGGGGCTTGAGACGTCGCATACAGTGCTCGACCGCGAGGGCAGGTTGCTGCGTGCCTACGCAACGCCGGACGGACGCTGGCGCTTGCCGGCGACCGTGGACGATGTCGATCCGGGCTTCCTCAAACTGCTGCTCGCTTATGAAGACAAGCACTTCTACGCACATCATGGCGTCGATCCGCGCGCCATGGGCCGCGCCGCTTATCAGTTGATCAGCGAGCGGCAGATCGTGTCCGGCGGCAGCACATTGTCGATGCAGGTCGCGCGTCTGCTGGAGCCACGCGAGCACCGCAGCTTTGGCGCCAAGTTGCGGCAAGTGACGCGCGCACTTCAGCTCGAATACAAATTGAGCAAGCGCGAGATTCTCGCGCTCTATCTGACGCTGGCGCCTTACGGAGGAAATCTCGAAGGCATCCGTGCCGCGTCGCTGGCTTATTTCGGCAAGGAGCCGCGAAGGCTGTCGCTCGGCGAGGCGGCGTTGCTGGTAGCCCTGCCGCAATCGCCGGAGTGGCGGCGACCGGATCGTCACGCTGAGCGCGCGCAAGCGGCGCGTGACCGCGTGCTCGACCGCGCCGTGGCGCAGGCCGTCGTGCCGCGCGACGAGATCGCCCGCGCCAAGGACGAAGTCGTGCCGCAGGCGCGCAAGCCGCTGCCGACTTTCGCGCCGCATTCCTCCGATCGCATCGTTTCGCTTGAGCCGAACACGCGCATTCACAAGTTGACGCTCGATGCGCCGTTGCAGGGCAAGCTCGAGACTCTGGCGCGCGAACGCGCGCTTGCGCTCGGTCCGGAGATTTCTGTGGCGATGATCGCCGTCGACAATGCGACCGGCGAAGTGCGCGCGCGTGTAGCGTCGTCCGATTACTTCGACAAGCGCCGCGCCGGGCAGGTCGACATGACGCAGGCTTTGCGCTCGCCCGGCTCGACCTTGAAACCGTTTATCTACGGCATGGGCTTTGAGGATGGCCTCATCCATCCGGAAACGCTGATCGAGGACCGGCCCGCGCGATACGGCGGTTACACGCCGGAAAATTTCGACCTGACCTTTCAGGGCACGGTGACGATCCGCAAGGCGCTGCAATTGTCGCTCAACGTTCCGGCCATTGCCGTGCTCAGCAAGGTTGGCGTCAATCGTTTGAGTGCGCGGTTGACCGAAGCTGGCGCCGGACTGGTGCTGCCGAAGGGCGAGGCGCCCGGCCTGGCCATGGGTCTCGGCGGTGTCGGCATCACGCTGAATGATTTGACCATGCTGTATGCCGGGCTGGCGCGCGGCGGCGAGGCGCAGACCTTGATCGAGAAGCAAGGACAGCCTGCCAGCAATCAGCACCGGCTGCTCGACCCGGTCGCCGCCTGGTACATCGGCAACGCCCTGATGGGCGCGCCACCGCCGGACAATGCGCCACATGGCCGCGTCGCTTTCAAGACCGGCACCTCCTACGGCTATCGCGATGCCTGGGCGGTCGGCTTCGACGGCCGCATGACGGTCGGTGTCTGGGTCGGACGGCCCGATGGCTCGCCGGTGCCCGGCCTTGTCGGCCGCGCCAGCGCCGCGCCGATCCTGTTCGACGCCTTTGCCCGCTCCGGCCATACGCCGGTGCCCTTGGCGCAGGCGCCCAAAGGGGCGGTCTTTGCGGCCTCATCGAAGCTGCCGCCGCCGCTCCAGCGCTTCGGCGCGCCCGATGGTCTTGCCACCGAACCGCCGCGCATCATGTTCCCGCCGGACGGCGCCCGGCTCGAACTGGCGGAGGGCCGGCCGGCCGATCCGGTGGCCTTGAAGATCGCGGGCGGCACCGCACCGCTGACTGTGATGATAAACGGTGTCCCGTTACCGGCAACGGGTGGAAGGCGCAGTCTTTTCTTCCAGCCGAACGGTCCCGGCTTCGTCCGGCTGACAGTGATGGACGCCCGCGGCGCCGCCGACAGCGTCATGGTCCGGGTGCAGTAGCCGCGGCGCAAAGTCGCGGTGTGCCAATTGTGCAACGCGACCTAACGAGTTCATTCCAAACCCGTAATCCCGTTTGGTTTGGCGGGGCCGTATCGCCTATGCACTAGGGATTAGACCCCTCGATTGGCTTAGAGCAGAGCGCGCCCGTGACCACGACCACCGACGAGGTGCCGCGATCCCCCGTCCAGACGCGGGGGCTTGCGGCTGGGCTGGATTGGGCGATGGCCTCGCACGCGCGTGCGGTGCTGCTGATGCTGGCCGTGTGCGTGCTCGCCTTCCTGCCGGGCTTCTTCCAGATCCCGCCTGTGGATCGCGACGAGGCGCGCTTTGCCCAGGCGACCAAGCAAATGGTCGAAAGCGGCGATTACATCGACATCCGCTTCCAGGACGAAGTCCGCTACAAAAAGCCGGTCGGCATCTACTGGATGCAGGCCGTCGCGGTGAAAGCCGGTGAGGCGCTTGGCGTGCCAAAGGCGCGCACCACGATCTGGCTCTACCGCATCCCGTCGCTGATCGGCGCCATTGGCGCCGTGCTGCTGACCTATTGGGCGGCGCTGGCCTTTGTCGCCCGCCGCACGGCGCTGCTCGCCGCGCTGATGATGGCGACCTCCATTCTGCTCGGCGTCGAGGCGCGGCTCGCCAAGACCGACGCCATGCTGCTGCTCACCTGTGTTGCGGCGATGGGCGCGATGGCGCGCATCTATATGAGCGTACGGCGCCATCCGGAGCGGCTGATCTCGTGGCACAATCCGGCGATCATGTGGACGGCGCTGGCCGCCGGCGTGCTGATCAAGGGCCCGCTGATCCTGATGTTCGTCGGGCTGACCGCGCTGACCTTGTCGATTGCCGATCGCTCGGCGCGCTGGATCAAGCATCTGCGGCCGCTGGCCGGTTTCGCCTGGCTGATCGTTCTGGTGCTGCCGTGGTTCATCGCCATTGTCGCCAAATCCGGCGACGACTTCTTCATGAAGGCGGTCGGCGACGACATGCTGTCCAAGATCACCAGCGGGCAGGAGGCGCATGGCGCGCCGCCGGGCCTTTACCTGCTGCTGTTCTGGGTGACCTTCTGGCCGGGCGCGATCCTCGCCGGCCTTGCCGCGCCGACGATCTGGAAAGCGCGGCGCGAACCCGGCGCGCGCTTCCTGCTGGCCTGGGTCATCCCGTCATGGATCGTCTTTGAACTCGTCATGACCAAGCTGCCGCATTATGTGCTGCCGCTCTATCCGGCGATCGCCATTCTCTTGGCCGGCATTGTCGAAGGCGGCGCGCTCTACAACAAACGCTGGCTGACGCGCGGCACGGTTGGATGGTTTTTGTTTCCGCTGGTCATCGCCATTGCGGTGCCGGTCGGCTTCTTCATGTTGCGCGGCGACCTTGGGCTGATTGCCTGGCCGTTCGCGGCGGCGGCCTTGATCTTCGGCCTGTTCGCCTGGTGGCTGTACGATGTCGACGGGCCGGAGCGCGCCGTGCTGCGTGGCATGGCGGCGTCGGTGTTTATTGCCATTACCGTTTATGCCTTGGCATTCCCGATGTTGCCGCAGGTGTTTCCAAGCGCGCTGGTTGCCGAGAATGTGCGCAACAGCGGCTGCGCGTCGCCGCAACTGGCCTCGACCTTCGCCTATCAGGAGCCGAGCCTTGTGTTCCTGTCCGGCACCGAAACACGCTTCACCGATGGTGGTGGCGCTGCCGAATTCCTCAATGGCGGCGCCTGCCGCTTTGCCTTGGTCGACAAGGGCAGCGAACGCAGCTTCGTGCAGCGCGCTGACTCGGTCGGCCTGCGCTACACGCTGAGCCAGCGCATTGACGGCTTCAACATCAGCAACGGCAAAGCCTTTGCGATGGCGGTGTTCCGTACGGCCGCGCCATGAATGCGTTGCTGGCGGCCCTGCGGCGTTGCGTCATCAACGTCGCCTATGCGGTCAAGCGCGTGACGCAGCCGATCGAGAATTACGGCCTGCATCCGTGGCGGCGCGGTTTCACCTTTGTCGACCAGCCAAAGCCTTTGCTGATCGCGATTGCGATCATCGCCGTGGTGTTCGTCTTCGGCATGTTCGTCATCGACACGCCGGCGACGAATGCAGCGGCGCGCCTGCCGGTTGCGGTGCATTCGTTTTTTAACTTCATCACCGACTTCGGCAAGTCGGCGTGGTTTCTGTGGCCGCTCGGCATTCTGTTTCTGGCGCTGGCCGCCGTGCCGCGTCATACGCTGACGGCGATGTCGCAAGCGGTGCTGGCGTCGCTGATGGTGCGCGTCGGCTTTCTGTTCATCGCCATCGGCGCGCCGGGCCTGTTTGCATCGATCGTGAAGAACATGATTGGCCGGGCGAGGCCGGGCGTCGGTGGTTCAGTCAATCCGTTCCTGTTCGATCCGTTTCACTGGACGCCGGCTTATGCGAGCACACCGTCCGGGCACGGCACCGCCGCCTTCGCGGTGGTGGCGGCTTTGGCCACCTTGTTCCCGCGGGCGCGGACGGCGCTGTTGATTTACGGCGTGCTGATGCTGGTCAGCCGGGTCGTGGTGCGGGCACATTATCCGACCGACGTGTTCCTCGGCGCGGCGACCGGCCTTGCCGGCGTCTGGCTGATCCAGCGCTGGTTTGCCCTGCAAAGGCTGGGCTTTTCGGTCCAGCCGGACGGCCACTTGGTGCAATATCCTGGCCCCTCGGTAAAGCGGCTCAAAGCAGTTGCCCGCGAGCTTCTGGCTTAATAAAGAGCAGGCATGAACAATATCAGCCCTGCTGTCGCCGTGGTCGTTCCGGTCCGCAACGAGACCGGCAATATCGCGCCTTTGGTGGCGGAGATTGCCGCCGCGCTCGAGGGGCAGTGGCCGTTTGAAATCATCTACGTCAATGACGGCTCGACCGACGGCACCGAGGCCGAGTTGCAGCGGCTGATGGCGCTCTTTCCGTATTTGCGCCGCGTACGGCATGTTCAGTCCTGCGGCCAGTCATCGGCAGTGCGCTCCGGCGTGACGGCGGCGCGGGCGCCGGTCATCGTGACCATCGATGGCGACGGGCAGAACGATCCGGCCTTTATCCCGGCCATGCTGCGCACGCTTGAAGCGGGCGCTCCGGGTATGGGCATGGTGGCGGGGCAGCGCTTGGGGCGCAAAGGCAAGTTCAAGAGCTTTCAGTCGCGCATCGCCAATGCCGTGCGCAATGCGGTGCTGCGTGACGGCACACGCGATACCGGCTGTGGGCTGAAGGCGTTCCGCCGCGACGTGTTCTTGAGCCTGCCGTATTTCGATGGCCTGCATCGTTTCCTGCCGGCGCTCGTCAAGCGCGACGGCTACAGCATCGGCTATGTCGATGTCGTCGATCGCTCGCGCCACACCGGCGTGTCGAACTACGGATTATTTGACCGGTTATGGGTCGGCATCCTCGACCTGGCCGGCGTGTGGTGGCTGATCCGCCGCAGGAAGCGTGTACCGGAAATTTCGGAGAACTAACGATGCTTATCGATATCACCAGCGCCGTCGGCGGCTATTTGCACGATGTGTTTGCCGGCAGTCTCGATTGGGGCATTTTGATCGGCTACATCGCGCAGGCTTTGTTCGCCATGCGCTTTGTCGTGCAGTGGATCGCCTCCGAAAAGGCCGGCCGCAGCGTCGTACCGACCGCGTTTTGGTTCTTCTCCATCGGCGGCGGCTTCATGCTGCTCGGCTATGCGCTGTATCGTAAAGACCCGGTCTTCATCATCGGCCAGGCCTTCGGCCTGTTCGTCTATCTGCGCAATTTGCAATTCGTGCTGCGCAGCGGCGGGCAGGGCGCGCCGGCCTGATTTCTATTTCGCCGCCGCGAGTGCCTTAAACCCATCGTCGAGATCGGCGATGAGATCGTCGGGATCTTCGAGGCCGATGTGAAAGCGCAGTGTCGGGCCCGCCACGGCCCATTTGGTCGCGGTGCGGTACTCGGCGCAGTCGAAGATGATGACCAGGCTCTCGAAGCCGCCCCAAGAGAAGCCCATGCCGAACAATTTCAGTTCGTTCATGAAGGCATAGACCTTCGCCTCGCTCATCGGCTTCAATTCGAGACTGAACAGGCCCGAGGCGCCGGTGAAGTCGCGCTTCCATATGGCGTGACCCGGATCGCTCTCCAGCGCCGGATGCATGACGCGGGCGACTTCCGGCCGCGCCGCAAGCCAGCGCGCTACCTTAAGCCCGGCCTCATTATGTTGCTTCAGCCGCACCGCCATGGTGCGCAGGCCGCGCAGCGCCAGGAACACGTCGTCTGGACCGACGCACAGGCCCATTGTGCCATGCGTTTCCTTGAGCTGCGGGAATGTCGCCGCATTGGCGGTGACGCAGCCGAACATGATGTCGGAATGGCCGCCAATGTATTTGGTGCCGGCCTGGATCGACATGTCGACGCCCTTGTCGAACGCCTTGAAGTACAAAGGCGTCGCCCAGGTATTGTCCATCAGGACAACCGCGCCTTTGTCATGCGCGACCTTGGCGATGGCCGGGATGTCCTGCATCTCGAAGCTCTGCGAACCGGGCGCTTCGACGAAAACCACCTTGGTATTCGGCTTCATCAGCTTGGCGATGTCAGCGCCAACCAGCGGGTCGTAATAGGTTGTCTCGACGCCCATGCGCTTGAGCACGCCCTCGCAAAAATTGCGGGTCGGCCGGTAGACGCTGTCCGTGACGAGGATGTGATCGCCGGCGCCTGCGACAGAAAGCAGCGCCGTCGAGATCGCATTCAGGCCGGACGGAAGTAACACAGCACCAGCGCAGTTCGGACCTTCCATGTCGACAAGTGCCGCCTCGAGCGCGTCGGTGGTCGGTGTGCCGCGGCGGCCATATTGATATCGCGAGCGATGCGCGACCTGGTCCTCGGCGGTGGGGTAAAGCACCGTTGATGCGTGATAAACAGGAGGATTGACGAAGCCGTACTGGCTCTGCGGATCCCGGCCGGCGGTGATCAAACGGGTTTCGGGCTTGAGTGGCTTCTGGGGCTTCTTTGCCATGGTGGTTTTATTTCCCGTCTGAAAGCAGGCCGCTTGAGCCTGCGCTTAAGGCATATACGGCTACGAATACAGCATCGGCAAGCGTTTAAGCCCTTGACCTTGCGCCTCAATCGTTCTGAGATACGGGACAAGAGCGGTGCTCGGGGAATGGCTAAGGACAATCGCGGTGCTGAGGGGCGCTGCGATTATCTTTGAGGGGAAATTCAGCCAGCCGTAAGAGCATCGCATTTCACCACGCACGAATGGGGCTGCCCGATGAAACGAATTGCTAGCGTTATTGCTCTTGCGGTTATCTTTGGCGCAACGAGCGCTTCCGCCCAAACTTTGAAGACGGTCAAGGATCGTGGGATCCTGAACTGCGGCTCCAACGGCTCGCTGGCCGGCTTCGGCCTCCCGGATGCGCAGGGCAAGTGGGCCGGTCTCGACGTCGATCTGTGCCGCGCTGTTGCCGCCGCCGTATTCGGCGATGACAAGAAGGCCAAGTTCATCCCGCTGTCGGCGAAGGATCGCTTCACGGCGCTGCAGTCCGGCGAAGTCGACCTGCTGGCGCGCAACACCACCTGGACCTCGTCGCGCGACACCCAACTCGGCCTGAACTTCATTGGCGTCAACTACTATGACGGCCAAGGCTTCATGGTCCGCACCTCGCTCAAGGTGAAGTCGGCTCTCGAGCTCGGCGATGCCTCGGTCTGCGTGCAGCAGGGCACCACGACCGAACTCAATCTCGCCGACTACTTCCGCGCCAACAAGATGAAGCTGAAGACCGTTACCTTCGCGACATCGAACGAAGCGCTGAAGGCCTATGACACTGGCCGTTGCGATGCCTACACCACCGACGCCTCGGGCCTCTATTCGGAGCGCTTGCGCGTTGCCAACGCTGCCGAGCACATCGTGCTGCCGGAAATCATTTCCAAGGAGCCGCTCGGACCGGCCGTTCGTCACGGTGACGATCAGTGGTTCGACGTCGTCAAGTGGACGCTCTACGCGATGATCAACGCCGAAGAGCTCGGCGTCACCTCGGCCAATGTCGGCGACATGGCCAAGTCGGACAATCCGGACATCAAGCGTCTGCTCGGCACCGAAGGCAATTACGGCGAGCAGCTCGGCCTGTCGAAGGACTGGGTGGTCAACATCATCAAGACCGTCGGCAACTACGGCGAGTCGTTCGAACGCAATGTCGGCACCGGCTCGCCGCTCAAGATCGACCGCGGCTTGAACAAGCTGTGGAGCAAGGGTGGCCTGCAGTACGCCCCGCCGATCCGCTAAGCTCGTCTGACGTCTGAAGGAATGACTGGACTGCCGCGCGAGGGGATTCCGCGGCAGTCCAGAAGAGGGTTGCGAAAAGCACGATCCGGCTTGCCGGTCTCCGGTTTCGGCACGGATCGTGCTTCTCCAAGCTCGCAAGAGCGAAACGGGCGGCGTGTGAGCCCGGATGAGGGGTAGATGTCGATTGACCTTCGCGCGGGAGAACCTCCCGCCAGCGTACCGTTCTATAACGACCCCAAAATCCGGAGCATCGCCTATCAGGTGGCTCTGTGCCTGGTCATCGCCTTTCTGATTTATGGCGCCGCCAGCAATGCCATCGACAATCTGAAGCGGGCAAACATCGCCTCCGGCTTCGGCTTCTGGGAGCAGACGGCCGGCTTCGACATCAGCCAGTCGATGATTTCCTACACCAACCAGTCGAGCTACGGCCGCGCCTTCTGGGTCGGTCTGTGCAATACGCTGCTGGTGGCCGCGGTCGGCATCGTGTTCGCCACGCTTATCGGCTTCGTCGTCGGCATCGCCCGGCTGTCGAAAAACTGGCTCGTGCACAAGGCAGCGAGCGGCTACGTCGAAACCATTCGCAACATCCCACTGCTCCTGCAACTGCTGTTCTGGTACAACGCGGTGCTGAAGGCGCTGCCGGATCTGCGCGACAGCGTAAAGATTCCGGGCGGGGCTTTCCTCAACAATCGCGGCCTGTTCATGCCCGAACCGATTGCGCAAAGCGGCTTCAGCTTTGTCGTTGGCGCAATTGTCATCGGCATTGCCGGATCGATCGGCTATCATTTATGGGCGCGCAAACGTCAGGAAAAGACCGGCGAGCAGGCGCCGGTGTTCCTTGTGTCGCTCGGCCTGATCATTGGTCTGCCGCTGGCCGTGTTCTTCGCTGCCGGCCTGCCGCTGACGCTGGATTATCCGGAGGCAGGCCGCTTCAATATTCGCGGTGGCATCGAAATCCTGCCGGAATTCGCCGCGCTGTTGTTTGGCCTGTCGATCTACACCGCTGCCTTCATCGCCGAAGTGGTGCGCGCCGGCATTCGCGCCGTGTCGCACGGCCAGACCGAAGCTGCCTATTCCTTGGGCTTGCGGGCGCAGCCGACCTTGCGCCTCGTCGTCGTGCCGCAGGCGATGCGCGTCATCATCCCGCCGCTGACCAGCCAGTATCTCAACCTGACCAAGAACTCGACGCTGGCGGTGGCCATAGGCTATCCCGATCTCGTGCAGATCTTCACCGGCACGGTGTTGAACCAGACCGGCCAGGCGGTCGAAGTCGTCGCCATCACCATGGCTGTCTATCTCACCATCAGTCTCGTGACGTCGCTGTTGATGAATATCTACAACAGCCGCATCGCCCTGGTGGAAAGGTGAGGGCCGCATCATGACCATGTCGGAAGGCGATCTCGCCGTTGCCCAACTCAAATATGTGCGTCAGACGACGCTTGAACAGCAGCCACCGCCGGCCTCGCTGACCGGCATCGTCGGCTGGCTGCGCGCCAATCTGCTGTCGTCGCCGTTCAATATCGTGCTGACGATCCTGATCTCGCTGTTCTTCCTCTGGATCATCCCCGGCATCGTCAATTTCCTCTTGATAGATGCGGTGTGGACCGGCGCCGATCGCGACGCCTGCCGCGAGATCGTGCAGAACCGGCCGATCGGCGCGTGCTGGCCGTTCGCCTGGGAACGCATGGCCTATTTCACTTACGGATCGTACCCGATCCCGCAGCGCTGGCGCGTCGATATCTTCTTCGCGATGTTGGCGATCGGCGTGTTCTGGATCCTTTGGCTGAAGGCCCCGCGCCGCGATCTCGCCGCCTATTACTGCTTCATCGTGCTGCCGATCGTCTCGTACATCCTGCTCAGCGGCGCCGAATTTCTCGGCTTGCCGCATGTCGACACCGTGCTCTGGGGTGGCGTGTTGGTGACCATCGTTGTGTCGGCGGTCGGCATCGTCGTGTCGCTGCCGATCGGCATCCTGCTGGCGCTCGGCCGGCGATCGGACATGCCGACGGTCAAGCTGTTCTCGGTGTTCTTCATCGAATTCGTGCGCGGCGTGCCGCTGGTCACCGTGCTGTTCATGGCCAGCGTGATGTTGCCGCTGTTCGTGCCGGAGCAGTATTCGCCGGACAAGTTGCTGCGCGCGTTGATCGGTATCGCCATGTTCGCCTCGGCCTATATGGCGGAAGTCGTGCGCGCCGGCCTGCAGGCCATTCCGAAGGGCCAGTTCGAAGGCGCCCAGGCCGTCGGCCTCGGCTACTGGCAGATGATGCGGCTCATCATTCTGCCGCAGGCGCTCAAGATCACCATCCCGAACATCGTCAATACCTATATCGGACTGTTCAAGGATACGACGCTCGTCTTCATCGTCGGCATCTTCGACTTGCTGCACACGATCGAAGTGTCGCGTCTCGATCCGAAATGGGCGACGCCGGTGACCTCGACCACCGGCTACGCCGTTGCCGCGATCTTCTATCTTGTCTTCTGTTACGCCATGTCGCGCTACGCCCGCGCGACGGAAGCCCGTCTCGCCGCGAGCGAGAGACGCTAGAAAGGTGATGTCCGTGAACAAACCCGCGCTCAAGCCAACCCAGCTGACCAATGAAGTTGCCGTTGAAATCATCGGCATGAACAAGTGGTATGGCGATTTTCACGTGCTGCGTGACATCGACCTTCTGGTGAAGGGCGGCGAACGCGTCGTCATTTGCGGCCCGTCCGGCTCCGGTAAGTCGACCATGATCCGCTGCATCAACCGGCTGGAAGAGCATCAGAAGGGCCGCATCATTGTCGACGGCGTCGAACTGACCAACGACCTGAAGAAGATCGACGAAGTACGCCGCGAAGTCGGCATGGTGTTCCAGCACTTCAATCTGTTTCCGCATCTCACCGTGCTGGAGAACTGCACGCTCGCGCCGATCTGGGTGCGCAAGACGCCGAAGAAGGAAGCTGAAGAGATCGCCATGCACTTCCTGACACGGGTGAAGATCCCCAATCAGGCGCTGAAATACCCGGGCCAGTTGTCAGGCGGCCAGCAGCAGCGCGTCGCCATCGCGCGCGCGCTTTGCATGGCGCCGAAGATCATGCTGTTCGACGAGCCGACCTCGGCGCTCGATCCGGAAATGGTCAAGGAAGTGCTCGATACCATGGTCAGCCTTGCCGATGACGGCATGACCATGCTGTGCGTGACGCATGAAATGGGCTTTGCCCGTCAGGTCGCCGACCGCGTGATCTTCATGGATGCAGGCCAGATCGTTGAAATGAACGAACCGAAAGAGTTCTTCACCAACCCGCAGCACGAGCGCACCAAGCTGTTCCTCAGCCAGATTTTGCATTAGCCGTCCAGGGCGGAAGGCTTCCGCGAGGTCCCATCAACCGTCATGCCCGGCTTGCCCCGGGCATCCACGTCTTGATTTAAGTGAAGTCGTGGATGGCCGGGACAAGCCCGGCCATGACGAGACTGTCAATCCTTCACCACCTCAAGATCCGGCCGCGCGCCCCATTCCGACCACGAGCCGTCATAGACCGGCGGCAGTTTCTTGCCGAGCGCATCGAGGCCGAGCGCCAGGATCACGGCGGAGACGCCGGAGCCGCAGCTGGTGATGATCGGCTTGTCGGTATCGACGCCGGCTTTCTTGAAGGCGGCGGCGATCTTGTCGCTTGAGACGAGGCGGCCGTTCTCGACCAGTTCACTGGACGGCACGTTGAACGCGCCCGGCATGTGACCGCCGCGCAGGCCCGGACGCGGCTCCGGGTCCTTGCCGGCGAAGCGTCCGGCAGGCCGTGCATCGACCACCTGGATGTCCTTGCCGTTGAGCGCCATTTGCACGTCGCCATGCATCGACACGGCATCCGTCGTCATCTCGGCATTGAAGGTCGCCGCCTTCGGCTTGGCGTCGCCTTGCTCAAGCGGACGGTTCTCGGCTTTCCAGGCGGGCAGGCCGCCATCGAGAATGAACACGTTCTTCGCGCCCATGATGCGAAACGTCCACCACACGCGCGGCGCCGAGAACAAGCCGAGCCCGTCATAGACGACAATGGTGTCGGTCTCAGTCATGCCGAGCGCACCCGCGGCTTCGCCGAACTGCTTCGGCCCCGGCAGCATGTGCGGCAGGTCGGTGGTGTCGTCGGCGACCTCGTTGATATCGAAGAAAACCGCGCCCGGAATATGCCCGGCCAGGAATTCGGCCTTGGCATCGCGCTTGTGCGCGGGGAGATAGTAGGAGCCGTCGACGATGGAGACACCCGGTTTGCCGAGCTGGCCGGCGAGCCACTCGGTCGATTTAAGCCATTTGCTCACAGGGGTCTGATCGGCCATTTTCGTCTCCAGATTCGGTCAAGATTGTGCGCGAACGTGTTCCAAGAAAACGGCGCGCGGCGCGAAAGGTTGCACGTTTGACAGGGAGAGACAAATGATCAGCCGGATATGGCGGGGCTGGACCACGCCGCAAAATGCCGATGCTTATGAGGCGCTACTGCGCGAAGAAATCTTTCCCGGCATTGTCGGACGCAAGATTTCCGGCTTTATCCGCATCGAACTGGGCCGCACCGATGCCGGCGACGAGGTCGAGTTCGTCACCATCATGTGGTTCGAATCGCTCGCGGCGATCGAGGCCTTCGCCGGCGCCGATTACGCGACCGCCGTCGTGCCGCCGAAGGCGCGCGCCGTGCTCAAGCGCTTCGATGCGCGCTCGCAGCATTACGACGTCCGCGATAGCCGAGAGGCGATTTAGTGAAGATGAAATATTATCTTGGACTGGCCGCCGCTTTGGTCATGGTCAGCCTGCCGAGCGCCTTTGCCGCTGACGACGCCAAAGTACGGCAGATTGTCGACGAGGCGATCAAGCCGGTGCTGGCGCAATACGGCATTCCCGGCATGGCGGTGGCGGTGACGCTTGATGGCAAGCGTACGTACATTGATTACGGCGTCGCGACGAAGGATACCAAGGCGCCGGTGACGCGCGATACGCTGTTTGAAATCGGGTCGATCAGCAAGACTTTCGTCGCGACCCTGACCACCTATGCCGAGATCGACGGCAAATTGAAGCTCGACGACAAAGTCAGCCGGCACATGCCGGAGTTGAAGGGCAGTGCGCTCGATAATGTCCGGCTGCTCGATCTTGCGACGCATACGGCCGGCGGCTTTCCGCTGCAGCTTCCCGGTGACGTCAAGACGAAGACGCAGCTCATCAATTATTTTCGTAACTGGAAACCGAAGGCCGCGCCTGGCACGTCGCGCAGCTATGCCAATCCGAGCATTGGCTTGCTCGCCGTCATCGCCGGCAAGGCCATGGGCGCGGATTATACGGCCGTCGTGGAGAAAATGATTTTTCCAGGCCTCGGACTCGAGCGCACCTATGTCGATGTGCCGAAGGCCGAACTGAAGTCCTACGCCTGGGGCTATAACCGCGACGACAAACCGGTGCATTACAGCGCGGCAGTGCTCGCTGAGGGGGCCTATGGCGTCAAGTCGAACAGCGCCGACATGATCCATTATGTTGAAGTCAATATGGGCCTCGGCGCGACATCGGAGAAAATGGCGCGTGCGGTCAAGGCGACGCACACTGGCTATTTCCGCTCCGGCGAAATCATCCAGGACCTGATCTGGGAGCAGTATCCGTATCCGGTCACGCTGGAGAAGATCACCGCCGGCAATTCGTCGGCGATGATCTTCAACGCCAACCCGGCCATGGCGATTGAGCCGCCGATGTCGCCGCGTGGCGATGTCATCATCAACAAGACCGGATCGACCGGCGGCTTCGGCGCCTATGTCGCCTTTGTGCCGGACAAGAAGCTCGGCATCGTCATGCTGGCCAACAAAAGCTATCCGAACGAGGCGCGGGTGAAGGCCGCGCACCAGATCTTCTCAAAACTGGCGCCGTAGGCCCTAAGCGAGCGCGATCCGCACGCGGCGGTTCTGCTTGCCCTTCTTCTCGATGCCGGTGACTGTCACGGTGCCGATCTCGCTGACCTTGCGCACATGTGTGCCGCCGCATGGCTGCAGATCAAGATTGTCTATTTCAATGAGCCGCACGCGGCCGGTGCCCATCGGCGGCTTCACCGACATGGTCTTGATCAGGCCGGGATTGGCCTCGAGTTCGGCATCGCTGATCCAGCGGCTGGTGACAGCGGCATCGGTCGCGATCATCTCGGCCAGCCTTGCGGCGATGACGTCCTTGTCCAGACCGGCATCGGGGATATCGAAATCCAGCCGGCCATCGCTGTCGCCGACCGATCCGCCAGTGACGGCATAGGGCAGGGCCGCTGACAGCAGATGAAGCGCGGTGTGCACGCGCATGCGGCCGTAGCGCTTGTCCCAATCGATCTCGGCGCGCACGACATCGCCGACATTCGGCGCGGCGCCGCCAACGGCGAGCACATGTGCGATCTCGCTCTTGGCGGCGTCGGTGAAGATCGCGTTCTCGACGGGAAGGCGCGTGCCGTCAGCCGTGACCAAAACGCCAGTGTCGCCGGGCTGGCCGCCGGAATTGGCGTAAAACACCGTGCGGTCAAGCACGATGCCGCCCTGTTCGGTGATGCCGACAATGCGGGCTTCGCAAGTCTTCAAGTAAGAGTCTTCGCGAAACAAGCAGTCGGTCGTCATGAGGAACCTATTTGTCGACGAAGGGTGCCTTCAGGTCCGACTTGCGCTCAAGCCAGGCCGGCACCGGCAGTTTCTTGGAGCGCAGAAATTCCGGGTTGAACAGCTTCGACTGATAGCGCGCGCCGCCGTCGCACAGCACGGTCACGATCGTGTGGCCCGGGCCGAGTTCCTTGGCGAGGCGAATGGCGCCGGCAATGTTGATGCCGGACGAGCCGCCGAGCGACAGACCCTCATGCGCCAGAAGGTCGAACACGATCGGCACGGCTTCTTCGTCGGGAATGAGATAGGCCTTGTCGACCTTCATCTGCTCGACGATCGGCGTAATGCGTGCCAGGCCAATGCCTTCGGTGATCGAGCCGCCTTCGCTGACGCGCGGCTCGCCGTCGTTGAACAGATGATACATCGCAGCGCCGCGCGGATCGGCGACGCCAATGGTGATCTTGTCGTTCTTCTCTTTGAGATAGCTCGATACGCCGGCGAGCGTACCGCCTGAACCAACCGAGCAGATAAAGGCATCGACCTTGCCGCCGGTCTGGTCCCAGATTTCCGGGCCGGTCGAGAGATAATGCGCCTTGCTGTTGTCGAGGTTGTTCCACTGGTCAGCGAACAGCACGCCGTTCTTCTCCGTCTTCTTAAGCTGCTCGGCGAGCCGGCGGCCGACATGCTGGTAATTGTTCGGGTTGGCGAAGGGCAGGGCCGGCACTTCCAGCAACTCGGCGCCGCACAGTCGCAGGAAATCCTTTTTCTCCTGGCTCTGCGTGTCCGGGATGATGATCAAAGTGCGGTAGCCACGGGCATTAGCGACCAGCGCTATGCCGATGCCGGTATTGCCGGCGGTCGACTCCACCACCAGGCCGCCCGGTTTCAACTCACCGCGTTCCTCGGCCCCGAGGATCATCTGCCGGCCGGCGCGGTCCTTGACCGAGCCGCCGGGGTTCATGAACTCAGCCTTGCCGAGGATCGTGCAGCCGGTCAGCTCCGACGCGCGCTCGAGCTTGATCAGGGGGGTATGGCCAATGGCCTCGATGATGCCGTCGCGAATTTGCATAACGGTCCGGTTCCTTCGTAAACGCCGAAGACCCTAGTTGAGCCCTCCTGCCGTCACAAGACGGCACGTAATGGCGCCGGACTGCGCAGGGAAGGCCATCAACGGGTGAATTTGCCGCCGATTTGTCCCGTCAAACCACCAAATCGCCGGCCTGCGCCCCTGGCAGGAACTTTTAGAAACGACCTCGAAACCATAATCCCGCATTGCCCCTGCGGTAATAACGCACGTTCATACCTTTTTTGCCCGGTCTCGTTATCCATGGAACCGCGTTCAACCCACGCTGGCCACCATCCAGGCATTCGCCCCCGATGCATCTCGACGTCAACACGCTCTTCATGGTGACGATCTACGTGGAGGCAATCCTCGGGTTGCTGCTGCTGTTCGCCTGGGCGCAGAACATGGCAATCCGGGCTGTCGCCTGGTGGGGCTTCGCCCATCTGGCCCGCGCCGCCTCGATCGTGCTGTTCGGCATGTACGGCTCGGCGCCTGACCTCATCACCATCGATCTGGCGAACGCTGTGCTGTTCTCCGCCTTCGCCATCACCTGGACCGGCGCGCGCGTGTTCGACGGCCGACCGGTTGAGCCGGTCTATCTGGTGACCGGTGCGGTGCTGTGGCTTCTGGTTTGCCGCTTGCCGATTATGGCTGAAGCAGTCGAACTGCGCGCGATGATCGCCTCGGCCATCATCACTGCCTATACGTGGCTGACGGCTTATGAATTCTGGCGCGGCCGCAGCGAAAATCTGGTGTCGCGTTGGCCGGCGATCTTCATGCTGTTTGCGCACGGCGCGCTGTTTCTGCTGCGCACCCCACTTGTTGCCATGCTGCCGTGGTCACCGACCGACAACAACATCTTCGGCAGCGTCTGGCTGACCGTCCTGAGTTTTGAGGCGTTACTGTTCACAATCTCCATCGCCTTCATCCTGCTGGCGATGGCTAAAGAGCGCACCGAACTGCGACACCGGACTGCGGCGATGGTCGATCCCTTGACCGGGATCGCCAACCGCCGCGCCTTCCTGCAAGAGGCCGGCCTGATCGCCAAACGCCATGCCTCGTCACCGCGGCCGACCGCGGTGCTGCTGGTCGACCTCGATCACTTCAAGACGATCAATGACCGCTTCGGCCATGCCCTCGGCGACCGGGTGCTGGAAATATTCGCCGCGACCACCCTTGAATCCGTCCGCGCATCCGACCTGATCGGCCGTATCGGCGGCGAGGAATTCGCGGCGGTGCTGTACGACACCACCAATGAACGGGCGCTGGCTGTTGCCGAGCGTATCCGCGAAGGCTTCGCCAAGGCGGCGCAGCAGGTCGACGGCCGGCCGGTTTGCGCCACGGTCAGCGTTGGCGTGGTGCACTATGACGGCGCCGGCCTCGACGTTCCCGAACTTCTCGCTCAAGCCGACCAGGCGCTTTACTTCGCCAAGGAAAACGGCCGCAACCGGGTCGAGGTCGCCTCGCTGGAAATGCTGCTCAAGCGCAAGGACGAGGGCACCGCAGCCGATGCGGCCTCTGCGGCTCCGGGCAAAGTCTCGGCGCAGAGCGCCGCCTGAAGCCGTTCATGGGCCGAAGGCGACGCATGTACCGCCGCGCGGTACATTTGAAACAGCGTGGCTAAAATCTCGCCGTTCCGGCCCACCACGCCGCATTGACGCCAGAACGCGATCTAGTACACCTTACCCATAAGGGACCGGCCGCTGTTCAAACCACATTGTTTGAACGGGCGGAAACCCAACGAATTCAATCAGGGAGAAAACGATGCGTTTGAATAAATGGGCCGGCGCCGCCGCGCTGGCATTGCTGGTGGGCGGAACCGCCGCTCAGGCCGAGAACATCAAGATCGGCGTTGTGCTGGCTTTCTCGGGCGCCAATGCCGATCTCGGACAGCAGATCGACAAGGCCTTCGATCTCTACGTCAAGTTGCACGCCAAGGACATCGCGCCGCACACGGTGACGCTCGTCAAGCGCGACGAAGGCCCGCCGACCGGCGCCAATGCCAAGACCGTCACCACCGAGCTGATCACCAATGACAAGGTGAACCTGCTTGCCGGCTTCGTGTTCTCGCCGTCGGCGATCGCGGTCGCGCCGGTTGTCAGCCAGGCTAAGATCCCGATGATCGTGTCGAACGCCGGCACCGCGTGGATCACCAACCTGTCGCCGTACATTGCGCGCCTGTCGTTCTCGATGTGGCACCACGGCCATACGATGGGTCCGTTCGCCTTTGACAAGATCGGCTGCAAGACTGCAGCTCTGGCCTATACCGACTTCCCGCCGGGCAAGGATTCGACCGACGCCTTCAAGGCCGGCTTCGAGAAGGCCGGCGGCAAGATCACCGACTCGATTCCGCTCGGCAGCGCCGTGCAGGTGCCGGACTTCACGCCGTTCTTCCAGCGCATCAAGGATAGCAAGCCGGATTGCATGTACGTCTTCATCCCGTCGGGCGCGCACGCGACCGGCGTGACCAAGGCTTACGGCGAACTCGGCATGCGTAAGGCCGGCATCAAGCTGATCGGGCCGCTGGATCTGATCCCCGACAACAAGTTGCAGGACATGGGCGATGCCGCCATCGGCACCGTCGTCATGGGCAACTACTCGGTCGATCTCGAGAACGCCGAGAACAAGGCCTTCGTCGAAGCCTGGCACAAGGAATACGGCAAGGACTCGTATCCGGACTTCATGTCGGCGGCCGGTTGGGACACGATGCGCGCGATCTTCGACACCATCAAGAAGGTCAACGGCAATGTCACCGACGGCGCCAAGTTCGTCGACGCGATGAAGGGCTGGTCGGCCAAGAGCCCGCGCGGCGACGTCTCGATCGATCCGAACACCCGCGACATCGTGCAGGACGAGCACGCCATGGAAGTCATCCGCAAGGCGGACGGCAAGCTTGGCATCAAGGTTCTCGGCACGACCAAGGCGGTCAAGGACGAGTGCAAGGAACAGAAGATCGGCCGCTGCGGCTCGTAAGGAAACGTTCGTCGCATCGAACCGAATTGACATCGAAAGGCGCCGCCGCGCATAACAGGCGCGGCGGCGTTTTCATTAACTTGGGGTGGGGCTGGTGCCGCAATTTGCCATTATAGGCGTCAGTATTCTCTTCGACGGGCTGGCTTATGCCATGTTCCTGTTCATCACCTCCGTCGGCCTTTCGGTGACGATGGGCTTGATGGGCTTCGTGAACCTGGCGCATGGCGCCTTCGCCATGGCCGGCGGCTACATCGTGGTGGCGCTGACGCGGAACCTCGGCATCGGCTTTGTGCCGTCACTATTCATCGCCGCCGTTCTGGTCGGCCTCATCAGCGTTGTATTCGAGCGCGGCCTCTATCGCCGGCTTTATAAGTCGACCGACCTTGAGCAGGTGCTGCTCACCATTGGTCTGGCTTTCATGGCGATTGCCACCGCCACTTATTTCTTCGGGCCGATCCCGAAATCGGTGCCGTTGCCGACCTGGCTGCAAGGCGACATCAATCTCGGTTTCCGCGCTTTCCCGACCTATCGCGCGTTCCTCATCATTGTCGGCCTCGTGCTGATCTCGGTGCTTTGGTACGGCTTCGAGAAGACGAATATCGGCGCGAAAATCCGCGCCGCGGTCGACAATCGCCGCATGGCGGAATCGGTCGGCATCAATGTCGACCTGCTGTTCACGCTGACCTTCGCGCTCGGTTCCGCTTTGGCGGCGCTCGGTGGCGGCCTCGCGATCCAGCTGTTCGGCCTGTCGCCCAGTTTTGCGGTTCTCTATCTCGTGCTGTTCCTGATCGTGGTCGCGGTCGGCGGCCTCGGCAGCCTGAAGGGAACATTGCTCGCGGCCCTGGTGATCGGCGTCATCGATACGGCCGGCAAATATCTCTACGCCGAGGCTGGCGGTTTCTTCATCTACGCCATCACCGTCATCGTTCTCCTGATCAAGCCGGCGGGTTTCTATGGCCGTGAATAATCCTCCGACCGCCGTGACGCCGCCGCGCGATACCGCCGCAATCGCCTTGCGCGAACGCGCCGCCGAATATCTGGTGCGCCGCCATCGTTTTCGCTGGCCGGAAGCACTGCCGTGGATCGCTTGCATCGCCGTATTTTTCCTGTTCCCGGACCGTCTGACCTTTGGCAGCCAGGTTCTGGTGATGGTGCTGTTCGCGCTGTCGCTCGATTTGATCCTTGGCTATGCCGGCATCGTCACGCTCGGGCACGCGGCGTTCTTCGGCCTGGGCGCTTATACGGTCGGCCTCGGGGCGGCGAAGCTTGGCTGGACCGAGCCGGTCAGTGGCTTGTTTGCGGCGTTCTTCGTGGCGTCGCTTGGCGGCTTCCTGTCCGGCTATTTCCTGCTGCGCTATCGCGGCCTGACGCTGCTGATGCTGACGCTGGCGACCGCCATCATGCTGCAGGAAGCCGGCAATTTGCGCTCCGACCTGACCGGTGGCTATGACGGTGTGCCCGGCCTGGTGTTTGATCCGCTGCTCGGCCGCTTCGAATACGACCTCTATGGCCACACCAATTATATTTACGCGCTGGTCGTGCTGGCCGTCGTGTTTTTCTTCGTGCGCCGCATCGTCTACTCGCCATTCGGGCAGGCGCTGACCGGCATTCGCGAGAACGTGCGCCGCATGCATGCCATCGGCTCGCCGGTACATTGGCGGCTGGTCACGGTCTATACGATCGCCGCCGGCATTGCCGGTATCGCGGGCGCGCTGTTCACCCAGACCAATGCCTATGTGACGCTCACCGTGTTCGAGTTCGAGAACTCGGCCAAGGTCATGGTGATGCTTATCCTCGGCGGCACCGGACGGCTGTACGGCGCGTTCCTCGGCGCCGCCGTCTACATGATCATGGAAGACTATTTCTCGAAACTGTCGCCGACCTTCTGGCAGTTCGGCATTGGCCTGTTGCTGGTGTTGGCGGTGCTGTTTGCCCGCCGCGGCGTGCTTGGCGTGTTCGAGCAGGTCGGCGACTACTTTGCCAAAAAGAAGGGGACGAAGTCGTGAGCGCCGTTCCCGCACTGCAAGTTCAGGGCCTGACGCGCAACTTCGGCGCGCTCAAGGTGACGCGCAATGTCGACCTGACGCTCGAGCGCGGCGCGCGTTGCGCGCTGATCGGGCCGAACGGCGCCGGAAAAACCACGTTCGTCAATCTCGTCACCGGCGTGCTGGCGCCGTCATCCGGCACAGTATCGCTTAACGGCCAGGACATCACGACATGGTCGCAGGCGGACCGCGCCCGCGGCGGCCTGGCGCGCACCTTCCAGATCAACCAGCTGTTCCGCGGCCTGACCGTGCTCGAAAACATCTGCATGGCGATCGGCGAGCGCGATGGCGAGAACAACAATATGTGGCGCTCGGCCGGCGCCAAGCGCTCGGTGATCGACGAGGCGCTCGACCATCTCGACTCGCTGCGGCTGGTCGACGACGCGCTGCGTCTGGTGAAGGAACTGCCCTATGGCCGGCAGCGTCTCGTCGAGATCGCCATTGCGCTGGCGCAGAAGCCGCGCGTGCTGCTGCTCGACGAACCGGCGGCCGGCGTGCCGTCGTCGGAGAGCCATCTCATTCTCGATGTCGTCGACAATCTCGATCCGGACATCGCGGTGATGATCATCGAGCACGACATGGACGTTGTGTTCCGCTTCGCCAAGGAAATCATCGTGCTGGTGCAGGGCGCTGTCTTCACCAAGGGCACGCCGAAGGAAATCATGAGCAACGAAGACGTGCGCGCCGTCTATCTCGGCCAGGAAGGCCATGACGCGGTCCAGCGAGGAGGCGGGCATGGTTGAAACCGCCCTGCAACTCGACAAGGTTTCCGCCGGCTATGGCGAGACCGTCGTACTGGAAGACATTCAGTTCTCGCTCGGCGTCGGTGAAGCCGTATCGATCATCGGCCGCAACGGCGTCGGCAAGACGACTCTGCTGGCGACCATCATGGGCCACACGACGCGGCACGGCGGCAGCATTTCGCTGCGCGGCAAGGATATCTCCACCGCCGCCACGTATCGGCGCGTCACGTCGGGCCTCGGACTGGTGCCGCAAGAGCGCGAGATTTTCCCGTCGCTGTCAGTGCGCGAGAACATGGATGTCGCGGCGCGGCCCGGCCCTTGGAATTTCAAGACCGTGTGCGAGCTGTTTCCGCGTCTGGCCGAGCGTCTCGACAACCGCGGCAATCAATTGTCCGGCGGCGAGCAGCAGATGCTGGCGATCGGCCGCGCGCTGATCGGCAATCCGAGCGTGCTGCTGATGGACGAACCGTCCGAAGGACTCGCGCCGGTCATCGTCGAGGAATTGTCGCGCGCCGTGAAGAAGCTGACGCAGGCCGGCGAAATGGCGCTGATTCTGGTCGAGCAGAATACGCGGCTCGCACTCGACATCGCGCCGCGCGCTGTTGTCATGGACCGCGGCCATATTGTATTCGACGGGCCGAGCGCCACGTTGCAGAACGATCCCGCCAAGCTCGAGCATTTGATTGGCGTTGTTAAGGCTTAAAAAATGAAGCACTCGACCGACCGTATCCTCACCACCCATGTCGGCAGCCTGATCCGCCCGCCGGAATTGCAGGACTTCCTGCGGCTGGTGCAGGGCGGCAAGCCGTATGACGAGAAGGCCTACAATGCCTGCCTGACTTCCACGGTCGCGGAAGTGGTCAAGCAACAGGCTGACGCCGGCATCGACGTGATGAGCGACGGCGAGTTCGGCAAGTCTATCTCCTGGGCGCAATATGCGCTGACACGCCTGTCCGGTTTTGAGCGCCGCCCGATCAAGGAAGACACCGCAAATCCGTTCAAGCGCGGCGCCGACCGCACCAAGTTTGCCGACTTCTATGCCGAACTCGATTCGAAGGAAGGCGTCGCTACTGTCTCAGAGGCGATCTGCACCGGTCCGATCAAGTACACGGGCCAGGCCGAGCTGCAGCGCGACATCGATAACTTCAAATCCGCTTTGAAGAACGTCAAGTCGGAAGAGGGCTTCCTGCCGGTGGCGGCGCCGGCCAGCGTTATTCCCGACCGCAAGAACGAGTATTACAAGAACGACGCCGAGTTGCAGCATGCGATCGCCGACGCCATGCGCACCGAATACAAGATGATCATCGACAGTGGTCTGCTGGTGCAGCTCGACGATGCGCGCCTCGCGGTGACCTATGACCGCATGGTGCCGCCGGCGAGCTTTGACGATTACAAGAAGTGGCTGGCCACGCAGGTCGACATCATCAACCACGCCATTGAAGGTCTGCCGGCAGATCGCATTCGCTATCACGTCTGCTGGGGCAGTTGGCCGGGCCCGCATGTTTCCGATGTGCCGCTGAAAGACGTTGTCGACCTGATCCTAAAGATCAAGGTCGGCGCCTATGTCATCGAAGGCGCCAATCCGCGCCACGAGCACGAGTGGAAAGTCTGGCAGGACACCAAGCTCGGCAAGGATCAGGTGCTGATCCCCGGCGTCATCAGCCACGCCACCAATGTCGTCGAGCATCCCGAACTGGTGGCCGAGCGCATTGTCCGTCTGGCGAAAATCGTCGGCCGCGAGAACGTCATTGCCGGCACCGATTGCGGCTTCGCGCAGGGGCCGTTCTATCGACGGGTTCATCCGACGGTGATGTGGGCCAAGCTGGAAGCGCTGTCAGAAGGCGCACGGATCGCCAGTAAGGAACTGTGGTCTTAGCCGGCATCCGGGGCTAAACTCCCGCAAACGGCGCGCACGACGCCGAAGCCGGGAGTGACCTTCATGAATGTCAGCGCGCAAGCGGCAGGCCTCGCCATCCCGTTCGATCATCAGCGGCTCGACCGCCTGATGGACGAAGCCGGCATCGACGTTGTCATCGCCACTTCGAAGCACAATGCGCAATATCTGACCGGCGGTCATCGCGCCGATTTCTTCGACTACATGGATGCCAGCGGCGTCAGCCGATACTTGCCTGCGTTCGTCTATGCGAAGGGCGCCCCGGAAAAGGCCGCCTATATCGGCCACCGGCTTGAAAAATTTCAGACTCAGATCAATCCGCTCTGGGTGCCGGAAGTGCAGGTCACCTCGGGCACGTCGACCGACGCGATGCAGAAGGCCGTCGATTATATCGCCAAGGCCGGGATCAAGACGAAGCGCATTGCCACCGAATATGGCTTCCTGCCGTTCGATGCCGCCAATGTGTTGCGCGCCGCGTTTCCGGATGCCGACTGGGTCGATGCGCTGTTCGTGCTCGAACTGCAGCGGGCGAAGAAATCAGCCGATGAACTGGCCAAACTGAAGGTCGCCTCGGAATCGGTGCTGGCCTCAATGCAAGCCGTCATCGCCGGGCACGGCGAAGGCGCCACCAAGCGCGAGATGGTCGAAGCCTTGCGCCTTGAAGAGGTCAAGCGCGGCATGACGTTCGAATATTGCCTGATCACCGCCGGCACCAGCCTCAACCGCGCGCCGTCAGATCAGAAGCTCGCGCAAGGCGATATCCTGTCGATCGACTCCGGCGGCAACTATCAAGGCTATATCGGCGACATCTGCCGCATGGCCATCCTCGGTGAACCCGATGCCGAGCTGGTCGATTGCCTCAACGAGATTGAAACCATCCAGCGCGCGGCAATGAAGCCGATCAAGGCCGGCGTCATGGGCCGCGAGATCTACGCCGCCGGCGAGCCTTTGCGCGCCAAATCAAAGCATCACAATCACATGGAGTTTCTGGCGCATGGCATGGGCATGGTCAGCCATGAAGGCCCGCGTCTGACCGGCACCGGGCCGATTCCGTATCCCGGCGAATATGCCGACAAGCCGCTCGAGGCCGGCATGGTGATCTCGGTCGAGACCACGCTGCTGCATCCGAGCCGCGGCTTCATCAAGCTGGAGGACACTGTCGTTGTGACCGACAGTGGGCATGAGGTGTACGGCGAGGGTGGAAGAGGGTGGAATAAACTCGGTACGGCTCTGTAACGCGCGAACGTCATTCTCCGTTCGTCCCCGCGTAAGCGGGGACCCAGACCTTCTGAAAAAGTTAGAACTGGGTCCCCGCTTTCGCGGGGATGAACGGTTGATAGGTTAGCGCTTGGTGAGCTTATCAGCTTCGACCGCCAGCGCCTTCAACGCATCCGCCACAGCCACCGGATAATCAACGCCCTGCTTCAGCTCACGCAACGGCTCCGGCAACCTTGCCAGATCCCGCACAGCGCGCGCGCGAATGTCGTCCAAAGACGGCGTCGCACCCACCCGCTTGCCACCGCGCATCACCTCGATAATCAGCGGCTCACCTGATTGCTTGTCGCCTTCCAGCGTCAGCACGTCGCCCATCATGCGGCCATCACTGCCATAGGAACGCCACACCTGCTTGCGGCCGGGCCAAGTCTGCTTGCCTTCCGAGAGTTTGCGCTTCGGCGTGCCGTTGTAATCCTGCAGCTTGTAGGCGCAGTCCAGCGATGGAGCATCGATCGACGCATCGAGATTGACGCCAATGCCGAAGCCATCAATCGGCGCGCCGTCCTTCATCATGCCTTGCAGCACATCTTCATTGATGCCGCCGCTGACCACGATGATCGTATCCTGCAACCCGCCGGCATCGAGAATGGTGCGCACCTTGCGCGACATGGCGATGAGGTCGCCTGAGTCGATACGCACGGCGCCAATGGCAATGCCGTCCTTTTTCAGGCGCGGCGCCAGCTCGACCACTTTGCGGGCGCCGTTCTCGGTGTCGTAGGTGTCGATCAGAAGGGTGACGCCGACCGGCCGCGCGCGCGCGAAAGTTTCGAAGGCCTTCATCTCGTCGCCATGCACCTGCACAAAGGAATGCGCCATGGTGCCGACAATCGGAATGCCATAGCGCTGGCCGGCCAGCACATTGGCCGCGCTGCTGAAGCCGGCAATGTAGCTGGCGCGCGCGGAGAAGTTTCCGGCCTCGGCGCCATGCGCGGTGCGCAGACCGAAGTCGGACAGGATCTTGTTCGGCGCCGCCAGCACCATGCGCGCCGCCTTGGAGGCGATCATGGTCTGGAAATGCATGATGTTGATGAGACGCGATTCAACAAGCTGTGCCTGCGGCAGCGGCGCGGTGATGCGCAGCAGCGGCTCGTTCGGGAAGCACACGCTGCCTTCCGGAATGGCGTGCACATCGCCGGTGAAACGGAAGTCGCGCAGGTAATCGAGCAAATTGTCGCCGAAGCGGCCAGTGCTCTTCAGCCAGTCAATGTCTTCGGCCGAGTAGCGCATGGTCTCAAGAAACTGCAGCGCATCCTCGAGGCCCGCGGCGAGCAGAAAGCCGCGCCGCGCCGGCAAGCGCCGCACGAAGAATTCGAACACGGCCGTGCCGACCTCATGATTGTCCAGATAGGCCTGGACCATGTTGAGTTCGTAGAGATCGGTGAGGAGCGGGCTCGTTGTCATAAGCAAGGTTTACGGCTTGCCGGCCCAGATACGCAAGGTGGTCTGGCCGTGGCTGCCATTCACGACAATGTCCTCGCCAGGCTCGGCGATGCTGCCATCGGCGAAAGGATAGAACTCGGCATGCCAGCTTGAGCCTTCACCGGTGCGCGGGATATTCTCATAATAGCTGTCGGCATCGGTGCGAATGCGCACCCATTGCACGACGCCGTTGGCGCGCTCCTTGGCGCGAAGCGTCAATTGAGCGTGACGGCCGGGGAACGGGCCGCCATCGGAGAATGCAAAAGTGAAGAGGTCGGCGGCGGCACTGCTCAGGCTGAGCAGCGGGTTCTCAATGGCGAGCGCGTAGCTTGGCGCCACCAGCAGGTTGAACAGCGACAGATCGAAGCCGTCGACTGTGCCCATGCGCAAGGTGCTGGCGCCGCCATAATTGGCGAGCGCCACGCGAACCGCGCCGCGATAGGGGATGATCGCAGCGCCGGGCTTGAGCAGCCGCGGCATCACATCTTCCGTCACAGGCAGCATGCCTTCGCCGATCAGCGAGTCGCTGATGATCTCGGAGACGAAGACGTCGGCCGGCTCGCTCAGGTCTTCGCCGATGCGCAGCTCGGTTGAATGCTTGCCAATGATTTTGACGCGGTCGGCATAGCCATTTGCTTCAACGATGGCCCGCGCGCGCTCGGCGATCAGCGGGTTGGACTCGCAGGCGATGACTTCGATAGCGCCGGCGCGCGCCGCCATCATGGCGAGAATGCCAGTGCCGGCGCCGACCTCGAGCACGCGCATGCCGGGCTTGATGGCTTCCTGCAGCGCGGCGTCATAGGCCTCGTTGCGCGCGCGGTCGAGAATGATGGTGGCGTGCCATTGCGGCACGGTTTCGCTCAGCAGGCTTTTGGCAATCGCCCGGACTTCCACATCGTCCGGCGCCTCAGTGATGACGCGGTAGCAGAGGGCACGGGCTTTCTCAGTGGCGGCATCGACCGGGAGTTTCGGCAATTCGCCATCGACCATGCGGTCGGCGAGGCGGGCCAAGGCCAGCGGGTCGCCGTCGGCGGCCGTGATCAACGCGTCCCAGTTCTCGACGTCAGGCTGCTGTGACATCTGAACGGGCCTTGCTGCGTCAACGGAACTTTGGGGAAGAAGAAGTGGCTCCCGAGGCTGGGGTCGAACCAGCGACATTTCGATTAACAGTCGAACGCTCTACCGCTGAGCTACTCGGGAACAATCACGTCGTGTGACGCATCGGGCCTATAACAAAGCGAAGCCGCTTTGCAAACCCCGAAAGGCGTCAGAAGGTTGTGGAGGCCACGCCCGGAATCGAACCGGGGTGCAAGGATTTGCAGTCCTCTGCGTAACCACTCCGCCACGTGGCCATTAGAAAGCGCCCGTTACCGTCACGGGCGCTGTGGTTGGTGCAAGCCTATATAGGACGAAAGTGCCGCCGACAACGTTGCAAGTCAGGTTTTGGCCGCCTGTGGATGCCTGTTCACTTGCCTTTTCAGGAGGCTTGCCGCACAAAAGCGGCCAATTCAGAGATTTTCCGTCGAGGACTGCGATGACCGATTTTGCCGCCGCGCGCCGCCATATGGTGGATGGCCAGGTCCGCACCGCCGATGTGACCGACCACCGCATCATTTCGGCCCTGCAGAAAGTGCCGCGCGAAAACTTTGTGCCGGCGGAGGCCAGGGAGCTTGCTTATCTCGACTTCGCCATGAAGGTCGGCGGTGGCCGCACGCTTCTCAAGCCCGTCGTGCTGGCCCGGCTCATTCACGCGGCGGAACTGGAATTGACCGATCGGGTGCTCGTCGTCGGCTGCGCTACCGGCTATTCGGCGGCGATTCTCGCGCTGGTCGCCGGGCAGGTGGTCGCGCTGGAAGAGGATGACACGCTCGCGACAGTCGCCAAGGCGGCTCTGGCCGGGCAGCCCAATGTGACCGTGGCCAACGGCCCGCTGACCGCCGGTTGGGCCGAGGGTGACCTCTATGACGCCATCCTGATCGACGGGGCCGTGGAAGTGGTGCCGGACGCCTTCCGCCGCCAGCTCAAGGACGGTGGCAAACTGGTCTGCGTCCTTGGTGTGCCGCCCAATGCGACGGCGATGCTCTATCGCCGCAGTGGCGACGAACTGGGCGGCCGGTCGATTTTCGACGCGGCGGCGACGGTGCTGCCGGGCTTTGCAAAAACGCCGGTTTTTGCCTTTTAAAGTCGCTGTCCGAATTCAGACCGTTGCGAAAATGCCCCAGCGGACTGCCTTTCTGTGGGCGGCCCGGCGCGAGGGGTTTCATCCAGCGAATAGTCCACCTATGTTTCCGGTTCCGCCGAAAGGTGGGTGTGCGAGGCGATTCGCGTGGGGGCGTGATATCGGTCGTAACAGTTGATCAGGATTGGGTCTCAGTATGTCGCGTCGTTTAGGGCTGGGCTGGACAGGCGGGGCTGCGGTCGCAGCCGTCGCGCTTTTGGGTTTGCCGTCTGTTGCGGCGTTCGCCGACACGCTGGAGGCAGCGCTGATCCAGGCTTATCAAAACAATCCGACCCTCAATGCGCAGCGCGCCGCCGTGCGCGCCACTGACGAAAACGTGCCGCAGGCTTTGTCCGGCTACCGGCCGCGCGTTTCGCTGACCGCTTCGGGCGGCCAGCAGTCGGTGTCTTCGACGACCAAGGTCAACACCACCAATCCGGCGACCTACAGCACACAGAGCGGCTACAACACGCCGGCCAGCGGCGGCGTTACTGTGTCGCAAACCATTTTCAACGGCTTCCAGACGTCCAACCGCACGCGCCAGGCTGAATCGCAAGTGCAGGCGGCGCGCGAGACCCTGCGTTCGACTGAACAGTCGATTCTGCTCCAGGCGGCTACCGCCTACATGAATCTTCTGCGCGACACCGCGATCTTCGATCTGCAGAAGCGCAACGTTGAAGTGTTGCAGGAGCAGCTGCGTCAGGTACGCGACCGCTTCAATGTCGGCGAAGTGACCCGCACCGACGTGGCGCAATCGGAGTCGCGTCTGGCTTCGGGGCGCTCGCAGGTGCTGACGGCCGAATCCAATTTCAAGACATCCGGCGCGATCTATCGCCAGATCATCGGCATCAATCCGGGACGTTTGTCCGCCGGCACGCCGGTTGACCGTTTCTCGCCGTCGAACCTGCCGGGCGCCGTCGGCGCGGCGAGCGCCAATCATCCGTCGGTCACCGCCGCGCAGTACAACATCGATGTCGCGCAGTTGCAGGTGAAGGTGGCTGAGGGCGCGCTGTTGCCGACCTTGTCGGTGCAGGGCAACTACACCAAGAATTTCCTCGCGGTCGGCCAGCTCAACACGATGGAGAGCTACAACGCCTCCGTGCTCGGCCAGTTGAGCGTGCCGATCTATCAGGGCGGCGCTGAATACTCGCTGATCCGCCAGGCCAAGGAAACACTCGGCCAGCGCCGCATCGATGCCGACACCGCCCGCGAACAGGTACGCCAGACCGTGGTGCAGGCCTGGGGCCAGTTGGATGCCGCCAAAGCGAACATCGAAGCGACACAGGCGCAGGTGCAGGCGACCGAAATCGCTCTGAACGGCGTGCGTGAAGAAGCCCGGGTCGGCCAGCGCACCACGCTCGACGTGCTCAATGCGCAGCAGGAACTGGTGAACGCCCGCGTCGCTCTGGTCGGCGCGCAGCGTGACCGCGTCGTGGCGTCGTATTCGCTGCTGGCCGGTGTCGGCCGGCTGTCGCCGCAAGTGCTTGGCTTGCGGGTTCCGGTCTATAACGCGGCCGTTCACTACGAGCAGGTCCGTGACAGCTGGGCCGGCGTGCGCACTCCCGACGGCAAGTAACCGCGGCGGCGTCCACAGGTCATTGCTGGCCCTGCATTATTCGGGTGCCACACCTTCTCCACTCTGTCGTATAAAGAAGAGATCGTGCCGATTCGTGCGGCACGATCTGGGGCAGCGCGTTCGGGATTTGTCGTAATGAACCAACCGGCTAAGGCCCAAGAGCCTTCGATGGAGGAGATTCTCGCCTCCATCCGGCGCATCATTGCTGACGAGGATACGAGCAAGCCGAAAGCGGCGGCAGTTCCGCCGCCACCTGCGCCTGCGCCAAAACCACCGCAGCCTGCGATCGTTGCCGCGCGGCCGGCACCGCCGCCGCCAGCGCCACCCAAGGCGACTAATAATCAAAGCGATATCGATGCGATGCTCGCGGATATCGACGTCAAGCCGGTTCCGAAACCGGCGCCCATTGTGCCGCCAGCGCCGCCGGTTGCCGATATTCTAGATTTGACCGAAGCAATGGCGACGCCGCCCGTCACACCGGTACCGCCGGTCACACCGGCGACGTCGTTCCGTACCATCGATGCCGCCTCGGACGTGATCTTCACCGATTCCGCGCCGCCGGAGCGGCCGATGCCGCCGCCGCAGGCGGCGCCGTCCGACTATCAGGGGCTGATTTCCAACGCGACCATCTCGGCCGTCGATAGTGCTTTCAACTCGCTGGCGCACACCGTCCTCGGCAACAATGCGCGCACGCTGGAAGACTTGGTCAAGGAAATGCTGCGGCCGATGCTCAAAGGTTGGCTCGACGACAACCTGCCGAACATGGTGGAGCGGATCGTGCGCGCCGAGATCGAACGCGTCTCGCGCGGCCGGAACTGAGCCGTCAGGCCTTCGTAAGCCGTCAGGCTTTGGCCGCTGCGTGTTGCCGGGCCAGCCGCATCGTCGCCCATAGCGCCATAGCCAGCCATCCCGCTGCCGCGAGGGCAAACAGCGTCGGCGCGCTCTGATAATCGACCACCACCGACCCGAACGCGACGCCGACGCTCTGTCCGACAAACAGCGCGCAGGAGAACGCGGCAATCGCATTGCCGCGCGCCTCCGGCAGCATCTGCGTGGCTTTGGTCTGAATCGTGTTGTGCACCATGTAATAGCCGAAGCCGAGCAACAGGCCGGCCGCCGGCGCCAGTTGCCACACCGGCGCGCCGGCAAGCACAAGGAAGCCCACCGCGACGATGAAGCCGCCGGCCACGACCATTTTGCGTTCGCCAAGCAAGCGCAAGATATGCGGTGACAACATCGCGTAGACGATGCTGCCAATGCCGAATGTCGCGACAACGAGCCCGACCGCGGTGAAACTCAGGCCGAAGCGCGTATGCAGATCGGCGCCGACATAGGTGTATGTGCCGAACATAATGGCACCTTCGAGAAACACCGTGATGATCAGGAAGCGGCACCAGGACGACGCCGCCATCTTGCGGTACGACGGGATCATCTGCGGCCGCTCGCCGTCGGCATGTGCAACGGGCTTGGTCCAGGGGTTGCTGCGGAACTGGCTGAACAGCGCAATCGAGGCGACGGCGAACACGCCGGCCAGCACGATGAAGGCATAACGCCAGCCGAGGTAATCGCCGACAATGCCGCCGATCAACTGGCCCGACAGCATGCCGGCCATGGCGCCGGCCAGAAAGCGGGCGAGCACCGGCTGCCGCCGCTCATAGGGAATGACGTCGCCAATATAGGCCATGCCGAGCGGCACAATGATCGCGGCACCCGGCGCCGCAACGAGCCGCAGCAGCGTCAGCTGCGGCAAGGATTGAGCGAATGCGCAAAGAACGACGAGAATGGCCGACAGCGCGCAAGCCAGCGCCACCGCCTGGCATTTGCCGAGGCGGTCGCCAATGGCGCCGGAAAAGGCCTGGGTAAGGCCGTAGGGGATGACATAGGCGGTGACGATCCACGACGCGGCGCCGACCGTGGCGTTGAAATCGAGCGCCACCTGCGGCAGGAGCGGATCGGTCACGCGCATGGAGGCGCCACTGGCGAAGCAGGCCAGCGACATGACGACGATAACGCGCGTCAGGGCGCGGTCGGTGGGGGCAGCAAGGGCCACGTTGACTCCGGCAGGTGCGGCGGGCTTTCTACCGCAGGATTCCAGGAAAAGCGCCTAAACGCGCTGCGAAGAAGAACCAGACAATGATCGACAAAAACTACCAGCCGTCCGACGTCGAAGGCCGCATTGCTCAGGCCTGGGAAGAGGCCGGCGCGTTCAAGGCCGGAAGGCCGGATCGCGCCAAGGCCCCCGCATACTCCATCGTCATCCCGCCGCCAAACGTTACTGGCTCGCTGCATATGGGCCATGCGCTGAACAACACGCTGCAGGACGTGCTGTGCCGCTTCGAGCGCATGCGCGGCAAGGATGTGCTGTGGCAGCCGGGCACCGATCATGCAGGCATCGCGACGCAAATGGTGGTCGAGCGGCAATTGATGGAACGGCAGATGCCCGGCCGGCGCGAGATGGGCCGCGAGGCCTTCCTCAGGCGTGTGTGGGAATGGAAAGCGGAATCCGGCGGCACGATCGTCAACCAGCTCAAGCGCCTCGGCGCGTCATGCGACTGGTCGCGCGAACGTTTCACCATGGACGAGGGCCTGTCCAAGGCCGTGCTCAAGGTTTTCGTCGAACTGTATCGCAAGGGGCTGATCTACAAAGACAAGCGCCTGGTGAACTGGGATCCGAAATTGCTGACGGCGATTTCCGATCTCGAAGTCGTGCAGGTCGAGGGCAAGGGCCAAATGTGGCACTTCCGCTATCCGCTCGACGGCGTCACCTTCAACGCCGAAGATCCGGCAACCTATATCGCCATCGCGACGACGCGGCCCGAGACCATGCTGGGTGACGGCGCGGTTGCCGTGCATCCGGATGACGAGCGCTACAAGCATCTGGTCGGCAAACTTGTGAAGTTGCCGCTGGCCAACCGTTTGATCCCGATCATCGCCGATGAATATCCCGATCCCGAGAAGGGCTCAGGCGCGGTCAAGATCACCGCCGCGCATGACTTCAATGACTTTGAAGTCTGGTCGCGGCATCGCGACAAGGACTACTTCAAGAAGCAGCTCAATGGTGGCCTGATCAATCTCTTCACGCCCGAAGCGAAGATGAACGAGAACACGCCCGAGCAATATCGCGGGCTGGATCGTTACGAAGCGCGCAAGCGCATCATCGCGGACCTTGAAGAACTCGGCCTGCTCGACAAGATCGAGACCATCACCAATGCGGTGCCGCATGGCGACCGCTCCAATGTGGTGATCGAGCCGTATTTGACCGAGCAGTGGTACGTCAACGCGCATGAGCTGGCGAAGCCGGCCATTGCCGCCGTGCGCGAGGGCAAAACCAACTTCGTGCCGAAGAACTGGGAGACGACATACTTCAACTGGATGGAAAATATCCAGCCTTGGTGCATCTCGCGCCAGCTCTGGTGGGGGCATCAGATCCCGGCTTGGTACGGGCCGGACGACAAGGTGTTCGTCGCATCCGATGAAGCCGAAGCACAGGCCGAAGCGACCAAGCATTACGGCAAGGCGGTCGAACTGCGCCGCGATGAAGACGTGCTCGACACCTGGTTCTCGTCCGCGCTGTGGCCGTTCTCGACGCTCGGTTGGCCGGACAAGACGCCGGAGCTGGCGCGCTTTTATCCGACCAATGTGCTGGTCACCGGTTTCGACATCATCTTCTTTTGGGTCGCCCGCATGATGATGATGGGCCTGCACTTCATGCCCGACATTCCATTCGGCGATGTCTACATCCACCGTCTGGTGCGCGATGCGTCCGGCGCCAAGATGTCGAAGTCCAAGGGCAATGTCGTCGACCCGCTCAGCATCATTGACGATATGGGCGCCGATGCGCTGCGCTTTACGCTCATGCGCAATGTCGCGCCCGGCCATGACATTCGCCTCGGGCCGAATGACGTCGAGAATAACCGCAACTTTGCGACCAAGCTTTGGAACGCGGCGCGCTTCGTCGAGTTCAATGGCGCCGCGCGCGTGGCCGGCTTCGATCCGAAGTCAGCGAAGGAATCGCTCAACCGCTGGATTGCGCATGAAACCGCAAAGGCCGGGGCTGAGATCACCAAGGCGCTCGAGGAATACAAATTCGCCGATGCGGCGGGCGCGGCCTATCGCTTCGTCTGGAATGTGTATTACGACTGGTCTGTTGAATTGTCGAAGCCGCTGCTGACCGGCCCGGATGGCGCGGCCAAGGACGAGACGCGGGCGATGGCCGCCTGGGCGCTCGACGAGATCCTCAAGCTGCTGCATCCGTTCATGCCGTTCATCACCGAGGAACTGTGGCGCGTGACGGCGGAGCAGGGCCCGGCACGCACGTCGCTCTTGGCGCTCGGCGAATGGCCGTCGCTTGACGGCCTGACCGACGACAAGGCCGAAGCGGAAATCGGCTGGGTCATCGATCTCATCACTGCGATCCGTTCGCTCAAGTCGGAGATGAACGTCAACGTGCCGATCCCGGTGGTGCTGGCCGGCGTGTCGGGTGAGACGCAAGCGCGCGCGCAGCGTTGGGCCGAGTTCATCAAGCGGCTTGCCCGCGTGTCGGAGATTTCGTCCGCGCCGGCCGCGCCGAAGGGCTCGGTGCAGTTGGTGGTGCGTGGCGAAGTCGCGGCGTTGCCGCTCGTCGGCATTATCGATCTCGATGCCGAGCGCGCGCGTCTCGCCAAGGAAATGCAAAAGGCGGAGGCCGACATCAAGCGCGTTGACGCCAAGCTCGGCAATGAGAAGTTCGTCGCCAACGCGCCGGAAGATGTGGTTGACGAGGAAAAGGCCAAGCGCGACGAAGCGAACGGTCGCAAGGCGAAGATCGCCGCGGCGCTGGAGGCGCTGAAGGGGGCGTAACGTTTGTCGTCCCCGCGCAGGCGGGGACCCATACGCCGTGCTCGTGCCTTAGCGGTAAAGGCCAGCCGGCTGTCAGCGCGCCCATTTCCACAGCCGGTGGCTATGGGTCCCCGCCTTCGCGGGGACGACATTCAGCGAAACGGCTTGCTCAAGAACCGCGACCCCTTCAGCCCATAGCGCCACGGCTCGTCGACGGCCTTGCTTATGCCAATCCGTGGGCCGACGACGATCTCCGGCTCGGATGCCCGTGCCCTAAGCTCGAACGGCGGCCGGTCGAAGGGCAGGCCGTTGTGCTTAATGCTCACGGCCATGGCCTGACACAGCTTGCCGGGCCCTGAGCACAGAGCCCGGTCGTCCGGCGCGGCCAGGTCCTTGCCCCGGCGTCGCCGCATCGCAGCAAGCCCCGAGGTCGGCTCGATGGCCCGGATCAGCACGGCGCTGGCCGAGCCGGCCGCCTCGCAGACGACATTCAGGCACCAGTGAATGCCGTAGGACCGGTACACGTAGACCATGCCGGGCGGGCCGAACATGACGCCGTTGCGCTCGCTCTCACCGCCATAGGAGTGCGAGGCGGGGTCCGTGTGGTGATAGGCCTCGACCTCGATGATGACCCCGCCGCAGCCATTCACCAGCAAGGTCGCGCCGATCAACTCGGGCGCAACTGCGTGCACCGAGCGGTCGAAGAAGGAGCGGCGGAGGCGAGGGGGCATGAATTGGATTTCCGGCAATGATCGCGGTGGTTCTCTAGCAGCTTGCGCTCCCAACCCGTCACCCTTGTAAGTCCGGTCATGCCGTTTCTGCTAAGCTCGGCCGTGCGGTGGCGGACGGGAGACCGTATCACTCTAGGGCCTTGAAGCCCGAACCTCAGCGCGGGACTCCGTCCGCCGTTCCATCGAACCCGAACAG
>JAURVZ010000037.1 GCA_030655215.1 Pseudolabrys sp. | reverse complement strand
CATCCCGTCCCATCTAACGAGGGGCGTTTGATCAGCGTCGTCAGATGCTGGGGCGGGGAGCGGTGGCTGGTCGGGGCGTTGGAGATGCGACGCAAACACCCGGCCGGCAGGTCCAAGCCGCAAGGTCCCGACGCCAGGCTGGCGGTCGTACGGGGACGGGGTGTGCGCACATGGGGTTCGATGCCAGGCTCAAAAGGCCCGGCCGAGAGCGTCCACAGCACATCCGACGTTACGCAACGGTGGTCAGGCATCCTGGTCGTAAGACCGGATGTTCAGAAAAGGCCCGCCACCGGGGGCTTTGTGGAGCAAACCTTCAAACACCGCGCGCGGAGCGCCAGGCAATCGGCAACTTCGTGGTGACTACATCTGTGCACACTACAAACACACGTGCACAGAGCTGCGGGGTCGTCGTGACCCCGGCGTTCCGCGCGCCCTCGTTTTTCGAGGATGCAAATGGGAATGCTCTTCAGACGGCGGCCTGCCCGGGGCCGACCAAAAATACGGGCGATGTCGCGCGCCTGTATAACGGCGCATCCCACCCCCACTCAAAACACACTGGTTTGAACTCAGGCCCCAGTCCATAGTCCGCGCCCTGCCGGAACCGAATGCCATGACTCTCGCCACGCCACTCGCCAAACCAGCGCCCTATGTCCGGCTGATCAGCGTGATCAGCGCCGCGCATTTCACATCGCACGTCTATATTCTGATCCTGGCGCCGATGCTGCCCTTCGTGCGCGAGGCCTATGGCGTCAGCTACACCGAAATCGGCCTGGCGCTCGCCGCCTTCAACATCGTCTCCGCCGCCTTGCAGACCCCGGCCGGCTTCCTTGTCGACCGGCTGGGCGCGCGCACCTTGCTGATTGCCGGGCTGATCGTCGGCGCCCTCGCCTATATCACTGTCGGCCTGGTCGATTCATTCTGGGTGCTGGTGGCGATGTTCGCGCTGGCCGGCATCGGCAACACGGTCTACCACCCGGCCGATTACTCACTGCTGTCGCATCATGTGCCGTCCGAGCGCATGGGCCAGGCCTATTCGATCCACACCTTTGCCGGCCTGCTCGGCTCCGCCGTGACACCGGCCAGCATGTTGATCATGCAGAACCTGTGGGGCTGGCGCGGCGCGTTTATCGGCGCCGGCCTGTTCGGCCTGCTGGTCGCCGCGGTGCTGCTGATGGTGCGCGAAGAACCGGCCGTCGCCACCGCCAAGCGCGCTGAGACGGACACATCGACCGCCGACAAGCAGACTGCATGGCAGCTGCTGTTCTCGGCGCCGATCCTGCTCAATCTGTTCTTCTTCATGATGATCGCCATGCTGAGCGCCGGCATGTCGAATTATTCGGTGGTGGCGCTCGCCGCCGTGCACGGCACGCCGGTGGCGATCGCCAATGGTGCGCTGTCGACGCAGTTGCTGTTTGCGGCGGTCGGCGTTCTGGTCGGCGGGCTGGTGGCGGCGCGCAGCGAGCGGCACGGCCTGACCGCGACGCTCGGGCTGATAACTATGGCCGCGACGGCCGGGCTGATCGCGGTGACAGGGCTCGATACCGTGGCGATCATCGTCAGCATGAGTATTTTCGGATTTTTCTTCGGCTTCATCTCGCCCGCGCGCGACATGATCGTACGCGCCGCCACCCCGCCCGGCTCGTTCGGCAAGGTGTTCGGCTTCGTCACCACCGGTTTTAATCTCGGCGGCATTGTCGCACCGATGGTGTTCGGCGCGATCATGGACCACGGCGACCCGCGGCTGGTGTTCCTGGTGGTCGCGGGTTGCGCCCTGATCGCGATCGCGACCGTCGCGACCGTGCCGAAGCAGCCGGTAAGAGGCTGATTTTAAAGGGGAAAATTGGCTGGGGGACTAGGATTCGAACCTAGATAGCCAGAGTCAGAGTCTGGAGTCCTACCGTTGGACGATCCCCCAACAAGCCTTGCGCGGTCGGTGCAATAAACCTGCTGCCGGCGTGCCGGAGGCCCATCACATGGGGCAATTCGTTCGATTTGACAAGCCCGTAGTTACCGCGCCGGACGCAGGCTCAAGGCCGAAACTCCGGCGGCAACATTGAGGCCCGTTTCACCTTGTATCGACACCGGTTGCAGGCCCACGGTGCGCTCCGACCCGCCGACCAGCACATTGGCGCCGAGCCCGGCGCCAACAGAGGCCCCGGCGCCAGCGCCGGCATACTCACCGGCCAGCGCGCCGAACTTCTTGCTGCTCGGCGCAAACACCGTCCAGACCATTTCGCCGCCCGTCGTCGCGCCGATATCGAGGCCGAATTTGCTGATCGCGCCGACATAGACTTCGCGCGGGCCAGCAGCGGCCGGGGTGAACACGCAGGCGACATCCTTCTTCGAGCCGATAATGAGCCCCATGCCGGCGGAGATATCGCAGGTCAGCGTGCCCGCCTTGGTCCGGTCGCGCGGTTGTGCATCAGCATAAATCGGCATCGCCAACGTCACCGCCAAAGCGGCCAATGCGCTCAATGGCTTGTTCATCGGACGTCTCCTCTTGATCGGGCAGCGCCGCACGTTAGGCGGCGACACTGCAGCCGTCTACCGGCCGACAAGAAGCTGCGTGGCCGGAATAATGAGGTGGCAGCGAAGACCATCCGGCTCGAAGGCCATGTCGACTTGCGCATCGAGCGAGCGCGCCAGATTGCGCTCGATCACCATGCTGCCAAAGCCCTGCTTGCGCCGGACCTTCACCTTGGGACCCAACTGCTCGTGCCAGTCGAACTCCAGCGGATCGTCCGGGCCGCCGCCGCGCTTCCAGCTGATGGTGACGCGCCCTTCCGGCACCGACAGCGCGCCGAACTTCGCCGCGTTGGTGCTCAATTCGTGCAGCGCCAGCCCAAGGTTCTGCGCGGCCTCCGGCTTCAGCGCGACATCCGGCCCGCTGAAGGTCACCGGCGCGTCGTCGCGGTCGATATACAGGGCGAGTTGCGAGCGGATCAGCTCATTGAGCGATGCGCCGTACCAGCTCTCGCGCACCAGAAGATCATGCGACGCGGCCAGAGCCTGCAGGCGCGCGCTGAACTGGGTGAGGAAGCTGTCCGTCGAGCCGGCATGCCGCGCCGTCTGCCGCGCCATCGCCTGGATTACGGCGAGCAGGTTCTTCGAGCGATGGGTCAGTTCGCGCAACAGCAGGCGCAAATGCGCCTCGCCTTCCTTGCGTTCGGTGACATCGACGGCCGCGCAAGTCAGCCCGACAATATCGCCGGCATCGGTGCGCAAAGGCTCGATATGCAGGTCATGCCAGCGCTGACCCGGCGCCTCGTCAAAGGCCATTTCGGTGCGGCGCGCCTGCCCGCTCGCGAGTGCCTCGCGCTTCAGCGCGCCGATGCCGCTGACAATGTCGGCCGGCCAGATCTCTTCATCGGTATGGCCGAGAATATCGGCGACAGCGTGGCCCATCATGTCGTGACTGATCGAGGTGTAACGAAGATCGCGATCCTGCGCGTAGACGATGATGTGCGAGGCGCGCAACGCGGTCTCGTAGCGGCTGAAGCGAGTGCGCAGCAATGACAGCTCGGTGGCCTGCGCATTCACTTCTGCGTCGAGCCTGCGGCACTCGTCGTTCAGTCTTGCAATTTCCGTGGCATCCGCCACCGGGTCCCGCGCCATTGCCTTGCTTCCGTTGTTCCGCTTGCAGGGCCAACGCTCGTAATGGCGTGAGGTTCAGCGGTTATACGAAGTGTCCCCTATCATGCGGCCACGGTTCGGCGGCACGAGGCGACACATGCTCCTCCGTAAAGGAGGAGCATGGTCATGTCGTCGAGCGATATCGGGATGCGCGATCGGCAGTGTTAGCTGGCTTTGCGCTCACGCCGTTTGGCGTTACGGGCAAAGAACAGCGCCTGGCTCAGCACCGCCGAAACGGTCGCCGGCTGGAACGGCTTGGCAATCAAGAAGGCCGGCTCAGGACGCTCTCCGGTCAGGAAGCGCTCCGGATACGCGGTGATGAAGATCACGGGCACTTCGAAGCTGCGCAGCATCTCGTTGACCGCATCAAGGCCCGACGAGCCGTCGGCCAGCTGGATGTCGGCGAGAATGACGCCCGGCTGCTTGACCTTGGACAGAGCCACAGCCTCACTATGCGTGCGCGCGACGCCGAGCACTTTGTGGCCGAGACCCTCAACCAAAGCCTCAAGATCGAGAGCAATGAACGTCTCGTCCTCAATGATAAGCACGTCGGTTGCGATTTCGGCAGCCAGTTCGCGGCCCGAATCTTCTACCAACTGGCGCAAAGCGGGCACGTCGATATCAAGCACTTTCGCAGCCTCATCTTCGGACAGTCCTTCCAGCGCGACCAGCAAGAACGCCTGGCGCGGCATTGGCGCGATCTGCGACAAATGACGTTCAACCGGCGCATTGACGTCGCTGAGGGCCGGCTCGCCGTTCACGCCGACCGAATTCCAGATCTTGGTGAAAAGTCGATACAGGCCGATCCGGGTCGAGGAATTGCCGTCCATAACGGACGGATCCTGGATCAAGGCTTCCAGCGTGGCGGCTACATAGGCGTCACCGGACGCCTGGGCGCCCGTCAGCGCGCGCGCGTAACGGCGCAGATAAGGCAAGTGCTGTGCAACTGATTGAGATGTCGACAAGAATCCCTCCCGAAACGAATAAAGGCCCTGAGCTTGGCGGGCATAACCCCCGTAAGTTCCATGAACCTACACCCAAGCAACGTCCTGTCCGGAAAAAAGTTCCCGATCTATGGGAACCATATACGTGGTCACGGGTTTTGAAAGGACACCAGATGGGGGGAACCTGGTCCGATCTCCGGACAAGGTACTTGGGGACCACAACTTATGAATGATCGCGAGAAAACCGTGGGACAGTCAAAACCGATGGAAACCCCGGCAGCCCGAAGCAACAAGAAGCCAGAGGCCAAGCCGGCGAAGCTAGGGCGCGAGGTGCAAGCCCGGCTTGGGCAGCAACTTCGGGCCATGTACGATGACGTCCTCAATCAGGGTGTCCCGGACCGGTTCGCCGATCTGATCAAGCGCATCGATAGCAATGGTAGTGGCAACAAGGACAGGCAGTAATGTCCATGGATGACACGGTCCGCAAATCAATTCTTGCCGCGGTGCCCAGCCTCCGCGCCTTCGCCATCTCGCTCTGTGGGAATGTCGATCGCGCTGACGATCTGGTGCAGGAGACAATGTTGCGCGCCATCGCCAACATCGACTCCTTCCAGCCCGGCACCAACATGTCCGCCTGGCTCTTCACTATCCTGCGCAATCACTTCCGCTCGGAATATCGCAAGCGCCGCCGCGAAGTCGAAGACAGTGACGGTCATTACGCCGACAGTCTGAAGTCGCAGCCCGAGCAGCACGGCCACGTCGAGTTCGCGGAATTCCGCGAGGCTCTGAACCACCTGCCCTCGGATCAGCGTGAAGCACTCATTCTGGTCGGCGCTTCCGGCTTCTCCTACGAAGAAGCGGCCAATATCTGCGGCTGCGCCGTCGGCACCATCAAATCGCGCGTCAACCGCGCGCGTACCAGACTGGCCGAGATCCTCAACGTGCATAGCGCCGAGGACTTCGGACCGGACGAACAGACCCGCGCTGTACTGGCCAGCGGAGAGTAAGGCTTCATATTTCGAGATATGACGCCTCGGCAAAGCCCCGCATGGGAAACCATGTGGGGCTTTGTCGTATGGCGGGAGGGAACCGGTTCCCTCACCTGCACGTTCATGCCGTGACAGTTTTGAGTAAGGGGTAACGCCATGGCGCCGCGGCCGAATTGGAAGGGTTTCCTGAAGTTGTCGCTCGTGTCGTGCGGGGTGTCGATGTATCCCGCGACCTCGACCAGCCAGCGCATCCGCTTCAACATTATCAACAAAGAAACCGGCAACCGTATTCGCAACGAAGTGGTCGACTCGGAGACCGGCGATCCGGTTGAAACGGAGGACCGCGTCAAAGGCTACGAAATCGAAAAAGGCGAATACGTCCTGCTCGATGATGATGAGCTCGACAATGTCGCGCTGGAAAGCACGCACACGATCGACATCGACGAATTCGTGCCGATGGCGGAAGTCGACCGCATCTATTTCGATGAGTCCTATTACATCGTGCCGCAGGATGAGGTGGCGCAGGAAGCTTTCGCCGTTATCCGCGAGGCCATGCGCAAGGAAGACCTTGCCGGGCTTGCCCGCGTTGTCGTCTATCGCCGCGAGCGCCTGTTGCTGTTGCGGCCGCGCGGCAAAGGCCTGATGGCGACGACCTTGCGCTACAAGAACGAAGTGCGCGACGAAGACACGTACTTTGACGAGATCCCGGACAGCAAAGTGCCAGCCGATATGCTGAAGCTGGCGACGCATATTCTCGATACCAAAAAGGGCAAGTTCGATCCCGGCAAGTTCGAGGATCGCTACGAGACGGCGCTGAAGGAATTGGTCAAGGCCAAGGCGGCTGGCCGCACGATCCAGACGCCGTCTGAGTCGCGCCCGAGCAATGTCGTCAACCTTATGGATGCGCTGCGCCGCAGCGCCAAGGGCGAAGGCAAGTCGACCACAGCCAAGTCTGAGAGCAAATCGGAAAGCAAAGCGCCGGCCAAATCAGCCAGCAAGCGCAAGGCCCCTGCCGCCAAGGCAAAAGCCAAGCGCGCACCAGCACGGCAGAAATTGCGCAAAGCGAGCTAGACTGCTTTTCATGGCTGAGCTCAAGACCTACAATGAGAAGCGCCGGTTCGGTGTCACCTCCGAGCCGAAGGGCAAGGTCGGGTCGAAGAAAGGGCGCGCTTTCGTCATGCAGAAGCATGACGCGACGCGGTTGCATTACGACCTGCGCCTGGAGCTCGATGGCGTGATGAAGAGCTGGGCGGTGACGCGCGGCCCCAGCCTCAATCCAGCCGACAAGCGGCTGGCCGTGGCGGTCGAAGACCACCCGATCGATTACAATACGTTTGAAGGCAGCATCCCCAAGGGCGAATATGGCGGCGGCACTGTCATGGTTTGGGACCGCGGCACCTGGACGCCAGAACACGATGCGCATAAGGGCTTGAAGAAAGGCCACCTCTCTTTCTTTATCGAAGGCGAGAAGCTGGGCGGCCTCTGGCATCTGGTCCGGCTGCCGAAGCGCTCCGGCGAAAAGCGCGAGAACTGGCTGCTGATCAAATCCGACGACGAGGAAGCGCGCAAAACCGGCAAGGACATTCTCGAAGAGCTACCGCTATCGGTGAAGACCGGCCGCGATCTCGATCAGATTGCGGGCGGCGCCAAGCCGGCGAAGAAAACCACCGTGAAAACGTCGGTTGCCAAGAAGGTCACGGCCGCCGCCAAAAAAGTCGCCGGGAAACGCGTCAAGAAAGTCGCGTCCAAGAAGGCAGTGAAGAAGGGCGATCCCCTGCCCGACTTCGTCAAGCCGTGCCTGGCAACGCTCGCCGACAAGGCGCCGGACAGCGGCAACTGGATTCATGAGATCAAGTTTGACGGGTACCGGCTGCAGGCGCGGCTCGAAGATGGCAAGGTCAACTTGCTGACGCGCAGCGGCCTCGACTGGACGCGCAAATTTCCCGCCATCGCCAAGGCGATTGCCAAACTCAAGGCGGACGATGCCTTGATCGATGGCGAACTGGTGGTCGACGATCCGAACGGCGTGTCCAGCTTCTCGCTGCTGCAGCAGGAGCTAACATCGGGCAAGCAGGAACGCCTGGTCTTCTACGTCTTCGACCTGATGCATCTCGACGGCGCCGACCTGCGCAAGCAGCCTTTGCTGGAGCGCAAGGAGGCGCTCGCCGCGCTCATCAAGTCAGCGCCGGAGGGCGGCGCGCTGCGCTTCAGCGAGTGGCTCGATGAGACCGGCTCTGTGCTGCTCAAGCATGCCTGCCGCATGCATCTCGAAGGCATCATTTCCAAGCGCAGCGATACGCCGTATCGCTCCGGCCGCGGCCATGACTGGCTGAAGACCAAATGCACCGACCGGCAGGAGTTCGTCATTGCCGGCTACGTGCCGGCGACCAATGATCCACGCGCCGTCGGCGCGCTGGTGCTTGGCGTCTTTAAGAAGAACAGACTGCGCTATGCCGGCCGCACCGGCACCGGCTTCACCCATACCAGCGCGCGCGAGATCTACAAGAAGCTGAGCGCGCTGAAGCGCGACCGCACGCCGTTCGATGCTGTGCCGTTAGAAGAACGCGGCGCGCGCGGCCCGGTCTGGGTCGAGCCCAAGCTGGTTGCCGAAGTCGACTTCCATGGCTGGACGCATGGCGACCGCGTGCGGCACGCTTCCTTCCAGGGCTTGCGCGAGGACAAGGCGGCCAAGGACGTGGTGCACGAGGTGAAGGAGAAAGCTGTCGTGGCCAAGAACAATATCAAGCCGAGCGGCAAGAACGCCAAGGTCACGGTCGGCGCCATCACGTTGACGCATCCGGAACGTGTCTATTGGGAAGACGCCGGCGTCACCAAACAGGACCTCGCCGAATATTATAGCGCCATCTGGAAATGGATGAGCCCGCATATCGCTGGGCGGCCGATTTCGTTGCTGCGCTGTCCGGAAGGCGCTGCCGGGCAATGTTTCTTCCAGAAGCATGCGGCCGCCGGCATCAAGACCGATCATCTGCATCTCGTCGCCGAGAAAGGCGACAAGATCATTTCGATCGACGATCTCGACGGCCTGCTGTCGCTGGTGCAGGCCGGCGTGCTGGAGTTTCACACGCGCGGCACCACGGCCGACAGCCTCGGCACGGCTGATCGCCTTGTGTTTGATCTCGATCCCGGCCCCGGCACGACGTGGAAAGATATTGTCGCCGCCGCGCGCGATGTCCGCGAACGGCTCGAAGGCATCAAGCTCAAGAGCTTTTTGAAGACATCCGGCGGCAAAGGCCTGCATGTTGTGCTGCCGATTGCGCCGACGCCGTGGGACGAAGCCAAGACATTTGCGCAGGCGCTCGCCGGCGCGATGGCGGCCGACGATCCGGATCTCTATGTCGCGACCGCGACCAAGACGAAACGCGAAGGCCGCATCTTCATCGACTATTTGCGCAACAGCCGCGACGCCACGGCTGTCGCGCCCTACTCGACCCGCGCGCGGCCCGGCGCGGCTGTCTCGGTGCCGATCGACTGGTCGGAGCTTGGCAGTTTGAAGAGCGCCGACCAGTTCACCGTGCTCAACCTGCCGGCGCGCTTGAAAAAGCAGCGCAAGGATCCGTGGGCGACCATCGCCCGCTTCAAGCAGACACTGCCCAATTCAAAAAAGAAAAAGTAACGAGCTCATCATGGCGAAGAAGTCCACCGCAACGGCCAGTCCTCGCCCTCACATCGATATCGGCAAGCAAAGCCGCCTGGCGAAGCTGTTCTCGACCTTCGCACAGCGGACGGCGGCATGGACCGGACATCCGACGGCATTTCTCATGGCGGTGGGTGTCGTCGTCGCCTGGATCGTGACCGGGCCGCTCTTTAACTACAGCGATACGTGGCAGCTGGTGATCAACACCGGCACCACCATCGTCACCTTTCTGATGGTGTTCCTCATCCAGAACACGCAGAACCGCGACATGCTGTCGATGCAGCTCAAGCTTTCCGAGCTGGTTCTGGCCATCAAGGGCGCCGAAGACGAATTCGCCTCCATCGAAGATCTCAGCGAGGACGAGTTGGAGGCTCTGCACAATGCCTGCCGCAGCCGCGCCCAGCAGACGCTCGAGCATCTGGAGAAGCGCCGCGAAGGAGATGGGAAGCCACGCGGCGGCAAATCCCGCAAGAGCGCAAAGGCCTAAATTTCAACCTTAACGGAACAAATGTTCCCGTCCGCCGTTGAATGCGCGGTGGCGGGTCCATCATATGCGAAGGCCCGCCGGTTCAGGCGGGCCTTTCGCTTTTTCGCCACAAGCCTTTCCTATGGCGACAGACGATAGAGTGGACACCGGAGATTTGACGATGCGGCGGATTTTGCGAGGCGGCGCTTTGCTGGCGGGACTTGGACTGATGGGCGCCGGCCCGGCCATGGCGCAGGAAAAGACGTTCTCCGGTATCGCCTCGTATTACGCCAAGAATTATTCCGGCAAGACCGCCAGCGGCGAACGCTATGACGAGACGAAATTTACCGCCGCGCACAAGACCCTGCCCTTCGGCACCAAGGTCGTCGTCACCGACAAGAAGACCAATCGCAGCGTGACCGTGCGCGTCAATGATCGTGGGCCCTTCGTCAAAGGCCGCGTCATCGATCTGTCTTATGCCGCGGCCGCAGAAATGAAGATGCACGATCGCGGCTTGATCCAGGTTACCGCGGCCGTTCAATAACGGCTTGCTTAGCGCGTGATGCTTGCTGCGCTATAGTCCCTGCGACTCAACGCAGGAACACCATGCCCGCCAAAATCAAAAAGCTCGCCAAGCGCCCTCAGCCTCGCCTCGCCATTCCCGAAGAAGCCGACATGACCGCCGCGCAGCGCGGGCTGATGGAAGCGATCCGCTCCGGCCCGCGCGGCAAGTCGATCACGCCGCGTGGTCCTTTCGCGGTCTGGCTGCATGCGCCGGAGTTCGGCCATCTGGCGCAGGCGCTCGGCGGCCATTGCCGCTTGAAGACCAGCGTGCCGCCGCGTCTTTCGGAGTTTGCCATTTTGTGCACGGCGCGGCTGTGGAAGTCGCAATATGAATGGTTCGCGCATGAGCCACCGGCTCTGGCCGCCGGCGTCAAGCAGAAGACGATTGACGATCTACGCGCCGGACGCCTGCCGAAGTCAGCGCCGAAAGACGAGCGCGCCGTCTATGATTTCCTCCAGGAGATTTACAAGAAGCGCCGCGTCAGCGACCGCAACTACAAGCGCGTGGTCGATGTGCTCGGCGACACCGCCACCGTCGAGCTGGTCGGTATCCTCGGCTATTACGTCATGGTGTCGATGACGCTCAACGTCTTCCAGATGCTGCCCCCAGACGACGCCAAGCTGGCTTTCACTGAGCCGAAGTAACGCTCAGTGCTTCATCGGCGCGGCGTTCTGCGCGCCGATGCCCTGGACAGTGAAGCTGACATCGACTTTGCCCGCCTTCTCGAACTGCAAGGTCGCCTTGAACGTCTCGCCCTGCGTGAGTTGCTGCTGCAGGCCCATGAACATGACGTGGTAACCGCCGGGCTTGAACTCGACTGTCGCGCCTGGCTTGATTTCAATGCCCTGCCCGAGCTCGCGCATCTTCATGACGCCGTTGTCCATGCTCATCTCATGGATCTCGAAGCGGCTTGAGACGCTGGTGGCGCCGCTCAGCAGTCTGTCCGGCGCCGAGCCGGTATTGGTGATGGTCATGTAGCCGCCGCCGACCTTGGCGCCCTTCGGCGTCGCGCGCGCCCAGGGCGCGGAAATCTTCAGCGTACCGATGGTGACGTCTTCCGCTTGCGCCGGCATAGCGAAGGATGCGGCAATGATAAAGGCAGCGGCAATGCGAAACATGAAGCGCTCCTGACGGCACTAATCGTGCGCGGGTCATAGCGCGCTTTGGCCGCCGATTGCGCTCAAATTAAGCCGAGGCCGGGTAGCGCCGCACCAGCTTGTTCTGCCTGAACAAAGTGGCGACGAATTCGCGCACTTCGGTCGGATGGAAACCGCGCGCGCGGTTGCCGGTGCCGATCTTGAACAGCAATTCCTGCTGCGCGGCGAGCCGGCGGTAGCATTCACGCACGCCGAGATGGGGATCCCAGCAGTCGATCGCCTCGCCGCCAATGCCGTTGATCTCGACAATGGCGAAGTCGTCGGCCTTTTCGAGACCCTCAATGGTGCCGAAACGCAGGTCAAAACGGCCGTAATGGAATTCCGTCATGCTGCGCGCGATGGTGTCGAAGCGCTCTTCCAGCGCCGCGGTGATATGGCGGCGGCCGTCGCGATAAAGCCCACCGGCGCGCTGATTGCCGATCAGTGCGATGCGGACAACCTCGCCACGCTCAGGAATGCGGTCGAGATCGATCTTGTCGACGCCGCGATGCGTCGGATCGACGCCGAGATGCAAATCGGATTTCCACTGCGCGCGGGCATCGCTGCCGATCAAGGCGCGCACCGTATTGCGGCCATCGCCAACAACATGCGGGAAATAGCGAAGTGTCAGCGACACAATGTGCCCCTTCGCCTCGCCCGGCAGCCGCGCATAGAGCACCGCTGCTTCGGCCGGATACGGCACGTAGCGCTGCAGCACCAATGTATTGGCTTCCGGGAAATTCGCGATGTAATTGGCCAGCGACTCGCGGTCATCGATACGGCGCACGCCATGGCCATGCCAGCCAATGTCCGGCTTGGCGATCAGCGGGAATGTTAGGCCGTTCTCGGCCAGCGCCTTCTCGGCGCGGGCGATATCGCCATCGGGATGCTCGGCATTGCGTTTGACCAGCACGAAGTCGGCAATCCAATGCCGCTCGGCCGGCGTCACGTCATAGAAGTACGAGCTCTTGGTCTCGCCCCACATGCCGCCGGTGAAAATGCTCGGGTTGGCCGCCGTCGGCAAAGTCAGCGAGCGGTGCTTGATGCCCAGCCGCAGCCAGTTGATCACCAGCGGAATATAGAACAGCGCGGGCGGAATTCGCTCGGCCATAGCCACCTTGCGGTCGGCGCGCGACAAAGGCGGCATGCCGAAGCAGTTATTCGGCAGTGCGATTTCCTGCAGCAAATCGTCCTGGCCGTTGTCCGGTTCGATTCTGTCGCGGAAGGCGAAGATCTTCTTGCGCGCGAAGCTGGTCGCGCCAATGGCGACGAACAACAGCGGCCAGGCCCAGATCCCGATCTGGTCGTCGAGCGCGCCGCCGAACATGATGACCAGATACAGCATCAAGGGCAGGTACAGCGCCGAGACAATCAGGCTCGCGAGCCCGAAGCGGAACAGCGACACCCGCGCCCAGCCGCAGGCGACGAAAGCAACAAACACAGTGCCCGGCACAACGCGGCACAAAGCCACCAACCCGAACACATTGCGATGCAGCGTGTTGCCGAAACGGATGACCCGGCTATCGACGGCAAAGCGCGACAGCCACGGCACGTAGCGCGCACCGGCCCCCAGGCCATACAGCGCAAAATCGCTAGCGACGATGCCGCCATAAAGGCTCAGCACCACGATCATGGTCGGCATCAGGTCGTTGACGATGAGATAGCCGCCAAGAATGATGGCGAGATCCTCGTGCGCGAACGGCAGCACGAGCAAAGAGGTGATCTTCGAGAGCACGGACAGGTCCACTGTCAGGACCTGGCCGACTGCCGCAAATGATTGAAACAAGGTGGTGCCCCAAATCCCCAGACAGCCTTCCCCCTCAGAAAGGCAGAGCCCGCGCTTTTTCTCGCGTTTGCGGCTCCAGCAGTAAGTCTGGCGCAACGCAACGCCATCGACAAGGAAGTTGACGGAGGTAACGCCCAATAAGATGGTTTCCTGCGCTTGACACGGAAATTTGTTGCGCCCGGGCAACAAAGAAAAATAGCGCCAGCGCTCAAGGGATTAGCGGACGTTGCAGGTGCCACAGCCTCGCGCAATACGCGCGCCCCGTGCTGGATTCGCGGAGGCCACAAAGTCGAAGGCGGGCCTGGTCCGTGCTAGGATTTGCCGATCATGAGCAGCGACCCTTCGCCGCCCGGCAAACCGGGGGCCCGCATTTTGAGCTTCCGGCGTGGCCAGCCGCGGCCGCGCCCGCTGTCTCCCGACGCCCCGCCGGGGCTGGATAAGTACGAGCAGGACGACCAGCCCGACGATTACCGCCACCGGATGCTGGTCAATGTCGCCGCACTGGTCTTCCTGATACTATTGGTCGGCGCCGGTTTCTGGCTGGCCGACACGATGGCGCAGCACCGCAAGGATCAGGACTGCGTCCTCAGCGGAAGGCGCAATTGCAGCCCGATCCCGCTCGACATCCTGAAGAGCCGCCAATAGCGCCTGCCCGACGGAACCCAAGGTTATCCCGCTGCAAGGCCCATCAATCGGGGCGAAATGCCCCTAAAATGCCTACCGCCATTGAACTTAACCGGGGGCTTCGCTATACGGGCAACCGACCGCTAGCCGGACTGAACCCTGGCCGGGGCTGATCTCGCGCGGGCGCCAGCGCCTGCACCTTGGGCTTTTGCCAGAACTCAAATTGAATCAGAGAGTTATCGATGTCCGACACGTTTGAAGCCATCGCCAATATCATCGCCGAAACCTGCGATATTCCGCGCGATTCGATCACGCCTGAAAGCCACGCCATCAACGATCTCGGCATCGACAGCCTGGATTTCCTCGATATCGCTTTCGCGATCGACAAGGCCTTCGGCATCAAGCTGCCGCTCGAAGCCTGGACGCAGGAAGTCTCGGACGGCAAAGCCACCACCGATCAGTATTTCGTCCTCAAGAACCTTGCCGCGCGCATCGACGAACTCGTCGCCGCCAAGGGAGCTTAAAGCTCACACCACATGCGGATTGAGTACTTTCAGCTGATCGATCGGATCGTCGATCTCAATCTCGCCGATCGCAAGATCACATGTGAGGCGACGATCCCCACCGTCAGCACGGTCTTTGAAGGTCACTTCCCCGGCTATCCGTTGATGCCGGGAGTGCTCCTGATCGAGGCCATGGCGCAGACATCCGGCTGGCTGGTCGTCGCCGCCAATGACTTCAAGCGCATGGCCTTCCTCGCCTCGGTCAAGGAAGCCAAGCTGCGCACTTTCGTGCTGCCCGGCCAGACATTGTCGATCTCGTCGCATCTCGAGCACGAAGGCTCCGGCTACGCCGTGTGCAACGCCAAGATCCGCTGCGGCGGCAAGGTTGTCTCCGACGCGACCATCACATTGCGCGTCCTCGACTTCCCCAATGCCGAAGTGGCCGAGGAAATGCGCAAGCTGGCCGACAAGATCGGCCTGAAGATCGAGGCGCGCGCCGATGGCTGACGCGCCGCGCGAAGCCTGGATCACCGGCATCGGCATCGTGTCCTCTTTGGGCGAAGGCGGCGATGCGCATTGGCAAAAGCTGATGGAAGGCAAGCCCAACGGCAACACGTTGGACTACCCGCCCTTCATCGTGCACCCGGTCGCGCCGATCAATTTCGACAGCCAGATCCCGAAGAAGGGCGATCAGCGGCAAATGGAGCCGTGGCAGCGCATCGGCACCTATGCTGCCGGTCTCGCGCTCGACTCTGCCGGTGTCAAAGGCCATCCGGACATTCTCTCGCGCATCGATATGATCGTTGCCGCGGGCGGCGGTGAGCGCGACCTCAATGTCGACTCGACCATTCTCACCGGCACGCCGAACGCGGCGAACCCGGCTGCCTTCCTGAACGAGAAGCTGATGGGCGATCTGCGCCCCACTCTCTTCCTCGCGCAATTGTCCAATCTGCTCGCCGGCAACATCTCGATCGTGCATGGCGTTACCGGTTCATCGCGTACCTTCATGGGCGAAGAATCATCCGGCGTTGATGCGGTGCGCATTGCGCTGTCGCGCATCGCCGCCGGCCAAAGCGACATCGCCCTCGTCGGCGGCGCGCATAATGCCGAACGGCCCGATCTGTTGATGCTCTACGAGTTCGGCGGCAATTGCCTGAAAGAGCCGTATGCGCCCGTTTGGGAACGCGACAACGAGACCGGCGGCTTTGCGCTTGGTTCGCTCGGCGCCTTCCTTGTGATTGAAGCCCGCGAACATGCGGAAGCACGCGGCGCCAAGCCTTTGGCCCGCCTGTCGGCCGTCGTGTCCGACCGCTCCAACCGTCAACCGGGTGCAGCGACCGCCGCGCTGGGCCGGCTTTGGGACAAGATCAAGGACAAGATCAAGCCGGCGAAGGCCGCGGTCCTGTCCGGCGCCACGGGCGCAAGAGCCGCGACTGCCGAAGAACGCGCATTCCTTGAAGCGCATAGTGACCTTGCCGTTCGCGCCACCGGGTCTTATCTCGGTCATGGGATGGAGCCGCAGTTTCCTCTGAATGTGGCGCTGGCCGCGGTTGCGCTGAACCAGGATCGTCTTTTCCCGCCGGCCGACGCCAGCGGTTTGGAAAAGCCGATGGATGGCAAAGTCTATCAGGTCGTAGTGACCGGCGTCGGGCATTGGCGTGGTGAGGGGCTCGCGCTCGTTGAACGCGTCGGCTGACGGAGAGCACGCAGATGGCTACTGGAAAAGATAAACTCGGCCGGCCGCTCGTCGTTGTAACCGGTCTCGGCGTTGTGACGTCGCTCGGTGCGGGCAAGGCCGATAACTGGGCCAAGCTGACGGCCGGCGAATCCGGCATTCGCGCCATCACCCGTTTCCAGACTGATGGCCTCAAGACCCGCATTGCCGGCACCATCGACTTTCTCGGTGCGCAATCCTCGACCGCCGCTTTATGCGAAGCCTTTGCCGATCTCGCCGCCGACGAAGCCGTGTCTGAATCCGGCATCGGCAGCAAAGGCAATTTTCCGGGCCCCCTATTTCTCGCCGTGCCGCCGATCGAAATCGAATGGCCGCAGCGCATTGAAGTCGGTGCCAAATCCGGCAGCAACGACAAGATGACCTATGCCGACCTGTTGCGCGTCGCGAAGCAGTTTCCGGCCTTTCATCGCCGCTTCCAGTTCGCTTCCGTCTCGGACCATCTGGCCGACAAGTTCGGCACCAAGGGTTCGCCGATTTCGCTGTCGACCGCTTGCGCCTCCGGCGCCACCGCCATTCATCTTGGTGTTGAAGCGATCCGCCGCGGCGAGACCGATGCGGCGCTGTGCGTCGGTACCGACGGCTCGATCAACCCGGAAGCCTTGATCCGCTTCTCGCTGCTGTCGGCTCTGTCGACCAGCAATGACAATCCGGCCGCCGCCTCGCGTCCGTTCTCGAAGAACCGTGACGGCTTTGTCATGGCCGAAGGCGCTGCCGCTCTCGTGCTGGAAAGCTACGACTCTGCTGTCGCGCGCGGCGCCAAGATCCTCGGCGTCATCGAAGGCGTCGGCGAAGTGACCGATGCATTCCACCGCACCCGTTCGAGCCCGGACGGCAAGCCGATCATCGGCTGCATCGCCAGCGCCATCAAGGATGCCGGCCTCGTTCCCGATGACATCGATTACGTCAATGCGCACGGCACCTCGACGCCGGAAAACGACAAGATGGAATATCTCGGCGTTTCGACCGTGCTCGGCGAGCGCGTCAAGAACGTGCCCATTTCGTCGAACAAATCGATGATTGGGCATACTTTGTCGGCGGCCGGCGCGGTTGAAGCCGTGTTCTCGCTGCTAACGCTGAAGAACCAGCGCATTCCACCCACCATCAACCACGACATTCCCGACCCCGCCATCATGCTCGATGTCGTGCCGAACAAGGCGCGTGACGCGCGCGTGACGCACGCTTTGTCGAATTCATTCGGCTTCGGCGGGCAGAACGTGTCGCTGGTGATGGGGCTTGAGCCTACGGCTTAAGCTACCGCTTCACGTCCAATATTGAAGAAGAACCATGCGCCAACTCCAGCTCATCGGCGACCGCAAGCTCGAACTCGTTGAGGTGCCCGATCCGGCCGCGCCTGCCGAAGGCGAAGTGCAGGTCCGCATCAAGGCCGTCGCGCTCAATCACCTCGACGTCTGGGGCTATCGCGGCATGGCCTTCGCCAAGCGCAAGCTGCCGCTGGTCGTCGGCGCTGAAGCCTCGGCGGAAATCGCCGCGGTTGGCGCCGGCGTCAAGAACTTCAAGACCGGCGACAAGGTCGTCATGTATGGCGCGATGACCTGCGGTCAGTGCACCGCCTGCAAGGAAGGCCGCGACAATCTCTGTGAGGACGTCGCCGGCATCATGGGCTTTCATCTCGACGGCTTTGCCCGCGACTTGATCAACCTGCCCGCCCGCCTCTGCGTTGCCGTGCCGGACAGCGTATCGCTGCGCGACGCCGCGTGCGCGCCGATCGCCTTCGGCACCACCGAACATATGCTGTTCGACAATGCCAAGCTGAAGCCCGGCGAAACCATACTGGTGCACGCCGCCGGCTCCGGCATCGGCTCGGTCGCCATCAAGATGGCCAAAGCACTCGGCTGCACCGTCATCACCACCGTCGGCGATGACGCCAAGGCCGAGAAGGCCAAAGCGCTCGGCGCCGATCACATCATCAATTACAAGACCGTGCGCTTCGAAGGCGTCGTCCGCAAGATCACTAAGAAGAAGGGCGTTGACGTTGTGTTCGAGCATGTTGGGGGCGAAGGCTTTAACGCTTCGCTGTTCTGTCTCAAGCGCGGCGGCCGTCTGGTCACCTGCGGTTCTACCGCGGGCCCGACTGTCACCATCAACTTGATGCAGCTGTTCCAGCAGCAGTACAAGATCCTCGCCTCCTTCGGCTGCAATATGCGCAACATCCGGGATTGCCTCGCCAAGATGGAAGGTGGCATCTCGCCGATCATCGACAGCGAATTCGCGCTGACCGATTTCGAGCGTGGCCTCGACCGGCTGGAAGGCCGTCAGGTGTTCGGCAAAGTGATCGTGAACTTCTGATGCTCTCGCTCAGAACGAAGCTCAGGCTTCGACGCGCCATCAAGAATACCGGCAATGCTGTTGCCGGTGCGGCGGCCGTCGGCCTGCTGAAGCTGCTGCGCCTGGCCAACCCGGATACGCTGGCGAATTTTGGCGGCTGGCTGGCGCGCACCATCGCGCCGCTATTCAAGGAAAATCAGATCGGCCGCGAGAACTTGACTCTCGCCTTCCCGGAAAAATCACCGCAAGAGATCGAGACTATCCTGCGCGGCGTCTGGGACAATCTCGGCCGCTCCGGCGCCGAATTCGCCCAGCTCGACCGGCTGTGGGATTACGACGTCGATCATCCGGAAAAGAAAAGCCGCGTCGAATTCCGGCCAATCGACACCGAGCGCTTCAATACTCTGCGCGACGATGGGAAGCCGGCCTTGATCTTCGCCGCGCATCTGGCGAACTGGGAATTGCCGGCAATCTGCGCCGCGACGCATCATCTCGACAGTGCCGTGCTGTATCGCCGCCCCAACATACCGGCGATCGACAAGTGGCTGCGCGAGACGCGCAGCGCCAGCATGGGCAATCTGATCGCCACCGGATTGGACGCGCCGATCAAGATTTCCAATGCCCTCAAGAACGGCGCGCATGTCGGCATGCTGGTCGATCAGTATTTCCTGCGTGGCGTTGAAGTCACCTTCTTCGGCCGCAAGACGATGGCCAATCCGCTGCTGGCGCGGCTCGCCCAGCATTACGATTGCCCGATCCACGGCACGCGTATTGTCCGCCTGCCCGGCAACCGCTTCCGTGCCGAGTTCACCGAAGAGATCAAGCCGGCGCGCGATGAGACCGGCAAGATCGACATCGCTGCCACCACGCAGATTATCACCAATGTGATCGAGGGCTGGATTCGTGAGAACCCGGAGCAATGGCTCTGGTTGCACCGGCGCTGGCGCCCGGAAGACCAAATCAAAACCGGCGCTCCCGGCAGCCTCTGATTCGCAATCGTTTTTGCGCAACTTTCCCCACGAATCAGATAGGTATTCCGCGACTACAACCAGAGCGAGGCGTCACTTCGGATTCAAAAATCCCCAGGGGGACAAACATGCACCGCATTTTAGCCTGTGGCGTTGGTGTGTTTGTAGCTTTTGCGTCAGTGGGTTCAGCGTCTGCGGCCGATATCAGCCGCCCGGCCTATAAAGCCGCTCCGTATTACAGCCCTGCGCCCGTATTTTCGTGGACCGGTTTCTACATCGGCGCTCACGGCGGCTACGGCTGGAGCCGGTTTTCCGGCGACGCAGGTTTCGGACCGGAGTCTGTGACGGGGCGCGGATGGCTTGGCGGCGGCCAGATTGGCTATAATTACCAGATCAACCAGTTCGTCATCGGCGCCGAGATCGATGCCGCCTGGGCCGACGTCAAACGCGAAGAGCCGTTTCTGGCGGGCTCGGTCCGGCTGAAGAACGACTATTTCATCACCGCCACCGCAAGAATCGGCTATGCCTTTGATCGGACACTGGTTTACGGCAAGATCGGGGCCGCCTGGACGCGTGACAAATGGGATGCCAGCGACGGCCTCGGCGGCACCGCCACCGCCAGCAACAACCGCACCGGATGGGCCTTCGGCGCCGGCGTTGAATACGCGCTGTGGAGCAACTGGTCGGCCAAGCTCGAATATAACTATCTGATGTTCCGCGGCGTGACGCCGACCTTTACGACCGGCGGCGGTCTTGCCGTCGTCGGCACCGCCAGCATCGAGCTCGACACCCAGATTGTCAAAGCCGGCCTGAACTATCGGTTTTAACGGCGGCTACGGCGGCAATCATATGAGGCCCGGCCAAAAGCCGGGCCTTTTCTTATCGCTCAGGTCTTGGTCGGCTGCCCGGCGGCTTTCCAGGCGAGGATGCCGCCCGCCAGATGCGCCGTATAGGGATAGCCGGCGTCCTGGGCGGCGACAGAGGCTGTAATCGAGCGCCGGCCCGAGCGGCAGGCGAAAACCACCTGCTTGCCTTGCGGGTCGGGAATGGCGGCCGGATCGAAGGCCGACAGCGGCACGATCACCGCGTCCGGATAGGCCTCAGCGGAGGTTTCGTTCGGCTCGCGCACGTCGACCAGCAGGATCTTTCCATCGCTCAGGCCGGCCGCAACCTCATCCACCGTCAGGTTGGTCACTTCGTCGGCGCGCGGCATGTCATCGGCCATGGCAGAACTCCTGGGACGCTTGCGGGCTTGATATAGGCGGCGTTCTAGCCCGAAAAAGGCCCTGCCGCACCTGCCTTTTTTGGCCGCTAGACCGTCACCTGGGTGCCGACTTCGACGACGCGTCCGGTCGGTATCTGGAAGTAACTCGTCGCGTCATTGGCCGACTGCGCCAGCCAGATGAACAGGTGATCCTGCCAGGCCGGCATGCCGGACTTGGACGATGGCCGCAGCGTTCGCCGCGACAAAAAGAACGACGTCGACATGATGTCGAACTGCCAGCCATGCTTGCGCGCAATCGCCAGCGCCTTGGGTATGTTCGGCTGCTCCATGTAACCGAACTTCAGCGACACGCGCGAGAAGTGCTCGGACAAGGGATTGATCTGCACACGGTCGCCTTCCGGCACGCGCGGCGTGTCCGACGTAACAATGGTCAGGATCACATTGTGCTCGTGCAGCACCTTGTTGTGCTTCAGATTATGCAGCATCGCCGTCGGCGCGAAATCAGGGTCGCTGGTGAGAAACACCGCGGTGCCGGTCACGATATGCGGCGGCCGCTTTTCCAAACTGCGCAGCAGCGTGTCGATCGGCACTTCGGTGCGGCGCGTCTTGGTGATGAGGATGCCGCTGCCGCGCCGCCATGTGATGATGATCATGACGATGACGATGCCGAAGGCCACGGGAACCCATGCGCCTTCCAGGATTTTCATGGAGGTCGCTGCGAAGAATAGGACATCGACGGCGATGAGCGGGATCATGACCATCGCCGTGGTCCAGAACGACCACTTCCACAACTTCCAGAACACGATGAAGCCGAGAATGCCGGCGACGAGACTGGTAGCCGACACCGCCAGCACATAGGCATGCGCCAGCGCGCCGGAGGTGCGGAACAGCATGACCAGCATCAAGACGCCGATCAGCAGCACCATGTTCACGCGCGGCATGTAGATCTGGCCATATTGCGAGGCCGAGGTATGGCGGATCTCGAAGCGCGGCAACAGGCCGAGCTGGATCGCCTGCTGCGTAATCGAATAGGCGCCGGTGATGACCGCCTGGCTTGCCACCGCTGTCGCCATGGTCGCCAGCACGACCAGCGGCAGCAGCAATGCCTCCGGCACCAGCCGGTAGAACGGATCGACCATGGCCGACGGATCGGCAAGCACCAAAGCGCCCTGCCCGAAATAGTTCAGCAGCAGCGCCGGCAGCACAAGGAATACCCAGGCGGCCTGGATCGGCTTGCGGCCGAAATGACCGAGATCGGCATAGAGCGCTTCACTGCCGGTAATGACCAGATACACCGCCGCCAAAGTCGCCAGTGCGATACCCGGACTTCCGACCATGAACATGATCGCGTAGTACGGATTGAGCGCGTGGAAAATGCCGGGGTAATCGGCAATGTGAATGGCGCCAAGCACCGCAAGCACCAGGAACCAGATCACCATCAGCGGGCCGAACAGGCTCGCGACGCGGCCGGTGCCGTGCGACTGCACCGCGAACAGGCAGACCAGAATGGCCATGGTCAGCGGCAGGACGTAGGGGTCGAAAGCCGGCGTCGCCACCTTGATGCCTTCGATCGCCGACATCACCGACAGCGCCGGCGTGATGAAGGTGCCGCCGTAGAACATGGCCGCACCAATGACGCCGAGCATCAGCACCGGCGTGGTCCGGCGGCCGAGCGCGCGGAAGGCCAGCGCCGTCAGCGACAGCGTTCCGCCCTCGCCGTTATTGTCGGCGCGCAGCAGGATGACGATGTACTTGATGGTGACGACGATGATCAGTGCCCATACGACCATGGACAGGACGCCAAGGACCACGGCGGGCGTGACGCCTTGCGCGCCACTCGCCGCCAGCACGGCTTCGCGGAACGCGTAAAGCGGGCTGGTGCCGATGTCGCCATAGACGACGCCGATGCTGCCGACGGTGAGCGCCGCGAAGCTGGGCGGCGCGACATGGCCGGTATCGGAACCGGCGTGACCGGCGTGCGCGTCTTTCATGGATGCCGCTTTTTAAACGGCCCTGGATGGGCCGGAAGGCGCGGGTATATCACCGGCCTTCACAACAGAATACGGGACTTTTCTGTCCGGCTGTTGATGAAATCAACGGCGCTATGCGCGCTAACGATCCAATCTCAGGGTGCTAGATCGACCGGAATCGGCGGTTCTTCCCGCATCAAGGTGATGGTCACCCGGCGGTTCGGCGACATTGACGGGTTGTCCGGGAACAGCGGATCGGTATCGGCCTTGCCGGCCACCATATAAAAGTTCCCGGGCGGCACGCCTTCGGCGGCGAGGATTTGCCGGATGGCATTGGCGCGGTCGGCCGACAATTCCCAGGGTCCGTAACCGGGACGCGCCGGCATAGTGCTGGTCGCGGTATGGCCGGAAATCGCGATGCGGAACGGCATCGCCTTCAGCGACGGCGCCAGCTTCTGCACGATCTGCCGTGTCCGCTCGAACGGCTCCTTGGCGCCATCGGCGAACATCGAGCGGCCGTCCTGATCGACGATCTCGATATTGAGTCCCTGCTGCGTCTCCTCGAGCATGATGTGCTTCGAGACTTCGCTGATTTCCGGCATGTTCTGCATCGCCTGCCGCAGCGATGCGGAAGCGAGCGCAAATTTGCGGTCATCCTTGAAGCGCGCGCCATAAGTCCGGTTGCGATCGCGATCGTCCGGACCGGGATTGGGCGAGGCATCCTTCGGATCGATATTGGCGACGTTCTTGAGCTTCGGCCGTGTCGGCAGACCCATCACCTCGATGACGCCCGAATAGCGCACCTTGTCCTGCACGCCGAAGGCATCGCGCATCGAGCCGGCGACGACCTGCAGCTTGGCTGAATCCTGCGTCGAGAAGGCGACGAGCATGACGAAGAACGCCATCATCAGCGCCATCAAATCGGCGAAGGTGACGAACCAGCCGTGACCGCCCGTATGTCCGCCGCGATTTTTCTTGGCCATGGGCTATCCGGCTCTGCGCGTCGTCACGCCGCGACTGCAACAGCGTCATCGGCGGAGTGACGATGCTTCTCCGGCAGATAGGCCAGCAGCATTTCGCGCACCAGCGCCGGGCTCTTGGCTTCGCGGATCATCAGGATGCCGTCGATGATCAAAGTGCGATTGATTTCCTCATCGACCAGCTTGAGGTGCAGCTTGTCGGCGATCGGCAGACAGAAAAGATTGGCGACCGTGGCGCCGTAGAACGTGGCGAGCAGCGCCACCGCCATATAAGGGCCGAGCTTGGACGGGTCGGTCATGTTGGCGAACATCTGCACCATGCCGATCAGGGTGCCGATCATGCCGAAGGCCGGCGCGCAATCGCCGATGCCGCGGTAGATCTTCTGCCCTTCGTCGAGATGGGTCAGGAAGTTGTCGCGGTCGCGCTCGAGGTTGTCGCGGATGAAGTTGGTGTCGTAACCGTCGGCGACGAAACGAATGCCCTTGGCGAGGAACGGATCGTCGACCTCGACCTTTTCCAGGCCGACCGGTCCGGACTTGCGGGCGACTTCCGCGATGGAAGCGATTTCATCGACCAGATCGCGCAGGCTCATGCGGCGGATCGTGAACGCGAAGCGCATGCCGAGCGGCAGGCCGTGGAAGATGGCGGAGAGCGGAAAGCGAATCAGGGTCGCGGCCGACGCGCCGCCGAAAATCACGATGAAGGCGTGCATGTCCATGAACATGCCGAGATCGCCGCCCATCAGAATCATGGCCGCAAGCACCGCCATACCGGCGACGAGACCTAAACCGGTCGCGAAATCCATGACTTTACCCCACCTACGCGTACAGCTGGCACAATGCGGCCTTACCGCCGTGGGTCGACCCTAGACTGCCCCTGTTAAGAGGCGGTAAAGGCTAATCGTTCGTGAAAGAAAAACTGTTCCCTGTGGCCGGGACTGCAAGATGTGCTCTGCCGCGGGAAGCTGTAAGAACCAGTGCAACGGGTGTCAGGCGCTTAAGCGCCCGGCACTTTTAAGAAGTATTAACCGGAGGCGACCCCATGCGTGACGTTGGCCATTTCATCGGCGGCAAGACCGTCAAGGGCACCTCAGGACGGACCGGCGACGTCTTCGATCCGAATACCGGCGACGTGCAGGCCAAGGTCGCGCTCGCCAGCAAATCCGAAGTCGAGGCGGCTATTGCCAATGCCGCCGCCGCGCAGCCGGCCTGGGCCGCGACCAACCCGCAGCGCCGCGCGCGCGTCATGTTCAAGTTTCTCGAACTGGCGGCCAAGGAGAATGACAGCCTGGCCAAGCTGCTTTCATCCGAGCACGGCAAGACCGTGCCCGACGCCAAAGGCGACATCCAGCGCGGCATTGAGGTGGTGGAATTCGCCTGCGGCATTCCGCATCTCTTGAAGGGCGAACTGACGGAAGGCGCCGGCCCCGGCATCGATCTCTATTCAGTGCGCCAGCCGCTTGGCGTCGTTGCCGGCATTACGCCGTTCAATTTCCCGGCCATGATCCCGCTGTGGAAATGCGCGCCGGCGATTGCCTGCGGCAATGCCTTCATCCTCAAGCCGTCCGAGCGCGACCCGTCCGTGCCGATGCGCATTGCCGAATTGTTTCTCGAAGCCGGCCTGCCGCCGGGCATTCTCAATGTCGTCAATGGCGACAAGGAAGCGGTCGATACGCTGCTCACCGACCACCGCATCCAAGCTGTCGGCTTCGTCGGCTCGTCCGACATTGCGCAATACATTTATGCGACCGCCGCGGCGCACGGCAAACGCGCGCAGTGCTTCGGTGGCGCCAAGAACCACATGATCGTCATGCCGGATGCCGACATGGACCAGGCGGTCGATGCCCTGATCGGCGCCGGCTATGGCTCGGCCGGCGAACGCTGCATGGCGATTTCGGTGGCCGTGCCGGTCGGCGAGAAGACCGCCGACCTGCTGATGAAGAAACTGATCCCGCGCGTCGAGAGCCTGAAGATCGGTCCGTCGACCGATGCGGCCGCCGATTACGGCCCGGTGGTGACGCAGGCCGCGCTCAATCGCATCCGCGATTATGTCGACACCGGCGTCAAGGAAGGCGCGAAATTGGCGGTCGATGGCCGCAGCTTCAAGATGCAGGGCTATGAGAAAGGCTTCTTCATGGGCGGCTGTCTGTTCGACAATGTCACGCCGGACATGAAGATCTACAAGGAAGAGATTTTCGGGCCGGTGCTGTCGGTCGTGCGCGCCAAGGATTACGAGGAGGCGTTGCGCCTGCCCTCCGAACATGAATACGGCAATGGCGTCGCGATCTTTACCCGCGACGGCGATGCGGCGCGCGATTTCGTCAGCCGCGTGCAGGTCGGCATGGTGGGCGTCAACGTGCCGATCCCGGTGCCGCTCGCCTATCACACCTTCGGCGGCTGGAAGCGTTCGGGTTTCGGCGACTTGAACCAGCATGGTCCGGACTCGGTGCGGTTCTACACCAAGACCAAGACGGTGACGCAGCGCTGGCCGAGCGGCATCAAGGAAGGCGCCGAGTTCTCGATCCCGACGATGAAGTAGCTGTCATGAAGCAGCGCCTCGCGATCTTTGCCCTGCTGATGCTCGGCGGCTGCGCCGGCGGCTCTTCGTCGCTGGTGTCCGACACGCCGCCGCCCGGACAAATGGCGATGCCCGGGCGCTGGCTGCTGTCAGCGCCCGGTGCACCGCCCTGCGGGCTGAACTTCACCGGCCGGCCCGGCGCCAATGAAGGCAATGTCGCGCCGGAAGGCGGCTGTCCGGAACGCTTTTTCGCCAGCCGCCGCTGGTCATTGCAGCAAACGACACTGACGATCGCGGACGACGCGCAAAATCCGCTCGGCCAGTTGACCTTCGCCGGCGACCGCTTTGAAGGAAAATCCGCAGGCGGCGTGCCGCTCGCGCTTGAACGCTAGTCTTTTCATAACCGCAGGGGCCCACATGTCCGACTATCAGCTTTATTGCTTCGCCCAGTCCGGCAACGCCTACCGCGCCGCGCTGATGCTCAATCTGATCGGCGCCGACTGGAAGCCGGTCTGGGTCGACTTCTTCTCCGCCGGCGTGCAGCGCAGCGCGGAGTATCGCGGCGACGTGAATGAGATGGGCGAAGTGCCGGTGCTGGTCGATGGCGCGAAGAAGATTACGCAGTCCGGCGTGATCCTCACCTATCTCGCGCGCAAGACCGGCAAGTTTCTGCCGCAAGGCGAGGACCAGGAGTTGGAGTCGCTTCGCTGGATCATCTTCGACAACCAGAAGACCAATGGTTTCCTTGGACCGTTCCGCGCGCTGAAGAACTTTGCCAAGCCGCCGGGCGATCCGGCCGTGTTGGCGTTCCTCAAGGGCCGCATCGACGGAAATTTGGCCATCGTCAACAAGCGGCTGGAAAAGGCCGACTTCATGCTCGGCGACAAGCCGACCATCGCCGACATTTCGATGTGCGCTTATTTGTTCTATCCGCCGGAGGAATACGGCTTCGATGTCCGGCAGGACCATCCGGCGATCGGCGCGTGGCTGAAGCGGATCGAAGCCCTGCCCGGCTGGGCGCATCCTTACGACATCATGCCGGGCTATCCGCTCGGCACGCAGGGCTATCGGAATAAATAACCCGTCATGGCCGGGCTTGTCCCGGCCATCCACGACTTGCTTCTAGTCGTGCTTGTGGCCGTGATGATGATCATGACCGCAATGCTCATCATGAACATGGCCATGATCATGTGAATGCTGCGGCGGCGCATAGGCGCCGCCTTCCGGCTCGAACGGCGCATCAATCGCCGTTACCTTGGCGCCTAACGCCGCCAGCAGCGTTTCGACAGCGTCGTCACGCAGGACGCGGATGCGGTTCGGCAAAAGCTGAACGGCGATGTGGCGATCGCCGAGATGCCAGGCGATGCGCGCCAGCGCAGCGACATCGGCGCCGCGCGCTTCAAGCAGCGGCTCGGCCGCGGCGACCACTTCAACGAGCGATCCATCGTCGAGCAGCAACAAATCGTCGGTGCGCAGCCGCACCGTGCCATGCAGGTGAATGTCGATTGTCGTGCCTTTGACGCCGGTGACGGCGCCCTCAGCCGTGCTGCGCTGCGCATAGTCGAGGATCACCGTGTCGGTGACGGGGCGTCCGTGCCGGTGAGCGGCACCGATGATGTCTGTCGCGCGGGCCATGTCAGTTCAGATGCGCCGGGCGGTCGCGGTCGGTCGAAGACTCCGGCAGCGTTTCGTCGACAATGTCCGGATTGGGCACCATGTCCGACACGCCGGCGGCGAGCGCGTCCTTGCGGACGTACTTCTGGTACGACAGCCAGCCGAGCGGCAGGCACACCAGATAAACAATGGCGCCGAAGGTCAGCACTTCCCACGGATAGGCAATCAGCAGTGCGAAGACGAGGACGACGACGACGAAAACCGGCAACACCATTTCCGGCGGCACGCGCTTGCCGACCTGCTTGCCGGAGAAGACCGGCAGCCGCGACACCATCAGCAAGCCAATGGCCAACGTGAACAAGAAGGTCACCCAGATCGTGAACATGCCTTTCGGCACGCCGAGGAAGAACAGATAGATCGGCAGCAGCACGACCAGCGCGCCGGCCGGCGCTGGAATGCCGGTGAAGAAGTTGCCGGCCCAGGCGGGCTTGTTCGGGTCGTCGATCATCACGTTGAAGCGGGCGAGACGCAGCGCGGCGCAGATCGCGAAAACAAGCGCGACGATCCAGCCGGCCGATTTCAGCTCATGCAGGCCCCAGAAGTAGAGGATCAGCGCCGGGGTAACGCCGAAATTGACGAAGTCGGCCAGGCTGTCGAGTTCGGCGCCGAAGCGCGACGTGCCCTTGAGCATGCGTGCGACGCGGCCGTCGATGCCGTCGAGCACGGCGGCGAAGACGATGGCGCCCAGCGCCAGTTCCAGCTTGCCTTCAATGGCCAGCCTGATCGCGGTCAGACCGGCGCAGAGCGCCAGCAGCGTGATCAAATTGGGCACGAGCGTGCGCACGGGGATCGCCTTGAAGCGGCGACGGCGGGGAGCTTGCGGATCGATCGGTTGAAACACCATCCGATCAATATAGCGGCTTAATAGCCCCGGCGCCACGTTGTCCGGGACGGAAGTTCCGCCCGCTGTTAACGAATTATCCGGCGCGGAAGGCGCGGCCTTCGTCGGCGACGCGCAGGTCGGCGAGCACGGTCTCGCCCGCCAGCGACGTCTGGCCGACGGCGACCAGCGGCACGGTGCCGGCCGGCACGTAGACGTCGAGGCGCGAGCCGAAGCGGATCATGCCGAAGCGCTCGCCGCCGGCAACCGGCTGGGTCTCGCGCACATAACAGACGATGCGGCGCGCGATCAGGCCGGCGATCTGCACCACGGCAATGCGCGTGCCGGCAGTCGAAATCACCAGCGAATTGCGCTCATTGTCGACCGAGGCCTTGTCGAGATCGGCGTTGAAGAACTTGCCGGGCTGATAAAGGATCTTCTCGACGCGGCCATTCACCGGGCTGCGGTTCACGTGGCAGTCGAACACGCTCATGAACACCGAAATGCGCAGCATCGGCGTCGGCCCAAGGCCGAGTTCATGCGGCGGTGCGATGGTGGTGATCATGCTGACGCGGCCATCGGCCGGCGATACGACGAGGCCTTCGCGCACCGGCGTGACGCGCGGCGGATCGCGGAAGAAATAGACGCACCACAGGGTCAGCACCGTGCCGACCCAGCCGAGCGGTGTCCAGATCCAGAACAGGATCAGGCTGGCAAAGGCAAAGGCGCCGATGAAGGGATAGCCCTCCGGCGTGATCGGGACCAGTTGTTTGCGGATCGAATCATAAATTGACATGGCACACCCTACTCCACCGCGACGGCCGGCACATCAGTCGGCACTGTCGCAGCATCTGTTGTTTCCGCTAAACGCGGCGGATTGCGGTTCGGCGTGGCATCATCCTCGCCGGCGCGGGCGAGCTTCTCGCGTGCCTCCTCGGCCTCGCGCTGCCGGTTCCACATGCTGGCATAGAGGCCATTCTTGGCCAGCAGCGCGTGGTGATGACCGCGTTCGACGATCTCGCCCTGCGCCAGCACGATGATTTCGTCGGCGCCGACAATGGTCGACAGCCGATGCGCGATGACGAGCGTGGTCCGGCCCTTGGAGATGCGCTCCAGCGCATCCTGGATTTCTCGTTCGGTGTGGCTGTCGAGCGCCGACGTCGCCTCGTCCAGCACCAGGATCGGCGGCGCCTTGAGGATCGTGCGGGCAATGGCGACGCGCTGCTTCTCGCCGCCGGACAGTTTCAGCCCGCGCTCGCCGACCTCGGCGTCATAGCCCTTCGGCGCCAGCCGGATAAAGCCATCGATCTGCGCCAGCCGCGCCGCCTCTTCGACTTCAGCGTCGCTGGCTTCCCAACGGCCATAGCGGATGTTGTAGCGAATGGTGTCGTTGAACAGCACGGTGTCCTGCGGCACCATGCCGATGACCTGGCGCAATGACTTCTGCGTCACCTTGGCAATGTCCTGGCCGTCAATGGTGATGCGGCCGCCCATCAAATCGTAGAAGCGAAACAGCAGGCGCGACAATGTCGACTTGCCGGCGCCGGACGGCCCGACCACCGCCACCGTTTTGCCCGCGGGCACTTCAAAGCTGATGCCTTTGAGTATCTTGCGGCCGGACTCATAGGCGAATTGCACATTCTCGAAACGGAGGGCGCCGCCCGCAACAACAAGCGCGGGCGCGTCCGGCTCGTCTTTGATTTCCGGATCGCGGCTCAGGATCGAGAACATCAATTCGATGTCGATGATCGCCTGCTTGATTTCGCGATAGACCATGCCCATGAAATTGAGCGGCTGGTAAAGCTGGATCATCATCGCATTGATGAGCACGAAATCGCCGACCGTCTTGGTACCGGCGCTGATTTCGGTGGCGCACAGCACCATGGCGGCGCCAAGGCCGCAGGTGAAAATGGTCGCCTGCCCAGCATTGAGCACGGCCAGCGATGTATAAGCGCTGGTCGAGGCTTTCTCGTAGCGCGCCATGGAGCGGTCATAGCGCTCGGCCTCGCGTTCCTCGGCGCTGAAATACTTCACCGTCTCGAAATTGAGCAGCGAGTCGATCGCCTTGACGTTGGCGTCGGTATCGCTGTCGTTCATTCGGCGGCGAATACCGATGCGCCATTCAGTGGCGTAATAGGTGTAGACCAGATAGACGCCGACCGTGACCAGGATCACCGCGACGTAGCGCCAGTCGAACTGCCACATCAGCACAACAACGATCATCGCCAGTTCGATGATGGTCGGCGCCAGTTGCAGAATGACCATGCGGACGATGACTTCGATGGCGTTGCGGCCACGCTCAAGCACGCGGGTGAGCCCGCCGGTCTTGCGCTCGAGGTGAAAGCGCAACGACAATTCATGCATGTGGATGAAAGTGCGGAAGGCCAGCCGCCGCACGGCATGCATCGCCACTTTGGCGAAGACGCCATCGCGAAGCTGGGTGAGCAGCGCCATCAGGATGCGCGTGCCGCCATAGGCGACCGTCAGCGCAATCGGCGCCGCCAGCACCCAGAGCATCCACTCCGAGTCGCCGGGCGCGCCATTGCTGATGCCGGCGAGCGCATCGGTCGCCCATTTGAAAGTGAACGGCACCACCATGGTGACCAGCTTGGCGCCGAGCAGCAGCACCATGGCGCCGACGATGCGCGCCTTCAGGTCGGCGCGCTCGCCCGGCCAGATATAGGGCCACAAATGGACGATCGTCCGCAGCAGCGAGCCGCTGTCGGCGGAGACCGCCTGCTTTGGTTCGGCGTCGGTATGGGCGTGATGGTCGGTCATTGAGGTCCCGGGGCGGCAGCGGCCCTCATATAGGAGGATTCCACCGCATGTTCACCCTTGCGGAGACAGTTCTTCCAGGAAAAGCGGACGTTTCGGCAGACATCTTGACGAGTCTCCGGACGCGATGCACATGCAGAGCATGAATCCCGCCCAGACGACCTCGAAAATCAGCAAAATCTGCGTCTATTGCGGCTCCGGCGCCGGCACGGACCCCGCCTTCATCGAGGCGGCGACGGCCTTCGGCACGGCCATGGCCAAGGCCGGCATCGGCCTCGTCTATGGCGGCGGCGGCGCCGGCATGATGGGCGCCGTGGCGCGGGCCGTACTGGACAATGGCGGCGACGTCACCGGCATCATCCCGGAATTCCTGATCGGCCGCGAGAACGCATTGGCCGGCAAGCACGAATTGATCGTCACCACCGACATGCACGAGCGCAAGCGCAAGATGTTCGACATGGCGGATGCCTTTGTCGCCATGCCGGGCGGCGTCGGCACACTGGAAGAACTGGTTGAGCAGCTGACCTGGGCGCAGCTCGGCCGCCACAAGAAGCCGATCCTGATCGCCAACATCAAGGATTTCTGGCAGCCGTTATGCGCCCTGCTCGATCACATGAAGTCGCTCGACTTCATTCGCAGCGGCATGGACTTCGAATTGCTGACGGCCGATCGGGTCGAAGATATTCTGCCGAAGTTGCAAAAGGCCGCCGAGGCTGTGCCCGCAGCGGCCAAGGACATTCCGGCGGCTGTGGTCAGCAAACTCTAGGCCGGCGCGCCGGACTTCAAGAGTTTGTAGATAATTGAATCCATCAGCGCCTGGAACGACGCGTCGATAATGTTGGCGGAGACGCCAATGGTGGTCCAGCGGTTGCCGTGTTCGTCCTGGCTTTCGATCAGCACGCGCGTCACCGCTTCAGTGCCGCCATTGAGGATACGCACGCGGTAGTCGGTCAGCGACAGGCCATCGATATATTTCTGATACTTGCCGAGATCCTTGCGCAGCGCCTGATCGAGCGCGTTGACCGGGCCATTGCCTTCCGCCGCTGAAATCAGATGATCGTCGCCGACCTTCACCTTGACCACCGCCATGGTGACGGTGATGCGCTCGCCTTTGTCATTGTTGCGTTGCTCGACGCTGACATCGAACTTGGTGACATCGAAATAATTCGGCACGGTGCCGAGCGTGCGCCGCGCCAGCAGCTCGAATGAAGCGTCGGCCGCCTCATAAGCATAGCCGATGGTCTCGCGCTCCTTGACGATCTCGAGCAGGCGGCCGATGCGCGGATCGTCCTTGTCGGCCTTGATGCCGATGCGGTCGAGTTCGGCCATAACGTTCGACTTGCCGGCCTGCTCCGAGACCAGCACCTTGCGCTTGTTGCCGACCGTCTCCGGCGCAACGTGCTCATAGGTCGCCGGATCCTTGGCGATAGCGGAGGCATGAATGCCGGCCTTGGTGCCGAAAGCGTTTTCACCAACATAAGGCGAATAGCGGTTGGATGGCCGATTCAGCCGCTCGTCGAGCGCGTGCGAGATCTGCGACAGCTTGGTGAGCTGCTCGTCGCTGACGCCGATCTCGAACCTGTCGGCATAATCTTTCTTCAGCTTCAGTGTTGGGATGATCGACACCAGATTGGCATTACCGCAACGCTCGCCGAGACCATTGAGCGTGCCCTGGATATGACGGACACCGGCGCGCACGGCGGCGAGCGAATTGGCCACCGCCTGCTCGGTGTCGTTATGCGCGTGTATGCCGAGATGATCGCCGGGGATAGCCTTGGTCACCTCGCCGATGATTTTTTCGACTTCGTGCGGCAGCGTGCCGCCATTGGTGTCGCACAGCACAACCCAGCGCGCGCCCTGATCGTAAGCGGCCTTGGCGCAGGCCAGCGCGAAAACAGGATTGGCCTTGTAGCCATCGAAGAAGTGCTCGCAGTCGAGCATGACCTCGCGGCCTTTGGCCTTGGCAGCAGCAACGCTGTCGCGGATCGAGGCGATGTTTTCCTCTTCCGTCGTCTCCAGTGCGACGCGCACCTGATAGTCCGAGCTCTTGGCGACAAAGCAGATCGCGTCGGCTTGAGCTTCAAGCAATGCAGCGACGCCCGGATCGTTCGACACCGAGCGGCCCGGCCGCCGTGTCATTCCGAAGGCGGTGAAGCGCGCTTTCAGCCCGCGGTCTTTTGAGAACAATTCCGTGTCGGTTGGGTTGGCGCCGGGATAACCGCCTTCGACATAATCAATGCCGAGATCGTCCAGCATGCCGGCAATCGCCAGCTTGTCGGCGAGCGTGAAGTCAACGCCATTGGTCTGCGCACCGTCGCGCAGCGTGGTGTCGAAGAGATACAAACGCTCGCGGGCCATCGCGCGTCAGGCCAAGTTGAAGGCGACGTAGAGCGCCAGCAAGGCCGCGGCGGCCATCACCGCATATTTCAGCACGATGTAATATTTCCAGTGCTTCGGAAACGGTGTTTCGGGTGGCTGGTTCATGACGCCTCCGGTTTTGCCGCGAGTTGCTTGTGCATCGTCGTGTTGGCGAGCCATTCATCGCCAACCGAAATCGAATTGCGCTGCTGCGCGACATAGCCGCGCTTCTCGAAGAAACCGCGCGCCGTGTCGCTGGCATCGACAATGAGCTTGGCGGCGCCGCGCGCGCCGGCCAGTTTCTCCAGCGCATCGGCGAGCATGGCGCCGACGCCCTGCCCGGCCGCGACCGGATGCACATACATCATGTCGATCGTGCCGCCAGAGGCGAGCGAGGCAAAGCCAACCGGCGAGCCTTGCAAGGTCGCGATCAGCGTCAACTGACCACCGAGGCGCTTGGCAAATTCCTCGAGATCGTCGACGCGCGACAACCAGGCTTGCTGTTGCGCCTCGCTATAATCGTCACTGGTGAGGTCCGTGATGCTCTCGCGGAAAATATCGGCGAGCAAAGGCGTATCGACGGGCAAGAACGGCCGCAAAGCGAGCTTGGGATGGGCGACAGCCATTAGTGGGCACCCCGCGGCGACCATTCGGCCGTGTCGTGATCCGGATGCTGATAGTTCACAAGAGACGCGTTGAATTTCTCCTGCTCCGGATCAGCGCCAGCCGCCCGCGTCGGCAAGCTGCAAATGCCGTCGAAGAAACCGAGCTTGTCGGTCGGATTGACCTGGATCGCCGGCGGCACGATCGTCGGATCATCGAAGGCGCCCACCGCGATCTCGATGGTGCCGTTGCCGGTGTCATAACTCAAAGGCGTGCCGCAATCGCCGCAAAAGCCGCGCTGCACTTTGTTGGAGCTGGCGAAGGTGCGTGGCGCGCCGCGCGTCCATTGCAGATCGTGCACCGTCACCAGCGCGGCGAAGAAACCGCCGAAGGCTTTCTGGCACATGCGGCAATGGCAGATCGAGGCGCGGCCAAATTTGGACCCGCGAAACCGCACTGCGCCGCATTGGCAACCGCCTGACGCCGTCTCGCTCATCGCGCAACCTCCCAGGTTGTCCCTTCCTTGGAATCCTTGAGGACGACGCCCATGGCGGCGAGTTCGTCGCGAATGCGGTCGGATTCGGCGAAGTCCTTGGCGGCGCGCGCCGCGGTTCGGGCGTCAATCAGCGACTGCACCTTCGACGCATCGACATCGGCATTGGCCTGACGCTGTGCCGCCCAATCCGCTGCGCTCTTCCCGAGGAACCCAAGCAGGCGCAAGGACCAGGCAAATTCGTTGCGTGCATTCTCGTCTCCGCCTTGCGCCTTGTTGCGCAGGCCGTGCAGCACGGTGATCACCTGATGCGTGTTGAGATCGTCGCCGAGGGATGCGAGCACCGGCTTGCAGATCCGGTCACCAGCTGCGTCACCGGCGACCCAGTACCAGTCATCGAGCGTCTTCCAGCTTTCTTCCAGGCCCTTGACGGTCCAGTCGATCGGCTGGCGGTAATGCGTCTTCAACATGGTGAGGCGCAGCACCTCGCCCGGCCATTTGTCGAGCAGCTCGCGAATGGTGAAGAAGTTGCCGAGGCTCTTCGACATCTTCTCGCCTTCGACTTGCAGGAAGCCGTTGTGCATCCAGAAATTCGCCATGGCGTGCGTGCCATGCGCGCAGCGTGACTGGGCGATTTCGTTTTCATGGTGCGGGAAGATCAGATCGAGCCCGCCGCCGTGAATGTCGAAGACGTCGCCCAGGTAAGCGGCGCTCATCGCCGAGCATTCGATATGCCAGCCCGGACGGCCGCGGCCCCACGGGCTTTCCCAGCCCGGCTCTTCAGCCGATGACTGCTTCCACAAGACGAAATCGTTGGCGTGCTTCTTATGCGCATCGACGGCGACGCGGGCGCCGGCTTGCTGTTCGTCGAGGTTACGGCCGGCGAGCGCGCCATAGTCCGGCATTGAGGTGGTGTCGAACAGCACTTCCCCGCCCGCCTCGTAAGCATGGCCGCGCTCGATCAATTTCTTGATCAAGGTGACCATGTCAGCTTTTCCGTCGGCGCGGGGCAGCACGAAATCCGTGGCGCGCGGTTGCTCGGTCGGCGGCAGGCAGCCGAGTTCGGTGACATCGTCCTGGAATTGCCGCTCGGTCTTTTTCGTCACCTTGCGGATGCCGTCGTTCAGCGGCATGCCGGGGAAGTCGCGGGCGGCGCGGGCGTTGATCTTGTCATCCACGTCGGTGATGTTGCGGACATAGACGACATGGCTGTCGCCGTAGACATAGCGCAGCAGCCGGTACAGCACGTCGAAGACGATGACGGGCCGCGCATTGCCGATGTGGGCGAAGTCGTAGACCGTCGGTCCGCAGACATACATGCGCACGCGTGACTTATCGATCGGGGTGAACACCCGCTTGTCGCGCGTCAGGGTATCGTAGAGCCGCAATTCCATAAGGGTCACCAAAGCCTGCGGTCCCGCTGGGCCGGGGCGTCCCTTTTTATCTCGATTCGAGAAAAGACGGCCTCAGCCAGCGGTGTGCGCTAGCTAATAATCTCGCGGCAAATGCCGCAGATGGGGTTCGGGCCGTTCATGGCCGGAACAATGCTCAGTTTGGGCTTGGACCGTCAAGCCCGGCTGGCCCTTTAACCGCCTCACCCCTTAAACGGGCCTTAAGGGTTTCGGCCGCATTGTTCCATCCGGCGGCCCGGTCGGCGCCTTCAAGCACAATGGCGGTTTATATGCGGACCCACCTTCTCGGTCTCGGCGCAGCCCTCTGCCTCGTCCTCACCGCCGCCACGGCCCAGGCGGCTGAGCGGCGCATGTTCATCATCGCCAACGATGCGGATGGCTATGGCATCGACCGCTGCCTCGCCTCTGGCGCCAAGTGCGGCGCGGCAGCGGCCAACGCCTATTGCAAGACCCGGGAATTCGCGGTCGCCGCCTCCTACAGCAAGGTCGACCGCGACGACGTCACCGGTGCGATCCCCGCCGGCGGCTCGGGCGGCTGCACCGGCGGCAAGTGCGGCGACCTCGTCGCCATTGTCTGCACCCGCTAAACCCGAAGTTCCCTTGTAGCTCAGCGAGCTGACGCCCGGTTCGGGGGCGTTTTTTACGATGCGGCACCGGGTGCTGTTGAGTTTGCGGCGGTAGCTCGGTACGAATATGAAACGAGTCCTCCCGGCCGCCGAAGTCTATGCCCAACCTGACTGCCCCTCTTCCGCAAGTGACCGCAGCCTCGGCCGCCGATAGCCGCGCCGAGCGGCCACTGCGCCTGCTGATCGCGGCCTCGGTCATCCTGCCGCTGATCATCTTCGCAATCGCCGGCTGGATTTCGTACAATCAGCACATCGCCGAGGCGACCGACCGGCTGCAGCGCACCGTCGACGTCATGCACGAACACGCCGTCAAGGTGTTCGAAACCTTCGCCATCAGCGAACGCTATCTTGAGGAGATGTTGAACAACGTCTCCAACAACGACATCACCGCCAATGAGGTGGCCTACAACGCCCGCATACGCAATTTCATCAGCACCCTGCCGCAGTTGCGCGACCTGTGGGTGATCGATGCCGACGGCCACCCGTTGGTGTCCGGCACCGTTTTCCCGATGCCGCGCACGATGGCACTGGCTGACCGGGACTATTTCACCGTCCACAAGAGCGGCAATGGCGGCGTCGACACCTATATCAGCGGCGTCATCGAGGGCCGGGCCTATGATGCCAATTTCTTCGCCGTCACGCGCAAAAGGCTGACCAGCGACGGCAAGTTCGATGGCATTTACTTGGTGTCGATCGCGCCGGAATATTTCACCCGCTATTACTCGGAATTTCCGTCAAGCGACGTGACGGTCTCCGGCCTGACCCGGTCGGACGGCGTTACACTCGCTCGCTTTCCCGCTGCGCCTGTCGGTTCGCGCTCGCGCCCCGACTCGCCGCTGATGCAGGCGGTTGCCGCCAACTCGTTGCGCGGCACGTCGATGGGCCAGTCGACCTTCGACAATGAGAGACGCCTCGTGGCCTATCGCAAGCTGCCGGATCAGCCGATTTATGTAAATGCCGGCCTCGACCTCTCCACCGTCCGCACCAACTGGATGAGCGCCATGGCGGCGCATCTTGTTTTCGGCTTTCCCGCGACGTTGGCGATCGTCGCCCTCGCCATTCTGACGTTGCGGCACACACGGCGCGAATCGCATGCTTATGCCCAGCTGCGCGAGGAGACCGCCCGCCGCGCCGCCACCGAACAGGCCTTGCGACAGGCGCAGAAGATGGAAGCCGTCGGCCGCCTGACCGGCGGCATCGCGCATGACTTTAACAATCTGCTGACCGCGATCATCGGCAATGTTGAGCTGGCGACGCGGCGCAACAACTCGACCGACGAGCGCGTCGGCCGTTCGCTCGGCGCCATTCGCCAGGCATCGATGCGCGCAGCGACCCTGGTGCAACGTCTGCTGACGTTCTCGCGGCAGCATCCGCAGGAAGTCAAAGCCGTCGACATCAACCGGCTGGTTGGTGAAATGTCGGAACTGCTGCATCGCTCGATTGGCGAAACCGTCACGGTGGAAACCGTGCTGTCCAGCGGACTTTGGAAAACGGCGATTGATCCCAACCAGCTTGAGAACGCCATCCTCAATCTCGCCGTCAACGCGCGCGACTCGATGCCGAAAGGCGGCAAGCTGACGATTGAGACATCGAACGCATTCATCGATGAAGCTTACGTTATGCGCTCCGGCGCTGAGGTGAAGGCCGGGCAGTTCGTGCTGGTGGCTGTCAGCGACACGGGCGAAGGCATGCCGCCGGAAGTGCGCGACAAGGCGTTCGAGCCGTTCTTCACCACCAAGGCGGCCGGTGCCGGCTCCGGCCTTGGCCTCAGCATGGTCTATGGCTTCGTCAAGCAGTCGAATGGCCACGTGCAGATCTATAGCGAGGTTGGCCAAGGCACCGCGATCAAAATGTACTTTCCGCGCCTGAGCGACCCCGGCGCCTTTCCGGCTTGGGAAACTGCCGAAGCGCCCGTGCTGCCGCGCACCGGCGAGCACAATGAATGCATCCTGCTGGTCGAGGACGACGAGGATGTCAGCCGCTTTGTCATCGAGGCGCTCGGCGATATTGGCTACCGGGTCCACCACGCGGCAACAGCTGCGCGGGCGCTGGAAATTTTGAAAGCAACGCCGCAAGTCCAGTTGCTGTTCACCGACGTCATTCTGCCGGGCGGCATGAATGGCCGTGAACTGGCCAATGAAGTGAAGAAGCTGCGGCCCGAACTGCCGGTGCTGTTTGCCACCGGCTATACACGCAATGCCATCATCCATCACGGCCGGCTCGACAATGATGTCGATCTGCTGACCAAGCCTTTCACCACCGATGCGCTGGCCCGCAAGGTGCGGCAGGTGCTTGAGGGCAAGACGGCTTAATTGGCATCTTTAGCCAGCGCGATGGCTTCCTTCAGGACGTCGATATCGCCGATATGGTTGGCGAGAATGAGTGCCAGTTTGGTATCAAGCGCGGCTGCCGCTTCGACGCTCAGGCCGCGGCGCGCTTCGACCAGCGCGACATAGGCCGCATCCGGATCGGCGAATTGCGATGCGGTGATCAGTTTCGGCATTACGATTTTCCCAGGGCGCGGTCGCGCGCGGCAGCGATCTTGTCACGGTCGAAGCTGCGCCAACGCGCGCAAAGATGATGATCCGGCCGCAGCAAATATGTGGCGCCCGGTGTGGCGTCGAGACGCTGCGCCAGCATGCCGTCAGGATCGGTGAGTGCTGCGCCGACCGTGATTGTCCTGATGCCTTCGGGCGCGCTCTGCGTCGCTGCGCCGTTCTTGAACATCAGCACGGTGAACGCATCCGGCAGCGCCGCAAGCATATAGCCGCTGCCGCCAGCGTGCTGTATCCGGCAATCCGGCAACGGCGCACCGAGACGCGCGCTGCCGGCAAAGCTGTCCTCATCCGGCGTCGATAAGGCAGACTCATAAACCGTCGCTACTGATAGGCGGCCGGAATTGATCATGCGCCGCGCGAACTCGGCTTTCGGCGCGAGCGCCAGCACCGCATCGCGCAGGGCCCGTTCGGCGTCGGAATGCGGGGCGATGAAATCGGTCGAGCGTGTCGAATGGGCGATGTTCTCGTCCGCCGCCTGCATGCGCTCGCTTTCATAGCTGGCAATGAGCCCTGCCCCCGCCTCGCCTTTGATGACGGCGGCCAGCTTCCACGCCAGGTTCTCGGCGTCCTGTATGCCGGAATTGGCACCGCGCGCGCCGAAGGGCGACACCTGATGCGCGGCGTCGCCAACGAACACGACACGGCCATGCAGGAAGCGCTCGAGCCGGCGGCAGTTGAAGCGGTAAATGGAGATCCACTCAAGCTCAAACGGCCGGTCACCGAGCATCCGCTTGAGCCGCGCGGTGACGCGCTCGGGCTTCTGCTCCTCCGTCACGTCCGCATCGGGGCCAAGCTGCAGATCGATACGCCAGACATTGTCCGGCTGCCGGTGCATGAGCGCCGACTGACCGTTGTGAAACGTGGGCGCGAACCAGAAACGCCGCTCGGTCGGAAAGTCCGCCGCCATGCGGATATCGGCAATCAGGAATTTGTCTTCGAAGGTGACACCGGAGAAGCTCAGGCCGAGCAGTTCACGCGCCGTCGAACGCGCGCCATCGGCTGCGATCAGCCAGTCAGCTTCAAGAACATATGGCCCATCCGGCGTATCGATGGTCAGCCGCACATGATCGTTGTGCTGCTCGATGCACATCAGACGGTTCTTCCACCGCAGATCGACAAGATCGAGTTCAAGCGCGCGATCGACCAAAGCCTTCTCGACACGAAACTGCTGCAGGTTGATGAAGGCCGGCATCTTGTGGCCGTCCTCCGGCAGCAGGTCGAAAGAGAACACCAAATCGTCGCCGCGAAACAATTTGCCGATTTTCCAGGTCACGCCTTGCGCCACCAGTTTTTCGCCGACGCCGAGCCGGTCAAATATCTCCAGCGTGCGCTTCGACCAGCAAATGCCGCGTGAGCCTTCACCGATACGGTCGGCATCGTCGATCAACACCACCGGCACGTCGCGCGAAGCGAGATCGATGCTGGCAGCAAGGCCAACAGGACCGGCGCCGACAATAATCACTGGCCGGCGTGCGACAGTGTCCTGATCAGCGCTGCGCCGGTAGCTGTAATGGTAGATCGATTTGTGGCCGGCGGCGTTGGTCATGCCATTCCCAACCATTCAGCCTTGCAGCGCCGCCCATAATTCGCGGTCGCGCTGCGCGGTCCAGACCACCGGCCACTCAATACCGCGCGCCTCATCATAGGCGCGCGCGACGTTGAACGGCAGGCAGTGCTCATAGATGGCGAAGTCGCGAAACGTCGGGTCCATCGCCAGGCGAACGAAATCGAAGGCATCCTTCAGCGAGCGGCCTTTGGCGACGCTCTCAGTCACCGAGCCATACAGAGTCGAGATGAAGTCGCGGGTCATCTCAATGCCTTCGGCGACCAATTGCGGCGTCGTCAGCGCCGCGCCGCGTCCGGGCACCAGCGCACTCGCCTGCAACTCGGAAAGACGCGCCAGCGTCTCGGGCCAATCGGTGAAATGCGCGTCGCCGCAGTAACAGGCGGATTTATATTCAACGAGATCGCCGGCGAACACGACGCCGGCATCCGGCACGGCAGCGATGACATCACCGGCCGTATGGCCGCGGCCGATATGGCTGATACGCACCTCGCGACGGCCGAGCCAGATCGATATCTCATCGGGAAATGTCAGTGTCGGCCATGTCAGGCCGGGAATGGTTTCGACATTGCGGAACAGGCGCGGAAAGCGGCCGATCTCGGAGTCCATGTCCTCCTGTCCGCGCTCGACAATCATTTCGCGCGCGGTGTCGGAGCAAAGAATTTCAGCGCTTTTGAAGGCCGAGGCGCCAAGCACGCGCACGGCGTGATAGTGCGTCAGCAGAACATATTTGATCGGCTTGTCGGTGACTTTGGCAACGCGGGCGATGAGTTCGTCGGCCATGGCGGGTGTCGCCTGGGCGTCAATCACCATGACACTGTCATCACCGACGATGACACCGGAGTTCGGATCGCCTTCGGCAGTGTAGGCGTAAAGCCCCGGGCCGAGTTGATCGAACGAGACTTTCTTGTCGCCAAGATCGGCGGTGGAGGCGAAGCCTTTCAACATTGTCAGACCTCTCTGCCGATCAACGCATCGAGCGACCAGGCGCCGCCGCCGCGCATCAGGAAGTGGAAGACGACGATGGCCCAGAACAAGGGATATTCAAAGCCGAGGCTGTTCCAATAGAAGCCGTTGGCGGAATGGAAGACGATGGCTGTGAGCAGGAAGACCAGCACCGGCACCGAGACGAGCCGCGTCAGCAGGCCGAGGGCGAGAAACAGCCCGCCGAAGAATTCGGTACATCCGGTGAGAATGGCCCAGAAATAGCCCGGCGAGAATCCGGCCTTCTCGAGAAAGGCGGCAGCGCCAGCGGTGCCGCCGAACAGCTTCGGATAGCCATGCGCCGCCAATGACAGCCCGGCGCAGAGGCGGATGGCCAGTTCGGTGACCGGCGCAAGGGCGCGGTAAATGCCGCCAAGCGCGGGGATCAGCAACCTGTTCTCCGCCATCGATATCTCCCTGCCCGGCTCTTTATGGCCGGGTATAGCGTAGCACGGCTTGTTCGATGGCGCCGAATATGGACTGGCCTTGTGGATTGTTCATCTCAATACGGATGCGGTCACCGAATGTCAGGAACGGCGTCACCGGCTTGCCGGTCTGGATCGTTTCCACGGTGCGCAATTCAGCGATGCAGGAATAGCCCAACCCGCCTTCGCTGATCGGCTTGCCCGGCCCGCCATCAGGATCGCGATTGGACACCGTGCCCGAGCCGATGATTGTACCGGCGGACAGTGCGCGGGTCTTGGCGGCATGCGCAATCAAGGCCGGGAAATCGAAGGTCATGTCGTCGCCGGCATTAGGACGGCCGAAGAGCTGGCCGTTGATGGACGACAGAAGCGGCAGGCTGATTTTGTTGCCGTCAAAGGCGTCGCCCAGTTCATCCGGCGTCACCGCCACCGGCGTGAAGGCAGATGCCGCCTTCGACTGCACGAAGCCAAAGCCTTTCGCTAACTCGGGCGCGATAAGATTTCGCAAGCTGACATCGTTGACGATCATGATCAGCTTGATGGCCTGGGCGGCTTCGTCGCGGGTGGCGCCCATCGGCACGTCACCGAGAATGACAACGACTTCGGCTTCGAGATCGATGCCCCAGGCCTCGTCGGCCAGTTGGATGGGGTCATTCGGGCCGAGCATGGTGTCCGAGCCGCCTTGATACATCAGCGGATCGGTCCAGAACGAAGCCGGCATTTCGGCGCCGCGCGCCTGCCGCACCAGCGCCACGTGATTGACGTAAGCCGAGCCGTCGAGCCATTGATAGGCGCGCGGCAGAGGCGCCGCGCATTGCGCCGGATCGAAGGGCTGCGGCTCGCCCTCGCCGCGCTCAAGGCCGGCAGCGATCAAAGCCAATGCTGGCGACAGCGTGTCCCAGGCATCCAGCGCCGCCTGCAAGGTCGGCGCAATGCCGGCGACATCGATGCAGCGCGTCAGATCCTTGGAGACGACAACAAGACGGCCGTCGCGGCCACCTTTGAGAGAGGCGAGCTTCATGACTGTCTACTTCGGTTCGCGTTGCTCGGGATCGAAGTGCTTTTTCAAGCCGCTCCAACAATCAATGTAATTTTCCTGCCGCGAAGCGAGGCCGGCGGCATATTCGGTAACACGCTGGCGGAAACGCGTCTCGAACATGAAAGCCAGGGTATTGGTCAGCTTGACCGGCTTCAGTTCGGCATTGCTGGCGTGCTCGAAGGCATCGGCATCCGGCCCGTGCGGCAACATCTGGTTATGCAGGCTGAAACCGCCGGGCACGAAGCCCTCCGGCTTGGCGTCATAAACGCCGTACACCAGCCCCATGAACTCGGACATGATGTTGCGGTGATACCAGGGCGGCCGGAACGTGTTTTCGCCGACCAGCCAGCGCTCGGGGAAAATAACGAAGTCGACATTCGCCGTGCCCGGCGTCTCCGACGGCGCTGTCAACACGGTGAAGATGGACGGATCCGGATGATCAAAGCCAATGGCGCCAACCGGCGAATAACGGCGCAGATCATATTTGTACGGATAGTAATTGCCGTGCCAGGCAACGACATCGAGCGGCGATTGCGCGATCTCGGTCTTGTGCAGTTCGCCGCCCCACTTCACGAACAGGCTGTGCGGCCCTTCGATATCTTCGTAAGAAGCAACGGGTGCGAGGAAGTCGCGCGGATTGGCCAGGCAATTGGCTCCGATCGGGCCGCGATCCGGCAGCGTGAAGCCGCCACCGTAATTTTCGCAGACATAGGCGCGCGCCGGGCCGCCGATCAGTTCGACGCGGAAGACGATGCCGCGTGGGATGATGCAGATTTCGCCGGGCTCGATGTCGATGACACCGAACTCAGTGCGGAAGCGCAGTTGACCTTCCTGGGCGACGATGAGGAATTCGCCGTCAGCGTTGGAGATGTGCTCGCGCGTCATCGACGAGGTGATGAACAGCAAGTGGCTGGCCATGCCGGTCAGCGTTTCGGCGTCGCCCGCCGTGGTGATGGTGTGTAGCCCGTTGAGGAATGTCAGCTTGCCGGCCGGCATCGGCACCGGCGACCAGCGCATCGGGCCGATCGGCACATCGCCGTCCTCGCGCGCTGGCGCGGTGCGGATGTAGCCTTTGTCGACCCGCTTGAAACGCGCCATGTACCGCACGGTCGGGCGGATGCGATAGAGCCAGGAGCGCTCATTGGCGGCGCGCGGCGCGGTAAAGGCCGAACCGGAGAGCTGCTCGGCATAAAGCCCATAATTGACCTTTTGCGGTGAATTGCGGCCGACCGGCAGCGCGCCAGGCAGCGCCTCGGTCTCGAAACTGTTGCCGAAGCCCGACATGTATGCCGTTGCCATCCGCAGACCTCCCGTATTTTTCCAAAGCCTAGCGGCAGTTGCCACTGTAACCAAGATCGGCCGGCAAGCAACAGCTTAGAACATTTCTAGTCTGGTTGCGCGAAGCGGCCGTTTCGGTCAAAGTCGGCGCCGCGATAAGGTGGGGGCATCACGTGGCCCCGCCGACACGAAAAGAATGCGGCAGTTCCCATGACCGACCAAAGCCTTACAGCAATGCCCGCCCCGTCGGGCCGTGCCGAAGCGGCGCTCAAGCTCGACGAGTTCCTGCCTTACCGCCTCAATGTCTGCGCCAACACTGTTTCCAACGCGCTGTCGGCGATTTATTCGGCGCGGCACAAGATCGGCGTTCCGGAATGGCGCGTTCTGGTCACCCTCGGCGAGTTCGGCATGATGACCGCCAAGGCGATCGGCCTGCACAGCCACATGCACAAGACCAAGGTGTCGCGCGCAGTGGCGATGTTGGAGCGGCGCAAGCTGGTCGTCCGCCGCGCCAACCGGGATGACCTGCGCGAGGCCTTCCTGTCGCTGACGCCGGCCGGGCGTGACATTTACAGCGACCTCGCCCCCGGTGCGCTGGAGTTCGCCCGGCAGGTGATGGAAACGATCGAACCGGCCGACCGCGCCGCCCTATTCCGTGCGCTTGCCAAGCTGACCGAGCGCTCAACGCAGATCGCCGCCGATATCGCCAAACGCGGCAATCCCGGATAGTTTGCCCCAACGTTTCCCAAAAACTGCCGGGGTATGCTTGTGAAGCTCTATTCGTATTTCCGCTCGTCCGCCGCCTATCGCGTTCGCATCGCGCTTAATCTCAAGGGCTTGCCCTATGAGATGACGTCGATCCATCTGACCAAGGACGGCGGTCACCAGCGCTCCCCGGAGTTCAAGGCGGTCAATCCGCAGATGCGGGTGCCGGCGCTGCAATTGTCGAGCGGCGACGTTCTCACGCAGTCGCTGGCGATCATCGAATACATTGATGAGATCAATCCTGAACCGGCGCTACTGCCGGCCGATGCGCTGGCGCGCGCCAAGGTCCGCGCCATCTCACAGCTCATCGCTTGCGATATTCATCCGCTCAATAATCTCGTTGCACTGCAATATCTCAAGCGCACGCTGAAGCATGAGCAGCCCGATATCGATGCCTGGTATCATCACTGGGTGATCGAAGGCTTCACTGCACTCGAAGCGATGATCACGCCCGGCCCGTACACCTGCGGCGCGCATGTGACGTTGGCCGATATCTGCCTGGTGCCGCAGGTTTACAACGCGCGCCGGCTCAAGGTTCCGCTCGACGCGTTTCCGAAAATTCTTGCTGTCGAAGCGGCTTGCAACAAGCTGCCGGCCTTCGACAAAGCGCGGCCGGAAAACCAGCCCGATGCCGAGTGACGCGGCGGTGATCGCCTGCTAGACGGGGCGCCGGAAACGCCCTCTCAACAATAATAGCGATCAACGCCGTGAATCCTTCCAAGCTTGTCCGGGTCGTCCTTTGGATGATCGGCGCCCTGCTGTCATTTTCGATGATGGCTGTGTCGATCCGCGAATTGTCCAAGGGCGGTCTGAGCATCTTTGAAATTCTCGCCATCCGCAGCGGCGTCGCGCTGCTGGTGTTGTGCCTGCTTCTTGCCGTGCGCCCCGAATTGCGGAAATACACACGGCCGCATCGCATGGCGCTGCACACGTTCCGCAACGTCGTGCATTACATCGCGCAATTCGCATGGGCTGTGAGCCTGACCATGTTGCCGCTCGCCATGGTGTTCGCGCTCGAGTTCACGATGCCGGCCTGGACCGCCCTGCTCGCGGTCTGGCTTCTGGCGGAAAAGCTGACGCCGAGCCGGATCGGCGTCGTCGTCTTCGGCCTGATCGGCGTGCTGGTCATCCTGCGGCCCGGCATCGCCGACTTCAATCCGGCGGCGATGCTCGTCCTGGCGGCGGCCTTCGGCTACGCCGTCATCATGATCGCCACCAAGAAACTGACCACGACGGAGACTACCTTCGCCATCATCTTCTGGATGGCGGTGATCCAGTTTCCGCTGTCTCTGCTCGGCAGCAGCCCAGGCAATTTCCTGAATATGCAGTGGATCGACCTCGTGCCCGCGCTGGCGGTCGGCATTGGCGGCCTGACGTCGCATTACTGCCTTAGTAATGCCTTCCGGGCGGGCGATGCCACGCTGGTCGTGCCACTGGACTTCATGCGCATTCCGCTGATTGCCGTGGTCGGCTGGGCATTTTACGGCGAAACGCTTGATATTTTCGTTTTGCTCGGCGCCCTGATTATCGTCGCCGGCGTGATCTGGAACCTGCGTTCCGAACACGCCAAGGCGAGGGACAGCCTCGCAAAACCGGTGTTTCCGGACTAGAGTATCGCCATGAACCGATGTGCTTTGACACTGCTGGCGGCAACCGCGATCGGCCTTTCGGCCTCGAGCGCGGCATTCGCGCAGGCCGGCAGCCCGACCTGCCAGCGGCTGGAAACCCAGTTGACCTCGATCGACCGCGGCAATGGCGATCCGGCCCGCGCCGAGCGCATCCGGCGCGCCGAAGACGGCATCAACCGGATGCAGGGCGAAGTCGACCGCCTGGTCGAGCAAGGCCGCCGCAACAATTGCGAAAGCTCAGGCTTCTTCTCGATCTTCAGCCAGCCGCCGCCGCAGTGTACCGGCATCAACCGGCAGATCGGCCAGCAGCGCAATGCGCTCGAGCGCCTGCAGGTCGAGTTTGAACAACTCAATGGCGGCAGTGCCGAACGCGCGGCGCAACGCACATCGCTGCTGATCTCGCTCGGCGACAATAATTGCGGTCCGCAATATCGCCAGGCGGCGCTGCAAGGCCAGCAAGGCGGCTTCTTTGACCGGCTGTTCGGCCCCGGCGCCGAGAGCGGTCCCGGTAGCCTCTCCACTTCGGCCCCCGGTCAAATGGGCGGCACCTACCGCACCATCTGCGTCCGGTCGTGCGATGGCTATTACTTCCCGATCTCGTACCAGACGACGTCCGAGCGGTTCAGCAGCGACGAGCAGACCTGCCAGCGCATGTGCCCGGCGGCGGAAGTGTCGCTCTACACCTATCACAACCCGGGCGAGGAAGTGTCGCAGGCGGTGTCGCTGAGCGGCGCGGCTTACACGTCGCTGCCGAATGCCTTCGCCTATCGCAAGGCGATGACCCCGGCTTGCGGCTGCCGCCGGCCGGGCGAAAGCTGGGCCAATGCGCTGAGGACATTGGGCGGCGACCAGACCCTGGCGCCGGGCGATGTTGTTGTCACCGAGCAGAATGCCAAGCAGATGTCGCTGCCGCGCACCGGACCTGACGGCAAACCGATCCGCCGCGATCCGCGCGCGCCGACCAATGCTTCGACACCGGCACAGCAGCCTGCGGCGCAAGCACCGGCCGAGAGCGACGCCAAGCGCGACGTGCGTACCGTCGGCCCGACGTTCCTGCCGGCACGTTAGAAGTCGAAGGCTTCCGTCTTTACCGGCTGGCCGGTGACCAGCGATGTATCCGGCGCCGGCAATGGCGTGCCGGGATCGCGGAAGCGGTTGGTGATCGGATAACGCCGGTCGCGGCCGAAGTTCTTCAACGTCACCTTCACACCCGGCGCCGCCTGACGGCGCTTGTATTCGGCAATAGCGAGCAGACGCTCGATACGCACCACCGTGTCGCGCTCAAAGCCGGCGGCAATGATGGTCGAGATCGGCTCTTCTCGCTCGACCAAGCGCTCGAGGATCGGATCGAGGATCGTGTAAGGCGGCAGCGAGTCCTCGTCCTTCTGGTTCTCACGCAATTCCGCGGTCGGCGGCCTTGTGATGATGTTCTCGGGGATGACGATGCCATCGGGACCGAGCGCATCATTCGGCTTCCACGCATTGCGCAGGCGCGACAGGCGAAACACTTCGAGCTTGTAGAGATCCTTGATCGGGTTGAAGCCGCCATTCATGTCGCCATAGAGCGTGGCATAGCCGACCGACATTTCCGACTTGTTGCCGGTGGTGACGACCATCAGATTAAACTTGTTGGAGATTGCCATCAGTATCGTGCCGCGCGCGCGCGACTGCAGGTTTTCCTCGGTGACGTCGCGCTTGGTGCCGGTAAAAGCACTGGCCAGCGCAGCTTCCAAACCTTCGACTGCCGATGCAATCGGCAAAATCTCATACGCAACGCCGAGCGCCTTGGCGCAGAGCGCTGCATCGTCGAGCGATTCCTGCGCGGTGTATTTGTACGGCATCATCACGCAGCGCACGCGCTCAGGGCCCAGCGCATCGACAGCCATCGCCGCCACCAAGGCCGAGTCGATGCCGCCGGACAGCCCGAGCACGACACCGGGAAATCCGTTCTTGTTGACGTAATCGCGCAGGCCCAACACACAAGCCGCATAATCGCCGTGGTCGCCATCGACCGGCGGCACCGTCACGCCGTTTTCGCAAACCCAGGTCGCGCCGTCGCGCACCCAGTGCGTCGTGACAATGGCTTCCTCAAAGGCCGCCATCTGAAAGGCCAGCGAGCGATCGGCATTCAGGCCGAACGAGGCGCCATCGAAAATCAATTCGTCCTGTCCGCCGATCTGATTGACATAAATCATCGGCAAATCGTGCTCGGTGACGCGCGCCACCACGATGTTGAGGCGCTCGTCATCCTTCTGCCGCCAGTATGGCGATCCGTTCGGCACCAGCAGGATTTCCGCGCCGGTCTCAGCGAGACATTCGACGACGTCGCCGCCCCAGATGTCCTCGCAGATCGGCACGCCGAGGCGGACACCCTTGACGCTAATCGGGCCCGGCATCGGGCCAGCGGCGAAGACACGCTTCTCGTCGAACACGCCATAGTTCGGCAGATCGACCTTGAAGCGCAGCGCGGCAATCGTGCCGCCATCGAGCAGCGCCACCGCATTGTAGAGTTTGCCGTCATCGACCCAGGGCGTACCGACAAGCAATGCCGGACCGCCGGAAGCTGTCTCACGCGCCAGCTTCTCGATCTCGGCGCGGCAGGCCGCCTGAAAGGCCGGCTTGAGCACGAGATCTTCCGGCGGATAGCCGGCAATGAACAGTTCGGGAAAGACGACGAGGTCAGCGCCCTGCGTAGCGGCCTCATCGCGGGCGCGGCGCACCTTGGCGGCATTGCCGGCGACATCGCCGACCGTCGCGTTGAGTTGCGCGCAGCAGATCGCCAGTGTATCCGCCGGGCGGTCGCTCACAGACCCGAAACCTGCCGGATCGGCTTGGCGCCGCGCTCTTTCTTGAGCAGGTCGGCCAATAGGAAGGCCATGTCGATGGCCTGCTCGGCATTCAGGCGCGGATCGCAAACCGTGTGATAGCGGTCGTTGAGATCGCTGTCGGAAATGGCGCGCGCCCCGCCGGTGCATTCGGTGACGTTCTGCCCGGTCATCTCCAGATGCACGCCGCCGGCATAGGTGCCTTCCGCCGCGTGCACGTCAAAGAAGGCGCGCACTTCCTTCAGGATCAGGTCGAACGGCCGCGTCTTGTAGCCGGAAGCTGAGGTGATGGTGTTGCCGTGCATCGGATCGCACGACCACAGCACGATCCTGCCCTCGCGCTTCAGCGCACGCACCAAAGCCGGGAGATGATCGCCAACCTTGTCGGCGCCGAAGCGGCCGATCAATGTCAGCCTGCCCGGTTCGTTATCCGGATTGAGCGTATCGACCAGACGCAACAGATCGTCCGCCTTCAGCGACGGACCGCACTTGAGACCGAGCGGGTTCTTGATGCCGCGCGCCCATTCGATATGCGCGTGATCGTGCTGGCGCGTGCGATCGCCGATCCAGATCATGTGGCCGGAGGTGGCGTACCAGTCGCCGGTCGTTGAATCGACACGGGTGAAGGCCTGCTCATAGCCGAGCAGCAGTGCCTCATGGCTGGTGTAGAAATCGGTGGTGCCGAGCGCACTGTCGACAGCGAAGGTCAGTCCGCAAGCGCGCATGAAATCGAGCGCACCGGAGACGCGGTCGGCGAGATCCGAATACGCCTTCGACTGCGGACTATCGCTGACCGATTGCAGCATCCATTGATGCACGTTCTCGACGCTGGCATAGCCGCCCTTGGCGAAAGCGCGCAGCAGGTTCAGCGTCGCCGCCGACTGCCGATAGGCTTCGACCTGGCGGCGCGGATCGGGACGGCGCGCTTCCTCGGTGAAGGCGATGTCATTGATGATGTCGCCGCGATAGCTCGGCAGTTCGATGCCGTCTTTCTTCTCAATGCCGGACGAGCGCGGCTTGGCGAACTGGCCGGCAACGCGGCCGACCTTCACCACCGGCGAGGCGCCGGCATAGGTCAGCACGATCGCCATTTGCAGGAAGGCGCGGAAGAAATCGCGGATGTTGTTGGCGCCGTGTTCGGCAAAGCTCTCGGCGCAATCGCCGCCCTGCAGCAGGAAGGCTTCGCCCTGCGCCACGCGGCCGAGCGCTTTCTTCAAATTGCGAGCTTCGCCAGCAAAAACCAGCGGCGGAAAGGTCGCGAGCTGCTTTTCAGTGTCGGCCAGCGCCTGAAGGTCCGGATATTCCGGAACCTGCAGAATGGGCTTTTTGCGCCAGCTATCCGGCGTCCAACGTTCGGCCATCGCCAATACTCCAACGAGATGCGCGGGTTATATACGAAACCCGGCGCCGGATGCCAGCCGTTCCGTGGCGCGGGGAATCAGGCCTGTCCGCGCTTATAGGTGGCGGCCTTTTCGCGCATCGTCACCAGTTCCTCGGCCATGGTCGGGTGAACCGCCATGGTGCCGTCGAAATCGGCCTTGGTGGCCTTCATTTTCATGGCAATGGCCACGAGCTGGATCATTTCGCCGGCATCCGGGCCGGCAATGTGGCAGCCGACGACGAGGTTGGTTGAGGCGTCGACCAGGAGCTTCATGAAGACCCGCCCTGCCCGTCCGGACAAGGTCGCCTTCAGCGGCCGGAAGCTGGTCTTGTAAACGTCAGTGTCGAACTGCTCGCGCGCCTGCGCTTCGGTCAGGCCGATGACGCCAAGCTCGGGTTCGGAAAACACCGCGGTCGGCACGTTGTGATGATCGACCGTGGTCGGCTTGCCGCCATACAAGGTGTCGGCGAAGGCATGGCCTTCGCGGATCGCCACCGGCGTGAGATTGACACGGTTGGTAACATCGCCAATCGCGTAAACATTCGGCACCGAGGTGCGCGAAAATTCGTCGACTTCGATGCCGCCGTGCTCGTGGCATTCCATCTTCAGCGCTTCGCAGCCAATGCCCATGACGTTCGGACGTCGGCCAATCGCGAACATGACTTTGTCGGCGGCAACCGTGCTGCCATCCGACAACTTGCTGAGATACGCGTCGCCCTGCTTCTCGACCGCATCGACAGTGTGGCCGCAAATGACCTTGATGCCACGCGCCTGCATCTCAAGACGGAGATGCTCGCGAATGTCGTCGTCGAAGCCGCGCAGGATGTTCTCGCCGCGATAGACGAGAGTCACCTTGCTGCCGAGACGGGCAAAGACGCAGGCGAATTCGACGGCGATATAACCACCGCCCTGAATGACAATGCGCTTCGGCATGTCTTCCAAATGAAACGCTTCATTCGACGAGATGACATGTTCGAGGCCGGGAATGTTCGGGCCCATATGCGGCCAGCCACCAGTTGCGATCAGGATGGTCTTGGTGCGCACTTTCTCGCCGGTCGACAGGCGGATGGTGTTCGCATCCTCGATCACCGCCCGCGCGCGAACGATCTGCACCTTCCAGCGCTCCAGCGTCGCGACATAAGCCGCCTCAAGCCGGTCAATCTCGCGGTCCTTGTTGGCGATCAAGGTCGGCCAGCTGAAGGTCGGCTTTTCCGGCACGGTCCAGCCAAAGCCGGCGGCGTCCTCGAAGTCCTGGGCAAAACGTGAGGCGTAAACCAGCAGCTTCTTCGGCACGCAGCCGCGGATGACGCAGGTGCCGCCGACGCGAAATTCCTCGGCGATCATCACGCGCGCGCCATAGCTGGCGGCAATGCGCGCGGCGCGCACGCCACCGGAGCCTGCCCCGATGACGAAGAGATCGACGTCTTTATCTGCCATTGCTTTACCGCCCGCCCCAGCGCAGTTGCTTAAAGGGTGTGGCCCTTTTTCTTGAGCTCTTCGCGCATCTTGGCGGTGACTTCTTCCGACAGCTTGTTGGCCCACTCCTGCGCAAAACGCAGGCTGGAATTGACCACCGTCTCTTGCGAGGCGACGAATTTCTTGCCGACAGCCGAGTTGTAGAATGCCAGCAGCTCTTTCAGCTCCTGCTCAGTAAAGGCCTCGGCGTAGATCTTGGCGACTTCGGCGGTCAGTTCGTTCAGGCGCGGCGCGAGTTCGGTGCGCATCCTGTTGCCGATTTCATTGAGATCGCCGGCCAGCCCCGGGTTCTGCTGCAGATAAATGATCTTCGACTGCTCGACGACGCCGGGGATCAGCGAATTGAACAGCGGCAGCGCGCCGCTGAATTTTACGATCTCACCGGCCGTCGCCAACGCTGCGGCCGTCGGCGCGGCGAAGGCGGGAAGCGATGTCGTCAAAGCGACGCCAACAAGCGCCACTTGAAGCGCACGCTTGGCTGTCTGCGGGAAAGTCATGATCGTAACTCCGTTGGTTCGAAATGAATCAGTTGCGCTCGATGATCCGCACGCCGGATGAGCCCGCGATGACGGCCCGCGTCGCCATATCGACGAACAACCCATGTTCCATGACGCCGGGGATAGTTGAGAGTGCGGACGCCAGCGCCTTCGGATTCTCGATCCGGCCGAGTCTGGCGTCGATAATCCAGTGGCCCCCATCCGTGACGAAAGCATGGCCATCCTTGCCCATCCGCAGATTGAGCGGCCCGCTCGCCTGCAGGCCGGCAATGGCTTTGTCGACAGCCTGCAAGGTCGCCAGGAAGCCGAACGGCGTCACCTCGATAGGTAGCGGAAACACGCCGAGCGTTTGCACGCATTTGCTTTCATCGGCGATCACCAGCATCTGGTGCGACGCTGCCGCGACGATCTTCTCGCGCAGCAAGGCGCCACCGCCACCCTTGATCAGGATCATGTCCGGCGAAATCTCGTCGGCGCCATCAATGGTGAGGTCGAGTTCGGGCGTCTCATCAAGCGTGGTCAGCTTGATGCCGCAGCCGAGCGCCTGGGTGCGGGTCGCTTCCGAGGTCGGCACGGCGATAACATCGAGCCCAGCGCGGACCTTCTCGCCCAGCAGGTCGACAAAATGCTTGGCGGTCGAGCCGGTGCCGAGACCAAGGCGCATGCCCGGCTTGACGAATTCAAGGGCCTGGGCCGCACAGGCGCGTTTCTGGTCATCAGCACTGAGGGACAACGTGAGGTCCTCGCGTTCGGGAAGGCTTATGTGGGAACCGGCGGCCCGCCTGTCTAGCGCCGTTCCAAAGGCCTGAACAGGCCGAAAAGCAGCGCTCTCCACGGCCACCACCCGACTTGCATCCGGACCGGACGGAGGCTAGCGATGGCCACCATGTCAGCACCCGCCCGCTCCGCCCCCACCCTCATTTTCGACCTTGACGGCACGCTGGTGGAAACCGCGCCCGACCTCGTCGCCACGCTCAATGTCGTCTTCCAAAGCGAAGGCCTGCCGCCAGTCGCTTACAAGGATGCGCGCACGATGATCGGCAATGGCGCCCGCGCCATGATCACGCATGGCCTGAACGCAAACAGCCGCGTCATCACGCCGGAAAAACTCGAGACATTGTTCAACGACTTCGTCGCCTACTACACCGAGCACGTCGCCGATCACTCGCATCCCTTCCCCGGCCTCATTGAAGCGCTCGACACATTGAGCGCGCGCGGCCATCGCTTTGCGGTGTGCACCAACAAATTTGAGAAGCAGTCCCGCCTGTTGCTGGAAGCGCTGAAGCTGACCGATCGCTTCGACGCGATTTGCGGTCAGGACACGTTCAAGATCGCCAAGCCGGACCCGGAAATCTTGCGTCGCACCATCGCCGCCGCGGGCGCGGATGTCAGCTACTCGATCATGATTGGCGATTCAGAGACCGACATTTTAACGGCGCGCGCCGCCGGGATTCCGGTGATTGCCGTCGACTTCGGCTACACCGACAAGCCGATCGCCGAGTACAAGCCGGACGTGGTGATCAGCCATTTTAGCCAGTTGCCGGACGCCGTTTCCGGCATCTCTTTCAAGCGCTGAACGCAACCTCGCCGCAATTATGGTTAACGCGGTAAGGTTAACGGATGACGAATGGTTGCCTCACCTTCGTGCGCCGCTTATTCTGCCTTAAAGGTGAATGGCCTTCGCAGGCCCCGATGGCGTGATTGGACCGGTTAAAATGATGTATCGAGTTATCGCAATTGTCGGTGGTGCGCTTGCGCTCGCGGCGTGTTCATCGTCCGATTTTAATCTCGACGGCCTGAAGCCGGCGCCGTCGGTCGACACCGTGCGTTTCGAGTCGGAACCGCCGGGTGCAGAAGCCAAGACCTCGAACGGCCAGTCCTGCCGCACGCCTTGTGCGCTGGCGCTGCCGACCGATGCTCCGCTCACTGTCACTTTCTCGCTGACCGGCTATCAGCCGGAAAGCGATACGCTGGAGCCCTTCGCCCAGACCGGCAGCATGCCGACCTTGCGGCCGAACCCGGTGATGGTCGAACTGACCGCCGCCCCGCCGCAGCCCCGGTCGACCCGCAAGCCGGCGGCACGGAAGCCGGCGGCCGCCAAGCCAGCCGCTGCGAAGCCGGCCACTCCCCGTCCGGCCCGGAGTTCCGCCGCTCCTGCGGCTGCCCCGGCAGCAGCGCCCGCGCCGGCCCCAGCAGCCGCCGCTCCGTGGCCGGCCCCGCCGCGCCAGTAGTCGTCCGATAGACAATCTCGATCAACGCCCGCCCTCTCGGCGGGCGTTTTTCGTTTGTGGCCAAATCCGCCCAAACTTCCTATATGTGATGAATGGCTCCGCTCCCGACCGCATCGGCAATCGACCTGGCTGGCAATCGCGCCCCGCGTGCGTTGATTGATCCGTTTGCTCGGCACATCACCTATCTGCGCGTCTCGGTGACGGACCGCTGCGACTTCCGCTGTGTCTATTGCATGTCGGAGCACATGACCTTCCTGCCCAAGGCCGACCTGCTCAGCCTCGAGGAACTCGACCGGCTGTGCAGTGCCTTTGTTGCCAAGGGCGTCAATAAGTTGCGCCTCACCGGCGGTGAGCCCCTCGTCCGCCGCGGAATCATGACTTTGTTCGAGTCACTGTCGCGCCATCTGAAGAGCGGCGCCCTGAAGGAACTGACGCTGACCACCAATGGCTCGCAGCTTGAGAAATACGCCGCCGAACTCAAAGGCCACGGCGTCGAGCGCATCAATGTCTCGCTTGATACGCTCAACCCCGATAAGTTCAGGGCGATTACCCGCTGGGGTGATCTTGGCAAAGTGCTGAAAGGCATCGACGCGGCGCAAGCCGCCGGCCTCAAGGTCAAGATCAATGCCGTGGCGCTCAAGGGCGTCAACGAAGATGAACTCGGCCCCATGATGGAATGGGCGCATGGCCGCGGCATGGACCTGACCGTCATTGAAGTGATGCCGCTTGGTGAGACCGGTGAAGACCGTCTCGATCAATATCTCCCGCTGTCCATGGTGCGCGCGCGCTTGGCCGAACGCTACACGCTCGACAACGTCGATTACGCAACCGGCGGCCCTGCCCGCTACATGCAGGTCAAGGAAACCGGCGGCCGTCTCGGCTTCATCACGCCGATGACGCATAACTTCTGCGAGTCCTGCAATCGCGTCCGCATCACCTGCACCGGCACCTTGTATATGTGCCTCGGCCAGGAAGATGCTGCCGATCTGCGCGGCCCGTTGCGCGCGTCCGAAGGCGACGACCTGATCCATGCTGCCATCGACGATGCGATCACGCGCAAGCCGAAAGGCCATGATTTCGTGATCGACCGCCGCCAGCATCGGCCGGCGCTGTCGCGCCATATGAGCGTGACCGGCGGCTGATCGACTGCCCAATTGTGGCAACGGGCGCTCAGCATTTCCTCCCCTAATACCATCCTTTATGCGCCGTTTACTTCGCGCAGGCCCTGCAAACACGGCACAAAGCCGGTCTGCCCCAAAGGGCTATGAACTTGGCCATTGACGTTTCCCGGCCATGTTCGTTTAAGTGCCCCCGTGGGGGCGGCATAATTGCGAGGCCGGTGCACCGGCGGTTCGGGAGGGGATGTGAGGGGCTTGCTGGCTTTCAGTCGCGCTGTCGACTGGTTCAATTCCCAATTTGCGGTTGTCGCCAACGTATTGGTTCTGCTCGCCTGCCTGATCAGCGCCGGCAACGCCTTCAGCCGCTATCTGTTCAGCGAAAGCTCGAATGGCTGGCTCGAGATTCAATGGTATATGTTTGCCGGCATGGTGCTGCTTGGCGCGCCCTACACGCTGAAACTCAATGAGCATGTCCGCGTCGACCTCGTCTACGGCATGGTCTCCGAGCGCACGAAGATCTGGATCGACATCATCGGCGGCGTTCTCTTCCTGCTGCCGATCTGCATCATCCTGACCTATTTCACCTGGCCATGGTTCGTCGATTCATGGGTCGGCAATGAACAGTCGTCGAATGCCGGCGGCCTTGTGCGCTGGCCAGTGAAGCTGATGCTGCCGGTCGGCTTCGCGCTCATGGCGCTACAGGGCATTTCGGAGATCATCAAGCGGGTCGCTGCACTCGAGCATGTGATCGACATCGAATTCAAATACGAAAAGCCGCTCCAATGAGCTTCATCCGCGACAACATGGCTCCCTTGATGTTCGGGGGCATGATCCTTTTCATGATCATCGGCTATCCGGCCGCCTTCTCGCTGGCCGCGACCGGATTGTTCTTCGGCTTCATCGGCATAGAACTCGGGCTGATCGCGCCGCAGTTTCTCGGCAACCTCACCTACCAGCTCTTCGGCATCGTCTCGAACGACCTGCTGCTGGCCATTCCGTTCTTCACCTTGATGGGTGCCATTCTCGAGCGCTGCGGCCTGGCTGAGGACTTGCTCGACTCCATCGGCCAGTTGTTCGGGCCGGTGCGCGGCGGCATGTCCTATGCCGTGATTTTCGTCGGCGCCATTCTCGGCGCGATCACCGGCACTGTTGCCGCATCGGTCATCGCCATGGGCGTGATCTCGATGACGCCGATGTTGAAATACGGCTACTCGACCCGCCACACGATGGGCGTCATCGCCGCCTCCGGCACCATTACCCAGCTCATTCCGCCGTCGCTCGTCCTCGTCGTGCTGGCCGACCAGCTCGGCCGTTCGGTCGGCGACATGTATGCCGGCGCCATCGGGCCGAGCATCATCCAGGTGGCGCTGTTCTGCATCTGGGTGTTCATCGTCAGCATCATCTGGCCGCAGTCCGTGCCGGCGCTGCCGATCGAGGCGCGCACCCTGCACGGCTGGGCGCTGTGGAAGAAGTGTCTGCGCGGCATGATCCCGTCGCTCGGCCTGATCTTCCTCGTTCTCGGCACCATCTTCATGGGCCTCGCCACGCCGTCGGAAGCCGGCGCCATGGGCGTTGTCGGCGCGATGGCGCTTGCCGCCATGTACGGCACGCTGAGCTGGAAGCTGCTCTATCAGGGCATGTCGTCGACCATGCGGCTAACCGCGATGGTCGTGTTCATCCTGATCGGTGCGCGCGTGTTCAGCCTCGTGTTCCAGGGCGTCGGTGGCAAGGAATGGATCGAGCATCTGTTGACGGCGCTCCCCGGCGGCCAGGTCGGCTTCCTCATCTTCGTCAACATGTTCATCTTCGTCGTGGCGTTTTTTCTCGACTTCTTCGAGATCTGCTTCATCCTCATCCCGCTGCTGGCGCCGGCCGCTGACAAGCTCGGCATCGATCTGATCTGGTTCGGCGTGTTGATCTGCGCCAACATCCAGACCAGCTTCATGCATCCGCCGTTCGGTTTCGCGCTGTTCTATTTGCGCGGCATTGCGCCGAAGTCGGTCAAGACATCGGACATTTACTGGGGCGCAATCCCCTGGGTCTGTCTACAGATCATCCTCGTCGTCATCCTGATTTTCTGGCCGGCCTCGGTGACCTACTTCATCGACAAGAAGAGCAATGTCGATCCGAGCACGATCCAGATCAACGTACCGCAGCTCGAAATGCCGGAGCTGAATTTCGGTCCGCCGAAATAGGCGGCCACTGCGCGCAGAAAATTAGCCCCGGAGCTTTCGCCCCGGGGCTTTCTTTTCGCGTATCGCCTAGCCGCGCATCTGGCGGACGATGTAGCTGTCGTAGCCGAGCTCGGCGACTTGGTGCCACAGATAGCCATTCTTGCTGAAGTCGGTCAGCGAGTCGTTGACCTTCTTGAAGGTCGGGTTTTCCTTGGCGATCTCGGCATGCAGCGCCATGGCTTCCTTGTAGCAAGCCTCCATGATCGCCGGTGAGAACGCTTTCAGCTTGGCGCCGTTGGCGAGCAGCCGCCGCAAAGCCGGCGGATTGAGCTGGTCGTATTTCGCCATGCACGACGTGTTCGCATAGGCGCCGGCCTGCTGAAGGATCGCCTGATAGTGCTTCGGCAGCGCGTTGTATTTGTCGAGGTTGATGAAGGCATGCAGCATCGAGCCGCCTTCCCACCAGCCTGGATAATAGTAATAAGGCGCGACCTTGTAGAAGCCGAGCTTCTCGTCATCGTAAGGTCCGACCCATTCGGCCGCGTCGATCGTGCCCTTCTCAAGCGCCGGGTAGATATCCGGTGCACCGATCTGTTGCGGCACGACACCAAGTCGCTGCACCACGCGCCCGGAGAAACCGCCGATCCTGAACTTGAGACCTTTCAGGTCATCGAGCGTGTTGATCTCCTTGCGGAACCAGCCGCCCATTTGACAGCCCGTATTGCCGGCGAGGATCGCCGTGGCGTTGTACTTCTTGTAGAACTCGTTGAGCAGTTCCGAGCCGCCGCCGTGCGTCCACCAGCCTTGGTTCAGGCGCGCGCTAGGGCCGAAGCCGACCGACGTACCGAACGCAAATGTCGGATCCTTGCCGAAGAAGTAATACGACGCCGAGTGACCGCATTCGACCGTGCCGTTCTGGACAGCATCGACGACCTGCAACGCCGGCACGATTTCGCCGGCGGCAAAAACCTGGATCTGGAATTTGCCGTCGGTTGCTTCGCCGACGCACTTGGCCATGGTCTCGGCCGCGCCGTACAACGTCTCGAGCGACTTCGGCCAGCTGCAGGTCATGCGCCATTTGATTTCTGGCGACGACTGCGCAATCGCCGGCGCAGCCACTGCAGATGCAGCAACGCCGAGACCGGCAGCTTTGATGAACTGACGACGTTTCATCCGGATATCCTCCCATTTGATGTTTTTGAGCGGACACCCCCACAGCGTCCGCCAGCCAACGATTCCCACAAACCACAGGCTTGGGACGCAGAATGGCGGAACGGGAACTCTGAATCAATGGCCAGCGAAATTACGGCCCGGCAAATTTTTGCGCAGAAACCGCGGCCTAAGCCTTGCATTCAATAAAAAGGCCCGCCCGGATTGCTCCGGGCGGGCCGTTAGTCTCAGTCGCGCGAGGCTTAATTAGCCGCGCGAGCGCATGCGGACCATGAACGAGTCGAAGCCGAGTTCGGCCACCTGCCACCAGAGATACTGGTCGCCGCGGTAGGCGGTCATGGCATCGACCACCTTCTTGAACTCGGCGTTCTTGGCCGAGGTCTCGGCGTACATGTCGGTGGTCGCCTTGTAGCTGGCTTCCATCACCGGCTGCGGGAACGGACGCAACTGCGCGCCGCCGGCGAGCAGGCGCTTGATCGCACCCGGGTTGGAATTGTCGTACTTCGCGATCATCCAGTCGTTCGCCTGCGCCGACGCGGCGCGCACGATCGCCTGATAGTTTTTCGGCAGCGCGTTCCACTTATCGAGATTGATGAAGTTGTGCAGCATGGCGCCACCTTCCCACCAACCCGGATAGTAGTAGTACGGCGCGACCTTGACGAAGCCGAGCTTCTCGTCGTCATACGGACCGACCCACTCGGCAGCGTCGATGGTGCCCTTCTCCAGCGCCGCATAAATGTCGCCACCGGCGAGCTGCTGCGGCACCGCGCCCATCTTCTGGAAGATGTTGCCGGCATAACCCGCGATGCGGAATTTCAGGCCCTGCAGATCTTCAACGGACTTGATCTCCTTGCGGAACCAGCCGCCCATCTGACAGGTCGTGTTGCCGCACGGGATCGCCAGCGTGTTGTACTTCTTGAAAAAGTCATCGACCAGCTGCTGACCGCCGCCATGCGCCATCCACGCCGCCTGCATGCGGGTGTTCAGGCCGAAAGGCTGCGCTGTGAACAGCGAGAAGGTCGGGTCCTTGCCGACGTAGTAGTAGGAGGCGGTGTGCGCCATTTCGACGGTGCCGTTCTGCACCGCGTCAGCGGCCTGCAGGCCGGGGACGATTTCGCCGGCGGCGAAAGTCGTGATCTGGAATTTGCCATCGGTCGCTTCCGAGACGGCCTTGGCGAACACTTCGGCAGCGCCGTAGAGCGTGTCGAGCGACTTCGGGAAGCTCGAGGTCAGGCGCCACTTCACTTCCGGGCTGGTCTGCGCGATCGCCGGCTTGGCGATCGTGGCTGCTGCGAGGCCGAGGCCTGCGGCGCCAATAAATTGACGGCGTTTCATTACCAGGTAACTCCCTATCGTTTTTGACGAGTTCCCGCCGGACTGACGGTCAGGTTGTGGAAGAAGCAGTTTGCGCTTCTGCTGACCAGACTCACTATTGCATTACGTGCATGCAGGCAATGCAGATATGAGACCGGGTCTTTCCGCTTCATTACGCCGGGACAGCCCTTTTGTCCTGCAAAAAGATCAGTCAGCGACGTCGACGGTCAGCTCCATTTTGGGATGGATACCGCAGAAAACCAGGAACGAGCCAGCCGCCGGAAAGGTCATTTCGACGATCTCGCCCGGCTCCTGGGCGCCGGAGTCGAACTCGAACGCCGGATTGAAAACCCGGACGTTATGGGTGCGGCTGTCATTGTTGACAATCCACATCCGCTCGCCGCGTTTCACCCCGATATGCCCCGGATGGAAGGTCTTATCGTCTTGCGACACGGTCGAGATCTGCACGGCTGGAGAGGTATCCTTCGTGGTCTCCGCGACAAGCGCGGGCGATTTGGCGCCCTGCTCGCTCGACAGAGTATCAAGGAAGGCGATGAGGTCACGCCGCTCGCGCGCGTCGAGCTTCAGGTTGCGCGGCAATTCGGGCGGCAGCGTCGAGCGCGCGACGATGCCGGTCTGGTAATGCTTGATGACATCAGTCAAGGTCGCCATCGAGCCGTCATGCATGTAGGGCGCCGAGTGACGCAGCTCGCGCAAGCCCGGCGTCTTGAAGGCATGATCGGCAACAGGCAGTCGAAGCACCGCGCCGCGGCCGCGATCCTCGTCAGGCATGCCGATGTCGTAGAAACCCTGGTCGGTGAAATTCCAGCCGCTATGGCAATTGGCGCATTGGGCCTTGCCGTTGAACAGGCGGAAGCCGCGCACCTCTGACGCATTCAGCGCCTTGTTATCACCACCGATCCAGCGATCGAAGCGCGTCAGCGGCGAGACGAAAGTGCGCTCATAGGTCGCCAGGGCGCGGGCGATCGACTCCATGCTGATCGCTGCATTCTGCGGAAAGGCTGCCGCGAAGCGCTGCTTGTAGTCTGCGTCGGCGGACAATTGCGCCACCATCTTTTCCGGATCCTGCGCCATCTCGTCGGGATTCTGGATCGGAAATCCAACCTGGTCTTCCAGCCCGCGGGCGCGGCCATCCCAGAATTGCGCGCGGCCAAAAGCGAGATTCCATAAATGCGGTGTGTGCCGCGCCAGGCTGCGTCCCGGCACGCCGCTGCTCAGCGGATTACCGTCGCCATAGCCCTTGTTCGGTTGATGGCAACTGGCGCAGGAAATGGCGTTGTTCGCCGACAGCCGCGTGTCGTTGAACAGCTTCTCGCCGAGCGCGCGTTTTTCTTCGGTAAAGGGATTGTCCGCGGGAAACGGCGTTGTCGCCGGGCGTCGGAACGACTCTTTGAGTTTGGCAAGTGTCGGTGGATTCGCGCGCTGCACCGCGGCGCGCGAATCCAGAACCGAAACAGCCAGGAACGCCATCAGCGTTCCAATAACACCACCCGCGAGAAAGGCCGGGCCGATGGCCCGTGCAGCAAACGTGGGTGTGATCTTCATCCGCCTAGAGTAACGGACCGGCCGCGAGTTCGATACGTGAAACCGTGGACGACACCGTCGCCGCATCCTTGATCGGCGCCTTCGGCGGCATCGCCGTCGGGAACGCCAGTTTGAGATCGGCGATGTCGGCGCGGATCTTCTTCAGAGCGTCGGCATTCTTCTTCTCGAGGCCGGGCGCAACGGCGGCGATCATGGCGTCGGCATGAAAGATGAAGCCGCGCGCATCCTGATATTCGACCGGATTGACCAGCTTGCCGTCCTTGAACGCAGCGGTGTATTCGGCCGTCGCGACCTTGAGCGCTTCAAGCGCCGCAGCGAACGAGAAGCTGTCCCAGTTGGCGGCCTGCTTCGGCTTGACGCCGGCATCAGCCGAGGCCAAAGCCGCCTGAACGGCCTTGAGCGATGCGGCGTACTTCTTGCTGTCCTTCGCCTTCACAGCCTGCGCCAGCGACTTCAGCGCCTTGTCGAACGGCTTGACATTATAGTCCTTCACCGTGTCCTTGATGAGGTCGTAAAGCTCTTCGGTCGGGTGCATGAAGTGCGGATAGGCGGCGACCCACTGCTTCTGGCTGACCAGTTCATCGCCGATCAGCAGATGACCGCGGATCAGCGCGATGGTGCGATAGAAGGTAAGATCCGGCGGCAAATTCGTAGCACCACCCTCACCGCCTTCGCCACCTTCACCGCCCTGTGCGGCCGGATGACCGGCGCCGTGCGGAGCAGCAGCCTGGGCAAAAACGTAATTCGCCGGCGCCGCCGGCGCGCAACGCGTCGAGGCATCGCTGAAATCGGGCAGAGCCCGCGCATCGGCCGTGCTCCAGGCCGGTATCGCCGTGCTGCCACCGGCCACGACAAAGGCGCCGACGCCCAGCCAGATTTTCGTTTTCTTCTTCATGCCACGGCTCCTGATACGACCTCGAATGCGCGGACCATACAGTCGCGCGAACGCGCGCTGCAACGACTATAGTTTCGAACCATTCCAGCATAGCGGCGGCTTGCATCCGCCCTCAAGCTGCAACAGATTGCGCGCATGCAGATCGTCATCGGAAATATCCTGTCCGCCGAAGAGTTGAAAACCGTGCGAAACGTCGTCAAAGCCGCGCGCTTTGTCGATGGCCGCGCCACTGCCGGATTCGCCGCCAAGCGCGTCAAGAACAACGAACAGGTCGACGCCGCCGACCGCTCGCTCGATTCCGTGCGCCAACTGGTCGCAGACCGGATCCTCGGCAACGAGATCTTCCGCCTGGCGGTGCGGCCAAAAGTGCTGACGCCTCTGCTTTTCGCCCGCTACGAAAAGGGCAAGAACTACGGCAGCCATGTCGACGACGCGATGATGGGCGGCCTGCGCACCGATGTGTCCTTCACCCTGTTTCTCAGCGATCCGAAAACTTATCAGGGCGGCGAACTGGTGATCGAGAACGCCGCTGGCGAAGATGGTTTCAAACCACCGGCCGGATCGCTGGTCGCTTATCCAACCACCACCTTGCATCATGTTGCGCACGTGACGCGTGGCGAAAGACTGGTGTGCGTCGGCTGGGCGCGCAGTCTCATTCGCGATGCGGCGAAGCGCGAGATGCTGTTCGATCTCGACAGCGCGCGCCGCTCGATGTTCAAGCGCGAAGGCAACAGCCCGGAGTATGATCTGGTCGCCAAGTCGACAGCCAACCTCCTGCGCATGTGGGTTGAAGATTAAGTCTCGATAACAATCTTCGGCGCGACGCGGGTTGACGATACGCCGCCTTTGATCTGCGCCAGAACATTGGCGGCGATGGCGCGATAGATTTTCGCATGCGGACCATCCGGCTCGGTGGCGACCACCGGCAAACCTGAATCCGACGTCGAGCGGATGGTCATGTGCAGCGGCACTTCGCCGAGGAACGGCACGCCGAGACGTTCGGCTTCATGACGCGCGCCGCCATGCGCGAAGATATCGGAACGCGTGCCGCATTCCGGGCAGACGAAATAGCTCATGTTCTCGACAACGCCGAGCACCGGCACATTGACGCGCTTGAACATGGCGACGCCGCGCCGCGCATCGAGCAATGCAAGATCCTGCGGTGTCGAAACAATGACCGCGCCTTTGAGCGGCACTTGCTGCGCCATCGTCAATTGCGCGTCACCCGTGCCGGGCGGCATGTCGACGACCAGCACGTCGAGCTTGCCCCACTCGACTTCGCGCAGCATCTGCGTGATTGCGGAAATCACCATTGGCCCGCGCCAGATCATCGGCGTCTCTTCGTCGATCAGGAAACCGATCGACATGATCTTCAAGCCGTAGCGTTCGATCGGCTTGAGCCGCGTGCCGCCAACGGTCTCCGGCTTTTCCTTGATGGCAAACAACTTCGGTAATGACGGCCCGTAGATGTCAGCATCGAGCATGCCGACCTTGAGGCCGAGATCGCGCAAGCCCAAAGCGAGATTGACCGCCGTGGTTGATTTGCCGACGCCGCCTTTTCCGGAAGCGACCGCAATGATGGACTCCACCCCGGGGATGCCGGGGAGCTCCTTGGCCCCCGCCGGGGGAGCGTGACTGTGGCCGCCCGGGCCGTGATTATGGCCGGCATGGTTATGACCGGAGGCCTTGTTTGCGGGCTGCGGCCCGCGCCCGGCCGCCCGCTCCGCCGTCAGCGCCACTAAAGCCGAGACCACGCCCGGCACCGCCTTGACCGCCGCTTCCGCCGCCGCCCGCACCGGCTCCCAGGCCTTGACCGCCGCGGCATCGACCGACACGGAAAAGAACACCTTGCCGTCGGTCACCACCACGTCGGACAGCACGTTCTGGCTGGTCAGCGGCGCCCCGTTCGGCGCGGCGACACCCGCCAATGCGCTGAGTATCTGGTCCTTGGTCACGGCCATATCGTCATTCCTCGGTCTACCGGGCGGTCACCATAGGCAAGGCACGGGACGGGTCAATGAGCCCCTTGGCGCCGCCAATCTGAGGTTGACGCGGATGCCCCGGCAATGACCTATTGCGCCTGAATTTCGAATAACGGTCCCGACGGGCCGGTTCTTTTAAGGGAGAAAGACAATGGCGAAGGTTGCGTTTCTGGGTTTGGGCGTCATGGGCTATCCGATGGCCGGCCACCTCAAGAATAAAGGCGGCCATGAAGTGACGGTCTATAACCGCACCTTCTCCAAGGCCGAGAAATGGGCCGCCCAGTTTAGCGGCAAGGCCGCCAAGACGCCCGCCGAAGCCGCCAAGGGCCAGGACTTCGTCATGTGCTGCGTCGGCAATGACAATGACCTCCGCGAAGTGACGCTCGGCAAGGACGGCGCCTTCGCCGGCATGGGCAAGGGCACGACCTTCGTCGATCACACCACCGCCTCGGCTGAGATTGCCCGCGAGCTCTACGAAGCCGCGACCAAAGGCGGCTTCGGCTTTGTCGACGGTCCGGTGTCGGGCGGCCAGGCTGGCGCCGAGAACGGCGTGCTGACCGTTATGTGCGGCGGCGACAAAGAGATCTTCGACAAGGCCAAGCCGGTCATCGACTCGTACGCGCGCGCCTGCAATTTGATGGGCTCGCCCGGTTCGGGGCAGTTGGCCAAGATGTGCAACCAGATCGCCATTGCCGGCCTGGTGCAGGGCCTGTCGGAAGCGATCCACTTCGCCAAGAAAGCCAACCTCGACATCGAGATGCTGATCCAGACCATCTCCAAGGGCGCGGCGCAGTCGTGGCAAATGGAGAACCGCTACAAGACAATGGTCGCCGGCAAGTATGACCACGGCTTCGCGGTCGACTGGATGCGCAAGGACTTGAGCATCTGTCTCGGCGAAGCGCGCAAGAACGGCGCCAATCTGCCGGTCACCGCTTTGGTCGACCAGTTCTATGCGCAGGTGCAGGCCATGGGCGGCAATCGCTGGGATACGTCGTCGCTGATGGCGGTGCTGGATCGCGGCAAGTAAGTCTTAACGTCCTCTCCCCCACCGGGGGGAGGACGCCTCGATGACGCTGCTGATCATAAGGCACGCATGTCCGTTATCTACTCGTCCGTCGCCTTTATCGAAATCGCCATCCTGTTTGCCGCGTTCATCGCGCTGCTGATCCTCATCGTGCGTGCGATTGTCCGGTCCATCGTCTCGCCGAAAAAATCGCCGTTGAAGAAAGAAGACCTGCGCCACCTCAAGCGCGCGGGACAGTCGGGGCCGTATTGAGGCGCGATTGTCGTTCGCGCGCTGGCTGTCGTCCCGCGCACGCGGGGACGACAGAGGGCCTAATCGCTCACGCCTTCCCGGCCCTGCACGGTCATCAGCGTCGCGGTCAGCAGCGCCACCAGCCGCTCCTTGCCGGCCTTCTCGGCAAAGACCTCGGCCTGGGCCAGCACCAGCGTCCGGCCGGCCTTGATCACCTTGCCACGGGCGATGATGCGGTCGCCCGCCGCCGGCGCCAGCAAATTGATCTTGAACTCGGCGGTCAGCACACCGGCATCGAGCGGCATCAAGGTGAGTGCGGCATAACCGGCAGCGCTATCGGCAATCGCCGCCACCGCGCCGGCATGAACGAAGCCATGCTGCTGCGACACCGCATCGCTCGGCTTGAGCGCGATCTCGACGCTGCCCGGCGTGGCATCGATCAAGGTCGCGCCCAAGGTCGTCATCAGGCCTTGTTTGTCGAAGCTCGCCTCGATGCGCGCATAAACGTCGGTCACGTCAAAACTCCATCGTCAAACCGTCTGCCGCGATCAGCACACCGGCCGCCCTCGCTTCGTCGGTGCGCGCCAGCATGGACGGGTTCATATGCGTCAGCATGGTCTGCTTGGCGCCGAGATCGCGCAAGCGTGGCTGCAGGTTTTCCCAGCTCATATGGCCGGTGAGCTTGCCGGCAAAACCATAGCACTCGCAAATGAACAGGTCGGCGTCGCGCGCGATCGGCAGCAGCGCCTCGGTCCATTCGGTGTCGCCGGAATAGGCAAAGGTCTTGACACCATCCGACAGACGCAACGCCGTCGATGGCGCACCGGACTGGTGCAGCACTTCTGTCGTAACAATTGAGTGGCCGAGCACATCGGTCGACACGCCGACTTCGATTTCCTGCACGCGCCAGTCGAAACGCCATGTCGAGCCGGTCGAATTCGGGAAGAACACTTCCATGGCTGCATGCAATCGCTCGCGCGTGCCGGGCGGACCGGCAATGAGGAACGGAGTGTCGCGGCGGGCAAGGAATTGCGCATCGAGCATGAAGAACGGCAGACCGCCGAAGTGATCGCCATGTAGATGCGACAGCACGATGGCATCGATGGAGTTGAGGTCGATGTTCTTCGCCTTCAACGCGGGCAGTGCCGATGCGCCGCAGTCGATGAGCAACGTGGCCTTGGCGGTCTTGAGCATGAAGCAGGTGTTGCTGCGGCCGCCGGATCCGAAGGCATCGCCGCAGCCGATGATGGTGAGGTGCATATTTCGTCTCTTGCTCTCTTCGTAGGGTGGGCAAAGCGAAGCGTGCCCACCATCTTCGTTCGCGGTGGGCTCGGCGCAAGCGCGCCTTAGCCCACCCTACAAGAACGTCGTCAATCCATTTACGCCTTCGCGCTCGACCGCGCCGCCACCGCCGCATGCCAGCGTTTCACGTTGCTCAAACCCTCCGGCATCACCACCCGCGACGGCCGCATGAAGTCGACGCCGCACAATGTTGTAATGTCGGCGACCGAATAGAAATCCCCGGCGACGAATTCGCGTGTCGCCAATTCCTTGTCGAGCAGTTCGAGAAAAGCAATTGCCCGCGGCCGCATCGCCTCGGCATAGTCCGGAATCTGCGGCACTTCGAATTCCTTCATCGCCGGATGCAGATGGCGAAACACCGCCGCGACATTGGCGAAGAAGTGGATCTCGCTGCGCCTGTTCCACATCTCGACCTGCGCCTGCTCTTTGGCGGTCTTGCCGAACAAAGCCGGCTCCGGATGCAACGCTTCGAAGTAGCGGCAAATGGCGATGGACTCGGTGATGATGGTGCCGTCATCGAGCAGCAAAGCCGGCATGCGCTGCATCGGGTTGATGGCGGTGTATTCCGGCGTCTTGTGCTGGAAGGCGACCATGTCGACCTGCTCGACCGGCACCTCAATGCCCTTCTCGGCCAGATAGATGCGGGTGCGGCGCGGGTTCGGCGCGGTTTTGGTGTCGTAAAGCTTCACGGTCTTGCCTCCCGGGCGATTTTCTTTGCGTTCAGGTCAGCACAGGCCCCATGGCCTGTCAAAAACATGGTTAACCGCCGTTAACCCCTGCGGAACTACATGGGTCATTAGCGATCAACTTAAGCACCGTCTTAAGGAATTTGCGCGACTTTGCGCATCTCACTCCAGCGTATGTGGCGTTTGCGTTCATGATCCCAGGCGAACAACCCGATCTCTCCGCCCTGCCGCCGGAAACCTCACCGGTGAAGCGCCGCCTTGCCTCGCAGCATGTGCGCGACGCGCGCGACCGGCTGACATCGACCTCGGGCACCCGGCCGGCATTCGATTACGAACTGCTCCGGCAATACGCGCAGAACCGCCTCTCCGCTTCGCTGGTCATCCTGCTGCTGGTGGCCACGATTGGTTTCCTGTCCAGCCTCTGGACCGGCGCGGTCACAGCCGGCGCCTGGACCGCCTCGGTGCTGGTCATCCACGCCGTCATCGTCACCAAGTGCAAACAATTCCTCGAACTGCCGATGTCGAGCATCGATGCGCGTGCCTGGCGGCTGCGCTTCATCATCCTCGATCTGTTCTATGGCCTGGCCTGGATGTTCATCCTGATCCATCCGGTCGGCACCGACGAGAGCAGCGGCACGTTCATGCTGTTCGTCATGCTGCTGGTGGTCGCGGTGTCGAGCATGCTGGCCTCGAGCCTGCCGATTGCGGCTTTCGCCGCCACCTTCCCGGTTACTGCCGCCATTGCGCTCGACTTCGCGCTGCAAGGCGCCTTGCGCGATTACATCCTCGCCATCATGGCGATTACCGCGCAGGGCTATTTCGCCGTGCTGGCCTATCGGCTGTATTCGACGACCTTGGCAACGCTGGAGGCGCGCGCCGAAAAGGATGCACTGATCGGCGAACTCGAACAGGCCAAGATGATTTCGGATGAAGCGCGCCAGCGCGCCGAGGCCGCCAACATCTCCAAGTCGCGCTTCCTGGCGCAAATGAGCCACGAACTGCGCACGCCGTTAAACGCCATTCTCGGCTTCTCCGAGGTGATGAAGACCGAAGTGTTCGGCGAGCATTCGGTCGCCGCTTACAAGGAATATTCCGGCGACATTCATACGTCCGGCGTTCACTTGCTTGGCCTGATCAATGAAATTCTCGATCTGTCGCGCATCGAGGCCGGCCGCTACGAGCTGAACGAAGAGTCGGTGTCGCTCATGGGCATCGCCGAGGACTGCCACCATCTGCTGAAGCTGCGCGCCACCGCGCGCGGCATTACTATGCATGAAGTGTATGAACCCGACCTGCCGCGGCTGTGGGCGGACGAGCGCGCCTTGCGCCAGATCTGTCTCAATTTGCTGTCGAACTCGATCAAGTTCACGCCGCAAGGCGGCGAGATCTGGCTGAAGGTCGGCTGGACCGCGTCCGGTGGCCAGTACATGAGCGTCAAGGACACCGGCGCCGGCATTCCGGAAGAGGAAATCCCGGTGGTTCTGGCGTCGTTCGGGCAAGGTTCGAACTCAATCAAGTCTGCCGAACAGGGCGCGGGCCTCGGCCTGCCGATCGCCAAGAGTCTGGTCGACCTGCATGGCGGCACGTTCACGCTGAAATCCAAGCTGCGCATCGGCACAGAGGTCATCGTCACCTTCCCGCCGGAACGCGTGGTCGCGGCGATGGCGCCGATGAAGGAAGATGCCCCGCCGATTGCGCCTGCGCCGGGCGAACCGATCCTCAACAGCGAGGAACGCCGCCGCCTCAGCCGCCGGCCGCTGTTCCGGGCGGGAACGTAGAACCGTTGAGCGAAGCTCTTTCTTCACCTCCCCCCTTGCGGGGGAGGGTTGGGGAGGGGGGTACTACGCAATTCAGTGCCCGCTTCTTACCCCCCTCCCGCCGCG